>PHDA01000034.1 GCA_002842465.1 Bacteroidetes bacterium HGW-Bacteroidetes-7
TTTCGGGAACGACGAGGACTGTTTGACGACCAAAGGGAGGAGTTCCGCAGTCGCCGAAAAGTACCAGGAAAATTTGAGGGCACCCCAAAACAATCTGTTGCCGGAGTTGAGGATTTGGGTAAATAAACCAGAAACAATATGTTGCCGGAGTTGAGTGATTTGGGTAAATAAACCCAAAACAATCTGTTGCCGGAGTTGAGGAGTTTTTGGAAAAAAAGTGGCGCGGAGAATTACACCGCCTCTTCGACAATTACATCTGAGCGGAGGTTGGCTTTTATGAAATTTTGTCTGTCGGGGGTGTTTTTGCCCATGTAAAACTCGAGCAGTTCGGGAATGTTGTCGTCGTTGCCAAGTCGTACTTTCTCTAAGCGGATGCTCTCGCCAATGAAGTATTTGAATTCATCAGGGGAGATTTCACCAAGCCCTTTAAAGCGGGTAATCTCGGGATTGGTGCCCAGCTTCCTGATTGCCTTGTCGCGCTCTTCGCCTGAGTAGCAGTAGATTGTCTCTTTTTTATTTCGCACTCTGAATAGCGGAGTTTGAAGTATATAAAGGTGCCCCTGGCGGATAAGGTCGGGAAAGAATTGCAGGAAGAAGGTTAACAGCAGCAGACGAATGTGCATACCATCAACGTCGGCATCGGTGGCAATAACTATTTGGTTGTAGCGGAGGTTTTCAAGATCCTCCTCAATATTAAGTGCTGCCTGAAGCAGGTTGAACTCTTCGTTTTCGTAAACAATTTTTTTGCTAAGCCCGTATGAGTTTTGTGGTTTTCCCTTGAGCGAAAAAACAGCCTGAGAAACAACATCACGGCTTTTTGTAATAGATCCACTTGCCGAATCCCCCTCTGTAATGAAGAGTGTACTATCTAAAGCCCTTTCGTGTTTGTCGTTGTAGTGAACCCTGCAGTCACGAAGCTTTTTATTGTGAAGGTTGGCCTTTTTTGCCCTCTCTCTTGCAAGCTTCTGAATGCCCGAAATTGCCTTACGCTCTTTCTCTGAGTCAAGAATCTTGCGCAGCATTGTGTCAGCAGCATCAGGGTGTCTGTGGAGGTAGTTGTCAAGGTGCTCCTTTAAGAAGTCGCCAATGAAGTTTCTGATGCTTGTACCCCCCGGAGCAATCTCTTTTGAACCAAGTTTAGTCTTTGTCTGTGACTCAAACACAGGCTCCTGAACCTTTATGCTCACCGCAGCAATCATGCTCTGGCGTACATCGCTCGGATCAAAGTCCCTTTTAAAGAAATCCTTTATTGTTTTGGCAACCGCTTCACGAAAAGCTGCCAGATGCGTACCACCCTGTGTTGTAAACTGGCCGTTTACAAAAGATGAAATGCCCTCGCCGTAGTCGTTACCGTGGGTGAGCGCTATCTCAATGTCATCTCCCTTAAGGTGAATTGGCGGGTAGAATGGCTCTTTTGTAAGTGTCTCGTTAAGAAGGTCAAGAAGACCGTTTCTGGAGACATATTCGGTACCGTTTAATTTTATCTGAAGGCCGGTATTGAGGTAGGAGTAGTTCCGAACCATGCTTTCGATAAACTCCATATTGAAAACGAAGTTTCCGAACAGCTCTTCGTCTGCAGTAAATTGTACAAGTGTACCGTTTTTCTCGTTCGAAAGAATACGGCTCTCCTCTATTAGTTCTCCTCTGCTAAACCTTGCATACTGGCTTTCACCTTCACGAAATGCCTGAATATAAAATGCAACGGACAATGCGTTTACCGCCTTTATACCCACTCCGTTAAGACCTACCGACTTCTTGAATGCCTTGCTGTCATATTTTGCTCCGGTGTTCATTCTGCTTGCCACATCAACAAGCGAACCCAGTGGAATTCCCCTCCCATAATCTCTTACCGTTACAACCCTGTTTTCAATGGTAATGGAGATGCTTTTGCCATAACCCATTGCATATTCGTCAACGGAGTTGTCCATAACCTCTTTCAACAACACATAAATCCCGTCATCAGGCGAAGCGCCGTCTCCAAGTTTTCCAATGTACATACCCGGTCTTCTGCGGATATGCTCGTTCCACTCCAGGGTTTTGACCTCTTTCTCTGTATATGTACTCATATGGGTTTTTGGGAATTTTGTACAAAGTTAAAAATTTTAAGGCTTATGAGTACACCACTCCCAAGAGGTTATAAACAAAATAAGAACATTCCTACAGAAAAAGTTCTGCAATCTGCACAGCATTAGTGGCTGCTCCCTTGCGAAGATTGTCTGATACAACCCACATATTTATAGCATTTTCGCAAGAGAGGTCTCTTCTGACCCTTCCAACGAAAACCTCGTCTCTGTTTTGCGCAAAAAGAGGCATAGGGTAGGGGGTCTCAGATTTTTCGTCAGAGAGAACAACTCCGGGGCTCTCTTTTAGAATTCGGAGGATATCTTTAAGTTCAAAAGGTTTTTCAAATTCTGCATTTACGCTTTCGGAGTGGCCGCCAACCACCGGAACCCTTACCGTTGTTGCACTAACCGCAATAGATTCATCTCCCATTATCTTCTTTGTCTCATTTACCATCTTCATCTCCTCCTTTGTGTACCCGTTTTCGAGAAACAGGTCAATCTGAGGGATGAGGTTCATATCTATTTGATAAGGGTAAGCAGAGGAAGATGTTTCGCCTTTTGTGTCCGCCTGAAAATTGGCTGCCCGCTCGTTGGTGAGTTGATTAATGCCCTTGATTCCGCTGCCAGTGACAGATTGGTATGTTGAGACAATAATTCGCCTGAGTTTAAAATTGGTGTGCAAAAGGTTGAGCGCTACCACCATTTGAATAGTTGAGCAGTTGGGGTTGGCAATTATCATATCGCTATCTGTGAGAGTGTTGCCGTTTACCTCCGGCACAATTAGCTTGATTCCCTGCTCCATTCGCCAGCGGGATGAGTTGTCAACAACCCGGCAACCGGCAGCCGCAAATTTTGGCGCCCACTCATCAGATGTGCCCGCACCTGCCGAAAAGAGTGCTACTTGCGGCTTAAGCTCAATTGCCCTCTGTGGCGTAACCACTGTGTACTCCTTTCCCCTAAAGAGAACTTTTTTGCCTGCCGACCGCTCCGATGCAACAGGAATGAGTTCGGTTACGGGAAAGTCTCTCTCTGCCAGAACCTCCAGCATTTTTGTTCCTACCAGTCCGGTAGCTCCTACAACTGCAATTTTCATATAAAAATTCTGTTAAATGCTGTTTTTAAAATGCTGCTCTTAAAATGTCGTTCAACACACCGCCTGCGGTTACCCTTGCCCCTGCTCCCGCTCCTGTTATGACTACACCATTGGGGTAGTTAGAGGTTTTGATCATCAGAGAGTTATTTGTTCCGCTTATGTTGTACAGGGGGTGTTCAGGGCCGACGCTTTTAATGCCCACCGCATAGTTGCCATTCTCTATGGTGGCAATGTACTTTAGCCTCTCACCTCTCTCTGCGGCTTGTGCAAACATTTCGCCTATGCTCTTCTCTGCCTTCTCAACATTTTTGTAGAACTCTTCAAGGCTTCCTGACATTAGTGAAGCATCAATTGCAGGTTGAGCATTGATGTTACTCTGTTCGAGCTGAAACCCGCACTCTCTGGCAATTATTGTACATTTTCTAACAACATCGCCTCCGGAGAGGTCAGTTCTTGGGTCGGGCTCTGTATAGCCGGCATCTTTTGCCTCTTTTACTAGGTTTGCAAAGGTTTTTGAGCCGTCGTAGTTGCTAAAGAGGTAGTTGAGTGTTCCGGAGAGTATTGCCTCCAATGAGATAATCTCTTCGCCGCTCTCTCTGAGGCGCTCAATTGTCGACAAAAGGGGTAGGGCAGCTCCGGCTGTTGTTTCGTAAAATAGTTTAACTCCGTTTTCGTATGTACCTCTTTTGAGAGATTGGTAATTTTCGGTTTCGGAGGCCAGAGCAATTTTGTTGCAGGTGACAACCGAGATTCCTTTGTAAAAGATTTCACTGTAGAGTGAAGCTACCGAAGGGTCGGCGGTGCAATCGGCAAAGACTGCATTTCTGGGTGCTGCAAAGGAGGCCTGACGAATAAAGGAGTTGATGTCGGCCCTTTCGCCCTCCTGTAATATCTGCTCTGCCTCTGCGGGGTTAATGCCCTCTTTTCTCACCACCATCATTTTGCTTGTGCAGATTCCGGTGATTACCACCCGTACATTTTTTGTTGCATAAAGTTCGCTCTCCTGTTTGCCTATAAGCGAAACAAGTTCACGCCCTACATTCCCGAAACCCGCAATAAAGAGGTTGATTCTCCTCTTTCTGGTGCCAAAAAATTCGTCATGAATCTCTTTTATGGCGCTATTTGTATCAGCCGCTGCTATTATGGTAGAGATGTTTCTTTCGGATGAGCCCTGAGCAATGGCTCTGAGGTTGATTCCGGCCCTGCCCAGTGCGTCAAACATTCTTCCACCTGTTCCCGACTGGTTTTTCATATCGTCACCTACCAGAGTTACAATTGAGAAACCCTTCTCCACCACCACTTTATTAACCTTGTTTATGCTTATTTCATAGGCAAAAGCCTCATCTACCGCTAACCCTGCCCTCACTGCATCTGCCTCCTCAACCGCTACGCACATTGTGTGAAGTGACGATGCCTGTGTTATGAGGATTACGTTAATTGAGGCATTGGCAAGGGCGGTAAAGAATCTGCCTGAATACCCCGGAATACCAACCATGCCGCTCCCCTCGAGTGAGAGAAGTGCTATACGGTTGCTACTTGATATCCCTCGTATTTTGCTCTTGTTTTCAGGCGGATATCTCTCAATTATTGTTGATGGCCCATTTGGGTCAAAGGTGTTTTTTACAATTATAGGAATGGCTTTTCTTACAACCGGTTGGATTGTAGGGGGATATACCACTTTTGCCCCAAAATGAGAAAGTTCAAGCGCCTCTTTGTAGGATATATGGTCAATTGTGCGGGCCTCAGGCACAATCCTGGGGTCGGCAGTCATCATTCCGCTTACATCTGTCCAGATTTCAAGAACTCTTGCTCCTGTTCCTGCTGCAAAGAGCGAGGCAGTGTAATCTGACCCGCCCCTGCCAAGGGTGGTTGTTCGCTCTTCATTGTCGCTGGCAATAAATCCCGGGACAACGTACAACCTTGTACCGTTTGCCTGCAGGTATTCGCCCATTCTTCTGTACGTTTCATTTGTATCTACTATGTTAGCCGAGTTTACCCGGGTTGTTTTTATAAAGTTGCGGGCATCAGTCCAAACGTTGTTTATGCCCATTGATGTCAGTTTTGCCGAAATAATTGATGTTGAGAGTAACTCCCCAAAACTTACAACCACATCAGACGATGCAGGAGTGAGCTCCCCCACGAGTGAGATACCTTCGCAAATCTCCCTTAGCTTCACAAACAGATCTGAGCACCTCTGTTCAACCGGCTCTCTGAACCCTTGAGGTATTAGTTGCTCAATTATCTCATTGTGCCTTCTCTCCAAATTTGTAATTATCTCTTTGTATTCGGTATCCTTGGAGGATGCAAGTTTTCCCGTCAGGATGAGCTTATCTGTACAACCGCCGATTGCCGAGGCAACCAGAATTGTCCTGTCTCTTTTCACTGCCTCCGCTACTATGGAGGTGACTTTTGAAATGTTGGCCGCATTTGCAACCGAGCTCCCGCCGAATTTTAGTACTTGCATAATTAGTTATTGTTAAAAAGTTGAAAGTTGTTCCTAATAATACTTTCAGTCTGCTCCCATTCGAGCAGAAATCCATCATGGCCGTACAAAGATTTTATAATTGCCAACCTGGCCCCCTTAATTCTTTTACTTAAAAATATCTGCTCCTCCAGTGGAAACAGGTTATCGGTATCTATGCCTATTACGAGTGTAGAGGCCTCTATCGATAAAAGCGCCCTCTCTATGCTCCCTCTTGCTCTTGCCACATTGTGGCTGTCAACCGACTTTGTAAGTGTGTAGTATGAGTATGCATCAAATCTTTTAGATAGCTTTTCACCCTGATGCCTTTGGTAGGTGCACGCCTTTGATGCAAAGAGGAAATTGTTGTTATCTTCCCATTGACTTTTTCCGTATCCTTCATAAGAACGATATGAGAGTAACGCAATTGATCTTGCCGTCTCAAGTCCTGCTTTTCCTCCGTTTATATCTCTTTGCTCTTTGAATGTAGGGTCTGCCAGCAGTGCCATTCTCTGAGATTCATTAAAGGCGGCCCCCCAGGGAGATACTGTAGCATTGCACCCTATAAGTACAAGATTTTTAACCACTTTTGGATACATAATACTCCATTCAAGTGCCTGAAATCCTCCTATTGAACCTCCGATTATAAGATCAATTTGCTTAATTCCAAGGTGTTCCCTAAGATGGTTGTGCGCTGCGACTGTATCCCGCACTGTAACCTCAGGAAATTCAAGCAAAAGAGGCTTACCTTTTGCACCTGTTGAGGCCGGCCCTGTACTTCCGTAACATGACCCCAACATATTGGCACAAATAACATAATATTTTTCAGTGTCAAAAAGCCTCCCTGTACCAACCAGCCCGCTCCACCACTCAACCGGGTTTGAGTTTGCAGTAAGTGCGTGACATATCCATATTACCCTCTTATCAGGAGAGTAAGATCCGCTTTGGTGATAGCAAATTTCAACTGAATCGAGGGTTGCATTGCTCTCAAGCACAAAGGGTGACGCGTGTTTATAAACCTTTCTCTGCATAAGTTACACCCTCCTTAATGCCTGTTCAATATCGGCTTTAATGTCTTCAATGTTCTCAATTCCCAGAGATATTCTTAACATATTTGACCCTATTCCGGCAGCTGCTAGCTCCTTTTCGCTTAACTGTGCGTGAGTTGTAGATGCTGAGTGGCTTATAAGAGTTTTGTTGTCTCCCACGTTCACCAGGTGGCTTAAGAGTTCAAGTGAATGAATAAAATCGGGAGTCTTTCCGGAAGGCAAGCCATTATTGCCCTTTTCTGCCGCTTTAAGTGTGAATGTAAGTACGCCTCCGAATCCGTTTTTCAGATATTTTTTTGCTCTTTGGTGGTTTGGATTGTTCTTAAGTCCGGGGTAGTTTACAGATTCAACCTTTGGATTAGCCTCCAGCCAATTTGCAAGTTCAAGAGCATTTCCGGTAATTTTGTCCATTCTTAATGAGAGGGTTTCACACCCCTGTTGAATAAGAAAAGCATTAAACGGGCTAAGTGTACAGCCCCAATCACGCAGCCCCTCTGCACGTGCCTTTACTGCAAAAGCTATGTTCCCGTGTGGAGAGTTTGCTCCAAAGCTATCCCAGAAACTAAGCCCATGGTATGATTCCGAAGGGTTTGTAAACTGTGGAAATTTCCCGTTGCTCCAGTTGAAATTGCCACAGTCAACAACTACACCGCCTATTGATGTGCCGTGCCCACCAATCCATTTAGTGGCAGCGTGAGTTATCACTGCAGTGCCGTACTCAATTGGTCTGAAAAGGTATCCTGCCGCTCCAAATGTGTTGTCAACAATAAGTGGAATATCGTATTTTTTGCTTAAAGCTGCAAAGGCTTCAAATTCAGGAATATAAAAATCTGAATTTCCAATTGTTTCAATGAAAATTGCTTTCGTTTTGTTATCAATTTTGGCTTCAAATTCACCAATGTTGTCATTTGGGGCAAATCTGAATTCAATTCCGAGGCGTGCAAAGCTGATTTTGAATTGATTATGTGTGCCGCCATAAAGCGAAGTAGCGCTTACAATATTATCACCTGCCGAAGCTATATTTTGAATTGCTAAAAATTGCGATGCCTGGCCTGATGAGACTGCTACAGCTGCTGCTGCACCCTCCAATGCGGCAATTCTCTGCTCCAGTACATCTGTCGTAGGATTTGAGAGTCTTGTATATATGTGTCCGGGTTCGGTTAGAGCAAAGAGTGATGCAGCGTGCTGAGTGCTATCAAAATGGAAGGAGGATGTTTGTACTATTGGGGTTGCGCAGGGCCCGTTAGAGGTGCTTCTGTCACGTCCTGCATGTACCTGTAAGGTATCAAAATGTTTTATACTCATTGATTGATGATGATTTAAGGGTTACGAAATCTCTTGAAGGGGATTTTTGGGCAAAGCCCAATGGTTCTGCGTAAGAACCCGAAACTAGCTATGCATCTTGCGATGCATTCGCATCATCATCGTTGTGGATGTGAAAATCGTAATGCCTGTGGAAGAAAAAGAGATACGGGCAGAGTTATTTCTGCCTTTACATGATTGTATGTTGTTCTCTCTTAGCATTATTTGATCTATCGGCGGCAAAGTTATGGATTGTAATTAAAAAATCCAAATTTATTACACACGTTCAGAAGTTTTATATTTTAATTTTTGTCTATAATTGGTATATTTGTCAGTTATTTACATAGGAATTACAATTATGAAAAAATACAATTCTATTATTTGTGCGCTCGCCTTTCGCATGTTTTGGCTGCTTCTGATAGCCTTTCCGGGTGTGTTAACAGCTCAGGAAAATAGCTACAGCAATTTTAGAAAAGGTGTAGTAGGTGATGGATGTGAAACTTGCACAGACCCTGCTTACAAAGTGAGTGATTTGCTTCCGGAGGGATCTTTTACCAAAGGAATGGAGGGGCCTGCAGTAGATAAAAAGGGCAACCTGTATGCAGTTAACTACAGAGAACAGGGCACAATCGGAATAGTTACTCCAGAGGGTGTTGTCTCTGAATTTGTAATGTTACCACAGGGCTCTATTGGTAACGGAATCAGGTTTGGTAGTGATGGTAAAATGTACATAGCCGATTATACCAAGCATAATATTCTAAGGGTTAATCCGGATAACAGACAAATTGAGGTCTATGCCCATAACCCCGCTATGAATCAGCCAAATGATCTTACAATATCGCGCGTTTCCGGAATTATCTACGCAAGCGACCCTGCGTGGAGAGATTCAACCGGAATGTTATGGATGATAACAAAAGACCGTAAGGTTACCCTCCTTGAAAAGAACATGGGTACCACAAATGGGGTAGAGGTGAGTCCCGATGGTAAATTCCTCTATGTTAATGAATCAATTCAGAGAAATGTCTGGGTTTACGACATTCTTCCTGACGGGACTATTACAGGCAAAAGGCTATTCTATAAATTTGATGACTTTGGAATGGACGGAATGAGGTGTGACCCTGCCGGTAACCTGTACATAACACGCCATGGTAAGGGAACCGTTGTTAAGTTGTCTCCATCCGGAGCCATTACTGCAGAATATCTTCTAAAAGGCAAACTCCCTACCAACATCACCTTTTCAAATGACTACAAAAAGGCATATGTTACCCTTGCCGACAGAGGTTGTTTTGAAGTGATTGAATTCTAAATAGACTAAACTTAAACTTTATGATAAACCAGAATAGCGGCAATCTCTCTGAAGAAGTCAACAAAGGAGAGGACAAGATATCTGACTTTAAACCGGAAACCCCTCAAGAAATAATTGACCCAGAGATACCAACACTAATCAATGAGAATAAGGTAGAGATCGCCAATACCGATAAAGAGGATATTCCTGAAGGTGATGCTGTTGCACAAGAAGCTGAGAGGCATGTTTGCAAGAACTGTGAAACCGAGTTCACCGGTCATTTCTGCAATAATTGTGGACAATCAGCAAAAGATTTTAACAGGCCGGTGAGTGTTTTGATTGTTGATGCAATGTCAAATATGTGGGCTTTTGATACACGTTTGTGGAAAACGCTAAAATCAATCATGTTCAAACCCGGAGAGATGGCACTTGACTATATGGCCGGTAAACGTGTAAGGTATATGCCTCCTTTCAGACTCTATCTTTTTATAAGTTTTATATTCTTCTTGTTGCTAAGGTTATCGACATCTGCCGATACGAATATTAAGCTTATTTCTATTGAAGACAAAGCAGAAGTGTCTAAGAAGGAACAGGTTGTTGAGATAAACCCGGAATATGTAGATCTGACTGCTATCCAAAACCAGATTAATAATGAGAGTAAGAAAGAAATAAGCGAAAAAGATAAAAAAGGTAAAAATGGTAAAAGAAATTTTGAGGAGGTTAAACAAAACAAAGAGCTATACATATCCAGATTTTTTACTTATCTATCCTGGGCTCTCATTGTAATGATGCCGCTTTATGCAATGATTTTGTGGTTTTTGTTCAGAAAGCAACAGAAGCATTATCTGGCGCATTTTATCTTTTCACTTAATCAGCATGCGTTTCTATTTGTAATTTTCTCAATTTTGATAACTATTTCTCTGATTTTTCCTCAAAAGCAGACACTATATGAGGCATGGCTTCTTTTAATTTTTCCTGTATATCTTATTGCCGGAGGAAGAAAGCTTTACAAGGCAAAATGGAGCAAAATTATTTTGAGAATGGTTACAGCGTTCTTTCTCTATCAGATTATAATTGTTTCGATGATTATTCTGGTATTGTATATGGTTCTTTATAAGTTCTTTTAATATTTTTTTAAATAAAAAAAGCTGTCATGGAATATCCATGACAGCTTTTTTCATGCAACATTGAGTGCTACTCAAACTTCTGCAAAAGAAGTTCCATAAGCTTAATGGCGGCACCTGTTACCGAGGTTCCGGGGCCGAAAATTGCTACGGCTCCGTCTTTGTAAAGTTGATCATAATCTTGTGCCGGAATAACTCCTCCAACAATTACCATGATATCTTCACGTCCTAACTTTTTAAGTTCGCCCATAATCTGAGGTACAAGAGTCTTGTGACCTGCAGCCAGTGATGAAACTCCAACAATGTGCACGTCGTTTTCAACAGCTTGTTTTGCAGCCTCTTCAGGAGTCTGGAACAGTGGTCCCATATCAACATCAAAGCCACAGTCTGCATAACCTGTTGCAACCACTTTGGCCCCACGGTCGTGACCGTCCTGTCCAAGTTTTGCAATCATGATTCTTGGCTGACGGCCCTCTTTTTTTGCAAATTCAGCAACAAGGCTCTTTGCCTTTTCGAATTCGCTGCCATTTTTGACCTCGCTTGAATAAACACCTGTGTTCATACGAATTATTGCTTTATATCTTCCGGCTACCTCTTCGCAAGCATCTGAGATCTCTCCCAGTGTAGCCCTTAAACGGGCTGCCTCAACGGCAAGTTCAAGAAGGTTACCGCTCTTTTCTGCAGCAGCCTTTGTAATTGCTGCAAGAGCTGCTTTAACCTTAACCTCGTCACGGTTTGCACGAAGCTCTTTAAGCCTTGCTATTTGTGACTCTCTTACCTTAGAGTTGTCAACATCAAGAATTTCCAATGGATCCTCTTTTTCAAGACGATATTTGTTAAGACCTACAATAGAATCGATACCAGAGTCAATTCTTGCCTGTTTACGGGCAGCTGCCTCTTCGATTCGGAGTTTAGGAATACCTGTCTCAATGGCCTTGGCCATTCCGCCAAGTTTTTCAACCTCCTCAATATGTCCCCACGCGCGCTCTGCAATATCTGCAGTGAGTTTCTCAACATAGTATGAGCCGGCCCATGGGTCAAGAGATTTGGTTATCTGAGTCTCCTCCTGAAGATAAATCTGAGTATTTCTTGCAATACGGGCAGAGAAATCTGTAGGGAGGGCAATTGCTTCGTCAAGAGCATTTGTGTGAAGTGACTGAGTGTGTCCCAGTGCTGCACCCATTGCTTCGATACATGTACGGGCTACGTTGTTGAACGGATCCTGCTCTGTAAGTGACCATCCTGATGTCTGGGAGTGTGTTCTCAGTGACATCGATTTAGGATTTTTAGGGTTGAACTGTTTTACAAGTTTTGCCCAAATCATTCTTGCTGCGCGCATCTTTGCAATCTCCATGAAGTGGTTCATGCCGATAGCCCAGAAGAATGAGAGACGTGGTGCAAACTGATCGACATCCATTCCTGCTGCAATTCCTGTTCTGAGGTACTCAAGACCATCTGCAAGTGTATATGCCATCTCAATGTCGCATGTTGCTCCGGCCTCCTGCATGTGGTAACCCGAGATAGAGATTGAGTTGAATTTTGGCATTTTCTGAGCTGTATATGAGAAAATGTCGCCAATAATTCTCATTGAGAAATCAGGAGGGTATATGTAGGTGTTTCTCACCATAAACTCCTTAAGAATGTCGTTCTGAATGGTTCCTGACAGCTCTTCAAGTTTTGCACCCTGCTCCATTCCGGCAACAATGTAAAATGCAAGTATAGGAAGTACAGCTCCGTTCATTGTCATTGATACCGACATTTTGTTGAGCGGAATCTGGTCGAATAGAACTTTCATGTCCTCTACACTGCAAATGCTAACACCTGCTTTTCCTACGTCACCAACAACCCTTGGGTGGTCTGCATCGTAACCGCGGTGTGTTGCAAGGTCAAATGCTACCGAAAGACCCTTCTGCCCTGCAGCAAGGTTTCTTCTGTAGAAAGCGTTTGACTCCTCTGCTGTTGAAAAACCGGCGTACTGTCTGACAGTCCACGGATTCATTACGTACATTGTGCTGTATGGTCCGCGTAAAAATGGCGGAATACCTGCTGCAAAGTTCATATGCTCCAGACCCTCAAGGTCAGCTGCTGTATAAGTGCCCTTTAGGCCAATCTGCTCAGGTGTCATCCAAACCGGCTGTTCACCTTTTGCAGGTGCAGCTCCTCCGTTATATTTTATATCTGTAAATTTTGGTCGCATAGCCGATAATATTATTTCTTACTTACCATTAAATCCTGATACTGCTTAAGTGTTTCAAGCACATTGCTTTTAACGCTTATGAAGTTTGTAATTCCTGCAGCAATAAGCTCCTCTTTGCAGGCTGGTTCTCCGGCAACTACAATTATTGCCTTATCACCCGCCAACTCTTTAATCTTTGGCATTGCTACACCATATTCGTCATCAGATGAGCAGGCAACAATAATGTCTGCTTTTGCCTTAAGTGCTGTCTCAACTCCCTCTTCAACTGATGAAAAGCGGTTGTTGTCGGCAACTTCAAACCCTGCAACAGCAAAGAAATTGCATGCGAATTGGGCTCTTGCCCTTGCAAATGCAAGATTTCCAAAGGTTAGCATAAATGCAGTAGGGGTGTGTTCCATACCTTCGGTAGTAAAGCGAAGCTCTTCAAACGCCTGTGCACCGCGATATTTTTCAATAGGTTCTGCTATAGGATTGTCGCTCTTTTTCCAGTCAGCACCGCGAGTAACAACATCAAGAGTTACCTCTTTATCTGCCATTTCGTTAAAGTTAGGGTACTGGTTAGTTCCAAGAAGAATCTCTCTTCTTGTTGCGATATTCAAGTCTCTTTTTGAAGATGCAGACTTGATCTCTCCTTGAATATAACCTTGCTTGAATGCATTGATATATCCGCCCTTCTCCTCAGCTGCTGTGAAAAGCTTCCATGCCTGCTCAGCAACAGAGGCTGTAAGTGTCTCAATATAGTATGAGCCGGCTGCAGGGTCAGTAATTTTATCGAAATGAGACTCTTCTTTAAGAATAATCTGTGTATTTCTTGCAACTCTGTTGCTGAACTCTGCAGGTTCACGGTAAATATAGTCGAAAGGAAGTACCTCAAGTGAGCTTACACCTGCAAGAGCTGCACTCATAGCCTCAGTTGTACCGCGAAGCATATTTACATATGCGTCATAGACAGTCATATTCCACTGGCTTGTAACAGCGTGTATATTAATTTTTTGTGATTCTGTCTCTTTTGCTCCGTACTCCTTGGTAATGTTAGCCCAAACCAATCTTGCTGCACGGAACTTTGCTATCTCCATAAAGTAGTTTGGCCCGATTGCCAGAGTAAATTTAATTCTCGAAGCTGCTTCATCTGCCGAATAGCCCATCTCTGTAAGCATGTTCATGTATTCGCTTCCTGCTGCCATTGAGAAACCAAGCTCCTGAACAATTGTTGAGCCTGCATGGTTAAATGCATACCCTTCAACTCCGATTACTCTGATTCCCGGATAGCCCTTAACCAGTTCCATGCACTTTTTAATTGTTGTCTTGTATTCAGTGCAGCAAAAATTACCTGTAGTGGTTAGTTTGTTAAGAGGATCAAAATCAAATGATGCTTTAATTTGAACCGGATTAACGCCTGCAGCAGATGCCACCTGAATGAATGACGCCAGAATCTCTGCTGTTGCACAAGAGCATCCTTCAAAATTTACCTCAGTTTTGGCCAGATCGATACCCTTTAAAAGGACCGACATCTCTCCCATGCACATCTCGGCATTTCCGTCAATGCAGAACGCTATTGATTCAACGCCTCTCTTTAGACCGTCAACGGCCTGTTCATTGGCCTTTTCAAAGCTCTCCCAGGCGCAGTATCCCTGTCGTACAAGCCAATTATTGCCTTCGCTTACTCCCCTTACAAACGGAAAAGATCCCGGTGCGCTTCCAAGATGGTTCAGCTTCACGAGATCTTCTTCTCTGTAGTAAGGGCGCACTGCAAATCCCTCCATTGTCTTCCATACGAGTCTCTTTTCATAATCGGCCCCTTTGAGGTCCTTGTTTATGACCTCTTCCCATTGTGTTGTGGGAACAGGTTGAAACTCAGCAAATAGTTGTTTTGCCATATCTATTGTTTTTGTTAATTGAGTGTTTCAAAATAATTTGCAAAGGTATAAATCTTTCCTTAATATTAAACCTTTTATGACCTGATTAGTCTTAGTAGAAACGAACAATTAAAAGGTTAAGATGATGAAAAGATTTTACATTACATTAGTATTTGCGTTATTTGCCATTTCGCTTGCTGCACAGAATCGCCCTGTTGGCGAGAGAGGTTTCATGGGCGCAAACCCTGCAAAGCTTGAGCCAAAGTTTACTACAGAACAGCAAGAGGCAATTAAAAACCTTAGACTGGAACTTCGCAAAGAGATGTTGCAGGTTGAAAATCAACTTGCAGAAAAGAGAGCCCAGCTTAAGACTCTTGAGCAGGTAGAGAAGCCTGATATGAGGGCAATAAACTCTAAGATTGATGAGATTACCTCTCTTCAGAATAAGAAGATGAAGGCTTCTGCAGCTAACAAAGCTAAAGTTCGCTCATTGATGACAGATGAGCAGAGGCTCATGTTTGACACACGTTCTGGCAAAATGCACAATCGCAATTTCAGAGGTAAAATGCAGCAAGGTGCCGCACAGGGTATGATGCATTTCAGAATGCAGGATGGTCAAGGCTTTAGGAAGATGGACACAATGCCTGCAGGGCAAAGAGAGGTGAGAATCATGCAGATTCAAAAGGCCCGTAATTCAGAGCAGAAAGAGAATTAAGCGCCTCTTTCAAGGTCACTGGCCCGGTCATTATAGCCGGACATATCGGCACCGGTTCCACTGTTATTGTCTTTGTCTGATTTGACAACAATATGTGGGATTTCGGTGCCTTCCTCTTTTTTCTTCTTCTTGAGGACGGCTTTTCTCAATTCGAAATTCTCGCCAAGATATTTTCTTCTTACTTCAGGATTGTTGGCAAGAACTTCTGCTGTACCACTCTCCAGAATGCTACCTTCGTAAAGAAGGTATGCCCTGTCGGTAATGGCAAGAGTTTCGTGAACGTTATGGTCGGTAATTACAATACCGATATTTTTTGTTTTGAGATTTGAAATAATGTGCTGAATATCCTCCACTGCAATTGGGTCAACTCCTGCAAATGGTTCATCAAGCAAAATGAACTTAGGGTCAATGGCCAGTGCTCTTGCAATTTCGCATCTGCGTCTCTCTCCCCCGGATAACTGAACTCCCAGATTTTTCCTCACTTTATGAAGGCTAAACTCGTCCAGCAAAACCTCAAGCCTCTCTTGTCTCTCCTTTTTTGTCAGAGATGATAGTTCCATAACTGCCATGATATTGTCCTCTACAGAGAGCTTTCTGAATACAGATGCCTCCTGCGCCAGATACCCAAGACCTTTTTGAGCCCGCTTATACATAGGAAGTTCTGTAATATCTTCGTTGTCAAGAAATATTTTACCGGCATTTGGTTTAATAAGCCCGGTTATCATGTAAAAACTGGTGGTTTTGCCGGCACCGTTAGGTCCAAGAAGACCAACGATCTCTCCCTGTTCTACCTCTATAGATACGTTTTTTACAACGGTTCTGGCACCGTATTTTTTTACAAGATTGCTGCAGTGTAATCGCATTATTATTTCAGTTCTAAGTTGAGGTCGTCCACAATTTTTTTAACCTCTGGATTATTTGCCTTCAAAAAGTCTGCCTTTTGTTGAGGCATATATAATTTTTCTTCTGTCTCTTCATCAGGAGTTACCTCAATTTCAAGGGAAATATCTTTATTGTTTAGGTTAACTCTCAGAAATTCAACTAGTCGAGCTTTGCAATGCTGAGCAATCCAGTTTTTTTGCAAATCGTTTTTAACCTTGAATAAAATCTGGGTCTCTCCGGAGAGTACAGGTGCTGTTTGAGATATTGTTGTGGCAAGTCTTGGCATCGAGCTCTCAGATTGAGCCATTTTTGCCCACACTTTGATTAAATTTTCAGGATCAATTTTATCAGTTCCAATTCTGTTTTCGCTTCCGGGGCCGGTTTTGCCTGAGTTATTGCCGGCAGAGTTTAAAAGATCTTTTATTGACATTGAAGCTAGACCACCATTACCATTTGATTTGGCAGATTTAATATCTGATTTCTTCTCAGGCATCTCCTCTTTTACCTCTTGAGTCTTCACCTCTTCTATTACTTCAACTTTGACCTTTTCCTTTTCACTTACCTCTTCCGTTAACGGTTTTTTCACCTCTTCGGTCACACCCTCTTTTTGCTCTTTCGTAGTTTGTTCTTTCCCCTTATCCGTTACTTTTTCTTTCTCCTCTCTCTTTTGCTCCTCTCCTACCCAGGCAGGAGAGTTAATCTTGCAAAGCCTTAAAAGGGTAATTTCGATGTGCAGGCGAGGGTGTCCGCTGCTTTTGTATGCTGCTTCGCATGCAGCGGTAAGGTTAAGGGCATCGTATAGAAAATGGAGTGAGCAATGTTCTGATTGCTCTTTGTATTTGCGGATTATCGAGGGGGCAAGATCAAGCAATGGCAGTGTGCTGTTGTCTTTGCAGATGAGCAGATCACGAAAATGAGAGCTCAAACCCCCTATAAAGTGGAGCGCATTGAAACCCTTGGAGAGTATCTCGTCAAAAATTAGAAGTACATCCTTATGGTTACCAGCAAGAAAGTGCTCAGTCAGCCTTATGTAGTAGTCGTAATCCAGCACATTGAGTGTTGAGA
The DNA here is from genome assembly GCA_002842465.1 of Bacteroidetes bacterium HGW-Bacteroidetes-7. Classification (GTDB taxonomy): domain Bacteria; phylum Bacteroidota; class Bacteroidia; order Bacteroidales; family UBA932; genus Bact-08. The sequence continues at coordinate 17,093 of PHDA01000034.1, forward strand.
TTACATTTTCGTATGTTATTTGCGAGCCGCAGAATGCTACAGCCTGGTCAAAAATTGTAAGTGCGTCTCTCATTGCGCCATCTGCCTTTTGTGCTATTATGTGCAATGCTTCCAGATCTATGGTAACTCCCTCTTTTTTTGAAATATCGGTGAGGTTTTTAACTATGTCTTCAACTGAAATCCGGTTGAAATCGTAAGTCTGACATCTGGAAAGAATGGTGGGAAGTATCTTGTGTTTTTCAGTTGTAGCAAGTATAAAAATTGCGTGGGCAGGCGGCTCTTCAAGTGTCTTTAAAAAGGCATTGAAGGCCGAAGACGACAACATATGAACCTCGTCAATTATATAAACGCTGTACTTTCCTATCTGAGGAGGAATTCTTACAAGTTCATTTAGTTGTCTGATATCTTCAACAGAGTTGTTTGAGGCTGCGTCAAGCTCATGAATTGAGTAGGAGCGACCTTCTGTAAATGAGACACATGACTCACAACTATTGCACAGCTCCATGCCGGGGCCGGGATTAAGGCAGTTGATAGTCTTGGCGAAAATTCTTGCAGTAGAAGTTTTTCCAACACCTCTCGGGCCGCAAAAAAGGTAAGCGTGAGCAAGCTGTTTCCGTAGAATCGAGTTTTTGAGGGTAGTTGCTATATTCCCTTGTCCGATAAGGCTTTCAAAGCTGTCAGGACGGTATTTTCTTGCAGATACAATAAATCTTTCCATACCAGACAAAAGTACGAATTTTTATCTAATTTTGCATCAGTCATAAAAATTTGAAAAATGAGATATTTCATAATGCTTTTACTTTCGTTATCACTCACTTCTGGTGCTTATGCTCAGAGGTTTATACGAGAGACAAGGAACACTTTTACAAGTTTTGGAGCTAAGATTACAAAGGTTGTATTACCCTCGAATACCCTCCCGGATATGGTTCTCAGAGATGCTGTGAACAAGGGGTGGAGGATCTCTCCATTTGAGTTTTGCAGCATAGAAGAGTATGAAAAATTGAAAAATGACACCAGCTACTTCTTTCTTATGAGGGTAGATGGAAAATACAAAAAAGACCTTGAGGCGAAAATAGAGTACCTCACTTTAATTCAGGGGGGACCTGAAGTAAAAAGAGGGACATACAGTAATAAAAACATTATCAATTTACCTATACAGGAGTCTGAAGATGTTTCAGGCGCCAACTTGCATTTAATTCCGATATATATTGATATTATTCAAAATCATATATATAAGATACAGAAAGATGTATCGCTTGCATTCAAAGGAAGTTCGTTTTATGCCGACAGAGTTAGCGAGGTTAAAGGTAGAAACCTTCTGATTGCATCGGAGTATTTATCCTATACCCCTGCCGAAACAGAAATTCAGGATCTGTTTAGGGGCAACGCACAGCTTGTTTCAGAAGATGAAATTGAAGATGCAGTTATGAATAATAAGACCAACACTGTTGTTACGGTTTTAATCAAACCAAGAGGTAACAGCAGAGGGTCATATTGCTATAAACTGCTGATAGGAACAGATAGTCACGAGTTGCTTTTCTACAGAAGGCACAGAATTTCGTTAATGTTGCCTGCCGGTTTTACAAAAGAGGATATCAGAAAGATATCGGTACCGTTTCAGTTTTAATATGACAATAATTACAACAGAGTTAAATTCGGGAATCAGATATGCATTCCGTAAAATATCATCTCCCGTTGCTTATTGCGCATTAAGTATTAAGGCCGGAACCCGTGATGAAATCCCTGGCCGTAATGGTATTGCTCACCTCACCGAGCATATGCTTTTCAAGGGAACCAATACACGCGGAGCCAGAAGAATAAATAACTTTCTTGAGAGTCTGGGTGGCGAGCTGAATGCATACACTACAAAGGAGGAGACTGTTATTCATGCAACTGTTCTAAAAGAGGACATTGCAAAAGCTGTGGAGTTGCTGAGTGACCTTGCTTTCAATTCTCTATTCCCTGATAAAGAGCTTAAAAAAGAGAAGGAGATTGTTCTCGATGAGATAAGCTCCTATAAAGACACTCCATCGGAGCAGATTTTTGACGATTTTGACGAATATCTGTTTGGTGAACACCCCCTCGCTATGCCAATACTCGGCAAGCCAAAATCTATAAAATTAATTTCTGCTCAGGATATTAAAGATTTTACAAGCAGCTATTACCGTCCTGCAAATATGAGCTTTAGTATTATTGCTGATATTAAGGCTGAAAGAGGGGCAAAGCTTGTTGAAAAACATTTTGGTAAAATGGTTAATAACGGCCACGCTCCAAATGGCGTAAGAAAAGAGGAGATTCCTTTAACTGCCTCATCAACTACAGGGATTAAAGCTATCACAAGAAAAACTTATCAGGTACATTGTGTTACCGGGTCAAGGGCATACTCTATGTACAATGAGATGAAACTGCCTCTGGCACTTCTGACAAATATTCTGGGAGGCCCGGCACTAAACTCACGCCTCAACCAGTCACTCCGAGAGAAACATGCGCTGGCCTATACTCTAGATGCAAGCTACACTCCATATACCGATACCGGCTTGTTTACTATCTATTTTGGCTCTGATAAAAATAACCTTCAAAAGTGCCGTGAAATTGTTGCCAAAGAGATTAATCTTCTGAAAGAGAGAGAGCTTTCGCCGGCAACGCTAAAAGCTGCAAAGAAACAACTTTTAGGTCAGCTTGCAATTTCCACTGATAATGCTGAATCTCAATGCCTTTCACAAGGCAAATCTCTCCTCTTTTATGGTAAAGTACAACCGATTGAGGTAATAAGGGAGAGGATTGCATCAATAGAGGCATCTCAAATACATAAAGCCGCTGTTGAGATTCTGGATACTGAAAAGATGTTTACCCTTATATACAATTAGTTATGCATTCACCTCTTGATAGTTATTTATATGATCACGCAGGAGAAATGCCGCCGGTGCTTGAATGGCTTGAGAGCGAAACGTTAAAGCAGGCAGGGCACCATTCAAAAATGTTAGCGGGCCCTGCACTTGGGCGGTTTTTGATTGAGTTTTCAAAGTTGGTTGCACCCCAAAAAATTCTTGAAATTGGCACATTCACAGGATATTCGGCAATTTGCCTTGCCCAGGGTCTAACCTCTGACGGGGTTCTGGATGCTCTTGAAAAAGATGAGAGACATGCAAATCTGATAAATGAGAGTATAGAGAAAGCCGGGCTCAAATCAAAAATTAAGATTCATTTCGGAGATGCAAAGGAGCTTATCCCCCAAATGAACAAAGAGTACGACATAGTTTTCATTGACGCAAACAAACGTGAGTACTGCTCCTATTATAACCTTGCTTTCGAACTTGTAAAACCGGGAGGCTATATTCTGGCAGACAATGTGCTTTGGTACGGAAAGGTAGCAGAGACAACTCCTCCAAATGATGCACAAACGCAGGAGATCTTAAGGTTTAACGAGATGGTAAAAAACGACCGCCGCGTTTCGGGGTTTATTCTCCCTCTTCGCGACGGCCTGTATATAATTCGAAAGTTATAATTACTCTCCTGAGAACTCTATTGGTTCAAGTATTCAATATCCATATTGTATCTCCATCTTCCAAAGTATAGGTTACCACCTCTCCATTCAACCTCTCCCCGCTGGAAATCTACCGTTTCACTTCTCGGGTGAATCTTGGCAGGATATAATGGCTGCGAAATATCATTGTTAACAATCAAACGATAGGCGTCAAGCCCCTTTGTAAAAAAGTAAAATGAATCGTCGTCTCCTTTGCTCTCTTTAACTCTGCCGAAAGACTGATCTACAGGAACCCAGCCAATACCTTCGAAATATGCCTCTGCCCAATCGTGCAGGTTTTTGTTGCCGGGATGCATCATCCATCCTGACTGCCATCTTGCAGGAATACCGGCACAACGCGCCATTGTTATAAATAAAAGTGATACCTGTCCACAGTCACCATGTCTGTTTGCAAGTACATATTCAGGAATATTGTCAATTGTTGAGTACTCACGTGCACTTGCCCAAGGGAAGTTGCTGTCTATCCACTCATAAATTTTTCTGGCTTTAAGATATGGATTTGTCTCATCACCAACCGCCTCATTTACTGCATTCTTTATGTTTTCGGTGAACAATATATGAGGAGCTCTTTCGGAGGTGTATTTAGTGTAATCAGCGGATTCTTTATTGAACTCCTTGACATCATTCGCTTCAAACAGATGAACCTGAGCATATGAGGTGTAGGTAAATCTGTAGCTGAAAACAAGTGGTTCGCCCTCTACAGCTACTCCTTCCATATAGATTGTCTTATGGTCGTATGTATCCGGTGAGATTATGTATTCAGGTTGTGAAACAGATAGTAATGCTATTCCGGTATGAGCCTTAACATCGGTTCTTGGATATGGCATCCACACCCTTATAACTTCTCCTGCCGGAACCTCTCCGGGCTTAACGGTCAGGGTATAAGTTACATTCATTTTTATCGGCGAAATCAACTCTTTTTTTACCTTTTTTGCCTCTGCAACCAGCTGAGGGATGTGCCATGCAAGAAATCTGTTCAAGGAGTCACTCTGTCCGCCGTTAGGGTGCTGGAAATACTTTGCAGCAAGAGAATCAATTCTAAATAGATTTCTGGGAGCTGAGTTAAAATAGAGCTTTTCCCCATCAATAATCATATTTTCAAGGGCGTTTGACTTCTCCCAGGCAGTGATCTCTTCTGCAGTAACTTCGGGGTGGTGCCTCTTAATGTAATTAATGACAGAGGTATCTCTTCTGGTGAAGTCTATCCTGATTCTGTCCATCTTCTCAATAAGAAAATTCATTTGCCAGCGCTCGGTATCCGATATGGTGTCGCTTGCAAGGTAGAGTCTTATCATCTTTGATGCCTCTGTAAAATCGCCTTTTTCAATGGTTTTGTTAATTAAATCTTTGTCCGGCATCTTGTAAGACAAAGACTCTCCACATGCAAAAAGCAGTGTGGAGAGAATTATTAAGGAGATGTTCCTCATGTTTTTATGTTTAAATTTAGAGAACTGTTTCTCTGCTTATGATTTGCAACGCTCTGAGTAGCTTCTGGTACGAGTGTCAACCTTAATGCGCTCTCCCTGGTTTATGAAAAGCGGAACCATTACCTCAGCTCCTGTCTCTACTGTTGCAGCCTTCATTGCGTTTGTAGATGCTGTATCTCCCTTAACTGCAGGCTCTGTGTATGTAATTTCCATCTCTACAAATGGTGGAAGCTCACACGTAAGAACTCTCTCCTCATCTGCAAGAAACATCATCTCTACATTTTGGCCCTCTTTCATAAGGTCAGAGTTATCTATCAAATCAGCTTGTAGTGATATCTGCTCGAATGTTTCGTTGTGCATGAAGTTGTACCCCATATCGTCTTTGTAAAGAAACTGGTATGGCCTTCTTTCGATACTTATTATCTCTATCTTCTCACCAGCATTATATGTGTTTTCAAGAATTCTTCCGTTCTCCAGGTTTCTCATCTTAACCTTCACAAATGCTCCTCCTTTACCGGGTTTTACATGTTGGAACCAAACGATGGAGCAGGGTTTACCATTGAAATCGATACATAGTCCGTTTTTAAAATCAGATGTACTTGCCATATAGATATATTTAATTTGGCGTAAAGATAAGATAAATGGGGATATTTTTTTGCAAAAATCAAAATTAGTGCTACTTTTGCACTCCCAAACAAATGGTGCCATAGCTCAGTTGGTAGAGCAAAGGACTGAAAATCCTTGTGTCCCCGGTTCGATTCCTGGTGGCACCACCCAAAAGCCGCATTGCCTTACAGCATGCGGCTTTTGTCGTTAATAACCGAAGGACTTATCACGCTTGAATTACCTTAACTCAAAATCTGATTTGGTTTCCCAAATCACTCAACTCCGGCAACCGATTGTTTCTGTTTTTTCCCAAATCACTCAACTCCGGCAACCGATTGTTTCTGTTTTTTCCCAAATCACTCAACTCCGGCAACCGATTGTTTTAGGGTGCCCTCAAATTTTCCTGGTACTTTTCGGCGACTGCGGAACTCCTCCCTTTGGTCGTCAAACAGTCTTCGTCGTTCCCGAAAAGTAGCCGCAGAAAATTATCGGAAAACAAATGTTGCCTTAGAGTGAAAGCTTCTGGTTTGTTTACCCAAATCTCTCAACTCCGGCAACCGATTGTTTTGGGGTACCCTCAAATTTTCCTGGTACTTTTCGGCGACTGCGGAACTCCTCCCTTTGGTCGTCAAACAGTCCTCGTCGTTCCCGAAAAGTA
>PHDA01000003.1 GCA_002842465.1 Bacteroidetes bacterium HGW-Bacteroidetes-7
ATGTCAATGATCGCACAAATCCTCAACTCAAAGGCAACATTTGTTTTCCGATAATTTTCTGCGGCTACTTTTCGGAAACGACGAGGACTGTTTGACGACCGAAGGGAGGAGTTCCGCAGTCGCCGAAAAGTACCAGGAAAATTTGAGGGTACCCTAAAACAATCGGTTGCCGGAGTTGAGTGATTTGGGAAACAATTGGGAAAGTGCCCATTTCCGAAATTTTAAGTGTTAGCATAACTGTCTGTTTAAATGGGTTATACAAAAACAGATCGCTCGTTTTTTACTTGTTAATTTTGTAAGCTATTGATATATAGGCGCTAAGGCAAAGACTTAAAAGTCGCAAATAAAAATATCAAATCCCCCAACTTTTGTTTGTGATCCCAATCTTTGACACCGTCTTGCCGGAACAATTAATGGCACAACAAACACATAAAGAAAAAGAGGATGACTTAAATATCATCCTCTTTTTCGTACCCGGAGCCGGGTATGAAAATCGATAATAGACAATTTTCTTTGAGCATCTTTGAAACTCTTTTAAAATCTATTAAAATGCAGAAATACAGATTTATGTAGTATTGTTATTGATTATTACCTGCTACACTTGTTGTCAATAGTGATCATTTATATTCATTTAACTGGTGCAAACTGGTGCAAAGTTTTATAAAACTTTTTACCTTTGAATAACCGCAACAATCAATTTATCATGGCAACAGTTACAGCATTTATCAGAGTACCTTCAAACAAGAAAGGTATTGCTAGTGTCCGTTTTAGGCTCCGAGACGGAGAGCAGGTTCAATTATTTTACAAAAGTCGTCTCAAAGTGAATCCTAGTTTATGGGATAACGCAAAGCAAGAAATCAAAGCAAAAGTAGTATTTGATACCTCAAAGAAAGCCGAGTTTCATAATGGGATAGCCTATATTAAAAACTTGATGCTTGACATTTATGCAAATACTTCAGACAAAAAAAGCCTTACATCAGAGAAGCTTCAGTCAGAGATTGAGAAACGAATTAATCCAGATGCACCTGGTATGGATCCAGATAAAATGTCATTCATGGATTTATTTGATGAATTCATTCAAAATAGGAAGATATCTGATGTGAGGAAAAATAATTTTCGTGTCCTTTTCAGGGCATTACAACGATTTGAGTTATACAAACGGCTTTCAGGTTCTAAGTGGTTTGCTTTTGATTTTGACTCGTTTAATTCGTCTCTTTTGGGCGAAATTGAAGCATTCCTAAAGAGTGAACACAAGCTGGCTGAAAAGTACAAACAGATTTATGAAGAAGTATCGGAATCCAGGAAGCCTGCCCAACGCGGACAGAATACGATTAATGATTTAATGACAAAATTCCGAACCTTCTTTATATGGGCTAACAATCAGGGCTTCACAAAGAACAATCCTTTCACAAAGTTCAGTATTGAAGAGTGTGTTTACGGTACTCCCTATTATATCACTATTGCTGAAAGGAATCATTTGCACAATACCGACTTTTCAGCAAGGCCACAGCTTGGTATTCAGAAGGATATTTTTGTTTTTCAGTGCCTGATCGGTTGCAGGGTTGGAGATCTTTATAAAATGACCAGGGCAAATATTATTAACGGAGCTATTGAGTACATTCCAAGAAAAACTAAAGATGGCCGGCCGATAACTGTTCGGGTTCCTTTGAACACCATAGCACGTGAGATCCTGGATAAGTACAAAGACTATGAAGGACCGAGGCTTTTCCCTTTCATTTCAGGGCAGAAGTACAATGATGCAATTAAAGACATGTTCGCATTTGCCGATCTTACCAGGGTTGTTACTGTTATTAATCCAAAAACCAGATTGGAAGAAAAAAGACCGATAAACGAAGTAGCAAGTTCACACCTTGCCAGAAGGTGTTTTGTCGGCAATCTGTACAAACAAGTTAAAGATCCGAATCTAGTCGGTGTACTTACCGGTCACAAAGAGGGCTCAAAAGCATTTAACCGTTATCGGGAAATTGATGAAGATATAAAGATAGACCTTGTAAAACTTATTGAGTAATGAGAGATATGATTGAGCAGTTAATGGCGTAGTCTTATCTGTTAAAAGAGGCTAAATTTCTTCAGAAGAATCTAGAGGGAAGTCGATTAGCTGATCTAAATCTCTTTGCTTATGAGCATGAATTTTTCCAATTGTATAAGACTTATTAAAGTATACTTTAACTCCCGGATCATATTCTTGTCGTATTGTCAGATCTACCTCTAAAATATCTCCTTTTGCAAATTTTTCACCATTGTCGATCATTTTTTGAAATGACTCATCTTTGATTTTGGCCGTGATTTTGTTTCTCTTGTAATAAAAATCCCATTTTAATAAGGGGTCGAAAGAAGGCCTGATAATAAAAAGCGTTGCTGACTCTGTGACTAGCTTATCTCCTCCTTCTTCGGTTTCGGAAATTACAGAAAGTTCGTCGAATTCCTCTCGATCAGCCTTGAATATGGATTTGTTATGCTTATCTAAAACCTCATATCCGGTAATTGAATCGTCTGAATTTAGTGTGTCAAAGTTTCTAGATATCGCCTCTTTGATTGATTCGTCATTTGCATAAATGTGAAAAACTTGATTGCTGAAAATCGTGACGTCTCCATCATTATTTACGACTTCGTAGTTGTCACCTTTTTTAGTGTGAGATTTTGGGGCCTTGCCTTTTAAGAATTTTTTTAAATTGTGTAATCCAGCATATATGGTAATTATGCTAGCAGCTAAGTTAATATTTCCTTGAGTAAACAACCCCTTTGCCACACCTCCCATTAGCTCAATCAGATCTAGGTCAATAATGAAGCTTCCTTTCTCAAGAGCGTTAATTTTTATTTGAATTCGCTTTCCAGAGTCAAGGTGCCTGTTAATCCCTTGAATAATTGTTGTCGTTTGAGAAAGGCTATTAATAAGTACGCCAGCGTCAATTTGATGTTGCAAACCATCATACTTGATTTTGAATGAGGTGTCTATGTTGTTTGTTTCCATCTCAGATGTGATTGACATAAGGTTTGTGCAAATCTAATAAAAATTAACACTTCCGTCAATTATGATTTTGCTGGATTAATAAACCAAATTTGCGTTATTAAAAAATATTCATTAAATACAAAGAGAAAGGGTTTTTATCAATCAAAAATCGATAAATGTTGCGCTTTAAATAGATCATTCCGTAGGTCTGTTTATGGCGCATCTCTTTTTTCCGACGCTAAGTAATGCAAAATCAAGTATATGAGGGCTTATAAAAGTGCTTTGAATCGCATAACTTTTTAATAACTTCTAACGCACTTTGCAACATTAGAGTGTAGTAGTTAGTAGCTTTGCAGAGTACATCAACAACAATCGCATTATGAAGGATTTGAACAAAAATGACAGACTAGAATTGCCTCAAAATTTCATTTGTGGGCTTAAAGGGTTAGCCAGGTTTCTTGGTGTTTGTCACAATACAGCTTTAAGAATTAAAAAGGAAAACCGCGTTTCTTACTTTCAGATTGGACGCAAAATTTATTTTGACCCAGATCAGGTTTTAAAGGAAATGAGTAGATCCAATGAAAACATTAAAAGTAAATAATCATGAAGATTACTGAACTGATATCTGAAGGAGCAAATGTTACCATTTCCATTGGTTTGAAAGAACTCCAGGAGTGGCATCGGGAGATCATGGAGGATTCGCGCAAGCAGATTGTAAAGCAGGCCCTGGAGAATGCGGAGGAGCAATATTTGAGTCCAACAGAGGCATGCAAAATGCTTTCCGTTAGTAGAGCCACGCTCTCACGCTGGCAAAGCAAGGAATATCTTGTGCCGATAATGGTGGGCGGTCGCTGTAAGTATCGCATAAGCGAGATACAATCGATTTTGAACAGGAAAAACAGAATTTGATATGAATGCAACCGGAAACATGTCGAATACAATCGAATTAGATTCATTACCCGGTACTCGAAAGGAAGATTCGATCATTAATGAAGTTTATAGGAATCTGGCAAAAGGCCGTGTATTAACAACACTTGATGCAGTCAAAAGTAACAGAACAGTCTGTCTGGGTAAATATATCTCCCTTTTGCGAAACAAATACCAAATTGCAATCAAGGATAAATGGATTGAACTCGAAAATCAGAAGCGAATAAAACAATATTGGCTTGCTAAATAGTTAATCCACATCATGCTAACAAGGTTATGGAAAACGGATATTTCAAGTGTTATAGAAGCATTCTAGACAGTCAGGTTTTTGCACATCCTGTCGCCCTGAAAATTTGGGTGTGGTGTCTTGCAAAGGCTAATTTTCGCGATAAATATGTGTCTTTAAAAGTTGGCAAAGGTATGACGACCATACACGTTAAAGCTGGCCAGTTTTTATTTGGTCGTTTTAAAGCTGAAAATGAACTTGGAATTGATGGATCAACCATTTACAAGTGGATGCAAAAGTTTGCTTCGGATGCTTTTGGAAATATGATTATCCTTGAAAGTAACAACCAATATACGCTCGTAACAATCACAAATTGGGCTATTTATCAAGACGAAGGAGAGCATGGTGTGACAACCAAAGGACAACCAAAGGACAACCATGTAACAGCCGAAGAACATCCGTGTAACACAACTAATAAAGAAAAGAATATAAAGAATGATAATAATGTTAAAGAGAGATCTGAAATCGCTAAGCGCTTTCAGCCTCCTACAGAAGAAGAAGTAAAAGCATATTGTTTTGAAAAGGGTTTTGATGTAGATCCAGAAAATTTTGTTGCTTTTTATGCTTCTAAAGGCTGGATGGTTGGAAGCAATAAAATGAAAGATTGGAAAGCAGCTGTTGTAACCTGGAGCAAAAGACCAAAAAAAAACGGAGATACAAGGACTCATATAAACTCTTATTGGGACAAAGAAATTCTGTGCACACCTGGTGATGACAGAGGTTCCAGTACACTTTAATATATTTTTCAATTCATAATCTCATAATCTCAAATACCATGAAAAAGCAAAATTCAAAAAAAGAACCCCAATACATTTTCATTGGCAGCATTGATTTATTTGCATCTCGCTTAGTGGAAAATATCGGCGAAATCGCTTCAAATGTCGGTTGGTCTCCTGTAAAAGAAGTTCTTCTGGCTTCAAAAATCATGCTGAAGCAAGAGTCTATAATCACACAACAGGTCGTTCATCAAGACGGAATCAGCACAGTTTTTATTATTCAGGTTGGTAATCAAAACGGGGCACCTATTGAAGCGATTGAATATGCCGGAGAAGAAATAGTTGAAAAGCTAACAGAAACAGGGCCAGATTCAGTGCCTACACGCTTTGTCGTAGTTTGCCCGATCATTAGCGAGAATGTTGTTAAAATGTCCCAAAAGCGCAAAATACCGCTAAGTTTTTTAATGGTCAACAATGATCTTTGCACATATTGGGAGTCAATTTAAGGTAGATTTATTGTTTAATTCACTTACTATGGCAAAGTACAGCAAGAAGATTGTCAAGAGAATAACGGACTTGATTAAGAAGGACACCTATACCATTGCTGAAATATGCTCAATGTCAGGCATTCATCCAGATACTTACTATGATTGGATGAGGACGAAATCCGAGTTTTCCGAAGCTATTACGCGCGCGCGCGAGGAATTCAGAAAATCAACCCTTGTCGAGTGCGAAAAATCTCTTATAAAGCTGATCAAAGGTTATGACTATGAAGAAAGAAAAACGGTCTATATTGATTCAAGGGGGCCAGAAGGAGTGAGCAAGCCGAAAATCAAGGAGCAGACTACAACAAAGAAGCATGTTTCCCCTTCGCTTGGAGCAATTATCCATTTCCAGACAAACCATGATCCGAAGAATTGGAATAATCGTCAATATGTTGAGGTTGCCGGAAAAGGCGGGAAAGACTTCTTTGCATCACTGACTGATGAAGAGTTGAATAGTAGGATTAAAGAGCTTGAATCAAAACTTAATGTAAAACTAAAAACGGAACAATAAGGATATGAGCATTCATCCAAAATTTCAGCCTAGCGATGTTAGAACCCGATTTGATAGGTTTATTGAGGCCATTGAAAAACGACAGGTTCTCCGACTTCAGTACCTCGGCGAGATGTGTGTCAAGCATGCACGTGAGGTGCCTGCTTCTATCGGCTTCACAGACCAGACAGGCAATTTAAGATCTTCAATCGGCTATATGATATTCAAAAACGGAGTGGCTATACACGAAGGTTTTGAGCAAGTCGGAGAAGGGTCTGAAGGTGTTATGGCTGGCCAGGCATTGGCTAAAAGGGTAGGATCAAAACATACCGAAGGGATTGCCCTTGTCGTGACAGCCGGGATGAAATACGCGATACACCTTGAGTCGAAGGGACGTGATGTTCTTACTTCGGCCGAGAGCCTTGCAAAGCAAGAACTGCCAAAAATGGTTGAGGAACTGAAAAAGAATATTAGAAAAGCATTAACCGAATAAACATGAAATCAGGTATTATCACATTGGCACAATTATCAAGTACAGGGGAGCCTGTCTATACTGGGCCTGTTTCAAGCAGCATTCTTGCAGATAATTTCACTAATTACAATACTTTCAGCTTTAATAGCATTTCAAGTAATGAAATTGAGGTAATATTGCCCAGCAAAAGCGATATTTTTAACAAATTTGGATTTTCAAATGTTATCAAAAATATTCATATTCTCATTCCTTACGATACTGAAGGATCAATTGTAATAAAGGGGGTTAACGAAGGAATTATTGTTGATGCGAATAATACAGTATTAGGGAAAGGGGATTACGGATCAATTCCATTAAGCGCCTCAAATTATATAATTTTAGAATACGATTCAGGGTCATATACTGTTAAGCCAACTATTAAACAAAATCTGAAATCACAAATTGATAACACGGACCTAGCAGCAGTAACCATTGAAAGCGACGAAAGTATTTATTCGTCAGATGATATCATAACAGGTTCTGTCCCCGATAACATCAGTAGCCTACAAGCTTTATTTATAAATAAAAAGCAACAAGGATACTACGAAACTAGGCAGCGGACAGATACTTATTACTCATATTCAGAATGGGAGTATGCAGGATCTCCACAGCCGGCAAGTTTTTATTTTGTTTGGAATGAAGAGTCACAACTAGAAGAACTTCATCATATTGAAGTCATTGTTTCGTGGCCAGAATTTGTTCCTAATCAATTTTCGGTTAATTATGGAGTTCTGGCAACTGTTGAAGGTGCTGAAACAAACATTGCTTTTGAAGCCGTAAAAGGGAAAATCAAGGCAACTTCCGGGGGTGTCGTAAGCTGGGATACCGACTATATCGGTCAGGCATATACAGCTGTAATCGAAGATAAAATACACTTGACAAACTGCTTTTTATTTACAAGCATCAGCGCATCTTCAGTAATTGTCCGGCTGCCTTCAGCTTCAATTATTAATGCAAAAACAACTCTTCCAGTATCGTTCATTATTCACATAACTATTTCCCACTCTACGAATAATTCAATCAGGTTAACAAGTGTGGTAAATGGACAAATAGTCAATAATAATGGATCAGATGTGCCATATATTGATTTATCAAAATGTGATTCACTAATGCTGAATTATACAAATGGTAAGTATTATATATTATCAATTTTACAGTAAGTAATTACTAAGGTTCAAACCGGTAATGAGTTATAACTATATACTGATTGCCAAGATTAAAGCAGAATAATCATTATAACTTGCACCAAAATGCAACAAAAACAGAAGTTTCACATTTTTTAACAAAAAACTTTTATGAGTAGAATTTTGAAAACAACATCGAGTGAAAAGATATTGATTCACTTTGATAAAGAAGCAGCAGAGCGAAAGGCTGAATTAATCCATGCATGTGCTGGTCAGCTTAATCATGTGTTAGCTGAATTCGGAAAGCTAAATGAAAAGGCAAAAATCAACTCCATTGAAGAACTGAAAACATTTTTTGGGAACCAATCGGGTACAGGTCTATGTAGGCCAGCAAAAGATGCAATAAAAGCCCTTTTCATTGAAAAACTCATTCCGGGAGGTACAATCAACGGATTGCCGGTTAGATCTGATTTTATTCAGATACCTGATTTGTCAGGAGTGTTCCGGGCTGTTGAGAAGTGCCACCCTCAAGTGGCCCTTTACCTAAATGAAGGTGATTTTGAGCTCAAGGATTGTCTGGTTACAGTTGTTGAGAGTGTTGAAGATCGGGCAAAAGAATACTTTTCAATTTACGCGGAGACTGATGCAGAGATTCAGAGACTTGAAGCAGCTAAAGACCTGATATTAGCAGTGAATAACATATGCAACTTGCTGCCGGAGAATCCTTACCTTAAATCAAAAATAAATTTACTCGGTGAGTTTTCTTCAATTATTGAAATTGATGATAACGGCAAGTTTGAGGTTAATCCATTCTTTGTCAAGCAAGGAACTGTTGTTAATCCGTACATTTCTGAATCATTTGGGACTGTTGCCAATAATGTGTCAGCAGAGAATGGTAATCAGTTTTGTAATGAATATCTTACTAATTTGATGAAAGAAGCAGATTTTGATACCTCTGAAGATAATGAAAGGGGAGAGATTTCTGAAGAATATTTTTTAATTTAATTATGAACCTAACAGAACATGATTAAGATTCAAGGATGCATGGAGTGAAGTGTATCACTGTAGTACATTAATGTATTGAAAAACAGTACAAAAGTAATAAAAAAATTAAAATACAATATTGGTTTTTAAATTTCTTTGGCCCAATTTTGCTCCTGTAATTAAAAAAAATCGATTATGAAAAAGACAAAAAAACTATCTTGGGAAGAAGCAAATGAAGCAATTCGTCAAATTCATAGGGATCATGACAATAAATTGCTTGTTGATTTATGCAGAGAAGCAGCCGATAAAGGCGCAAAAGAAGCGCTTGAAGTGATGAATGATTCTTTCAGCGACGAAGGATCAATAAAGGCGCATGGTTATCCAATAGGAATAAAAATTCAATAATAAAGCAGCTATGAAAGCAAACGATGAAATGGTTATCAGTCAGATCGATTCAATTCTAACTGATTTTTCTGCAAAGGGTGTTAAAGAAAAATTAGACTTTTCTTTCACTCAAGTACTTCACATGTCAGACGGAATGCTTGGTTCTGACTTGGCTGAAATGTTTGAACTATTTGGCCGGATATCAGATATATTTCAAATTAGAAGAGAGGCAGTTGAACAATTTTTTACTGATAATCAAGTTGCACACGATTAGATGAAATATGTTTTTATGATATTAACTTTGTAATGCGATTAAACAGATCGCTTATTCAAAATGCGGAAGTTTGCCCTTAATTTGCAAGGCCCGACAGAATGTGGGGCCTTGTTTATTGTAGAAAATCATTGTTTTGCATAACTTTGTAGAGCTGCATTAGTTAAATCATTCAATCAATCATGTCGGTTACCATAAATAAGTATGATATGTTTCGCTTTTACAGGGGTGAAGAGATCAATCCTTTTGACAAAGAAAAACAAAACGCACAGCATCAGTTCTGGTTTTATGAATCAGTTTTTGAAAGGGAATTTCTCAAGAATGACAGCTCTGACTGGTACTCATTTTTTTCCATGCATGATTTGCAAAAAGATTTTTTGCAAATCCTGTCTGAATCTGATTATGAAAGGCCAACACAAGGCAAGAAAAAACAGGTATTTGAATTGTGGTTAACTTACCTGTTTAAATACAAGCTTTACCCTGAATATGGGGGAGAAAACAAAGACGAAAAGGTGTATTACTCTTTTGAATTGAACTAAAGATCATTCTATCTGGTGCAATTCTGGTGCAAGGGCCAAATAAAAAACCTGTAAACGATTAATTTACAGGTTGATTTAGTTTTAAAAGGTACCCGGAGCCGGGATCGAACCGGCACAGCCTTGCAGCTACTGGTGTTTGAGACCAGCGCGTCTACCGATTCCGCCATCCGGGCAAATAAGTGTTCGGTAAACAGGGAGTGCAAAAATAGCTAATATTTTTTTAAAAACAAGAACCTGTGCAGCAGAAAGTCAAAGCTTACCGGTGCACAGGTCTTGATTATTGTTTTTGAACGGATTCCGTTATAATTTTATCAGGATTGGTTTGCCAAGTCCTAGTTTTTCAAGAGGCTTAAGCTGGGTACGGGCGTCACCTACAACAATAAATACCATTTCGTTGGTGTTAAAGTTTTTGGTAATTACCTCAACAGCTTGCTCAAGAGTCATTTCGTTGAGCATCTTCTCCTGATTTTTCACGTAGTCAAACGGCATGTTGTACTGCGAAACATTGTAAAGAACTCTCACTAATGCACCAAGGGTCTCAAACGAAGAGGCCATTGCACGGGTCAGAGAGTTTTTGGTGTCGGCAAGCATCTCTTCGTTAAATGTGCTCTTGTAGTTACCAATAAGGTCGTTGAAGATTGCAACTGCTTCGGCAGTGGTTGTTGCCTGAACGCTTGACGATGCGGTAAAGTTGTTGTAGAACTTACCGGTCTCAAAGGTCGAAGATGCACCGTATGTGAAACCTCTCTGCAGACGTAGTACATCAAACAGCATACCTTGAGATCCCGATCCAAGTCTGTAGTTGGTAACCAGCCAAGGGTAGAAAGCAGCATTACCGAAATCCATTGCCGGTTTGCTTACATATATCATTGACTGTGGTGAACCAGGGTTGTCAACAAAGTATATCTGACCTGTTTTGGCAGGAACTCCCTGCACAGGCTCAGGAACAACAACATCAAGAGGAGCCCAGTTATTTGCCAGAGAGGCTAGAGCCGCTTCACACTTAGCAAGGTCAATTGCACCTGCAATATTCATTGTGGCAATCGAAGGAGAGAAGCTGGCAGTGTAAAATGCCTTAATATCGTCAATTGTAATATTGTCTATACTTTCAGGAGTTCCAAGATGCGATACTGCAAATGTTCCGTCTTGTCCATAAAGAAGGAGGTCACGAGTTTTGCGGGCAATGCTTCTTGGGTCGGCAGAGGCCTGGCGGAGGGCCATTTTTGCCTCCTGTTTAACCCTTGCAAATGCCTGTTCGTCAAATCTAGGTTTGAGAATCATCTCTTCGGTAAGAGCAACAACATCTTTAAAATTCTTTGAAAGAGCGGTACCGCTAATTTCCATTCCCTCAATGTCTGAAGAAATTGAAATTCTTGCTCCAAGAAGACCCATTGCGCTCTCAAGCTCCTCAGCTGTTTTAAGTGCAGTACCTTCGTTCATAAGGCGGGCATTCAAATATGCAAGGCCTTTTTTACCGGCAGGGTCAAGAAGTGAACCTCCTTTAAGACTGATTGTGAATTGAATAACAGGGAGCTCGCTATGGGTAATTCCATAAACCTCCATTCCATTTGAAAGTTTTGACTTCCAGATTGAAGGGATATTAATAGAAGGGGTGTTAGGCAGGTATTCTGGTTCAACCGAACGGTCGATTGCCGAAGGTGTTCTCTCATATTCGTCATCAACAATTTTGCCTCCCTGTGATTTGAGTTGCTGATCCTCTACCTTCTCAATGGTCACCTCGCCCATTCTTGAGTCTGCTACTGCAAGGGTGGTTTGTCCCTGAGGCACAACACTTAATACCAGGTGGTTCTGACCTTTGAAATACTTCTCATAAACAGCCTTTACCTCCTCCGGAGTTACCTTCATGAACCTTTCAAGTTCTTCAAGCGATTTCACAGGTGAACCGCCAAATTCGTAATCCCTGGCCATCATAAGGGCTTTGCCCATTACGCTGCTAAGACGATTGTACAGGTTAACCTCCTGCATAACTTTAATTTTCTGGAGCTCCTGCTCATTAACGCCTTCAGATTCAAATCTTGCAAAGGCTTCTTCAACAGCAGCATATACATCATTAAGGTTTACGCCATCAAACGCTCTTACAGATATCTGAGCCTGTCCTGCAATCTCTCTTGACATACTGAATGCGTTTACCATTGGGGCAAGTCTCTTCTCCTCAACTATAACTTTGTAAAGAGGAGATGTTTTACTGCCTGCAAAAAGTGAAGCAAATGCCGATAGGGCATAAGAATCCGGATGATATTGCTCAACTGTAGGGTAGGTGATATTGATTTGCGGAAGCTTTGCGTATGCATCTTCCCACATTACATTTTTTGTGCTCTCAAGTACTGCAGGTGCAGGCTGAGGTTTTTCAACTGTGTTTCCTGCAGGAATCTCTGCAAAATATTTGTTGATAAGCTCTTTTGCCAATTTTACATCAAAGTCACCGGTAAGAACCAAAGTTGCATTGTTTGGTACATAGTAGGTGTGGTAGAACTCTTTAACATCGTCAAGAGTGGCATTGCGGAGGTCTTCAATCTCACCGATTGTAGTCCAGCTGTAAGGGTGTCCTGCAGGGAACAGCTCTTTGGCAATGATAATGCTTGACTGGCCGTATGGCTGACTGTCGTAGTTTTGACGTTTTTCGTTTGAAACTATGTCAATTTCTCTTTCAAGTCCGCTTTGGGTTACTGTATTGATAAAGTATCCCATTCTGTCGGCCTCCATCCATAGGATTTTTTCCAGGGCGTCGCGAGGAACAGCTTCATAGTAGTTTGTACCATCGGCATTTGTAGAGCCGTTAAAGGTTCCACCCATTTTGGCTATCCTTTGGAAAAATGCATTTCTTGGGAGGTTCTCAGACCTCTGAAAAAGCATATGCTCAAAAAAGTGAGCGAAGCCGGTTCTTCCCGGTTTCTCTCTTCCTGAACCCACATGGTATTGGATTGCAAGGGCTACAATAGGGTCCGAAAGGTCCTGATGTAACACAACCTTGAGACCGTTGTCAAGGGTGTATTTTTCAAAGGCGATATTAACGCCTGCCTCTTTTGGTGTACATGAGTACAGAACAAGAAGAATTACCGGCAGCAAAAGTGTGCGGAATAAATTTTTCATAGATTTTTGATTAGGTTTTTTATTTAGGATTATATAATTAGACGCATTTTACAGCAAAAAGTTAAAATTTGGACAAAAGAATAAAGTTAAATATTTTGGATGATATATAAAGATTTCATTTACCTTTGTTCCGTTCAAAGTTAAGGGAACTCCGTGAGAACCGGAGACAGTACCCGCTGCTGTGATGCTTACCCGAACGGGTTGTCCGCAATCAGAACCACTGCCTGAAAAGGCGGGAAGGTGACGGACATAAAAGCTAAGTCAGAAGACCTGCTTAGAATATTATTATTAACGATCGAACTTTCGGGAGATAGGGCGCGATGCACAAATTGTATGCATTATTTGTAATTTATTTTTTCTATGCTGCGGGGCTTATATCTGCTGCAGGAATCTCTGTTTATGGTCAGAGCAAACCCGATACTACACAAAGGGTAAGGCTTGATTCTGTAACTGTTACTACAGATACAAGAAGAGCTCCTCTGTCGGGAAGGGTATTTGCAGTGGGGTCTCATATAATTTCGGCATCTGCAGGCTCAATTGTTGAAACGGCAATGAGCTCCCTTGCAGACTATTTCAGGGCAGAGAGTGCCGTCTATCTCAAAGAGTATGGCAAAGGAATGTCCTCTTTTATCTCAATAAGAGGCACATCCTCTTCTCACACAACAGTATCATGGAACGGAATGAGTCTGGCACTTCCTACAATGGGGCAGACAGATTTGTCTCACATTCCTGTCTATTTTTTCGATAAAATGGACCTCCACATTGGAGGAAACTCTACCCTTTACGGTGACGGAAGCATTGGCGGAAACATATCTCTTGCAACAGCTCCCCATTGGAAAAAGGGGGTTAGCGGAGACATTACAACATCTGCAGGAAGCTTCTCAACTCTCTTTACCGGAGCCACAGTCAGATACTCAAACATCAAGACAGAGAGCAGAACCAGCATTTTCAGAGGTTCGGCAGTAAACAGATATGCTTTTGAGAACAACACTAAGACGGGAAGGCCAACAGAGTATCTAAATAATTCAGGATATGAAAATTACGGAGTTCTTCAGGAGATACATCATAAAATAGGTAAAAGCTCGCTCCTCAATTTCAACCTCTGGTATCTGGACTTCAACAGGCAGATTCAGCCTTCGGTAGCACTCAATGACAGACCGGAGACATTCGCATCTATTTACGACAAAAACTTCAGGGCATCTCTCTCATACAGCGGACTCCTCTCGAAATTTTCTTACGCAGCAAGGGTCTCCTATGCCTACGACCACGAGAGATACAAAGAGGATATTATTGCTGCATCAAAAGTTTTAGCCTCTGCCGAGGCGGGCTATTCAACAAGCTCGGGGAGAGTCTCTTTTAAAGGAGGGGTAACGGCAGAACACATCTCGCCTCAGGTTGACTCATACGCTGATTCAATAACCGAACAACGGACTTACATTTATCTGCTTGCAAAAATTGCTCTCACTAATAACCTTGTTGCATCGGCAGGAGCCAGATACGGTATGGTAACAGGCAGCGAAATTCCCGTAATGCCCTCATTTGATTTGCTCTACATACCATTAAAGACAAATAACACACAGCTCTCTCTCAGGGCCGCCGCCTCAGTAAGCAGCAAAGTACCGTCGCTTAATGACAGGTATTGGGGAGGAGTACACTCATACCTGAAAAGCGAATCTTCAAAGACAGCCGAGGGGGGGCTAAACCTCTCCTGGTTTAGTGGCCGCTCTTCGCTTGATATGTTTGTGACTGCTTACATAAGCGAAGTTAACGACTGGATTAGGTGGCTCCCTGCGGGAAGTGTGTGGAGGCCTCAGAATGTGCCCGAGGTAAACTCAAAAGGAGGAGAGGCCGGGGCCATGCTTACAGCTGCATTGGGAGAGTGGAGCCTTAAAACAGGATTAAACTACAACCTTACCAATGTGGTTATGAAAAAGAGTCTAAGGGCAGAGGACCCCTCTGTTGGCTATCAGTTGGCCTATCAGCCCAAACACTCATGGAGGGCATCTGTTACAGCAGATAAAGAGCCATTCTCACTCTTTGTGAGGGTTGCCTATACCGGGGAGAGAACAACCCTCGACATCTTTGACCGGCTCCCTTCCTACACTCTTACTGATATTGGCGCCTCAGCGAAGATCAACATTAACAAATATAAATTTACACTTAACGCAACAATCCTAAACCTGTTTGACACCAATTATCAGAACGTAAAGTTCTATGCGATGCCCAAAAGACATTGGCAGGTGTCGGTCAGATGGAATTTTTAAACTTATTTAACTGATATGAAAAGACATTTTAAAAGAGGGCTTTTAGTGGTCCTGGCAGCTATTGCTCTGGTTTCCTGTACAAAAGATGAAACCCCGATTGTAATTCAACCGGAGAAAAAGGTGATTGTTATTAATCAAGGGAACTATACCGAGCACTCGGCGAGTCTCTCTGTTTATGACGAGGTTACAGGGACGGTCCAGAACAGGGTATTTGAGAGCGCAAACGAAATTTCAATAGGAGCCACAATAATATCAGGAACACTTTCAGCTGACGGGAAAGCATATTTGATTTGCAACAACCCAGATAAAATCGAGATTATTGACGCAAAAACTTTTAAGATTGCAGAGAACTCACTTACAAGCGGATTGGAGTCACCACGGAACGCCATTGTATATCAGAACAGGATTTATGTCTCTAACTGGGGGTATGATTATATAGTAAATTCTTTCGGATTCTGGGAGTTCAATAAATCGTATGTCTCTGTTTATGACCTAAACACCAAGGCCTTCATTAAGAAAGTACTGGTAGGTACAGATGCAGAGGGCATGGTTATATACAACTCTAAACTTTTTGTAGCAGTCAAAGAGGGAGTAGCTGTTATAGATATTGTAAACGACAATATGAGCATCTTCACAACTATTAAGCCTGCCGGAATTAACGGAGGTGCAAAATATATAACATTTGATCGCAATTCAAAATTATGGGCATCGTTCCCGGAAAAGGGAGTTGTTCAGATTGACCCGCTTACAATGAGCGTATTGGCTTCGGTTGAAGTTCCTGTTGATGCTATGGATGGCTATATTACAACTGATGTTTACGGAGAAAAAATTCTTACCTATTATACAAAATTTAACTCATCATATATGCCCGAAGATGCCGGTATCTATTCGGTTGATGTTAGTTCTAAGAGTGTTTCTAAAATCTTTTCGGGCATATATTTTTACGGAGTAGGGGTTAGCCCCTTTACAGGCAGTGTATTTACGGCAGAGGTGAGCTTTACATCAAACTCTTTGATGAAGGTGTTTGGCATAGATGGTACGCCAAAAGGGTCAGCCACTACAGGTGTTGGAACCTGCCGGTATCTGTTTCTGTAATTTATTGCGGGGAGTGTTACTCCGGAAGGTGAAATGTGATGTTCTTAATAATGTCGGGATGTACACTGTTTGCAACAGGACAGGTCTTAACGGCAGTCTCAATAAACCTCATCTCTCTTTCGGAGTAGTCATTTCTCGGCAAATAGATGTCAAGCTTGAGTTCACCGACTCTTCTCGGATTTGAAGTCATTATCTTTTCTGTTTCGATTCTTGTTCCGTCAACCGAAAAACCGTGTGCCTGAGCAGAAATCCCCATTATAGTAAGAATACACGAGCCAAGCGAAGCGGCAAAAAGGTCTGTAGGTGAGAACATCTCGCCCTTACCGTTATTATCTTCAGGAGCCTCTGTCATTATCTTGCTTCCAGATTTCAAATGTTCTGCCTCTGTTTTTAAGTCACCAATGTAAAAGGTTCTTATTTTTGTCATAATATGCTTTATTTTAATGTATTAAACTAGAATTCCCTTGAGTGTAGCTGAGGTATATGAGGTTACTTTAACCTTTACATAATCACCAACTTTATGTTCACCCGCAGGAAAAACACAAATTTTGTTCTGTGAAGTTCTTCCGACAAGCTCTGCAGTCGATCTTTTTGATGTTCCCTCAACCAGCACCTCAACAATTTTATCCATATCTTGCATATTGCTTATATGTGAAAGCTCATTTTGGAGCGCAATAATCTCGTTAAGCCTTCTGTTTTTGATTTCGTGAGGTACATCATCAGGGTACATTTCGGCAGCTTTGGTGTCGGGCCTTTCAGAGTACTGAAACATAAACGCTGTGTAGTAGCCCACCTCTCTCATAACCGAAAGGGTTTCAAGATGGTCAGCTTCGGTCTCTCCCGAAAAGCCGGCAATCATGTCTGTACTTATAGTGCTTTCGGGAATTATATCCTTGATTTTCTTAACTTTTGCAAGATACTCCTCCCGTGTGTACTTGCGGTTCATTCTCTTGAGAACATCATTACTTCCGCTTTGTATTGGAAGGTGTACATGACGGCAAATGTTTTCAAAGGCGGCTATAGTATGCAGCACAGAATCGTCCATGTCCTTAGGATGCGATGTCGAGAAGCGAACCCTCAATTGCGGGCTTATCTTTGCAACCATTTCAAGTAACTTTGCAAATGTTACCTCTCTCTCCCAAAGATAGGAGTTCACATTTTGGCCAAGAAGAGTCACCTCTTTATATCCGTTTTCAAAAAGTTCTCTTGCCTCGTTAATTATACTTTGTGGATTTCGGCTCCTCTCCCTTCCCCTCACATATGGCACAACACAATATGAACAAAAGTTATTACACCCTCTCATTATCGCAATATAGGCAGAGACTCCGTTTTTGTCCATCCTTACAGGAGAGATATCTGCATAGGTCTCCTCCTGTGAAAGCATGGTATTTATCTGTTTATCACCACCCGAAAGAGCCTCAATCAGCGATGGGAGCTCACGGTATGAATCCGGGCCGGCCACAATGTCAACAGCACCGTTCTCCAGCAATTTCTCTTTAAGCCTCTCTGCCATACAACCCAGAATTCCAATCTTCAACCCCTTTTTCTTCCTCTTAAGATAGCCCAACTGCTTTATTCTTGCCCAGACTTTTTGCTCGGCGTTATCTCTTATAGAACAAGTGTTTACAAGAATAAGTGAGGCGTCCTGAATTTTATCGCAAATAGAGTATCCGCAAGGCTGGAGAACCGAAAGCACAACTTCGCTGTCGTTCACGTTCATCTGACAGCCATAGGTTTCAATATATACTTGCTTAAGATTGTTGTCTAAGATAGGTTTTACGGAATGGAATTTGATAGTCATCTATAGTACATTTATTCCGCAAATATATGCTTTTTTATACCTTTGCTGTAATTCAAATATTAAAATATGAACAGATTATTAGCTATTGCTTTGGTTACAATTCTTTTTACAACCTCATGTTCAAAACTGAAAGAGGTAGATGTAAGGGATATGAAGGTCACAAAGTTCGAACTCATTAATACAACCACTGCAAATATCCATATCGAGTACCTGATTGAGAATCCATCAGGCAGAACAATCTCGGTTCTGAGTGCTGATGGCATTCTTAAAAAAAGAGGTGTAAATTTTGCTTATGCAACGTTGATTAGTGCCGATGAGATCACTCCAAAGATGGCCAGTATTAACGGGATAGTTTTTAGGATTGAGATTAGTGACCCTCTCTCCCTTCTTGCGATGGGGTTAAATGTATCGAAATGGGATTTGGATGAATTCTTGCTTGATGGAGTTTTTACATTAAAAGTTTCCGGTGCACGACGGAGAACGCTTAAATATAAGGATGTGCCGTTGGAAAACATTATAAATGCACTTTAATTACCGCAATTATGAAAAGAGTACCTCTTATTAAAACATTTCTTCTGTCATTAATTTCTGTTTTGTGGCTCTCTCTTCCTGCAAATGCGCAAGCTCAAATTCTAAATGAGAGTGATACCTTGTTTAGGTCAGATATATTTAAAATTATTGCAGAGCCAGGCATAACGCTCTCTACAGTAGTAATTAAGCAAAGCAGTCATATTACAAAAACTGTAAATAATTACATAGCAAATGCTTCCAAAAAAAGGTTGAGTGGCTTTCGCATAAGAATTTTCTTTGATAATAAGCAGGATGCAAGAGATAAGTCTCTCAATCTTGAGAACTCCTTCAGGGAACTTTATCCCGGTGTGGGTGCTTACAGAACCTATACTAACCCCTATTTTAAGGTAACGGTTGGTGATTTTAGAAACAGATCAGATGCAATGAAGCTCTTTAAAGAGATTGAAAATATTTACCCTTCGGCCTTTATTGTGAGAGAGCAAATTAATTTCCCTCCCCTTTAATCTGACTATAAGTGTTTTCCAAGTATTGGATTTTTCCACCATTTCGGTTGGAACCTAGCGGCTAATCTTCTGAGCGGAGTGATATATCTCTCAATTTTTTCGGGGTAAATATCTGAAATATTTATCATTATTCCTGTCTCCTCTACTCCTCCGAATCCATCGTTAATTGCAGTTCCAAAGACCTTCATCGAAGGCGAAAGATTCATATAAGAATTTATAAGTGGAGGAATATTCTCTCCTAGAGTTCTAATCTCTTTTGATAATACTTTATACCCCTCTTTGTAGTCAACCGAATTGAATAACTCATTAAAGTATGGGTTGTTAGTGTCGTACTCTAGTGGATTAATCGGTTTTACAAGCCCCTTTTCATCAGTAAAATAGATGCTTAGAAAATTAAGCAGTGTATTTCTCGCCCTCATATTGTATGACGAGTACATGGTCACTTTGCCGAAAAAATATTTGATATGAGGATATCTCAGGACCAATGCTCCCAAACCGTCCCAGAGATTGTCAAGAGCGTAGAGCCCTTTTCTGCGAATATTGGTGCTTTGATAATTCGGCTGGATGAATGATCTTCCCAGCTCAATTGTAAATGGCATATACTCAGAAACAAATTCCGGAGAAAAAGCAAAGAGCTCACTAGTTGCCATGTGATGGATATCCAGCCCTGAACACTTGATGTAACGATAGCCGCCGATAATTTCCTGGTCTTTAGGGTCCCATACAATAAGTTGCCTGTAAGGGTTTTTTGAGTCGGTATCAAATTCATCAATATCTATAGGTTTGCCGGTACCACCTCCCGCAAGTCTGAATGAGATCTCTCTGAGCCTTCCAATCTCCCTCATGGTGTGAGGCGAGTCCTGGGCAGTCACTTCGTAAAGCTTATTGTCTCCTTTACGTGTGTTTCTTATAAACTTATCTGACGATAGCTCATCAATAATGAGCTTTCGGTCTATGGGTAATATTACCGGTTCCATTTGTTGTTTTTTAGTGAGTAAACTCTCTCCCTGACAATGTCGTTCCATTCATTAACACTTTTACCCGATAAAAGTTCTTCATAGGTAAAAGGCTTTCCAATATACGCCTTGAATGATCTGTTTTTTTGACGAAACATTTCATGAGGCAACAGAATTGTTTCATAGTTAAATTTTATCCCCAACCATTTTCGGAGGTTTGCCAATCTGTAAAAAAACCAGGAGTTTCTACCTTCAAAAAAGATGGGTAAAATATCTCTTTTATATTTAAGTGCCTGGTTTATATAGCTTTTTTTCCACTCCAGGTCTTCAATTTTGCCTTTGATTAGACGGGAGCAAAGCCCGGCAGGGAAGTATATAATTTGATCCCCGGAGCTATAGCTTTCATTGAACATATTTGCCGACTCTGCAGTCTGCTTCCCATATTTATTTATTGGTATAAATATTGGCCTTAAAGGTTCGATGCTGTAAACCAGATCATTTACAATAAATTTAACAGACTCAAAAATTTGGCCAAAAGCTTCGGACAGAATCAATCCATCAAGACCTCCCAACGGGTGATTTGAGACTATTATGTATCTGCGATCCAATTGAAGATTTTCCTGTCCGGTTAATGTGTATTTAATGTTTATACGCTTGAGTGCCTCTGTAGCAAATGGAACACCTCTTAGATGACCGTACTCCGAAAGCAGGTCGTTTATCTCTTCTTGGTGGATGAGTTTTTTAAGCCAGCTGAAAACAAAACCCGGGATTATCTTCAATAGTTTAGGGTTTTTTCCGGCAATAACACTCTCTACATCAACTCTGGTACTTCTCTTCAATTCGCTCATCTGAGGCGGGGTTTGTAAGATGCGAAGTTAAATAAAAATCATATCTTTGCATAAATGTTCCATAGTAATATGCTAAAACAGGGATTACAACAAAAACTACTACAAAAGCTTTCGCCACTTCAGATTCAAACAATAAAACTTCTGGAGTTGCCAACGCTGGAACTTGAACAACGAATAAAAAAGGAGCTGGAGGAGAACCCCGTTCTGGACGAAGTTTCAGACAGCGATGAAATTGATGACGGGTCCGCGAGATCCTTCTCGCTTAGTGAGTATTCATCAGATGACCAGATTCCATCATATAAGCTCTTTACCAGCAATCAGGGTAAGGATATTAAGCCCGAATACAATACTTTTTCTGTCAGGGAGAGCTTTCATCAATCACTAATCACTCAGCTCGGCTACAGTCAGATGGATGCCAGGGCAAAAGCAATTGCCAAATTCATAATTGGCAGTCTTGATGATGATGGTTATCTCAGAAGAGACCTTGATGCTCTTTCCGATGACATCTCATTTAGAGTGGGAATTGAGACAAACCCGCACGAACTTGAGTTAATTCTGAAAAAAATTCAGGATTTCGAACCTGTTGGAATAGGTGCTCGTGATCTTCAGGAGTGTTTGCTTTTGCAAATCAGAGCACGAGAGCGCACGCCTCAGGTAGTGCTTGCCGAGAGCATCCTGGAGGATCACTTTTCGGAATTTACCAAAAAGCATTACCAGAAGATATTGTCTCGCCTTTCAATTAATGAAGCACAACTGAGAGAGGCCATAGAGGAGATAGTGCATCTGAATCCAAGACCGGGAGGTCAAATTGATGACTCATACGCTGAACAGGCTCAGCAGGTTGTTCCGGATTTTGTTTTAGAGTACAAAGACAGTGAGCTGATTATGACTATGCCGCGCTTCTCTGTTCCGGAGCTTAAGGTTAACAAGAGATATGCCGACCTTTTGATGACTGCAGCAGGTGGAGATAGAGCAGGCAAAGAGGCAGCAACATTTGTAAAACAGAAACTGGATTCCGCAAAATGGTTTATTGAGGCAATAAGACAAAGGCATAACACCCTTAATAACACAATGAACGCAATTATTGACTTTCAGCGAGAGTTCTTTATCGAAGGTGACGAAACAAAGTTGCGTCCAATGGTTCTGAAAAATATTGCCGAAAAGACCAACCTTGATATATCAACCATATCCAGAGTTGTTAACTGTAAATACATACAGACACACTTTGGGATTTACCCTCTAAAATACTTTTTCTCCGAAGGGCTAATGACAGATGCGGGAGAGGAGGTCTCTACAAGAGAGATTAAAAACATACTCGCATCAAGCATTGATGTTGAGGATAAGAAGAAGCCGCTAACAGATGAGGAGTTGGTTACTGTTCTGACAGAGAAAGGGTATAGGGTGGCAAGAAGAACTGTTGCGAAGTACCGTGAACAGCTCAATATCCCAATTGCGAGACTTAGAAAGGAGCTTTAAAAAACTTAATATGAAAAATCTATTTGCGGGATTAGTTGTTTTAATCCTGATAACCGGCTGTAAAATGAAAGAAAGAGTAGATCTTATTGTTTATAACGGTAATATTTACACCGTTGACACAAATTTTTCAAAAGCAAGTGCAATGGCTGTAAAGGGTGGAATACTGCTTGCCGTTGGAACTGATGATGAAATACTTAATAAGTACAGGGCCTATGAGATGATAGACCTTGAGGGTGCTCCGGTATATCCGGGTCTAAATGATGCACACTGCCACCTCACCGGTTTGGGACGAGGTCTCTCCAGAGTGGACCTTAGAGGATCAACCTCATTTGAAGAGATAATTGAAAGATTAAAAGAGAGATACGAACGTGATAAACCTGCATATCTGGCGGGAGATGGCTGGGACCAAAATCTGTGGCCTATAAAGGAGTTCCCGGATAATTCAAAGCTTAACGAGCTCTTTCCGGACATTCCTGTTGTGCTTTCAAGAGTAGATTTTCATGCTGTCATAGTTAATGATGCAGCAATAAACCTGTTGGGAATAAAACCTTCAGATAAGGATATCCCTAAAGAGGAGGCTTTAGTGTCAGGAGGTAAATTTCAAGGAGTTTTCCTGGAAAACACAGCAGACAGATTCAAAGTTGTCATACCTGACCCGGTGGCCGCAGAGCTGAGAGAGATGCTTATAATGGCTCAAAATGAGTGTTTTAAATATGGGCTTACCTCAATTTCACACGCCGGAGAGTCTCTCGACATTATTAATGTTCTGGACTCAATGTCAACTGATGGGAGCCTTAAACTAAGGACAGATGTATGGCTTACTCCTTCAAAAGAGAATCTGGAAAAATTTACAACCCCATACAAAAACGGAAAACTCAGAATAGGAGCGATTAAACTCTATATTGACGGAGCCCTTGGTTCAAGGGGTGCACTGCTTTTAAAACCCTATTCAGATATGCCTTCTGCAAAAGGCATTAGTGTAATAACGAGGGAAGATTTTGACGAGATGTGCAAATGGGCTTACGAGCACGGTTTTCAGGTGGCCACGCACTGCATTGGAGATGCTGCAAACAGAGAGGCTCTTACAGTTTATTCAAAATACCTGCCCGAAGGTAATGACCTTCGTTGGAGGATAGAACACTCTCAAATTATTGATAAAGAAGATCTCGATATATTTGGCAAATATAAAATTGTTCCATCGATTCAGCCGACGCATGCAACCTCTGATATGTTGTGGGCAGATGAAAGATTGGGCGAGAGAATTGCCGATGCATATATTTACAAACAGCTTCTTGATCAACTTGGTTGGTTGCCAAGTGGAACCGATTTTCCGGTAGAGGAGGTGAATCCTTTCTACACGTTCTTTGCTGCAGTTTTCAGAAAAAATCTTGACTTTATTCCTGAAGAGGGATTCCAGATGGAAAACGCATTAACACGTGAAGAGGCTCTTCGTTCAATGACAATATGGGCTGCAAAAGCATCATTTGAAGAGGACTTCAAAGGGTCACTTGAAAAAGGTAAAGTTGCTGATTTTGTGATTCTTGACAGGGACATAATGACCGCCGATGAAAAATCTGTTCCCGGGGCTAAAGTTGTTATGACGTACCTGGCAGGGGAGAGAGTTTACAAGGCAGATTAAAGTTTGCTGCCGTAGGCCAAATCTCCGGCATCTCCAAGACCGGGTACAATGTATGCTTTTATTGTAAGCTCCTGATCAATAGCTCCAACCCAAAGAGTGGTCTTTTTATGAGGGAGGTGTTTTGAGAGGTATTCAATACCTTCAGTACTTGCTATCGGACATACGATATGTGTATGAACAGGATTTTCTGCCTCACAAAGTCTGTTATAGGCAAGTACAACAGAAGAACCCGTTGCGAGCATAGTATCTGCAAGTAAAAGTGTCTTTCCACCAACTGATGGGCTGCTTGCATACTCAATCTGAATAGTAAATTTATTGTCCTTACCATACTTTCTGTAAGCCGCAATAAAGGCGTTTTGAGCCTTGTCAAAAACATTAAGCATTCCATGGTGAAGAGGTAGTCCGGCTCTCATTATGCTGGCAATAAGAATATTGTCATCACATGTGCTGCAGTTGGCAATTCCTAATGGAGTTGTTACCTCCTTAGAACTGTAGGATAGACCTTTGCTGATTTCATAGGCAAAAACTGTTCCGATCCTTTCCAGATTAATACGGAATCTCATACTGTCCTTTTGAACCACAGAGTCTCTTATCTCTGCAATAAAATTATTGAGAGCAGAGTTGTTTTCGCCAAGATTAATAACCTTCATTTCTTGTTTTTTGGGGAATTTTGCCCCAAATATACAAATTAATCACATTAAACCATCATCAGCAAAGCTGAAGTATCCGTCTCCGGCTATTATAAGGTGATCCAGAAGGGAGATGTCAAAAAGAGATGCAGCCTCTTTAAGCATTCTGGTCTGAGTCTTGTCATTTTCACCCGGACTGAGATTTCCGGACGGGTGGTTATGAACCAATATTATAGAGCTGGCTAGCTTATCCAGGGCATTTTTGATGACAATTTTCACATCAACAACAGTTGCAGAAATTCCTCCTATGCTGATTCTCTCTTTTGATATTAATTTGTTGGCCCTGTTCAGATACATTACCCAGCACTCCTCGTGACTGAGGTCTCTCAGGATTGGGCTTATAATACCGGCTGCATAGGCCGAAGACTGTATCTTTGGTAAGTCTCTGGACTCACATGTCAGAAATCTTTTTGAGAGTTCAAAAACTGCCATAAAAATAACGGCCTTTGCAGGACCAATCCCATTGATCGAAATCAAGTTGTCACAGGATATTCGCGACATCTCCCTTAGGT
Organism: Bacteroidetes bacterium HGW-Bacteroidetes-7; assembly: GCA_002842465.1. Lineage (GTDB taxonomy): Bacteria > Bacteroidota > Bacteroidia > Bacteroidales > UBA932 > Bact-08. Next base: position 25,174 of record PHDA01000003.1, read on the forward strand.
TGTTGTTTGATATCTGCAATATCTTTCTGGCTACATCAAGAGCACTCTCCTCTCTTGTGCCGCTACCAAGTAAAATTGCAATCAACTCTGCATCGCTCAGGGCAGCCGCACCCTTCTGTTTCATCTTCTCTCTAGGCCTGTCATCTTCAAGCCAATCTTTAATTGGAACTCTCTTTTCCGTTGTCATAATGTATAAATAAAAAATGCTCCTCAAAAATGAGAAGCATTTACTATTCTAAGGAGACAAACGGAAAAAATTATGCTAATTTGTTAACATAGGCAGCAATACCGCTTTTTAGGTTTGCAGCTTTGTTCTTGTGAATAACATTAATTTTAGCAAGTTTATCTAACATTGAAGATACTTTTGGAAGTAATGCAGTTGCAGCCTCCTTTTCGGTAGTATTGCGCAACGCCTTGATAGCATTACGGGTGGTGCGTGCATAGTACTTGTTGTGTAACCTGCGTTTTGCGCTTTGACGCGCGCGCTTTTCTGCTGATGCGTGATTTGCCATATCTAATTTGTTTTTCGTAGTCCGTAGGGGAATCGAACCCCTATTGCAAGAATGAAAATCTTGAGTCCTAACCGTTAGACGAACGGACCATTCAAAATCTAATGAATCTTACCGTTACAGGTATCGGTCATTTTCGATCTTGGGAGTGCAAAGGTAAAAACTTTTTTTATTGTTCCAAAAATTTGTTAAAAAAAATCAAAGGAGTAAACTATAGACTCCACTTGGCGAAGATAGTTTCTTTTGTCGTAGCGTGGAGCATAAACAAATGCCTCAAGAGCGATAACATTTTGATTTGCCTTATCTAAGAAGAAATGACTTACAAAAGGTCCTCCCATAAAGTCGTTCTGTACCTCCCACAAACCCTTCATCTCAATAAAGTCCCGTCTGTTAAATTTTATCCATCTTATACCGGGTTCAACAAGAATGTTTGTTGTCATATAGGATTTTTCTACCGGTCCGGGAACATTTTTTTCTAAAATCATGTTTCTCATCGCAACCAGATTGTCATGACTAAAGGTTGTTGAATCTTTATATGGAAAGCGATAAACAAAGATGCCCTGATTTGTATAGGTTGTCTCATAAGAGATCCAGATGAAATCATCTGTCTTTTTCTTAATGCTGTAGCCTTTTGGGAAATATGGCGAGCCACCAAACTCCAGTGTCACAACATCTCTCAGAGTGCGCTCCTCATACCTCTTTGCATTATTGATATTGCGGTTTCTTTCGGCCATGAGCAATGCGCCTGATAGTCTGTCCTGATCTTGAATAATTTTTTTGGCGATCTCTTCTCCATTAGGACCGGATATGGTTACTACAATTTGAGGAGCAGCCCATACATTCTCCTGTAAAACAATTTTAGTTTCACTAACATCCGGCATAACCTTTACTATGATTAGGTTCCTGTGAGTTTGGAAAATGCTTGTAAAGGCGTTTTCAGGAATGTTGACCAGGGTAAACATAGGCTCTCTTTGAGGAAGATATTGTTCGTCAGCGGCAAGAACGGCCCGAAGACCTGCTCCGGCCTCACTCTCCCAGTCACCTTTATTTATGACAATGACTACCTCTCCGGCTTTGCCGCTTACATTAGGCATGAGCTGAGGCCCTCCGGTGCATTTGCATGAGAACAGCAGTAATCCGGTTACAACTATTAACAGCCAATTGAGTGTTTTCATAATATCCTATTTAAAAAGTCTGTAAATATCATTTCCAAAGGCAAGGAACATTACCGCAAAAAGTATCATCATCCCTGCAATTTGAGCATATTCAAGAAATTTATCGCTTGGTTTTCTGCGAGTTACAATTTCATAAATGACGAATAATATATGTCCTCCATCAAGCGCAGGAATTGGCAACAGATTGAGAACAGCCAGCATAATCGACAACCAGGCCGTAATTCCCCAGAAAACCTCCCAGTCCCATGAAGAGGGGAATATTTTACCTATTGTTATAAAACTCCCTACCGATTTGTAAGCCTCAGTTTTAGGAGAAAAAATGAGACCCAGCTCTTTGAAGTAATTTGCGATTGTACCGGTTGCCTTGTTTAACCCGGCTGGAATTGCGGCCGAGAGTGAATACTTATGCGTTGTTATGTTAAAGAACTTATAAATATCTCCCTCAAGAACTATGCCGATTCGTCCTGCAGTATCAATGGCTACCATCTTGTGAATAGTTTCTCCCTCTCTTAAAATAGTTACGTCTATGTAATCACCCTTTCTGGCAAATAGCTTCTCCTGAACATCCTGAATTGCTGGTGTTGGTACGCTGTCAATGGCAACAAACATATCTCCGGGCAGCAATCCTGCATTCACATTTAGTGAGGAGTCGGGTACTTCCAATATTACAAATGGTGCTCTGAGAGAAAACATTCCCGGCGTCTTAAGTATTTGTGGTATAAAAGATGGGTCAATGTCAACAGTGATATTCTCTCCTCCGCGGATTACCTGTGCACTTTGTGCCTGGTTGCGTGCCAGTTGCATCTGTAATTCGTGAAAACGGTCAACAGGCTCTCCGTCAAACGAAAGTATTTGGTCTCCATTACGGAATCCAACTTCAATGGCCAGGTCGTTACATTGTACTCCGTAAATTGCATCATTTGTCTTAAGATACTCCTCTCCCCAAGTAAAGAGGGTTGCCGAGTAGATCAGAATCGCCAGAATAAAGTTAAAAAACACTCCTCCAAACATTACAAAGAAACGTTGCCAAGCTGGTTTGCTTCTGAATTCCCATGGTTTGGGTGCCTCTTTCATGGCATCTTTGTCCATAGATTCGTCAATCATTCCTGAGATTTTGCAATAGCCTCCAAGAGGAATCCAGCCTATTCCAAACTCGGTATCACTGTTTTTTGGTTTGTACTTGACAAGTGAAAACCATGCATCAAAAAAGAGATAGAATTTTTCAACTCTGATTTTGAACAGGCGTGCAAAAAAGTAGTGGCCAAATTCGTGAACCAGAATTAAAATTGAAAGAGCCAGTATAACCTGTAGAATTTTGATAATTGTATCCATTTATCTTATATGTTCATTAATTGTAATTATTCTGTATTTGTCTTGAAATTACTCTTGCCTCCAAGTCAGTAGCAAAGATATCATCCCTGCAGGGATTCTCTATATGACCAATCAGGCTCATTACCTGGGAGATGATTTTTGGAATAGCCGAAAATGATATTTTACCTGCAAGAAAGCTTTCAACGGCAATTTCGTTTGCTGCATTCATTGCACAAGGTATATTGCCTCCCCTTTCAATAGCATTGTATGCAAGGGCAAGACATGGGAATTTATCAAAGTCAGGTTTGTAAAAATCAAGTTTTGCTAGTTTTGCAAAATCAAGTCTCTCTGTATTGAGCTCTACTCTAAAAGGGTATGAGAAGGCATACTGAATAGGCAGCCTCATATCAGGAGTACTAAGCTGAGCCGTAACAGAGCCGTCTCTAAACTGAGTCATTGAGTGTACGATAGACTGCGGGTGAATAATAATCTCGATATCAGAGGGTTTAACTCCAAAAAGCCAGTGTGCCTCAATCATCTCAAGCCCTTTATTCATCATACTTGCCGAATCTATTGTCACTTTAGGGCCCATACACCATTTTGGGTGATTAAGAGCCTGCTCTACAGTTGCAGAGTCAATCTCCTGTGCGCTTTTTAGAAAGAAGGGTCCTCCGGATGCTGTAAGAATTATCTTTTCGACAGGCGACCTTTCACCCTGAAGACACTGGAATATTGCTGAGTGTTCTGAATCTACAGGGATTATGGGGGCATTATACTCTTGTGCCATCTTGATTACAAGCGATCCAGCTGCAACAAGTGTCTCTTTGTTTGCAAGTGCAATGGTCTTTCCTGCTTGTATTGCTTCCAATGTCGATTCCAATCCGCTAAAGCCAACCATCGCTGCCAAAACAACATCAATATTGCTCCCCGATATGAGTTTTCCTATAGATTCTCTTCCGGTAAAAACCTTTATTCCGTGTGGGTCAAGAGCTTTAAAAACCTCGTCATACTTAGTCTCATCTGCAATAACAACTGTATTTACATCATGTTTGATTGCCTGCGAAATCAGAAGCGAAGAATTTGAGTTTGCAACAAGAACTTCAGCTGCAAAAAGGTCGGGATGTCTTGATATTACATCCAAAGCCTGTGTGCCAATAGATCCGGTGGAGCCCAATACTGCGATTCTTCTCTTCATCGGGAGATTTTTAAAATTTTATGTATTTGGTTGGGTCTACAGGTACTCCTTTGTGCCATAACTCAAAATGGAGGTGATAGCCGCTGCTTAATGTTCCTGTATTGCCTACAAGGCCTATTGCCATGCCGGCACTTACCCTGTCCCCCGATTTTTTCAGAAGTTTTGAATTGTGTTTGTATATCGAAATAAGGTCATTTTCATGTTGAATCTGAATCGTAAAGCCTGTCTCTTCTGTCCATGCGGCCAAAACAACAGTACCGTCAAGAACAGCAGATACTACCGAGTTTGCAGGGGCGGCAATATCTATAAAAGGGTGATTTGTGGCCATGTTAAAACCATTTGAAATAACTCCTTTGACCGGAGGGAAAAAATGTAACCCCTCTATCTGTTCGATGCTTCTGTTACCACTTCCCAGATTGAATTTCTCCTGCCTTATAACCTCCTCTCTAAGAATCGAATCCTCTTTAGATACAGATTGCGAGAAAGTTGCTTTCAGGGATGTATCTCCAGGGGTTGCTGCAGATGTGAGGTTTTCCGGCTGAAGTGGTTCTAATCCGGAGACGATTCTCTGAATATTGTTCAGGTGGAAATCCCACATTCTTATTGTATGTTCGAGAGAGTCTGCCTTTATTGCATTCTGAACAATTGCTCTTCTGGTTTGCGCATTGGGGTATCCCGGGATAAACTCGCGTAACGGAGTAAATGATATGAGCAGGGTAACCGATCCTATAATGAAGATTACCGCAAGGGCAATGCTTACAAGCATCATAAGGCCATTTGCTCTGAAAACAAATAACTCTTCGTGCGAAGTGTCGTTAAATATCGAGAAGCGGAACTTGCTTCTAAGTCTGTTTCTTTTCTCTTTTCTGATTCTTGCCATGGTGGTGAATTATTCTCCTTCTACTTTTACAAAAACCTCCTCACTTCTCCAAAGACCATGCTTATTGCAATATGCCAAGGCAGTAAGCCTTAAGCTGACCTTAGGGAAAATTGTAAAATCTGCCTCAATATGTACCGGCTGGTCTCCGAAGCTTGAACGATGCAGTTTAGTCTCTCCGACAAGTGTCTCCAGATTCCAGAGTTGAATATATTCATAGTGGTGGTCAGGGGCATTTGGATGTTTTACCTTTGTCCCGATTCTGACCTTTACCTTGAATGGAATGTTTCTCTCCGCCTCACTGTTACAGATAATTACAGGAGAATGTTTGTCGGCATAATTGCGTACTTTCTCGCTTCCGCCGGCAAAATCAACATATGAAAATAGTCTTGGCATAGTGGTAAATAAACCTCCAAATGTACTAAAAAAAACTAACTTTGCACCATGGAGAGAATTGTGGGAATAGACTACGGCAAAAAGAGAACAGGGGTAGCTGTGAGCGATCCTCTGGGTATTTTTGCCACTGCAATCGAGACAGTCCCCTCGGGCGATATTGTCCGCTATCTCAAAAATTATACCCAAAAAGAGCAAGTAGTAAGATTTGTTGTAGGCTATCCGATGAACCTTAACAATACTCCATCTGAGGGCGCCCGGTTTGTTGACCAGTTTTTAAATCTTCTTAAGAAACATTTTCCCGAAGTACCTGTTACATTAGAAGATGAGAGGTACACATCATCAATGGCATTTCAAACTATGATTGACGGCGGGGTAAAGATGATGGATAGAAGGGACAAATCCATGGTTGATAAAATAAGTGCTGCAATTATTCTGCAGTCTTATTTAGACAGAAAGGCGATTGAGAAAAAAAGAGAGATAAAATAAAAGAGAGGTCAAATAAAAAAAGAGTTTTAGTTATGGTATTACCAATTTATGTTTACGGTGCCGAGGTTTTAAGAGGAAAGGCAGCAGAGGTTGATATTACAGCAGATGGCGCCGCAGATGATTTAAAGAAGTTAATAAACAATATGTGGGAGACAATGGAGAAGGCAGATGGTGTCGGTCTCGCTGCTCCCCAGGTTGGAAAATCGATAAGGGTTTTAATTGTTGATGGTTCGCTGTTGGCAGATGACACACCGGAACTCAAAGGCTTTAAGAGAGCAATGATAAATCCCGTTTTATTGGAAGAGAGCGAAGAGACATGTGAATTAAGCGAGGGTTGCCTGAGCATCCCCGACATTCACGCTTCTGTAGAGAGGCCAAGCAAAATAAGGGTTTCATACTACGATCAGGATCTGCAGAAGAGAGAGGAGTCCCTTGAAGGTTTTGCCTGCAGAATGGTTCAGCACGAAATGGACCATCTGGATGGGATACTCTTTACAGACAGGACACCACCAATCAGGAAAAAGATGCTTCAGTCCAAACTCAATAACATCAAGACCGGAAAGGTGAAAACACATTACAGAACAGCAAAATAGCAACATAAATATAGCAAGCATCAGAATGGGAGCATTTCACGCATACGATATAAGGGGAGTTTACAACAGAGACTTCAACAAAGAGACAGTTTATAAGATCGGGTTCTTCCTACCGGAGCTTCTTGACAGCAAAAAGGTTCTCATTGGACGCGACGTAAGGGACTCTTCACCTGAAATAAGGGAGTACCTGATTGCCGGAATTACCGATGCAGGAGCAGATGTTTATGACATGGGTCTCTCAACAACCCCAATGGTCTATTATGCTACAGGCAAATATGGCTTCACGGCCTCTGTTCAGATTACCGCCTCTCACAATCCAAGAGAGTACAACGGTCTAAAGGTCTCCCGTGAGAATGCGCTTCCCGTAGGTTTTGATAACGGGCTTGGTCTGCTGAAGGAGTGGACTGAGACTCGTGAAATTATTAAGGCGGAGGTTAAAGGGAAGAAATTTGAAATCGATGTTAAGAAAGAGTACATAGAATTTCTGCTTAAATACAGAAAAGACCTTTCTAATCTTAAAATATGCGTCGATGTTTCAAACGGTATGGCTGCACTTCTAATAAAAGATGTGCTTGGTATAGAGTCTCCGGAGCTTCATTATATATTTGACCAATTGGACGGCACATTTCCAAATCACGAGGCAAATCCTCTGGTTGCCGAGAATATTGTTGACTTGCAAAGAGAGGTTAAAGAGAAGGGTTGCGATGTAGGGGTGATTTTTGACGGAGATGGTGACAGAGTTATGTTTGTTGACGAAAACGGCCGCTTTATCTCTCCCGATCTCATGATAGCACTTCTGGGCCACTATTTTCTGGAAGAGAGAGGAGAAAAAGGAGCTGTTCTTCAAGATATTAGGAGTTCTAAAGCGATAGGAGAGTACCTTGCTCCAATGGGAGGGCAGATGCACACATGGAGAGTAGGAAGAGCCTTTGCCGCGCACAAGTTAAGAGAGATTGACGGAGTTTATGGAGGAGAGCTTGCCGGACACTACTATTTTCGAGATTTCTTCTACAGTGACTCAGGTATAATGGCATCTCTTATTATACTTGGGGTAATATCTGACTTTAAAAAGAGAGGTATTAAGTTATCCGGCATTATTTCCGGGATAGAAAAGGATAAAAACTCAGGTGAGATAAACTTTAAGATTGAGAGAAAAAAAGAGGCGATGGATCTTGTGAGGGATTACTTTTTATCAAAAGAGAGTGCAACTGCCAATTACGATTTTGACGGATACAGGGTAGAGTTTCCTGAGTGGTGGTTTAATATAAGGCCTTCAAATACAGAGCCATATCTTAGGTTTATTGCCGAGGCTACATCAGAAGAATTACTTTCACAAAAGGTATCTAAGGTTAAAGAACTACTCGAATCAGGAGGATTTTTCGACAAATGATAACCCCCCCATCAGGACGCAGGAAAATACACACCGGGATATTAATTTCCGCTTTACTTCTCCTGTTCGGCACCTGGTTATCTTTTGGAAAAGGGGCTACATATCAGGCCTTGGGAACAAGAGTTGAATTGCATGATATAATTCCGGAAAGCAGAGTTGTAATTAATATTCCATCAGGAGTATTTGCAAACGGGCTGAGGCCTACCAGAGTCATCTTTTATGCCCTCCCAAACGGCAACACAATAGAGCAGACAGAGGGAAGAGCTGTGACCGATGAGAGTGAATGGCGCTATAATATTCAGCACATAGCTGCACAGACAGCTTTTCTCAGAGAGAGTGATTCAAGCAATAACTATATAGTTGTATATGTCGAGAGTAAAACTCGTGCCTGGACATCTCATGCTTCAAAATATGCCCAATCAGGCAATATGTACACATCTCTCGTTGACAGCGTCAGAAATTTTCTTGCATTCAATTTCTCACGTTTTGCCTCTGTTGAAAATCAGAAACTTATTCTGGCAAGCCATAGTGGAGGAGGGAGGTTTGTTTTTAATTATATCGCCTCCAGTGATGTTATTCCCCATTTCATTGAGAGGCTTATTTTTATAGACAGTAATTATGGCTATGAATCAGAAATTCACCTCAATAAGATAGCAGAGTGGCTTAAAAAAGGAGAAAAGCACCTTGAGGTTATGGCCTATGTTGATACTACTGTTATCCTGGAGGGTAAGCCTATTGTGAGCAGTAAAGGGGGGACGGGTTACAGAAGCCACATGATGGCTACAGATCTTAAAAACACAGGAGTAGAGTTAAATTTCACTGCAGATTCAACCTTCAAGAAGTATGTGGGAGAATCTGCAGAGATTATTATTAAGGAGAACCCTTCAGGAAAAATTTACCACACCGTTCTCGTCGAGAAAAACGGTCTGATTCACGGTGTTTTATCGGGAAGCAGCATAAGTGAAAAAGGGTACATTTTCTGGGGAGAGAGGGCTTATGAAAAATATATTGCAAAACCATAGATATATGAAGAGATATATTTCACTCGACATTTTAAGAGGACTCTCCATTTTCGGGATGGTCTTCTCGGCCATTATACCACATGGGGTTTTACCTGCATGGATGTACCATATACAAAACCCGCCCCCGGCACACTCTCTGGATATGACTGTTTCCGGAATCAGTTGGGTTGATTTAGTCTTTCCAATATTCATATTTTGCATGGGTGTTGCTATTCCTCTTGCAGGCAGAAGACGGCTTGACCTACCTGACGATACAGGGGCAGGCAGAAGATATCTGGCAGAGATTTTTGAACGCTTTGTAATGTTATGGCTCTTCTCGTACCTATATGTTTTTCTAAATTTTTCAACGGTAAAGGGCTGGTGGCCTCAACTTGCAACTATTGTAGGATTCCTGGCGCTTTTCCCTCTCTATATGCAGCTCTCAAAGACTACATCAAAACGCAAACTAATAATATACAGAGTTGCCGGGCTTATTCTCACCGTTGCAATTATAGCATACGGGCATTTCAAATTTGACGAGGTTATCTCTCTCAACAGAAGAGGGATTATAATATTTCTTTTAGCCTTTATTTACCTATTTGGGGCTCTGATTTGGTACTTTACAAGAAACAGCAACAGAATGAGAGCAGCGGCATTTGCTGCAGTACTGCTGTTTGCTGCGATTACAATGTTCTTTGAAGTTCCTCAGAAGTTATATACTCTCAAGGATATACGATGGATTGTAAACATTGAGTATATATACTTTCTGCTCATACTTATCCCCGCAACATACTTGGGTGATCTGTTGCACAAAAAACTTAATTCAACCTCCCCATATGATCCTGTTGGAGAGAGTCGGTTGTCAGGCGGAGGTACAACAATGCCGCTTATATTAATGGCTATCTATATAGTTTGGTTGATGGTAGCGCTTTACAAAGGGTACTATCTTGTAAATATATTTGTTTCGCTTGTGTTCGTTTCCAAAATACATCAGCTTATAGAACAGAGAATGCCGGTTTACACTAAGGAGAGCGCAATTGCTTCGATACTTGGTTTAGCGGGTGCAGTTCTTGTTATGATCGAGGGAGGTATAACCAAAGTGCCTTGCACCATTGCCTATTGTTTTATTACTACATCTATTAGCATATATCTTCTTATTATAATTGACAGAATTTCATATAATGCCCACAACTCATACCTGGCAAGAATTTTCTCGGGTTCGGGCAGTAACCCTCTCATGAGCTACATAGCATTTGGTAGTTTTGTTATGCCATTGTTTAAAATTACAGGATTGGTAATAATCTACCAGGCAGCCTATCCGGCCGATTATCCCTGGATTGGGGTCTTAAGATCGGCAGCTGTTGTGCTGCTAACCATGGCTGCTGTTGCAGCTATGAGCGAGAGAAAAATTTTCTGGAGAGCATAAATTTAAATTAGTATGAAAAATTTGGATTACGGAGTTATCGGAAACTGCAGAACGGCTGCACTTATCTCTAAAGGGGGAAGTCTGGACTGGTTATGCTTCCCTGACTTTGACTCCCCTTCAATTTTTGGCAAAATTCTGGACGAAAAAAAGGGGGGGTGTTTCTCTTTTGAATTTGAAGGTGAATATAAATGCTCACAAAAATATCTGCAGGGGACAAACATTCTGTGCACAACCTTTGAGTTACCGGATGGCTCATTTGAGGTGATGGACTTTATGCCAAGGTACAAGACAGGAGATGAATCAAACGACTACTATCTGCCGGCAGAAATATACCGCTATATCAGACTTTTAAGTGGCAAGCCATCTTTCAGAATCAATTACTCCCCTGCACCCGATTATGCAAGAGCATCAACTGTGCATTCAATTGGTAGAAATTACATCAGGACAAGTTCGGCAGAAAATGAAAGAGACTCCGTTTATCTATATTCAAGTCTGAATCTAGAATCGATTCTGGAGAAAAAAAACTTTACACTTACAGGCGAGGAGTTTGTTCTCATTTCATATAATCAGAAACTTGTTGATATTGATATAAGAAGGGTATATCTTGAATATTCAAGGACAAAAGTCTATTGGCTTAACTGGGTTAACCGCTCAAAAAAATATAAGACGTTTGAGAGTGAGGTAGAGAGGAGTATGCTTATCCTTAAACTTATGTCTTTTCAGCCTACAGGCGCTGTGCTTGCTGCCCTCACAACCAGCATTCCCGAGACTATTGGAGAGGTAAGAAACTGGGACTACCGATTTTGCTGGTTAAGAGACGGGTCAATGTCAATCGAGACCTTGCTGAGCATGGGTCACAGGGGTGCTGCAAAGAGGTTTATAAGCTTTGTGAAGGGTATAATTCACTCGAAAGGAGATAAATTCCAGATAATGTATGGTATAAGGGGAGAGAGAAAGCTCACCGAATTTACACTTGATCATTTAGAAGGCTACGAGCAATCAAAGCCTGTCAGAATAGGAAATGCCGCATACGAACAAAAGCAGAATGACTCTTTTGGTTACCTGATGGATGTTATCTATAAGTATTATCTCTATTTTCCCGGAACTCTTGACGAAATAGAGGATATGTGGGAGGTAGTAAAGAACATAGTAAGATCTGTTTCTGCAGAGTGGAGGTCACCCGACCAAGGTATTTGGGAGATACGCTACAGTATGAGCCATTATGTATTCTCAAAAGTAATGTGCTGGGTAGCTCTTGATCGTGCAGTCAAAATTGCAGAGCTGATTGGAAAGCATAACTACGCCGATAGCTGGGCAAAAGAGGCCTCAGAGATACTCAATGATGTTCATGAAAATGGATGGAAAGAGCAGATAGGCAGCTTTTCTCAAACCTATTCAAATCTGGAACTTGACTCTTCGTTGCTGCTAATGGAGGAGTATGGCTTTATTGATGGTTCAGACCCGAAGTATGTAAGTACAGTTAAGGCAATAAGGGATAATTTGTTGCATAATGGATTAATGTACAGATATAAAGCCGAAGATGATTTTGGGAAACCCACATCAGCATTTACAATTTGTACATTCTGGCTGATAAGGGCTCTGTTTGTAATTGGTGAGAAAGAGCAGGCATCAGCAATTTTTAATGAGATTCTTAAGTATTCAAACCATCTTGGCCTCTTTAGCGAAGATCTGGATTTTGAAACCAAGAGACAACTCGGCAACTTCCCGCAGGCATATTCACATCTTGCACTAATTAATACAGTAGAGCTGTTTTCAGAAGAGAAAATGAGGTCAAGATTTATTCGCCCGTAACTTTAGCTTGATATAATTGTGAACCTGAAAGTTTAGTCTCTATTTTTGAGAATGAACCGGGGTACTCTCTGTTTATAAAGTCAATAAGTTGTTCTCTTATATTTACTCTCAGATCCCAGTTTTTTGATGCGTCACTGCTGCTGAGCAGTACCCTTATCTCCTTATGCCACTCCTTGGATGCGGTTACCTGTATGTTTTGAACCCTTCCGTCCCAGTCAGGGTTGCCTTTCAGAATAAGAGAGAGGTGCTCCCTCAGAGGCTCTACGGGCAATTCATAAGAGACATACAAAAAAATTGTTCCCATAATAGAGGACTCTGTTCTTGTCCAGTTTTGAAAAGGCTGCTCCAGGAAATAGCCCGAAGGCAGGATCAATCGTCTCTGATCCCAAATTCTCACTACTACATAAGTTAATGTGATCTCTTCAATTCTGCCCCACTCCCCCTCAACAATAACCACATCATCAAGCCTTATTGGTTGAGTTATCGCAAGCTGCATTCCTGAAAGTATCTGACCTATACTTTTCTGAGCAGCAAGGCCGATAATTAAACCTGCAACACCGGCTGATGTCAGCAAACTAATTCCTATGCTCCTGACACTGTCAATTGTCATTAGTGCTACCGATATGAAAATCACCCCGATGACTGTTATTGCCAACCCTTCGAATACCTTCATCTGAGTAAGGCTCTTTCTTGCTCCAAGATTATCAGGATTTGCAATATCCAGCCTCTTTTCAAGTTGATAAAAGAGTACCCTGACCAGCTGAATTACTATCCATCCGAATGAGAGAACAAGAAGGATATTGTTAATCTTTATAATTACATCAAACTCAGGTAGTTTGTTTATGAAAATGTGGTTAAACAACTTCAGTGAAGTCCAGAATACCAGCCATATAGCCGGAAACCGGAACAGTTTGATCAAAAAATCATCCAGTTTTGTCTCGGTTCTCAGAGCTATCTTCTTAAGTCTCTTTAAAACAAATCTATATGCTATGAGTACAATTATAAAAAAAAGTACAAAAAGTGAGTAAAGCATAATAGGTTCCGGCAGAAAGCCGGTAATAAAATTTTCTTTAAACATAATAATTCCTCCCCGCTCTTTTATTCTCCTCCGGCCATCCTTCTCAGAAATGGCAATGTGTCGGTCTGATTTAGAAGATTAAAACGTGCACTTTCAGACAGAGTTCCAATCTTAATTGTATAAGACCCCAGAGGGAGTGCATTAAACATATCTTCGTCTGTAACATCATCTCCCATAGCCATAATAAAGTCATATTCTTTATCCTTTAACAGGCGATTAACTTCCGACCCTTTAGTAAACTGTGGGTATTTAATCTCTACAATTTTGTTCCCCTTCATTATCTGCAGATGCTCTCTGGTACAAGGGGAGATAAGTGCCTGAATCAGTTGTGGTACCCTGATTGATGCCAGCCAGGTATCTACCTTTCTGTAATGCCACACAAGTGCTGTCTCTTTAATTTCAAGAGATGACCTTGGTGTCTTCTCAACAAACTGTTGAAGTACCTGAAGAATCTCCTCCTCCCACTCCTTAGGAGGGCTGTTCTTTACCCAGCCTGAACTCTCTTTGTGAAATGCTCCGTGCTCAGCAGCAAGACCTATATCAATTCCTCCAAGCCACTTTTCAAGTGTGTTATGGTCCCGGCCACTGCTAATGACAACATGGTTTTTTTTATCTGAGGCGAGCAACCTAAGTGTTTCAAGAATCTCTTCAGTTGGAACGGCATCTTCGGGTTTTGGCATAAAGGGCGACAGTGTTCCGTCGTAGTCGAGAATTATTAGCCTCCTCTTAGTCTTTTCATATGCTACCTTTATCTCCACTTCGTACTCTTTGCTGAGAATTTTTGAAAAGAGAGATAGGTTTCTCTCCCGAATACTTTTAAGATCCCTTATGAAATCTCCTGCCCATTTATTTACTGTTTGCTTTGAAACTCTCTTTTGCATCCATTTCATTCGTTCACGTTGCTCGCTCTCGGGCATTTCGAGCGCCCTCACTATGGCCATCTCAATTTGGGTGGAGTCATTAGGGTTAATTATAAGAGCATCTATAAGTTCGATTGATGCACCCGCCATTTCGCTCAGTATCAGCACTCCGTTAGTATCTCTTTTTGCGGCTATGTACTCTTTTGCAACAAGGTTCATTCCATCTCTGAGAGGTGTAACCAGAGCAATATCAGCCACATGGTACATTGCGCAAAGCTCTTCAAAGGAGAATCCATGATAGAAATAGTGAACCGGAGTCCAGTTCATGTTTGAATAGATGCCATTAATTGAGCCAATGGTCTCGTCAATTTTTGTTTTAAGTCCGGAATAGCTCTCTACATTATCTCTTGAAGGTACAATTATCATAAAGAGTGAGACTTTATTCCAGTATTTGGGGTTATTCTCAAGAAACTGTGCAAACCCCTTTAGCCTGTGAAGAATTCCTTTACTGTAATCTAAGCGGTCAACAGACAGAATAATCTTATGGTCTTTGTAATCTTTTTTAAGTTTGTGAGCAATTCTGTCCACTTTTGGATTCAGAATTGAGTCATAGTAAAGGTCAAAATTTATACCCATTGGCAGAGCATCTACCCTGACAATTCTATCACGAAGCCTCACTTCATCCAGATCGAAGCTCATGTCAAGCACTCTCTCTGATGCACTTATAAAGTGCCTCATGTATTCGTAAGTGTGAAACGCTATCAGGTCTGCTCCAAGCAATCCTGTAAGCAGTTCGGCTCTCTCGGGCAGTACCCGGAATAATTCATACGAAGGAAAAGGTATGTGATGAAAGTAACCTATACTTACGGCCGGGTTTATGTCTCTTAACATTTTCGGAAGCAGCATCAACTGATAATCCTGGACCCACACAATGTCGCCGGGCTCCATTATTTTTTTGGCAGCCTGTGCAAACATTTGGTTAACCTTTTGATAACTGTCCCAGTGGCTGCTTTCGTGTTGAATAAGAGTGAAAAAGTAGTGACACATGGGCCATATCTTGCTATTGCTATAACCTTCGTAGTACTCTTTAATATCTTTTTTTGAAAGAAAGACCGGATGTAAGTTTTTCTCCAGCAGGTGTTGTGTGATAACCTCTTTATCCTCCTCATTTTTAGCATCAACACCCGGCCATCCGATCCAGTGGCGTTCAATCTCTGTATCGAGAGAATCAAGCCCGGTTGTGAGGCCTCCCTCACTTCTGGAGAATCGGAAAGATCCTTTGGTTTTTATAGCTTTTACGGGAAGTCTGTTGGAAATTATGATGAGTTTCATGGGACAAAAATTGGTGGGTCAATACGCAATATAGCATTTTCCACCCTTAATTACAAAAACTCACCGTTGAAATCCAACCTCATATAAATCTATTCGCTAAATTTGTCTGCCTAAACTTTAATATATGTCAGCCTAAACTCACATACATGATACTATTACTAACAGCATCTTATATTGTCACTCCTGCAGTTGTTTTATGGCTTTGCAGAAAAATAAAAATTCTTAATAAAATTGGTCCGGTTCTCCTTTTATATCTGATAGGAATTTTACTTGGTAATTCGGGGATAATATCTGATGAAGCCTTTAAGATTCAAGATATTATAGTAACTGTAATAATCCCGCTGGCAATTCCAATGATGCTCTTCTCCTGTAATTTTTTGCAGTGGAACATCAAAAATGCAGTACTCACCCTCATAACAGGAATAATTGCAGTAGTAGTGGCGATTTTTGCGGGTTATTTCGTATTTAAACCATTGATTGGTAATGACCCCGCATTTAGTGGAAGCTTTGACAAAATAGCAGGAATGCTTGCCGGAGTATATACAGGAGGAACACCCAATTTGGCAGCAATTAAGCTGATGCTTGGGATACCTAACGAGATTTATATTATGGTTCACTCTTACGATATGGCAATTAGTCTCATTTACCTGACTTTTGTTTTGTCATTTGGGATTAAGTTATTCAGGAGGATACTCCATTATGAACCGTCTAAAAAAGGAATAAAGAGTGAGCATATGCCATTTGAGCCCGAAGGGGATGAACCATACAAAGATTTCTTTAAGAGGGAGAACTTCTTGCCGGTTTTGGGTGCTGCAGCACTTTCGTTGTTGATTTTTGCCATTGCCGGAGGGCTCTCCATGATACTTCCCAAAGATTTACAAATGGTAGTGGTGATACTTACAATAACCTCTCTGGGCATAGGGGCTTCATTTATCAAACGGGTACGTGATATTAAAAAGAGTTATGACGCCGGAATGTATCTGGTCTATATTTTCAGCATGGTTGTGGCATCAATGGCCGATCTTGGAAGATTAAACCTTGCCGGAGGATTATACATACTTCTCTATATAGCCTTTGTAATTTTTGGGTCGCTCATATTGCAGTTGATAATGGCCAAAATATTAAAAATTGATGCCGACACTGTGTTAATTTCGTCGGTTTCGCTAATTAATTCACCACCTTTTGTTCCGCTGATTGCAACCGCAATGAACAACAAAAGTGTAATTATAACCGGTTTAACTGTGGGTCTTGTGGGATACGCAATAGGAAACTACTTAGGATATCTGATTTCGATAATTTTATAAAATTAAAGAAGATGAAAAAAGCACTTGCATTTAGAGTAATAGCTTTACTGGCGGTAATGACGCTGTCAACAACAGCAGTTCAAGGTCAGGACAATAAGACGGGACAAACTCAGGATAACAAGTCCGTTAAAACTCAGGAGAATAAGACCGGCTGGAATTTTGGCCCGCTTCCCGCAATCAGCTACAATAGTGATCTTGGATTTCAGTACGGAGCTTTGTGCGACATCTACTGGTTTGGTGACGGAAGCACCTTTCCCGATTACATACACAAGTTTAACGTTGAGGTGTCAAGATATACAAAGGGCTCCGGTATATATCACCTGTTTTACGACTCCAAATATCTGATAAAAAACCTGCGAACCACTGTCGATTTCAGTTACCTCACCGACAGGATGATGGATTTTTACGGATACAACGGGTATGCTGCAAGATATTCTACTCAAAGAGGCGAGTCATTTTACAAATATGACAGAAACCTTTTAAGGGCAACTGTAGATGTCCAGGGGAATATCTCCGGAAATTTAGGCTGGGTAGTGGGTGCCGGAGTATATGGATATAAAACAGCACCGGTTAAGTTGGAAAAATATGCAGGAGAGCCATCTCTTTTTCAGTACTATGTAGATGAAGGGTTGATCAGTTCAAGTGAGAAGGATGGCGGTACCAGGCTTGAGGTAAAGCTAGGAGTGGTTTACGATACAAGGGATAATGAGGCAGACCCGTACAGAGGTTTTAAGGGGGAGGCTATTTCGTTATTATCTCCCGGCTTCGGCGGTGAAGGTTACACTAAGCTCTATTTGTCTGCCTCGGGATATATCCCCATAATAGACAATAAACTGACTTTTGCAGCCAGAGGAGTGTATCAGGGAACAGTTTTAGGAGAGCAACCATTTTATATGATGCAGAACATAACCACTCTCTACTTCAGGCAAATCACAAGCGAAGGGCTTGGCGGACTCAACACAATCAGGGGAGTGCTTAGAAACAGGGTAGTAGGAGCAGGAGTTGTTCTCTCAAATTTTGAACTCAGATACCGTTTTGCTCACTTTAAATTTCTTGGACAAGGGTGGTATCTGGCGGTTAACCCGTTTTTTGATGCCGGCAGGGTAGTTCAGTATCATAAACTAAAAGAGATGTCCCAAAGTATGAATCCTGATATCTGGAGCATACTGAACGAAAAATTCCACATGAGCGCAGGCGTTGGTATCAAGGCTGTTATGAACCGTAATTTTGTAATCTCGGCAGAGTGGGGTAAACCCTTTAATTCGCTTGATGGCAATAGTGGTTTGAACATTGGTTTGAACTTTATTTTTTAGAAATTTTAATTATCTGTAACAATACTAAATGTTGTTCGTCTTTTAATCGGAATGACATCTCAGGAGTTTAACATATTGGTTGGAAGGCTTAGGCCAAGGCTGGTCCACTTTGCAAATGGTTTTGTAAAGGGAGGTGCTGCCACAGCCGAAGATATGGTACAGGAGGCTGTCATTAAGTTATGGAGATCTAATGAGTTACAAGAGATTAGAAATCCCGAGGCCCTGACTGTACAGATACTTAAAAACGTATGTCTTGACTATATTAAACTCAAAAAGAATAATATGGATGCCCTAAATCCAAACTTTAGAGTTTATACAGAGGTTGACCCCTCTGCAGCACTTGAGAGCAAAGATGAGATGTGCAACATAAACAGTTATCTGACTCAGCTTCCCGAAGATCAGATGCTGGCAGTCAGACTAAGAGATATTATGGGTTACGAAATGGAAGAGATTGCACATATACTCGGAACGTCCGAAGGAAATGTGAGAACTCTGCTCTCGAGAGCCCGCCAGAGACTAAGAGAAAAATTGATGTCAAAATGGAAACAATAGACAGAAAAATAGCCGGAGATCTTTTGGAAAGATACTTCGAAGCTCAGACAACACTTCAGGAGGAGCAGCAGTTGAGAGAGTATTTCTCAGGCACTGATATTGCACCTGAGCATGCTGTTTACACACAGATGTTCTGCGCCTTTGCAGAAGAGCGACAACAGTTAAATATGACTGACCCTACTTTTTCTGCAGAAGATAAATTTACAGTAAATAGTAATTCAAAAAAATTCCACTTCAGGTGGATGTCCATAGCCGTAGCTGCTGCTCTGGCAATCTTTGCATTCCTTATGATGCCCGAGAGAGGAGACTCTTTGAAACTAATAATTGATGGAGTAAATGTAAAAAACAGAGAACTTGCAATTTCTATGGCAGATACACAAATGGAGCAGGTAAATTCCATGCTTGGTCGTTTCCGTGACGGTAGTACCAGGCAAATTGACAATATGAATAAAATGGGAGATGCACTCTCTCCTTTTAAATCTTTTAACAGGATTTTGACACAAACTTCGGCAACAGATCGTCTTAAATAGCAGAAGACTTCTGAAACTTATAAGAAATATTTTAAAAATTACAGATAATGAAAAAGGTTTTACTAATAGTACTTGTCGCGATGCTCTGCCCTTATATAGTGGCGGCACAGGCGAAACATATACACCTTATTCTTGATAAATATGAAAAGAGAAAAAAGGTTGAATCTATCATAATCTCACCGGCAGTGCTCCAGATGGCAGGCAATGGTAACTATAACGCATCAACCAAGGAGCTTTTGTCAAAGATAAGTGAGATGAGGATTGTAAACGTAAAAGATGGTGCAGAAGAAAATGGAAAGCCATTGAGTATTATAATCCGGAACGACCTTGACAAGGTTCTTACAGGTGAGAGATTCTCAAGAGTGCTTAAAATGCAGGATGGTGAGGAGCTTTTGGAGCTTTTTGTAACCAAAAACGAAGAGGGTGTTCTGGTCTTCCTTGCAACAAGCCCCAAGGAGTTTGCAATAATCTCAATATTCGGCAATATTGACAAGAGCGTGATTAATGCAGTGATGACCGGTGGAATAAAGGTCAAATAATCACAACTTATAAACTAAATCAATTTTTTCAAAAAGACAATAATCAGACATGAGTATGAAAAAGATAATAAGGACCGTCTTTGCAGCAATAATACTACCGGTAGCTCTGCTATTAAACTACACCCAAGCTGCATCACAGACTGTCGTTAAAATTGGTGAGGCTGAGATAGCAATCCAGTCTCCTATAAGCATAAAGAAAAAAGAGACAACTGTTAATGTCAATGAACGTGAAGTATCTTTCGGAAGATCCGACAGATTTGGTGTGACAAAGTCAAAATATCCAAGAAGTTATGAAGATTTCTTTTTTGGAATTGCTATGGCAGTTCCACTCAGAAATCAGGAATATCTGCCAATGCATTACGGTAGTTCGCATAGTATTGAGGTGGGTTTCAAATATTTTTATCGTCCGGCAGCAAGATATGCAATCGGTACTTTATGGCAGTACAGTTTTTACAACTATAAACTGAAAGATGCTGCAGTAAATGAGACTTTTGTAAGCAATGTTCCCGGAGAGATCCGCTCAGAGTCCTTTAGGACAGACAATCTGGGTACCGGCATAATTAACCGATTCTACCTTTTCCCAATGCAAAATAAACCATTTATGCTGGATATCGGCGGATATGTTGACTTCTCTTACAGCAAGAGATATAATGTTAAGACTATCGAAAACGGTAAGAACACAAAGCATAAATACAGAGACGGGTCAAAATTTAACCCAATTCAGGCCGGGCTATACGGTGCCATAACAAAGGGTTCCTACTCTTTATTTGCAAAATACAGGCTGACCAATCTGTTTAACCCGGATGCTATTCCTTTGGAGCTACCAAGGTTGAGCATGGGAGTACAGATATCTCTTGATTAATAATAAATGATGTATTTAGAGAAGTTACAGCTCCAGGAGACCTTCGGGAATCCGGGCTGTAATTTTTTTTGACTTATCGTTAATTGCAACAATAATCTCTTCGTGAATTGGGAGAAGTAACTCATCTCCCTTTTTGTCATTTCGGGATATTCCAAAGCATGGATTCCCGGGATAGTCGTAAAACTCCCTTATGGTGCCAATCAGGTTACCGGTTTCGTCAGCAAGAGTGTAGCCAATGAATTGCGAAGGGCCCTGCTCTTGATCATCTTCCTGAACCTGGCTTGATTCAATGTAGATAAATTCTCCGGCAACCTCGGCAATCTGAGGTTCATTGCAAATCCCCTCCAGTTTTACCAGCGCCTGATCACTGCCTTTAGAAGATATACTCTCAATAAAAAAGGGGACCGGTAGTCCATCGTAATTGATGAATACCGGTCTCTTCTCATCTATTTCGCCCTTGAAGCGGGGTGAGTACCTTATTAGCATCTCGCCCTTGGTCCCGAACGATTTTATGACCTTTGCGACAGGCAGCAAATTTATTGCCGACTCTGACATAATTATTACTCCTTAGTTTCGGTTGTCTCAGCAGCGGGAGCTTCTCCCTCTGTGCTTTCGATTTCGGCAGCGGGTTCAGCAACCGGTTCAGCAGCTACTTCAGCAACAACTTCGGCGTTAGCTTCGGCGTTAGCTTTTGCGGCCTTTTCAGCCTCTTCCCTCTTCTTCTTTGCAATCTCTTCTGCTCTTGCCTCTTTTACTTTAGATTCTGCCTCAATCACCGCTTTTTTAGAGTTGCGGCTATTTTGTGCAAGATCAGATTTTTTGGCACTAACTTTACCCTCTTTTTCGGAAACCCAGTCATTCCATTTCTGGTCTGCTATCTCTTGAGTGATTGCGCCTTTCTTAACTCCTTCCTGAAGGTGTTTCCTTAAAAGAACACCTTTGTAAGAGAGAATTCTGCGACAAGTGTCAGTAGGTTGAGCACCGTTCAATAACCATTGAAGAGCACTGTCGTTATTGAGCTCAATGGTTGCAGGGTTAGTGTTTGGATTGTAAGAGCCGATTCGCTCTATAAAACGACCGTCGCGTGGTGAGCGACTGTCTGCGATAACAATGTGAAAGAATGCGGCATTCTTTTTACCATGTCTGGCCAGACGAATTTTAACAGCCATAATACTGTGGTTTTAAAGTTTTTATTTATTTAACTTCCTTAACTTCTCGAGAAAAGGCCCGCAAATATACGATCTTTTTTAATAAAAACATAAAAATTTCACAAAATGAAAAGGCACCGTCTATTTTTTAGACGATGCCAATCCTTTTTACTTAACCTAAAACTTAAACTATGAAAAAACTTCTCGTCTAATTAAAATACAAATCGTGTGCCAAAGTTTTGTTTTCATAAATGAAGATGTTCTTAAAATTCACATTAATGAATTTTTTATCTGTTTCAGGTGTTGTTACTATAACCGAAGCGAGCGCCGGAATAGTGTAAATCTTATTACCAACCTTCATTTCGTAGTGTGCCGAACCGTTGTTGGTAACGTTAATAAAAATTGTTTTTCCGTCACTGTAAACCTTTTTTGCGGCAAGATTTGCATCAACAAACATCTTTGCAACATCTTCCCTTGCAGCAAGCATGTTCTGAAAATAGGCAAGAGTCCTGCGAGAGTCCAGCGCCTCCCTTATCCCTTCTGCAGAATTCTCTTTTGCTAAAACTAGTGTAACCGGGCGATGTACTCCGTTCTTTCGAAGTGTTCCACTCTCTACATAACCGTGAACATCTGTGGTTGCAATAATCGCGAGGTTTTTATCGATAGCCCATGAAAGAACTCTGGGATAGAATTCGGTATTATTGTAAACCTCAATACCGTCAATAAGGCCATCTTTAAAAAGGTCTGCCTGAAATTCTTTTATGTATGTTGAGTCAACAGCCCATCCCGGGTGGTTCCACATCACAAACGCTCCCTGTCTCTTTGCCTCTTTGATTGACTCCTTAGGGTCGTCAACAGCAATCTTGTTGGCATCTTCAATGAAAAGTGCGTTAAAGTGGCCTATTGTCCGTTGAGTGCGGGTGATTTCGGTACCCTTAATAAGAGTAAGCCCTGTTTGAGCCGCGGCAGGCTTGGCAATTTCGTATGATGTATTGTGATCGTTATTGGTGTATTGCCTGTATGGGCGATACTCAATATGGTCTGTTATTGATAGTGCGTCCATACCTCCCAACCAGGCCTCTGCAACCCTTTGGGTAGGCCATACCAAACCATCTGAAAACATTGTATGTGTGTGAAAATCACATGATAAAACGGTATATCCGTTAATTTTTGGATATGTGATATTGGTTCTGTGTTCAGTCTGGTAAGAGGGGTAGTGTACCTTGTTGGGGTTAAGATTCTGACCATTGAGTTGCTGAAAGTTGGCAACTCCCACAAAAACAACTGTCAGCAAAAATGCTATATAAGAGGTCTTATTCATCTCAGATTATTTATTTAGATTCTTAGCTCAGATTATTTATTCAGTTTATTAATCTTATCTGCTCAATCTCTTTTTGTCAGCCAGCTCTTCAAAAGATATATCCATGAGTGAATACCCTGAACGATCCTTAATATTATAATGCCACCACTCGTGTTCGTACATTGTAAAGCCATTCTCTGTCATTACCTTTAGCAGTTTTTCACGATTTGCAATTTGTGCAGAATCAAGCTCCATATAGCTATGGGATGCTCTCTCCGAAAATTCGTCAAACGGGGTAGGCATTACAAGCTCTTCACCTGTTTCAAGATTAATTAAAGTCAGATCAATTGCAACTCCTCTGTTGTGAATTGACCCTTTCCATGGCGCTGCTACGAATGTTGTGTCAGGGTAAACTTCATAAAAATAGAGAGTGCCAGCATAAGGGCGGTAAGCATCAAATACTTTAATGCCAAGCCCCTCTTTTGCCAGTAAATTCTGGATTTTAACCAGAGAATCAGCGGCAGGCTTCCTCATATAGGCTTTTGGAGCAGTGTATATTTGTTTTCCTGTAAAGTTATTTGTTCCTGCATACCGTATTTCCAGCACAACTCCCGGGATATAGGTCTCAAGGTCAACCATTACATTGGAGCTGTCTTCTGCAACACTTTGAAGATATGCTTCGCTTGTGTTAATTATCTCCAGGCCATAGGGATTCTTGGGGTCTGTACCCGGGTCGCTTTTGCAACCGAAAGTGGCTAAAGCCACCATTAACAGCAATGCTGCAAAAGCGGTGGCTCTTATGAGGGTTAATCTGATTTTTTTCATTTTAATATCTATTGTAACGGTTTAACAACCTCAATAAGCTCCGGCAGATCCATTCCTATCTTCTGAAGGTGCTCAACCTTTGGAACTCCGTTGTTGTTCCACCCTCTTCTGAAATAGACAGCATCAAGCAGCTTTTCGTATTGATCTTCACGGTGCTCTCTTAATTTGGACATCTTTTGTTCAAGAGTAAGCTCTGCAGGGTTTATTCCCAATAGTTCATTCAGCTGTTTGTCATATCTCTCCTGGCGGCTAAGATACTCCTCCTGAGTAACCGGGCCGGCTGCTCTGTATGGTTGAGCATCATACTCTCTTGTTCCAAAGCCTAGACGGATATTGAATATCTTCTGAAAATTATATACTCTTTCAGACATTTTTATCATCTCCTCCTTGTCAAATTCAC
The DNA here is from genome assembly GCA_002842465.1 of Bacteroidetes bacterium HGW-Bacteroidetes-7. Taxonomy (GTDB): domain Bacteria; phylum Bacteroidota; class Bacteroidia; order Bacteroidales; family UBA932; genus Bact-08. The sequence goes on from PHDA01000003.1 coordinate 49,388, forward strand.
GTCCGGTAACAGCCTTGAAAATTGTTACGTAGTTGTCAACATGCTCGGGAACCTTGTTTGGTTCGGGTTGCTGTGCATTGTCGGCAGGTTCAATGTCGTTCCAGCATAGTTTGCAGAAGCCGGCCAGACCAAACCATGTTCTAAAATATGGGAAGTAGTGTAGAGCTTCCGCTTTGTTTTCAAAAGTAGGAATCATGTTGTTTACCATGTCCATAAATATAAGCCAGGCCTCATCGTGCTGCGGCCCTTTGTTGGTCATTGCGTATCCGCCCTGTTGTGCAAGAGACTCTTTTGAGAGGTACATAGAATATTCCAGACCTTTGTTCTCCATTGCAATGTCATTGATGAATTTGGCGTCACCCCAGTTATTCTCAATAAACATTTTTTTCAGACGCATTACTCCAAGTCCTGCAGTAACTCCAAATCCTTCGCCGCGAGCCATCTGGTGCAATAGCTCAAGTGATGCATTTGCATTACCCCAGGTTAGATCAACTCCACCGGTTCTTTCGGCATTTAGAATTCCGTTATCCCAGCACTCCATAAGGAAACCGACTATGTTGCCCCAGGTAATTGTACATACACCGTAAGTGTCACAGTAGAAATTCTGCTCTATAATGGCCAACGGATCAAAAATGGCAATATTAGAACCCAGTGCTGCAGCGTTTTCATACTCAGGACCATCTACAATCACCTTTGACCCTTTATATGGCCCGGTAGTAAGTTCGAAGTCATCAACCCCTTTTGCACAAGACATATTGCATCCAATCCAGCAGCCGTCAGGAACTCCTTGGGTAAAGTATTTTTTCCAAACCTCAAGGTCAATTTTCGGGCAATCTTTATGGTCACCGTATTTGAAGTTCATTACTGGAAGAATATCATATTTTTCAAGTACCCCCATTAGGTGGGCAGTACCAAGCTGTTTCATCTGACACTGTACATCATCAAGCTCTCTCATCTCTTTGTTGAATCGCTTGCCCCTCTCCATAATAGGCTCCATCTCGGCAACATTGTTAAAATTGCCGGTAACTTTAGGAACTTTGGCAACAATTGCTCTAACCCCTTTTTGCCTCATAAGAGTACCAAGTCCACCACGCCCTGCCTGCTTTAGCCTTACCTTGCCACGTTTCATATCGTAGAATGTAAAGTTTAACATTCCAATCAATGAGTGCTCGGCAGCTTTGCCTGACGCAACAACAGATACATTGATTTTATCTTTTTCACTATCTGCAAACATCTCCAGGAGCTCTTCTCCCAAAAGGTGAGAGTCGTAGCTGAGCCCCTGAGGAGTTTCAAAAATCTCGACAATATGATCTGTGCCGTTGATAAACACAATTACATCTTTATTTGAAATCCCCTGCAATTCAAGGGCATCAAATCCGGCAATTTTCAGGTGAGGGCCAAAGTGGCCTCCAACATTACTGTCAATAATCTTCTCTGTCTGAGGTGATATGGCTACAACTATCGACTTCCCGGCACCGGAATACTGTGTTATACCGCAGCATGGACCTCCGGAGATTACAATCTCATTCTCAGGGTCGCTCCACTTTGTGTTTGGCTTAACTGCATCCCAGAGCATACGAAGTCCGTAACCTTTACCGCCGATAAATTTCTCTTTAGTCTCGGGGGCAATATCTCTGACTTCAATTTTGTTGTTACCCACATTTACATACAGACTGACATCGCTGTACCCTTTATCCATTGGTTTCCATGAATAAGGTGCCGAGGCAATTATTTTCCTGCTGTTTTTAATCTCCTGCAAGTTCATCAGATAGTTTTTTAGTTTTAAATTTGAATTGGTAAATTTACAAAAAAATGATAGCCTAACAACCCGATTTATGCCAACATTTAACCAAATCAAGTCAATTCTTTCGCAAAAGACGGTAGGAATTGCAGGAGCCGGAGGATTGGGCTCAAATTGTGCAGTATCCCTGATAAGATCAGGTGTAGGAAAGTTAATCGTTGCCGATTATGATCGGGTCTCTCCGGAAAATCTTAACAGACAGTTCTATTTCAGGAAGCAGGCCGGGATGAAAAAGGTTGATGCCCTTAGAGAAAATCTACACAAAATATGCCCCGGATGCATGCTGCAGATGCACGATACATGGGTGACAAGAGAGAATATTGACCTGCTCTTTTCGGTTTGCGATGTTGTTGTCGAAGCTTTTGACGATGCAGAACAAAAAAGTATGCTTATTGATCATATGCTCACCAATCTTCCCAATATCCCGCTTGTCGCGGCATCAGGAATGGCAGGTTATGGGAGAACAGCTCTGCTTAAGATTATACAATCGGGCAATCTCTATGTTTGTGGTGACGAAGAGAGCGAAATTTCTGAAGAAAACCCGCCTCTTGCTCCAAGGGTGAGTATTGTTGCAAATATGCAGGCAGATATTGTCCTTCAGTTGCTGCTAAAGGATGCTTTTTAATTTTAAGGAAAATTACAGAAGATGAAAATTACATTAAATAACAGACCCGAAAATTTTGAAACAGATTCTCTCTCGATATCAAAAATTATGGAGGTTAAATCGTTTCACTTCAAAATGATTGTTGTAAGACTGAATGACACTCTTATCAAAAGAGAGCAATATGAGACAACTCAAGTGAAAGATGGTGATGATCTGAAAATTATACATCTGGTAAGCGGAGGCTAAACTCTGCTAACCTTTAGGCTCCTCCTTTGCAAAAATATCAAGCTGTTGCCTTACCGACTCTTCGTGAATAGCCTCAAGGACTGTTCTTATGAACTCTTCGTTTACCAAAAGCTCCGAAGCCTGAGCAATTCTGCGGTTTACAGTATAATCATACCTTACCGGCTGTAAAACAGGCATATTGTGCTCCATCTTGTATCTCCCTATTTCTCTGGATATTGCCATCCTTTTTGAGATAAGATCAAGAAGTCTTTCATCAACCTCATCCATCTCCCTGCGGAGCTCACTCAGCCTCTCTGTTGAGTCAACTGTATCTCGAATAACCAGAGCCTTAATAATTGCATTGAGTGCAAGGGGAGTAATCTGCTGCTCTTTATCACTTAGTGCTACAGATGGGTTAATGTGTGTTTCAACCATTAGTCCGTCAAACCCCATATCCATAGCCTGTTGTGAAATCGGGTAGATTAATTCCGGTCTTCCGCCAATGTGGCTGGGATCGCACAATATTGTAAGCGAAGGAACTCTTCTTTTTAACTCAATTGGAATATGCCAATGGGGGAGATTTCTAAACAGCCCCTTTTCGTAAGAGCTAAACCCTCTGTGCACAACAGCAATATTTGTTATTCCGCTGTTCATTAACCTCTCTACTGCTCCAAGCCACAGTTCAGGATCGGGGTTAACAGGATTCTTAACAAGAACAGTAATATCTGTTCCGATAAGAGAATCGGAAATTTCCTGAACTGCAAAAGGGTTGGCTGTTGTTCTTGCTCCTAGCCATAAAATATCTACTCCAGCCTTCAGGGCCATCTCAATGTGTTTTGAATTGGCAACTTCGGTTGCAGTTAACATTCCCGTTGCCTCTTTAACCTCTTTGAGCCACTCAAGTCCCCTCTCTCCAACGCCCTCAAAACCACCTGGCTTTGTCCTTGGTTTCCAGATTCCGGCCCTGAATATTTTTACTCCGAAAGAGGCCAGACTAAAGGCTGTTTCAAGAGTCTGTTCCCGACTCTCGGCACTACAGGGTCCTGCCAGGATAAGTGGCTTCTTAAATGTTTCTCCCTTAATGGTCAGGTTTCTTATTTCCATATATTAAAATTGGAATATTACCGAAATATAGCTGTTTTTTGATACTTTTGTGCTCATTTTATTTTTCAATTAACAGATAATTCGTGAATAAGTTTCGTTTTCTTGCAGTTCTTGTGATTGCTCTTTTTGCTGCAGGAGGCTGCAAATATTTTGGTGCTGACGCTTTTAGCGGTTCAACTCTCATCTGGGAACCAGGTGCAAACAACTATTTTAACAGAGAAAAACCAACAACTCTTCCATTTATTGGGAAAGTTCTGGTTACTGGCGAGGTTGAAAAAGATCAGTTTGTAAACACATCAGGAATGCCATGGCACTCTGTTACAATTAAGGAGTATGCACCCTCTGCCGACTCTATGAAATTTGAGGGAGCCTTTAGATATGACGGTTATGCTCTTTGTGATATTTTAAGCACGATTAAGGTAAATAAACTCTCAAAAGAAGATTTCTATCCTCCTGTAGATCTTTATGTTGAGATTTGGAATAATAAGGGAGAGTATGTGGTCTTCAGTTGGGGAGAGATCTTCTACTCTGCCGATCCATACAAGATTATTATGGCAAAAAGTGTCTCAAGGGTTATCCCGGGCAAAACAGGAGAGCTTTGGACACTGCCTGAAGAGTCAAAGCTGATAGCTGGTAATGACCTTGTAACTGTTAGGAATTTAAGTGACCCCATTAAGATCGTGATAAAATCATTAAAGGGAGATTTTAAAATCGAAAGAGATCCGGTAAACTTTAATTCCCAAAAGCTGGCCTTTGGAATTGACGGGGACCGTAACGCCATTAGGGAAATTTTTGAGTTACCTTCTAATTTGCCTGTAATTTCAAGTCGCAGCATATTTTATGGTCAAAGTATGGGATATAAAGGTGAAAAAACATTTGCCGGAGTTGACTTTAGCCTTGTAATGAAGAGCATTTTTCCTGCCGACCCATCAATTTTCAAAAACGCAATTGTTTGTGTTGAGGGGATGGATGGTTTCAGAGCAGCTTTTTCATTTTCCGAAATAGTTAACAGAAGCGATAGCAGGGAGCCTCTTCTAATGACAGGTGGTTCAGAGAAGGGAAGAGAGGGATTTTCACTATATTGCAGAGGAGATATGTTTGCCGACAGAGCAATCAAGGGTCTGAACAAGGTTACAATAATGAGATAAATTTAAAGATGCTATGGGAGCTGCTCGTAAAATTGCTTTTCTGATAATGGCTGCATTGTTTATCTGCAGTTGTAACAGTAGGAAGGCTGTGACAGATTCCGACGGAATAAATGGTAATCTTGTTATTTTCCATGCAGGTTCACTCGCGATGCCCTTTAAAGCTATTGCCGATTCATTTATGAGAATAAATCCGGGAGTAAAAGTTTTGAACGAGGCCTCAGGGAGCATAGATGCTGCCAGAAAAATAACCGAGCTTAATAGGGAATGCGATATAATGGCCTCTGCAGATTATGCAATTATTGATAATATTCTTATCCCCAAATATGCTTCAGAAAACATCCGTTTTGCCGCCAACGAAATGGCGTTGGTCTATACTTCAAAATCTCGCTATTCCGGTGAGATTGACACAACAAACTGGATAGACATTCTTGCAAAAGATGGTGTATTTACAGGCCGGTCTGATCCCGATGCTGACCCTTGCGGATACAGAACAATACTAACCCTTAAGCTGGCAGAGATATATTATGGTCAGGCCGGCCGCCACGACTTAATAGCGTTGACTGAAAAAATACTGGCAAGATCAGCCAGGTTTATCAGACCGAAAGAGGTTGACCTTTTGGCGCTTCTTGAGACAGGTGCTGTTGATTACATATTTCTATATAAATCGGTAGCTGTCCAGCACAATCTTGAATTTCTTCCCCTGCCGGCTGCAATAAATTTAGGCGATCCGCAAATGTCCGAATATTACTCTCAGGCAACAACTGAGGTAAGGGGAGCAAAACCAGACCAAAAAATTAAAATAAAGGGAGAGCCAATGGTTTATGGAGTAACCATATTAAACAGTGCCCCCAACAGAAGAGCTGCCGAGGCGTTTATTGAATTTTTGCGGTCAGATGAAGGTGGAAAGAAAATTCTGATGCAAATGGGTCAGAGTGCTCTCTGATTAACAGATGTCACTCTTATGCGCTATTTTTTCGGTTTTAAAATTAACTCCTCAAGAGATCTCTTAGGCACGTGGTGAATCTGCTGCGAATCTCTCCAGTATTTGATCTCTCCATCTTTAACCTCGTCTATAACCACAATCTCTTTTGGCTTACCCAAAGCAATAACCAGTATTATTTCAAGATTTTCCGGCAAATCCAACAATTGAGTAAGAGCCTCTTTTCTGAATGTTGCAATCATACATCCGCCATAACCGAGTTCAACGGCTCTGAGCAGAATACTTTGTGCAAAAATTCCGTGGTCACAAGAGTAGCCTGCAGATATGCTCTTATCATGTATAAGAATTATGTATCCCGAAGGTCTCTCCCCTTCAGATGGCCCGTCCCACTCTTTGAGGTAACCTGCCCAGCCAAGGTTTGGGTAAATTTGAGCATTAATACCCCGCTCATTGCAAATATAAAATTTAATAGGCTGTATGTTTCTTGACGATGGCGAAAGCCTTGCAGCATCAACCATAGAGATAAGGTGATCTTCCTGAATGGTTACATCTTCGAAAAATCTTCTGTAGCTTCTGTTTTCTTTAAATGGGATCATGATTATCTATTTTATTTCAAACATTTCCAGCATTTTACTTAACCCTGCTGCTCTAATCAGGTTAGGGTGTTCGGTCTCCTCAACAACTTCGTGTGCCCAGATAATATCCGATGGGATATAAATAGCATACCCGCCAATATCCAACACAGGCTTTATGTCTGACTTGAAAGAGTTGCCCACCATTAGAAAATTTTCAGGTTTAATATTGTGCTCTTCAACTATTTTCAGATAACTGTCAGGATGTTTTTCACTCATTATCTCTACCGCAGAGAAGTATTTTTTAAGCCCCGACCGCTCTACCTTTGACTCCTGCTCCTTAAGGTCTCCCTTGGTTGCTAGTACAAGCGGGTAACACTCAGCAAGTGTAGCAAGAACCTTTTCTGTGTCGGGGTAGAGTTCTATTGGCCTTCCAATTGTCTCTTTGCCAATCTGTATAAGTTTAAGTATATGATCATTGGTAAGAGTACCTCCACTTAACTCTATGCCGCACTCAATCAGCGATATTATAAATGGTTTAGACCCGTATCCAAGCAAGGGTAGATTATCTTTTTCAACCTTTAGCAGAGCATCGTTGGCCCTCTTAGAGTCGCACCACGGCTCCATAAGCTGGGCAAACCTCTTCTCGGCATTATGATAGTGATACTCGTTTATCCAAAGGGTATCATCAGCGTCAAACGCTATCAGTTTAATATTGCTGTTAAGTCTAATTTTTTGGGACATTTCTGAAAATTTTGGAATACAAAAGTAGTAAAAATGGTTATTGAGATATCGAAAAGATCTCTCCTTCCAAAGTTAAGCCTTCAATCGAGATATTATGACGAGTCTTTCTATCGCTTGAATAATAAGTAATTACAGCCTTACCGTCCTCGTCTGTCTTAATCATTGGATTCCAATAAAGAGTAGTTCTGGTATCAAAGGAAACTGAATTGTTGTCCTCTTCAAGGGAATAATCGGGCGAATAGAACTTAGATGGCTTTTGCCATCCCAGAGGCCTTGCAAAAATTGTATTGAAGTACATATCAGGTGATCTGGCCAGGCTCGAGACAGAGTATCTCAGAGTTACAAGAACAACCCCGGAAAGGGTTCTGTAGAGAAACCCCTCATTACCTCTTAGAAAGGCCACATTCTCAACATCATCCACCATATATTTGTCAAGATCGCCTGTACTGCCAACTCTGAGTCTGTTTATATAAACGTGTGGTTCTTCCTTCTCTCCGGTGATTGTGGCGCTTCTTGTCGAGAGCATAATTCTTGAACCATCCTCTGCACTGCCTCCATGCATCAGACCCGGGAATGTTCCCAATATGTAATCAAAGAGAGACCATCCGGCATATATGTCCAGATCTTCCCTCTCTCTTATTTGTCGCTTATCAAAGGTTTGATTGAAAGGAGAAGGATTGTGCTTTGCAGCGACCTTATAGTTGGATGTAACCGTCGCAGCAGTGAGCATTATTGATCCTAAGCCTCCTGATTGTTCAAAAATTCTGAAATAACTGTCGTCCGAAGCAGCATCTCTTTTTATACGAGGAGTTGGTAAAAATTGGTAGTAGGTAAGGGATGGGAATGTCTGTTTTGCCAACTCCAGATAATAACCCTTTTGCCCCTCTTTGCCTGTACAGGATATTATAAACCCGGTACTATCGGCAAAATCCAGATCCGAAACAATAAAGTTCCCGGTTTTGTTGAGGTTCTCACTTACAGCAAGGTTGATTTCAGGAGCCAAAACAGAAATGGTGGCTCTTTTGGTATTTCTGAAATTGCTGGTGGCCCTTCCTGAGACAGTTTGGGTAAACTCCTTTTGATACCAGGGTCTGTTTGCAGCCCTTTTGCCATTAAATCCAAAGTCACCGGAGAGAATTGCAGGCAAATCGTAGTACCTCCATCCTTGAACCATCATAAGCAGATCTATTGCCCTCTCTCTATCTTTGTTACTTTCGTCAAAGTACCATGCTGCCCTCTCAATCTGCCCCCTCAATTCAGAGGTGAGATGCATATATGATTTCAAATTGTCTGAATAGGGTTGGGCAGGTGCAAGAAAACTATCTGTAACAGATATTGAAAACTCTCCTTTTACAGGTATTCCGGATGAATCTTTCAGGCTTATTTTTATTGTTGCCTTCTCTCTTCTCTCCAGCTCATCAGATGGTTTATCTGTCTCCACTACAGTCTGCAAAGAATTTTCGGGGAATCTGAAAATCAGCCTCTCAGCCAAAACGTTTAAATCGTTATCAATCAATAGAATGTGATTTATGCCCGGCTGCAGATTGTTCTCATTAAGAATAAATACTCTTTCGTCTCTTGTGAGTTCTTCAAAAAAGAGTATTTCGTCACCATCATGCACTAATATATTAGCTCCTTTTGAGATAAAATCATTAGTTATAAGCGTGTTGATAAAAATTCTGCCATCACGGTTGAGTACATTGATTGCAGCACCCTGATGTTCGGCAGGTGGCAGATTAAACCTATGGTTACCGCCTTTTCCATCTGGAACAAGCACATAGTAAATGTCAGCTGATGCTGCATAGAACCTGAACTTTCCCATACCGTTGTGCTCGGTTGAAATATTTGTAATTGCAGAGTCTCTGCTGTTATATAGAGTTCCCTTAAGATCTGTTCCTCTGCCCTCATTATCAGTAGCTTTAAAAGCGATAAGGGTGAATTTGCCGGAGATTATCCGCCCGCTCTCAGGGAAAAATTGTAACGATACAACCGATGAATCTTTCTCTATCGGCACAGTTGCCGTGTCAACAGAGTCTGCAGTATCTTTATATGCGGGATTTATAACTGAAATTTTTTTGTGAAACATATAGTCCGGGAGTGAATTTACCATCCATTGGCTGTAGGCCCTTAATGTGTATTCACCGGTTGGTATAGAGTGGCTTATAGGTACTCTTCCCGCAATGCCCTCCTCCCCGTATTTTATCTTTACACGTGAGATAAGCGTGTCTCCGTATAGCTCAACATAAATGAATCGACTCTCCTCAAATACTGAGATAGGAGTGTTGTTTTTTAGATAGCCTTTGAACCAGATAAACTCACCGGATACATAGAGCGATTTGTCTGTATGAAGAAAAAGTTTTTCAGGAGAGCTCTCCTCTGCAAACTTGGAATATCTGCTCAGAACAGAATCTTTAACACTCTGTGTCCACAGGTTGCTGCTAAACAAGAGAAGTATGCAGGTAAGGAAAAAGGTTGATTTCTTCATAATTAAGACTTAAGCAAAAAATATTTTGCGAATCTATGAAAAAAATCAGGACTGTTGATTGGAATATAAATAAAAAGAGACCGGAAATACAAAAAATCCGGTCTCTCTGTCTTTCTGGCATTAATGCCGTTTAATTACTACTTAGATACCCTTTCTAGCCACTTAAGCATGAAGAGCATTGTGCCCATTGATATAACACAGGCTACTACAAACAAACTCCATGTCAACCAGATTGGAACGTTATCGTAGAAAATTGCTCCGATAAACAGTAGCTGGTTACCCAGTGCCGTGGCACCGAGCCAACCTCCCTGCATCAGACCCTGATATTGCGGAGGAGCAACTTTTGAAACGAATGAAATACCAAGAGGGCTGATAAATAGCTCTGCAACAGTAAGGATAAAATATGTTCCCATAAGAAGGAATGGAGTTACCTTCATTGCCTCAGGTAAGCTACCCATAGCTGTTACGCTCTGGCTGTCCGGAAGACCAAATGAACCCAATGCCATAACTGTAAAACCGATTGCGGCGATAAGCATACCTATTGCAATCTTTTTAGGAGTTGATGGTTCGATGCCCTTAGCCCTCAGCCATCCGAAAATAGCAATTACGACAGGAGTAAGGAACACTACAAACAGTGGGTTAAAACTCTGGAAATCCTCAACGGCCATGTTGTACCCGAAAAGATTCAATGATGTGTAATCCCTTGCGAAGAATGTGAGGGTCAGACCGTTTTGGTGGAAAGAGAACCAGAAGAAGATAACAACTGCAAATACAGCAAACAGTGCATAGATACGTTGTTTAACCTCTTTTGCATCCATCTGAATCTCACCTCTTGCAGCAGCATCGGCAGCTGCATCCTTTTTGCTTTTGGCATCCGGAAGTTTATGTTTGTTAATAAGGAAAATACCAACAGAGATAAGCATGGTTAAGATTGCAACTCCAAAGGCATAGTGAAAACCTGTAACAAATGAGTTTAGGTAAGAGTTAACAAAACCATCCATGTTACCTGCAAATGCACCTGTTAAGTCAACTTTGGCGGCCAGCTCTGTAAGCCTTACACTACCTTCAGCTGTAAGTGTTCCGTCAAGATACTGGTGACACATTGAAGGGAGACTTGGATTATATTCAAACCCGTTTTTAGCAAGCCAAAGGGCTCTTACATATTTTGCAACAAAAGGAGCAAACATTGCACCTACATTGATAAACATGTAGAAAAGCTGGAACCCTGAATCACGTAATTTGCTATATTCCGGCTTGTCATACATTTGACCCACAAGAGCCTGAAGGTTACCTTTGAAAAGTCCGTTACCAAATGCAATTGTAAATAGACCAACGCATGAGATAATCAGAAAAAGGGTTTTGTTTGGAACAGGAGTTGGGGTAGGAATTGCGATCATCAGATAACCCAAGGCCATAACAAAGAGACCCACTAATATGGTGCCTTTATAATTCCTTGTTTTATCGGCTATCAATCCGCCTACAAGTGCCAGGATGTAAATCAAAGCATAGAAAACGGAATAAATTATACCGGCGTTTGTACCGTCAAGGCCAAATTTGGCCTGAAGGAACAGCACCAGGATAGCCATCATGGTGTAAAAACCAAAGCGTTCGCCCATGTTTGCAAGGGCTGCAGCCATTAATCCTTTTGGTTGTCCTTTGAACATAAAAATCAAATTATTAGTTAGTGTATAAAATCTAATGTTCGCAAAAATAATAAAATTTGGATAACTTTGTTAAAAACTTAAAGCATCGGATGACTAAAACTGCATTTTTATTACTTGCCTCCATCATCTATCTTATATCTCTTTTACCATTAAGGGTCCATTACTTTTTTTCTTCAATTCTGGTTTTCTTCATAAGCAAAGTAATGGGATACAGAAGATATACCTCAACCATTAATATTTCAAGATCATTTCCTGAATTTAAGTATGACAAGGTTGAGAAGACTGTTAACAAATTTTTCAAAAATTTCTCGGAAATTGTTGCTGAAACCATTTGGATTATTTCGGCATCCGAGAAAAGTGTATCTAAAATGGTTGCTATTTCTAATCCTGAAGTTTTAAGTGAAATTTATAACAGGGGAGAATCTTTGATTCTGGTAGGAGGGCATACGGGAAACTGGGAGGCTATTACCAGATTGGAACTCTTCTCATCTCCTTCTCCCATAGGGTTTAAAGGGAAAAGAGTGGTTGTTGCCTACAAGAGGCAGCATAGTAAATTGTCTGACACCCTAATCCGGTGGACAAGGAGTACCCACAAAACAGCAAATCTGGTAGAATCCGGATCCCTTGCCAGGTATATGCTCAAAAACAAGAAAGAACAACATTGCTATATCCTCTATGCCGATCAGACCCCTTTGCCTGGCTCAAAATTTGTGGTTAATTTTCTCCATAGAGAAACCACAATGATAAATGGTCCGGAGGTATTGTCGAGACTGACAGACTGTGCAGTGGTTTATTTTGAGATGATTAGAGAGAGTAGGGGCAGGTATAAAATTGTTTTTACAAAAATTACCGACCGCCCATCAGGGTTAAAAGAGGGCGAAATAACCGAAAAATATGCCCGGCTGCTTGAAGAGACCATAAAAAACAACCCGGATAACTGGTTGTGGTCCCATAAGAGGTGGAAAAGAGGGGTTGAGGAGAACTGAATGCCATTAACGATTGTTTAATATTTTGATAATACACAGATCATAACAAGGAGAGACATGAAAAATCTATTTAAGATTCTACTGATTGCAATAGCAATGGTTACAACTATCAGGGCTGAATCACAAATCATCAATCCGGGACAAGGTGTCCCTGCCGGAGCCATAGTCTATTCATTACCTATGACAGCTGTGCATCTTACGGTAAGTGCAGAAAACGAGCTGTTTACGGCAGGCCCATATGCAAGATTTGCACAGAAATACCTGGGAGTACAGGCAAGAGAAGAGAACAGAGAGACTTACAGAATCACATCTGTTGCGATGGTACCTTACATTGAGGCCGACCCTTCGATAAACATTGCGCTTAATCTTGGGAATAATAAAAATGCCTCAGCAAATTTTCTTGAGATGATTAATCAAGGGCTCATAATGTGGTCTGACTCCAATGCCGGTAAGATGGCAAAAATTCAATTCCCATCTTTGGCAAGTAATTCGGACTTTTTAAGATCAATGTCGGGATCAAATCTGACAAACGAAATGACAACCCTTTACAGAACGGTTCAGGGAAGATCAAGCCTTGACAGAGCTGCTGTACAGCAAAGTCAGGTTGTTGAGAAAAGTCTTGAAAAGAGAGCTGAAGAGACTGCCAATATGATCTTTAAACTTAGAGCAAAAAGGCTTGATATTATTACCGGAGAGACTGACGCAACATTTAGTGGAGATGCTCTCAGGGCAGCCATAGCTGAAATTAACCGACTTGAACAGGAGTACCTTGATCTTTTCCTAGGCAAAACTGACATTGGAAAACAGACGATGTCGTTTGATGTGGTTCCAAAAACAGACAATGAAAAACAGATCTATATTGCTTTCAGAATTTCCGATACACAAGGGCTTCTGCCTGCAAGCAATTTATCAGGACGCCCTGTAGTTTTGGAGCTAATCAGAGAGGAGGCATCTGCGGCCGTAAACATGGATGCAACAGTTGCTGCAAAAGGGAGAGTTATCTACAGAAAACCTGCGATGGTTAATGCAAGGCTTAATGACGGACAAACATTGCTTATGCAGTCAAGAATTCCTGTTTATCAACTTGGCAATATGATGTCATTCCCTATTGAAATTGCTACAGGAAGGTTGTAATTATGCTCCTTTTTTAGTAATTTTGATTCTTTACGCGAAAAATAATTCAATTAAATATTAATTTTTAAAATTACCGTTATGGACATCAGAGAATTGAAACCCGAGAGGGTATGGACCCATTTTTATTCACTTACCCAAATTCCACGCCCTTCTAAAAAAGAGGAAAAAGCAGTGCTATTCCTTGAGAAGTTTGGTAAAGACCTGGGTCTTGAGACAATAAAAGACCAACTGGGAAACATTATCATCAGAAAGCCCGCCAGCAAAGGCATGGAGAACAGAAAAGGGATTATTTTCCAGGCCCACATAGATATGGTTCCACAGAAGAACAGTGACAAAGTACACGATTTTGAAAAAGATCCGATTATACCAAGAGTAGTTGAAGACTGGATGTACGCAACCGGAACAACCCTTGGAGCAGATAATGGTCTAGGCATAGCAGTGGCAATGGCAGTTCTTGAAGATAAAGATATGGTGCACGGCCCTGTTGAGGCGCTCTTTACAATTGACGAAGAGGCAGGAATGAATGGAGCAAGAGGTTTGAAAGCCGGTTTGCTTAAAGGTGATATTCTTATTAACCTTGACTCAGAGGATGAGGGAGAGCTTTATGTAGGATGTGCAGGGGGTCTTGATGCCACTGTTAAGTTTACTTACAGCGAAGTAGCTACACCTGCAGGTACAGAAGGGTACAAGCTAAGCATAACAGGTCTTAAAGGCGGTCACTCAGGAATGGACATCGTTCTTGGCAGAGGTAATGCAAATAAGGCTCTGGTAAGAATTTTACTTCCTCTTATGAAAGATCTTGGTGTATCTCTTGCCTCAATTGAGGGAGGAAGTCTTAGAAACGCAATTCCAAGAGAGGGTTTTGCAACACTTGCAATACCGGCTGTTAACGCAGAGGCTGCAAAAAAGGTTGTTGAAAAGCACTTTACCGAGATGAAGCATGAACTTGCTGCACACGAAGCTGATCTTAAAATTACACTTGAAAAATGTGATACCCCGGCTACAATAATAGACAACAAAACCGCACTAAACATGGTTAAGGCTGTCTATGTGTGTCCTAACGGAGTAGAGAGGATGAGTGACGCAATGCCGGGCCTTGTTGAGACATCAAACAACCTTGCAATTGTTAAATCCGGCAACGGAAAAATAGAGATCAGCTGTCTTATGAGAAGTTCGGTTGATTCAGCTAAAGATATTCTTGCTGCTGCAATAGCATCAACATTTGAGTTGGCAGGAGCTGAGGTTACTCTATCTGGCGGATATCCGGGATGGAAGCCAAATATGGACTCTGATATTCTTAAGACAATGAAGGTGGTTTACAAAAATCTTTACGGTAACGAGCCGGAGGTTAAAGCTATTCATGCCGGCCTTGAATGTGGTATCTTGGGTGGCGCTTATCCTAACTGGGATATGATTTCATGCGGACCTACAATCCGTTCTCCTCACTCACCTGACGAAAGGGTAAATATTCCGACTGTTCAGAAGTGGTGGGATTACGTTGTAGAGGTGCTTAAAAATGCCCCTGTAAAATAATAAGTTACCAAAATAATTTGTAGGGCTGAAAATATTAGTTATATTTGCAGCCCTTTTTTAATTATTAAAGTTTAATAAAAATGTTAAGAAATTACGAAACCGTTTTCATTGCAACTCCCGTTTTATCTGATGTTCAGATAAAGGAAGCGGTAAAAAAGTATCGTGACTTCATCACCGACAATGGTGGTGAAATTGTACACGAAGAGGACTGGGGCCTCAAGAAATTGGCTTACCCTATCCAGAAAAAAACAACAGGTTTTTATCACCTGATTGAATTCAAGGCAGACCCTGCCATGATATCAAAACTTGAGATTCAGTATCGTCGTGATGAGAGAATCATCAGATTCCTGACTTTTGCCCTTGACAAACATGCAGCGGCATATGCAGAGAAAAGAAGAGCGAACAAATCTGAGACTAAAGCTAAGGAGGTTTAATTATGGCAAATCCAGCAAACAACGAAATTCGTTATCTAAATCCTCCTACTGTTGAGGTTAAAAAGAAAAAGTACTGCCGTTTTAAAAAATCAGGCATTAAGTACATTGACTACAAAGACGCTGAGTTTTTGAAGAAGTTTCTCAATGAGCAGGGCAAAATTCTTCCCCGCCGTCTTACAGGAACGTCTTTGAAATTCCAGAAGAAAGTTTCACAGGCTGTTAAGCGTGCAAGACACCTTGCTTTGCTGCCATACGTTACAGATTTAATGAAATAAGCAAAGGAGAGAGGTAATATGGAAATTATACTAATACAGGATGTTCCTAATTTAGGTCATAAAGACGATATCGTTACAGTACGTAACGGATATGCAACAAATTATCTGATTCCTAAGGGATTTGCTAAAATGGCAACCCCTTCTGCAAAAAAGATGCATGCCGAAAATCTAAAACAGAGAGCCCATAAAGAGGCAAGTATCAGAGCAGATGCAACTGCTCAGGCTGCCAAGCTTGAGGGCGCACAAGTTACTGTTGCAACTAAAGTGAGCTCAACCGGTAAAATCTTCGGTTCGGTGAACAACATTCAGGTTGCAGAGGCTTTATCTGCCAAAGGATTTGAAATTGACAGAAGAAACATTACCATTCTTGGTGAAGAGTCTATTAAAGAGGTTGGTATCTATGATGCAGTTGTAAAGATCTACAAAGAGATCAAAGCAAATATCAGAATCGAAATCAAATCAGAAGAGTAATAACTCTGGTTTTTTTGTGAATATTATAAAAGAGCTGTCTTAGGGCAGCTTTTTTTTACGGAGCTATCACAAAATTTATTCAAATTATTGAACAACAACCAATCTTTATTATTATATTTGATAAAATCTACCAAAATAATCGCGATATGAAAAGAACATTTCTTACACTAACACTCCTGTTGATAACAGTTGTGTCATTCTCACAGAATCAGCCAGAGGGGAACAAATATGGTCCCGTCCTGACAAATAAATTTTTCGACAACTGGTTTATTTCAGCCGGTGGTGGCATTCAATGGATGTACGGAGAGCACGATACTAAAGCATCTTTTAAGAACAGAGTATCTCCTGCAATAGATATTTCACTAGGAAAATGGATTACTCCATCAATTGGTATAAGAGCCCAATTTGGAGGCTTTACAATGAAAGGTCTCTCAACAGACCCTTCTGCAAAATTCATCGAAGGTCCTTCTGACGATTGCGCAGGATGTTTTGAAGAGAAGTTTAACTTCTTCAACCTGCACGGTGATCTTATGTGGAATCTTTCGAACACATTTGGCGGCTACAGACAAGATCGCATTCTGGAATTCATTCCATTCCTTGGAGTCGGTTATGCCCGTTCATATAAGGAAAATGTTAATCCTGTTTACAAAGAGGCATCTGCAACAGTAGGTCTGCTTAACAAAATTCGCCTTTCTCAGGCTGTCGATTTCAATGTTGAGCTGAAAGCTTTATTGGTAAATGACAGATTCGACGGTTATGAAATTGGCCAGGGTATTGAGGAACTTGTCTCTGCAACAATTGGCTTTACTTACAACTTCAAGAAAAGAGGTTTTGACAAGTACGTTGAACCTATACCTTGTGACTACTCACCTTACACATCTAAAATCTCAGATCTTGAGCAAAGAATTTCAGATGCTGATGCTAAAGCAAGCAAACTTGCATCTGACCTTGCAAACGAAAAGAATAAAAAACCGGAGGTTATTAAATCAGTTGAATACATAGCTTCTCCAATTGCAATATTCTTCCCTATCAATCAGTCTAAACTGACAGATATGGATCTGATCAATCTTGGAACATTCGCAGAGGCTGTTAAGAAAACAGGCAAAACCTATAAAATTATGGGATCTGCAGATAAAGCTACAGGCAGCAAAAAGATTAATCTTAAACTCAGTCAGGATCGCGCCGCCAGCGTTTACGATGCTCTTGTTAACAAGTTTGGCGTAAATCCATCACAACTTGAGGTTATTGCCAAAGGTGACGAAAATGAACCTTTCGACAAACCGGTTCTGAATCGTGTTGTAATTCTCGAATAATTACACACATTATTACTTAATGCGGACTGTCCTTACGGGCAGTCCGTTTTTTTTTGTATTAACTGCTCAATATTTTACATAACTTAGTACCAATAAAATATTCACAATGAAAACATCAGAAAACAAATCAATCGTAACCGGCGAACATCCTTTTGAAGGAGTTTGCCTTAATGGATTTCTTGTACTCTTTTTGGACTTGCTACTCATTGCTGCCTCAGTAGCCCTTATCTTCCAAACCCAACTTTTAGGTGATTGGGTAATTATTGTATCAATAATCGGGTTCTTATCTTCAATGCTTATGTGGGCTGGGTTTATGCAACTTGAGCCAAACGAGGCAAGGGCCATGGTATTTTTTGGTAAGTATAAGGGGACCTTTAAAAAGACAGGATATTTTTGGGTAAACCCCTTTACAGCAAAAAAGAAACTCTCTTTAAGAGCTCGCAATTTGGATGTCAAACCCATAAAGGTGAACGATAAGGCGGGTAATCCCATCATGATAGGTTTGGTGCTTGTTTGGAGACTAAAAGATACATACAAAGCAATGTTTGAAATTGATGCACAGACAATGGCAAATTCGGGAGTCCAACCAGGTGCTATTTCGGGTGATCAAACTGTTGGTAACAGAATGAATGCTTTTGAGAATTTTGTAAAAATTCAATCAGATGCTGCACTAAGGCAGGTCGCCGGACAGTATGCCTATGACGATAATGAAGTAGCAGAAAGTCAGCTAACCCTAAGAGGAGGTGGTGAGGAAATTAACCAGCAGTTGGTTAACGAACTTAACAATCGATTAAGTATGGCAGGCATAGAGGTATGCGAGGCCAGAATCAATTACCTTGCCTATGCGCCTGAAATTGCGGCCGTTATGTTACGCAGGCAACAGGCAGCAGCAGTTATCGCTGCCAGAGAAAAAATTGTTGAAGGAGCTGTTTCAATGGTAAAAATGGCACTAGAAAAAATAGACAACGAAGGAATTGCCAAGTTTGACAAAGAGGCAAAAGTAAAAATGGTTTCAAACCTTCTGGTAGTGTTATGCGCAGATGAGGCTGCTCAGCCCATTATTAATACAGGAGATTAGTACCCATTCTGGTACTGTCTCTTTAGACAGAATAATCACTTTCCTGGAATATCGTTAACAATTAAACACAATAACTAATAGGTTTAGTTGTGTAACTAATAAAAATAGTTGCATAACTAAATTTATTAGTTATTTTTGTATTCATAATCATAAGAAAGCTAAATCAGATTTAGAATTATTATTTGAACCCTATATCTAGATGAACATATGAAGAAGTTAACAGTTAAAGAAGAGGAGATAATGAGCTTTTTTTGGCAGAATGGTCCGCTGTTTGTCAGGGAGATTGTGGCCCTCTATTCAGAACCTAAACCCCACTTTAATACAGTCTCTACAATTGTAAGAGGACTGGAAGAGAAAGGTTTTCTTTCTCACACATCCTACGGAAGCACATTTCAGTATTTTCATATCATAGAAGAAGAGGAGTATAAGAAAGGAGCACTTCTGAATGTGGTGAACAAATATTTCAAAAGTTCATATCTGGGACTTGTCTCCACATTTATAGAGGAGGAGAAGATATCAGTCGGAGAGCTTAAAAGGCTCATTGAACTTGCAGAGGGTAAGAAATCACAATAGAAAATTTTATGGGTGATTTTCTTGTCTATATTTTAAAATCGTCTTTGTCACTTGCTGCCTTTTATCTTTTCTATAAAGTGATGCTCAGTAAGGAGACATTTCACCGTTTTAACAGAGTTGTATTGCTATTGATATCACTCTTGTCTGTTGTTATACCTCTCATAAAATTACCCGGCAATGAGGCTCTTTTAAATAACTCTATTTCGCTCAATCTTGAACAGTTAATCCAGCTTGCCGGGTTTAGCAACGATACTGTTATTGCAGCAGGAACAGATGAAACCTCCAAGACCATTTGGCCGGTATTTATTGTCATTATCTACCTGACAGGGGTGTTAATAACTATGTCAATCTCTGCCATTTCAATTATAAGAATGGCTCAGCTGATTCGCCGAACAGAGTATGGCGCGAGAATTAAAACGCCGGATGGGATAATTATCGTTTTACACAAAGAGAAAATCGCTCCTTTTTCGTGGATGAAATACATTGTAATCTCTGAAAATGACTACAATGAAAATGGGAGAGAGATTGTGATGCACGAAAATGCACATATAAAGAGAAGGCACTCGGCAGATATGATTTTGTGTGAAATAGTCAAGGTTGTGCATTGGTTTAACCCTGCAGCGTGGCTATTTAAGCAGGAGATAAAAAATATTCATGAATATCAGGCAGATGATGCCGTAATAAAAAACGGAATCGACGCTGCCACCTACCAACTATTATTAATTAAAAAAGCTGTTGGCGACAGGCTCTACTCTATAGCCAACAGCTTTAACCACAGTAAACTTAAAAACAGAATTACTATGATTACAAAGAAAAGATCTACCTTATGGTCAGCACTAAGAGTGCTTTATGTATTGCCACTTTCACTATTTGCGGTAGCAGCATTTGCCTCCGAAGAGATTACAACAGTAATGGCTCCCGTTTCTGAAGTCAAAATTAAAGATTTTATTCAGGCCGACACAATTAAAGTTAAAAAGAGCACTTCTGTTAATGATTCTAAACAAGTTTCCCTTTATTCCAAGCAAGCTTCCGGTAATACAATTATTATTAAAAAGACAGATTCTGAAAAAGTTGAATTAGACACCATTATTATCCGCAGGTCTGTTAATGATTCAACAAGAGCTGTCATTAAAACCAAGATTAATACTATAATCTATACATCTGACTCGGTTAAAAACAACAGAGTTGCCACCTTCTCATCAAAAAATGGCGACAGTTTAAATGTATTAGTCTTTGTTGACGGAGTTGAAAAAGACACAATGTTTATTAAACAAATTGATTCAAAGGATATTAAAGAGGTTAAAGTATTTAGGGGAGCTAAAGCAACTGCTGAATTCGGAGAGAAAGCTAAAAATGGTGTTGTGGTTATTACCACCAAGGGTGACTCAAAAGACTCTAAAGGGGAAATAATTAAAAATGTTGCAGTGAGGGTATCGGACCGCTCAGATAATCCAATTTATGTTATCGACGGAGTGGTGCAGGAGAGCTCATCGTCCAAAGATATTGACCCGAAGAGCATATCGTCAATAAAGGTTCTCAAGGGAGAAGCCGCAATCAAAGAGTATGGCGAAAAAGGGAAGAATGGAGTTATCATAGTAAACCTAAAAAAGTAAAATAAAAGCATTTAACACAATTATTTTTGTACCTTTGGAGACTCTTTTTTCAAAACGAGTATTAATATGTCACTATAATGAAACAAGATCTTCAAATTTCGGAACTTATAAAAAAAGAAGAAAACCGTCAACTGCACGGAGTCGAGTTGATAGCTTCAGAAAATTTTGTCAGTCCCCAGGTACTTGCCGCATTAGGATCTGTGCTTACAAATAAGTATGCCGAAGGATATCCGGGAGCGAGATATTACGGTGGATGCGAGGTTGTAGACATGGTTGAGCAACTTGCAATTGACCGTCTTTGTCAACTCTTTGAGGCAGAATATGCCAATGTACAGCCCCATTCCGGCGCTCAGGCAAATATGGCTGTTTTTATGGCTTGTCTTAAGCCGGGAGATACCTTCATGGGTCTGGACCTTGCTCACGGCGGGCACCTTACTCACGGTTCTCCGGTAAACATGTCTGGAATGTGGTACAATGCAATTGCTTACCAGGTAAGCGAAGAGACTGGTACTGTTGACTATGATGATATGGAGAAGAAGGCTCTGGAGCACAAACCTAAAATGCTTATTGGAGGTGCATCTGCATATTCAAGAGAGTGGGATTGGGCTCGGATGCGTGAAATTGCAGATAAAGTCGGGGCAATCTTCATGGTTGATATGGCTCATCCGGCAGGTTTGATCGCAGCAGGTTTATTGGAAAATCCTGTTAAATACGCTCATATTGTTACATCTACTACACATAAGACATTAAGAGGCCCTCGCGGTGGGATAATTCTTATGGGTAAAGATTTTGAGAATCCATTCGGAATTACAACTCCAAAAGGTGAAACCAAAATGATGTCGGCTGTACTTAATTCAAGTGTCTTCCCTGGAATTCAAGGTGGTCCACTTGAGCACTGTATTGCTGCAAAAGCGGTCTCATTCTTTGAAGCATTGCAACCGGAATTCAAGTTATATCAGATACAGGTACAGAAAAATGCTGCTGCAATGGCTGCTGCCTTTGTTGACAAAGGATATAAAGTTGTTTCGGGAGGAACAGATAACCATCTAATGCTTATTGACCTCAGGAGCAAATTCCCTGAGCTTACCGGTAAGGTTGCCGAAAAGGCCCTTGTAACGGCAGATATCACAGTTAATAAGAACATGGTTCCGTTTGACAGCAGATCTCCTTTCCAGACATCAGGTATTCGCGTAGGAACTCCTGCAGTTACTTCAAGAGGCCTTATTGAAAAGGATATGCCATTCATTGTTGACCTTATTGATAAAGTTCTTTCAAACCTTGATAATGCAACTGTAATTGCCGAGGTTAGAGAAACTACCAGAAAGAAGATGCATGGTTTACCGCTTAATATTTGGTAAGTCTCCGCGCCAGTTTGTGGTATATTCTTGATTAATAATATAATAAAAACGAGCCAATTTTTTAGTTAAAATTGGCTCTTTTTTATATGTGTGATATATAGTGTGTTACCACAAACTGGCGCGAAGAAAATTTCAGGTAGTCTTAGCTTCAGTGATCTCTGAATTATTAACTTCTGTTTCAGTGATCTCTGTATTAGTAACCTCTGTTTCAGTTATCTCTGATTCAGTAACCTCAGTTTCTACTCCCTCTGCTTCAATTTTGGCCTCTTCGACCGGTTTAGGTTCGCGCGTTTTTATAATTATTTCGGGGATTTCGGGTGTTATTTTGAAGAATCTGCTGGTTTGACCAAAAATTGGTAATGAAACGGTAAGAATTTGATCTCTTTCTGACTTTCTTATTACTCTGTCACAAACAGCAAATCTGTCGACAGGTCTTTCGGTTTCTCTAAGGTTGAAGCCTCTTAGTCTCTTCTTTGCAGGTTCAAGATCAATTATCGGATATAGAACACTTTTTGGGTTTTCCCGGTAGTGAGCCTCCTCGAGACTTTGGTCAACAATTATTGCTGTTAAAGTTTTACACTCTTTATGATTCATTGTCGTTAAAATGCTATCTTCAGCAATGAATACAAGTACATTTACACCGCCAAATGCATCGACTCTTGACAAATCACCCTCTTTGAAATGCAAGACGATGTCTGTACCCTTTAACTGATTATAGTGAATTGAGTCCTCTTTAGCCAGAGCAAATGCATTTGATAAAAACTCAACCTTACGGAGCTTCTTGTTATCGATAACCAGTTGGATGCTGTCTGAAGTAAACTGGTTTTGGTCGTTCCACATTACCGGCTCTTTGAACATGCGAACAATTGAGTCTATTGAGTTAAATATCAGAGAGTCACATTTGCCTTGCAGATTGCTTCTGTGAAATCGTACATTTTTGTTGGCCATTATAAATCTTATCAACGTAGAGTCTACTGCCGGTAAGGTATCTTTAAGATTATGAACAGCAAGAGTGTCAGTTGACACCTTTAGGCTATCTGTTGCAAGAATATGATTGCCTATGTTGCTTTTTAAGCTGTCAGTTGATACCTTTAGGCTATCTGTTGCAAGAATATGATTGCCTATGTTGATTTTTAAGCTGTCAGTTGACACCTTTAGGCTATCTGTTGCAAGAATATGATTGCCTGTGTTGCTTTTTAAACTGTCAGTTGAGATTTTTAAACTGTCAGTTGATAACTTGATGCTGCCCTGAATTTTGTTCGCAGAGGAATTTGCGGCTGAGCGGGATCTTTGGCGGGATGTTGTGCTTTGCCTTCTCTGTTGTTGGGGCGAAGGTAATTGTGCAGAGGGTTTATCAGATGTTATCTCGGTTTTAGCTTCCGATTTGTTCTCCTGCTTATTTTCAGATTTGCCGGCTGGTGGTGCTGGTTTGCTGTACATAGCCGTTATCGGGTCAATTTTGCTCTGCTCATATCTCTTAGTTGACTGAGCAACAATCGCTGAGTCAGCAAGATTCCTGGGTACAGAGTTGTAAAGCAATGTATCGGCTGCTATAAAGAGTGTATCCGGCTTATTATCTTCTACAGAGTAAAAAGCTATGGAAGGGTTATTATAGAGCTTTGCAAAAGCAGGTTCCCTGGAATATTGGGCAAAATCAGAAAAGATTAATAGAGATTGGACTGTATCGAGAATCTGTACATTCTGGTACAACTCTGCTTTACCCTCCGGTGCGGTGTAAAAAATCCTTTCGGCCCAAACTTCGGTTTTGGGATCAAGAAGGTAAACACTCTTTTCAAAATTATACCTCTCGTTCTCTCTCTCGTACCATCCGTTTCCGGCTCTTAGATATGAATCGTTCTGCCAGATTGAAGTTTGTCCCAGGAATACAGCTCTGTTTTCGTTTGCATAATAGGCAAGTGAGTCTGATTTCAGCACCAGAGAGTCGGACATCATCTCAACATTATTGAGAAACTTGAATCTCTCAATTTTTGAGTCATAGTAGCCGTTGTTGCTCTCAATTATGTTGCCGTCCTTGTCAATCATAGCGCCCCCGTCATAAAACCAGGCAACACTATCTTTTGTATTGAAGTCAAGAAAGTAGGTGCGTAAACGGTTACTGTCCCTGTCCATTAACTCAACAATATGACCTCTTACTTTGGCCAGGGAGCTGTCGGCAATATAGTGTATTCTGTCTCCGGATAGTGAGGTGTTGTTCTGTATTATTTTTACATTGCCTATTGCATCAACGGTATTGAGACTCACATCCCAAATTGCGGTGTCGCATATTATAAGGGTATTGTTGTGCAGAAATTGAGCGGGACCGGTTATTCTTCTGACGTTTCTGGACTCATTTTGGTACATCTCTGCAGTGTTGGCCTTTATGAGACGAACATACCTCTCCTCTTCAAGGTTTTGCTGACCTTTAAGTGGAAGTATAACTATCAGGAAAAGTAGAAGAAATGTAGTTTTTAATCTCATTTAAGCCATCCATCTTTGAGGAAGGGACAATTTTGGAATAAAGGGTCTACTCTTATAAAGGTTGTCTCCTTTTTCTTCTCTATGAATTTAATAATTTCATCCATAGCTGCCTTGTTCTTTGCTTCATTAAGAAGTTCATTGTAGTCATCTTTAAAGTTGGCTACATGAGAAGGTATAATCTTCTCCAGCATTATAATCTTGTAAACGGTATTACCGCTTTGTCCTTCGTCATCTGTTGTTTCAAAAGGCTCAGAAATATCACCCTCTTTGAGATCTTTAATAATATTAAAGTCTGCAGGTTTCAACTGATCTTTTTCAAAATAGGCAGAGCCGGAATATTTATCTGATACAAGACCTCCGTTTACAAATGATTTGACATCATGTGAAAACTTTCTGGCTGCCTGTTCAAATGTAATACTGTCCTTAATAAGGAGCGTTTTTATACTGTCAAGTTTGTTGAACCCCTTTGCCTTATCTTCGTTACTAAATTCCGTTCTAAGAAGAATGTGCCTGGCGTTAAACAGGTCTCCCTCTTTCTTAATCATCTGTATAAGGTGAAAGCCGTATTCAGTCTCAACTATTTGTGATACCTGACCCTCTTTAAGCGCCATTGCTGCGTCCGAGAATGCAGGCAAATACATTGTCTTTGATGCCATACCAAGTTCTCCGCCTCTGGCTGAGTTACTTGGGTCTTGAGAATAGAGTGTAGCAAGAGTGCTGAATCTCTCTCCCTTCATTACCCTTTCGCGAAACTCAAGTAGTCTCTCCTTAACAGCAAGAACTGCATTCTCTTTGTCGGGATACTGAACTATGTGTCGATATTTGTATTGAGTTGATATTAAAGGAAGTGAATCGGGGTGGCTGGTTTTGTAATATTTTTCAACATCTGAGGGGCTCAAATCCGGTGCTTTGGATGCTACTTTTCCTCTCATCTCCTGAGTAAGAAACTGTTCGGTTAATGCCTCTCTCCACTCTTCTCTTAATCTGAAAAGTGGTTTTTTGAAGTACTCCTCTGCTGCCTTCTCGCCACCTAGTTTTGAAAGCACATCTGCAATTCTTCTGCTTAGCTCGGCCTCAACCTGTGAAGGATTAACCTCTAAGCTGTCAAGCCGTGCCTGAGTAAGGAAGAGCTTTTGGATAAGCATATTCTCCAGAACATTGCATCTGATATTTCTGTCAGATGTAATACCCTGAAGCATCATCATCTGTACCTCGGCTTCTAAAGCAGAGAGCTGAATCATATCGTTTCCTATAAGGGCAATGGTTTTATCTATAAGCCCTTTTTCATATCTCTGTGAAAATGCGGGGGAAACCGATAGTATTGCTGCTGTAACAACAATTGTTTTTAAAATGCTATTCTTCATTTCGGGTATTATCGTTTATGTTCAGTTTTATTTTATTGTTTTCCAGAGCTTCTTTGATAAGATCTTTTTCAAGTCCTGCAATGAGCTCCTGTTTCCTGCGACTTATAATAATCTCTTTAATTCTTGGAAGATAGTAATCAAATGGCGGGTTGCCATTCGGTGCTATCCTCTGAGGAAAATAGGCAAAATAGCTGTAAAGAGAGTCCTGAGCTTCGATGTGTGAAGCTGATTTCAGCATCTCTTCGCACCTGTATAAATCTAAAGGCAATTCTCTTGCCACAAATGAAAGATCAACCCATTTATTGTCAAAATTGTTGTACCTCTCTGCTGAATTGTAGCTTATTCTCTCTAGTTCGTCAATATCTTCAAGCGCATCAGCTCTGTACATGCTTCTTAATCTGGATAGATTCGGAGATGTTGATGAAATTTTAATAACCCTGGCTTTTACAACAGAGTTGTTTACTGTAATGTTACCTGAGTTCTCTTGATAGTAGGTTCTTGCCTCCTGATCTGATACCAGGGTGTCGAGACGTTTTTCAATATACTGCTTTTCATAGCGGTAAACCAGCAGAGAGTTCCTGTAATCTTGCAGTTCTCCCTCAACATCTTTGTCAGTTTTCGAGAGTTCTGCCTCTGCTTTTGAAAGCAAAAGATATTTAAGGGCCCATGAGTTGATGTACTGGCGTACCATCATTATGCTATCGCTGTACGAGGTCCCGTGTGGGATTAGGTTTTTAATATCCTCTTTATAAAGATAGTTTTCACCAACGCGGGCAACAACTTCGTCACCTGAGCGGAACTCCAGCAAATTGCAGGAGGTTACTGTCAGAAGAAGAGCAATGGCCGCGAATAATTTCATCTATCTTGTATAGTTTGGTGATTCTCTTGTTATTGTTACATCGTGAGGGTGGTTTTCAATAACGCCAGCCGATGTAATTCTTACAAATTGAGCATTGCGAAGTTCTTCGATATTTTTTGCCCCGCAATACCCCATACCGGCACGAAGACCTCCAACCAACTGATATACAACTTCACTTAAGGTCCCTTTATATGCTACTTGTGCAACAATTCCTTCCGGGACCAGTTTTTTAATATCTTCCTCCATATCCTGGAAATATCTGTCTTTGGACCCTTGTTGCATTGCCTCGAGTGAACCCATTCCACGATATGATTTGAATTTTCTTCCGTTAAGGATTATTGTGTCTCCGGGAGACTCTTCGACTCCGGCAAAAAGAGAGCCTGCCATAATTGTGCTTGCCCCACCGGCAAGAGCCTTTACAATATCTCCTGAGTATCTTATTCCTCCGTCAGCAATAATTGGGATGCCTGTGCCTTTAAGTGCCTCGGCAGCAAGCATAATTGCAGTTAATTGTGGTACACCTACTCCGGCTATTACCCGGGTTGTGCAGATGGATCCGGGGCCTATTCCAACTTTTACCCCGTCAACGTTACACTCTGCAAGAGCTTTGGCTGCTGCTGATGTGGCAATGTTTCCGGCAATAAGCTGAATTCCCGGGAAGGCCTTTTTAATTTTCTTAATTGTCTCAAGAACTCCCACCGAATGGCCATGGGCAGTGTCAACCACAATTGCATCTGTGTCAACTGAAACAAGTTTTTCCACCTTTATGAGTGTGTCTGAACTTACTCCTACTGCTGCGGCTACTCTCAGCCGTCCCTTCTGATCTTTACTTGCCTGAGGGTTGTCCTTGATTTTTGTTATGTCTTTGTATGTAAGAAGACCGATTAAAATTCCGTTTTCGTCTATAACAGGAAGTTTTTCGATCTTGTGGTGTTTCAGAATTAACGAAGCCTGCTGAAGATCTGTACCTCTGCCTGCTGTTACCAGATTCTCTTTTGTCATCACCTCCGAAATTGGAGTTCTCATGTTGTCAATGAATCTCAAGTCACGGTTTGTTACTATACCAATCAGGCGCCTCACTTCATCAACAACCGGGATCCCTCCGATTTTATTCTCCTTCATAAGAAACAGTGCATCTCCAACAGTACCCTCCTTATTGATTGTTACGGGATCATAAATCATTCCGTTTTCAGCCCTTTTTACCTTTTTTACATGATCCATCTGCATTTCGATGGACATATTTTTATGGATGACTCCGATTCCTCCTTCGCGTGCAATTTCGATTGCAAGTGCTGCTTCGGTAACTGTATCCATGGCTGCTGAGACAACCGGAGAGTTAATTCTGATCTCTCTGGAAAACTGAGCGCTCACATCTACATCTCTGGGAAGTACCTCACTTCTTGCAGGAACAAGAAGCACATCATCGAAGGTAAGTCCTTCGGGAAAAATTATGTTGGCAGTTGATTGCATAAGTGTGTTTATTATAATCTGCAAAGATAATTAAAAAAAAGTTACTGTCCGAAGAGCCTCGATTGAAATGTATCGCGCTCCTCCAATCGCTTTTCGAGCATTCTGATTAGTTCTACATTTCGAATAAAACCCCATGGATTGTTTCTCACAAATCTTGGGGGCATCTCTCCGGCAAAACGTTCAATATACACATCTGGTCTGAGAAGTTCCAGAATGTCAATAAAAAAGTCAATGTATTGCTCAAGGCCAAACTGGTAAAAGTCAGCGGGATTGTCAACAAAATCCTGTTCCATTACAGTTCCTGTTACAATCTGAAGCTGGTGAAATTTTACAGACTGCAGAGGGAGTTTGTTTATCTCCCCTGCAACGGCCATCATCTGCTCAGGAATCTCTCCGGGAAGTCCTAAAATAAAGTGCGCCCCTTGGTCAATGCCGTAAGAGGCTGTTTTAGTAATTGCATCAACAGCTTGTTCGTAGGTGTGACCTCTGTTTATCCTTTCAAGAGTTTTGTCGTATATTGACTCTATACCATATTCTACAACAACAATTTTCTCTTTTGCAACTTCCGCCAGATATTTAAGTTTGTCATCATCTATGCAATCAGGCCTGGTTCCGATTACCATACCCGCAACAAGAGGGTGCTCAAGAGCTTCGCCGTACAACTTTTTTAGTCTCTCAAGGGGAGCATTTGTATTTGAAAAGGGCTGAAAGTAAGCAAGGTACTTTTCGGCTGTTCTGTATCTTCTGCGGTGAAACTCAATGCCTTCATTAAGCTGAAGTGCGATGCTTTTATCAGGAGTGCTGTAGGAGGGGTGAAATGCTTCGTTATTGCAATAAGTACAACCACCTTTAGCTACGGTGCCGTCTCGGTTTGGGCATGAAAATCCTGCATCAATCACAATTTTTTGCAGGCGACTGCCGTACTTCTCTTTGTGATATCCTACGTAGGTGTTAAATCTTCTATTGCCCGCGAATCGCATTGCTTAGACGCTATTAAATTAAAATCTTTACTACAGCCTTTTTAATTCTGCCGGTACCAATAAGTGGTGCATGAGCATCGTAAGGAAAGACAATTGCAATATTACCGGGACCTAGAGTGACAAAACTCTCAGGCTCCTCCTCAAGAAATGCAATATCTTTATCTCTATCGTAAGAGGTATTATCTCCCATACATCTGCCTCTATCTCTCAATCCTATTGTCTCTGTTCCAGCTATTAAAATATGTACATCAATATATGAGTCATGAACCTCCAGTTTGGGAAGTTCAAGCCCTTTGGCCTCTCCCTCCCATATGGTGCAGTA
Organism: Bacteroidetes bacterium HGW-Bacteroidetes-7; assembly: GCA_002842465.1. Classification (GTDB taxonomy): domain Bacteria; phylum Bacteroidota; class Bacteroidia; order Bacteroidales; family UBA932; genus Bact-08. The sequence continues at coordinate 78,916 of PHDA01000003.1, forward strand.
AACCTCTCTCCCCATTATAGGGTATTCTCCCACTTCCAATGACTCCGGAGGGTTCTTTTTTAGAAATTCGTGTGCTGTGGCAAATCTGGAGTGGAGGTTTAAATACCTCTCAAAACCTTTCAAAGAATCGACTATCATTTTTAAAGAAATTTCTGCAAATATAGTATCTTTGTAAGGATATACTAACCCCATAAAGTTTAAACCGCTATGAATAAAATTTTTAAGATTGCATTAACGGGACTGCTTTTTGTCTCTTTAATGGGCATGGCAAAAGCCCAGGGATACGATGGCAAGCATGAATGGAGAGCAGTATGGATTGCAACCGTAAACAATATCGACTGGCCATCTAAGCCGGGTCTCAGCTCTGAGCAGCAACAAAAGGAGCTGATTGAATATTTTGATCTTTTCAAAAAACTCAATATGAATGCCGTGGTGCTCCAAATCAGACCCACTGCCGATGCATTCTATGTTTCAAAATATGAACCATGGTCTATATATCTAACCGGGGATCAAAATAAGGGTCCCGTTCCACATTATGATCCATTGGAATTTGCTATAAAAGAGGCACATAAAAGAGGAATGGAACTTCATGCGTGGCTGAATCCATACAGGGTAAGTCAGGACACCGCCAATATCAAAGAGATGAATCCGAACCACCTCTACAATTCACGACCTGATCTTTTTGTAAGACATGGCAAGAAATTATACTTTGACCCTGCATATCCTGAAACCAGAGAGTTTCTTGTAAAGGTTATTAAAGATATTGTTATAAGATACGATCTTGACGGGATTCACTTTGACGACTATTTTTATCCTAACAACGATTTTGAAGACTCTAAATCATTTGCATCGCATAACAGAGGTTACAAAGCTGAGGATAAAATGGCATGGAGAAGAGAAAATGTCGATCTGGTGATTGAGATGTTGCGTGATACAATCAAGTCAGTTAAACCTTTTGTTAAGTATGGTATAAGCCCTTATGCTGTATGGAGAAACAAACGAGAGGATCCTAAAGGTTCAGATACCAAGAGCTACAGTTATACAAATTACGACCATCTGCATGCAGATTTATTGCTTTGGATGGAAAAGGGTTGGCTTGACTATGTACTCCCTCAACTCTATTTTAATATAGGTTATGAAGCAGCAGACTTTAAAGTGCTGGCAGACTGGTGGCAGGATTACAGCCATGGGACTCCGGTTTACGCAGGGCTTGGAACTTATCGTCTTGAGAAAGATGCCCGAATTCCTGACTGGCGTTCAGCTGAGCAGATAAAAATGCAGGCAGAGATGATTAGAACAATGCCGGCATATCAGGGTGCTTGCTATTTCAATGCAAAGAATTTTAAAGAGAACCGTCTTGGTATAAATGAAGTGGTTGAAAAATTGTACCCAAATCCTGCACTTGTTCCGGCGCTAAACGGGTTCCCTGTAAATCCTCCGGACTCTCCGGTGAGTGCTCAAGCTCTCTCTAGCGATGGCAAATTGACATTCACATGGAAGAGTGCAGATGTTTCCAAGAGCAATAAACCTGAAGCAAAGTATCACCTAATTTACCGTTTTGACAAGGGAGAAAAGGCCGATTTCTCAAAAGGAAGTGCAATTATAGCACTTACCGGTGAGGACTCTTTTACCATTTCTGCACCAGGTGACGGCAGCTATGTGTTTTATGTTTCTGCTCTTGACAGATTGTATAATGAAAGTAAGCCGGTAAAGGTTCAGATAAGATAACCCCCAAAATAAAAACATATGAGAAAGGTATTAATCATTTTACTTACGGCATTTTTTGCCATCTCCTGCACATCAACAGGAAAGAAAGAGAAGATTGAAAAACAGTTTGATGAGATTTCGCAGTTGGTTAAACAGGAGTTTGCTCCTGACAGAAGAGAGAAGACTTTCGAACCTGTAATTGTTGTATCTGATGATGCGAAAACATTAGTTTTAAAAGGGTCAACTACAGAGCCACAGGCAAAAGAGGCACTCCTTACCAAGCTGATTGAAAACAAGATAGAGGTGCTCGACAGTATGAAACTACTGCCGGATGCAGCTCTAGGTGATAAAACTTACGGGATTACCGCTCAGTCTGTTATTAATTTCAGATATGGTTCAGGATATTCAAATGAGTCTGCTACCCAGACGATAATGGGTACACCACTCAGAATTCTCGAGAAAAGAGGTGGATGGAGCAGAGCTATTACACCGGAGGGATATATAGCATGGGTATCTTCAGGAAGCATCCAGCCAATGAACGAATCGGAGTACAATGCATGGACAGCTGCTCCAAAATTAATTGTAACAACACACTACACCCTCTTCAGGGAGACTCCTTCGGAAAACGGAGCTGTTGTATCGGACGGAGTATTGGGAAACATTGTACGTGCTGATGGGGCATCCGGAAATTACAATAAGGTTATTTTGCCAAATGGCAAGGTTGCTTTTGTCCTAAAAGCTCATACAACTGAATTTTCACAATGGATTGCGTCAAGAAATGCTTCTGCCGATAATATTATCTCAACTGCTTCTCAGTTTTTGGGCTTCCCTTACATGTGGGGAGGAACTTCGGTTAAGGCAATGGATTGTTCAGGCTTTACAAAAACAGTATTTTATCTGAATGGTGTAATTCTAGAAAGAGATGCCTCACAGCAGGCATTAACCGGAGAGGGAGTTGAAATAACCGAGAAATTTGAAAACCTTCAAAAAGGTGATCTTCTTTTCTTCGGTTCAAAGGCTACACCCGAAAGGAAAGAGCGGATAACTCATGTTGGGATTTATATTTCAAACGGTGAATTTATCCACTCAGCAACATCTGTTAAGATTAATTCTCTTATTCCTGATTCACACAACTACTATGATGGAAGCAACCGCCTTGTAAGGATTCAGAGGTTAATTACAAAAATAGATCAGGATCCGGGAATCGTCTCTTTAGCAAAACATCAGTGGTATTTTAATTAATGTGCAAAAAATGATGAACAATAAGATTACAACAAGAAGAACCTTTATTAAGTCGGCTGGTTTACTGACAGCCGCTGCTGCACTTTTCAATCCTGCAGAGTTATTCTCTCAGAGAAGGGGAGGCGCGCAGGTATCCGGGAGTAAGACACTGACTCTTAAATGGGTGCCTTTTGATGCCCTCCTAAGACATCCCTTTACCATTGCCGGATTTACAAGAACAACCACTCCTATTGTTTTAACTGAAATTTCTTGGGACGGTTACACAGGATATGGAGAGGCCTCTATGCCTCCATACCTTGGAGAGACGCAAGCCTCTGCAATGGAGTTTCTCAAAAAAGTTAATTTATCAAGATTTAATTCACCGTTCCAAATTCAGGACATTCTTGCATATGTTGATTCAATCGCTGTAAATAACACAGCTGCTAAAGCTGCTGTTGATATTGCGCTTCACGATCTTGTTGGTAAAATATTGGGTCAGCCATGGTGGAAAATCTGGGGATTTAATGCTGCAACAACTCCTAACACATCATTTACAATAGGTCTTGATACCGAAGAGGTAGTTATTCAGAAAACCAAAGAGGCTGCTCCGTACAATGTTCTTAAAGTAAAGCTCGGGGTTAATGATGCAACCGACAGAATGATGGTTAATACAATTCGCAAGGTTACAGATAAACCTATGTATGTTGATGTTAATCAGGGTTGGAAGGACAAACACTACGCTCTTGATATGATTCACTGGCTCAAAGAGCAAAACATTACTATGGTTGAGCAGCCGATGAATAAACTATGGCTTGATGAAACAGCCTGGATAACAGAGAGGAGCCCGCTTCCGATTGTTGCAGACGAATCTTGTCAAAGACTAACTGATATTCAGAAACTTAAGGGAGCATTCCACGGAGTTAACATTAAGTTGATGAAGTGTACAGGTATGAGAGAGGCGAGAGAGATGATTTCACTTGCAAAAGCTCTCAAAATGAGACTAATGATTGGCTGCATGACCGAAACATCATGTGCAATCTCTGCTGCAGCACAACTTTCTCCTGAGACAGAATGGGCAGATCTTGATGGTAATTTATTAATATCAAATGATCTTTATAGTGGAACTAAGATAGTAGATGGAAAGATTACCCTTAATGATAAACCGGGAATTGGCATAGTCAAAATCTGATATTAAAATATTTTACTACCTTTGCCCCCCAAACAAAAGAGAATTATGGCAAGTTTAAGAGTAATCAAAAAAGATATTGACTATCTTGTATCAGAGGTAATTTCTGATTGCTGGACATTTCTTTACATCAATACCGATAAAAAGGCAGAAGATGTAGTTGAAATTATCAACGATGCAATCACTTTAAGAAATGGGCTTTTCGAAAGGGTAAATACACCAGTTAAAGAGAATGCCAAAGCACATTTTAAGGCTATCAACCAAGACCTTTTAACAGGTGTTGATGCTTTGTTTCAGAGAATGAGCGCATTGACAAAGTAAAACTGTTATTGCACAAATGAATTCAAAAAAGAGCCTCCTTTCCGGGAGGCTCTTTTTGATGCTACATGTTTCTCCGCGCCAGTTTTGGATATATTGTTGATTATGAGGATTCTCAAAAATTGACTTTTGTTAAAAAATGGCTTTTTTGGAGAAAGTCTGAGTTGTATATCATTGACTTATAAGTTGATGTCCAAAAGTGGCGCGGAGATGTGGCGTGGAGAAAATTTTCGGAGTTGTTTGCTCAGCTCTTTTTCTCTGCCGTTGCAAAGCGAGTCAAGCAGTCGGTGAAACTCAGGGCCGTGGTTGCGATGCTTTAGATGTGCCAGTTCGTGAAGAATAACGTAATCTGATAGTTCCTGAGGTAATCTTATCAGGTGGATATTTAGATTTATGTTTTTTCTGGCGGAACAACTGCCCCAGTTGCTAACATTGTTTCGAAGCGCCAATCTACCATAAGAAAATCCATGAAGTGCAGCCAATTCTGAGAGTCTGGAGGGTAAAAGGGCTGCTGCTTCTTTACGCAGTACTTTAACCACTGCTTTTTTCAACTCCTCCGCACTAACTGTATTGTCAAAAATTATTTCGCGTTGGTTGCCGGTTGTCTTGACTTTAATTTTCTTAACAGGATTTTCAGGATTTGAATTGGTGAAAACAATTGTTCCTGCTTGAGTTTTTATTTCGGTGCCGTTGATAGGGAGCTCGGCAGATTTAGATGCTTTCTCGTGTTGTCTTTTAATGGCCTCGGCAACCCACTCGATTTTTGATTCAAGAAATTTTATGGCAGTACTGTAAGTAACATGCCATGGGATTGAAAGTCTTACACCTCGGCTATGATTAACAGAGAGGCGAAGGGTACGAAGCGAGAGTCCCTTTACAATCAGAACATTTCCAACAATAGGGTGGGTGTAGGTTTTTTTCATCGGAAAATATGAATAGTTGCCTTTTGTCCGGCCAATATTTGCTTTACACCCACAGGTATCTCAGCAATTGCGTCAGCATGTGCCATAGCTGCTATGTGGGCAGATCCGTTGTATCTTACAGGCATGAAAGTACCGTCAGGGTTTATTGCAACCGGTATGAGGGAGAGCCTCTCGGCGTTTTTTCTGGTAAAATCTTCCGCTGCCGGCAGAGACAATTTTAATGGTAGGTAATTGCCTCCCATTGATCTGATAATGTAAGGCTTGACAAGCATTTCAAACTGTATTAGTGAAGAGACCGGGTTGCCCGGAAGTGCAAATATTACGTTTGAGACAGTTGAAGTTCGCCTGTTTTGTTTCTGCTGTAAAGAATTATTATCAATGTTACCATAAATATAGTCTTCAATAATACAATCTTTGTTTTCTGCAGTGTTTTCATTGGGATAAGCTTTTTTGACTGCAAAGGTGCTTGGCTTACCGGGCTGTACAGAGACTTTGTCAAATAAAATATTAAAACCGCACTCCTTTATTATACCGGGTACATAGTCAAAGTCTCCGGCAGAGACTCCTCCTGTTATAATAGTAATGTCGCACTCCTGAACTGACTTAGTCAAGGCTTTATGAAGAAGTTCCGGAGTGTCTTTTACAATACCATAATACTTAACAGCCGAACCTGTTGATAAAGCCTGTAATCTTAGTTGCCATCCGTTTGAATTCCTAATCTGTGATTCAAGAGGGGTAACATCAGGCTCTACAATTTCGTCGCCGGTTGAGAGAATGCCCACAATGGGAGCCTTTGATACAGAGACAACGGAGAATCCCGAAGAGGCTAATATAGCCGTTGCAGCTGCTGAAATTAAGGTTCCGCGAGAAAGCAGCAAATCTCCCTCTTTAATGTCCTCCCCTTTGTAGCAAATATTATTTCTCTTTCTGAACTCCTCCTCTTTCTCCCTCAACTCCATAAAACCATTAACCTCTACAGTATCCTCCACCATTACCACAAAATCTGCACCGGCAGGAATCATTGCCCCGGTCATGATTTTACTGCATGTGCCAGAAATTATCTCCTTTTTTGGTACATAACCTGCTGCAATGTTCTCAACTATCCTGAGTGGTTTTCCAAGTTCATCCCTCTTAAAGGCATATCCATCTACAGCCGATTTATCAAAGGGGGGCATATCTCTGTCAGCATGAATATCAATAGCCAGAACTCTTCCGGCAGAATCTTCAAGCTTAACACTTTCGTGTGACAAATATTGGGCGTTTTCGAGTACAATTTTTAGAGCCTCTTCAAATGATATCATCTTTAATTCAGTAAGATTGGTGTACAGGGAACAAAATTAGGCAAATACTTGCGCAGTCAAAAATTATGTATAACTTTGCAGACCCAATTTTGGGGGATAACAATATATATCAATTGCTTAAAATGGCAGAATATCTTGAAAAAGAAAAAAAGCAAGAGATTTTCGGACAATACGGAAAGTCTAATGCAGATACCGGCTCTCCTGAGAGTCAGGTAGCTTTATTTTCCTACCGTATCGCTCACCTTACCAACCACCTGAAAAAGAACAAAAAGGACTACTCTACGCAGAGATCGCTCCTTAAGATGGTAGGTAAAAGGCGTCGTCTTCTGGATTATTTGAAAGAAAAGGACATCGAGAGATACAGGAATATAGTGAAGGCACTTAACCTTCGAAAATAAAGCTAAAGGGTGCCGCCGGCACCCTTTTGTACATAACTTATTTTGTTAAAAAAATACGCCTGTTCAAATAAGGCACCCCGAGACCGGGCGTATGCGGAATCAGTATTATTAATCAACTCTCAAAGGGAGAGTGGGGTTGCAATTAAATGAATAAGATGAACGTTATTAAAAAGACCATCACATTAAAAGATGGCAGAACGATCGAAATCGAAACAGGCAAGCTGGCCAAACAGGCAGACGGAGCCGTTGTTTTGAAAATGGGTAAAACCATGTTGCTTGCAGCAGTTGTTGCTGCAAAAGATGCAAAGGAGGGTACAGATTTTATGCCTCTTTCTGTAGAGTATAAAGAGAAATATGCCTCTGCCGGCAGATATCCGGGTGGATTCCTCAAAAGAGAGGGTCGTCCAAATGATTCGGAGATTCTTGTTTCGAGGCTTATTGACAGAGCTCTGCGTCCTTTGTTTCCGGAAGACTATCATGCAGATGTGTTTGTTACAGTGAGCCTTGTATCTGCAGAAAAGAATATTATGCCTGATGCCCTTGCGGGACTGGCAGCCTCAGCTGCACTTGCAGTTAGTGATATTCCGTTTAACGGACCTATTTCTGAGGTGAGAGTTGCCAGAATTGACGGTAATTTTGTAATTAACCCTTCGTTTGAAGATCTTAAACTATCTGACATTGACATCATGGTTGCAGGAACACTTGACAACATTATGATGGTTGAGGGAGAGTTCAAAGAGATTAGCGAAAATGATATGCTTGAGGCAATCAAATTTGCCCATGAGGAGATTAAGAACCAGTGCCAAGCACAGGTTGAGTTGATGGAAGAGGTGGGCAAAACTGTTAAGAGAGAGTATTGCCACGAAACCAACGACCAAGAGCTTCAAAAGGCTGTTCAAGAGTTCTGCTATGACAAGTGTTATGAGATTGTAAAAAATCCAACATCCAAACATGAGAGAACAGATGCATTTACAGCACTTAAAGAGGAGTTCATAGCTACTATCGCTGAAGAGGAGCGTGATGAGAAGAAAGCATTGGTTGAGAGATACTATCATGCAGTAGAAAAAGAGGCAATGAGAAACCTCATTTTGGACGAAGCAATCCGTATTGATGGCAGAAAAACAGATGAGATCAGACAGATTTGGAGCGAGGTAGATTACCTTCCTGCAACTCATGGATCAGCATTGTTTACAAGAGGTGAAACTCAATCACTTACAACGGTAACCTTGGGAACCAGACTTGACATGAAGTCGGTTGACGAAGTACTTGTTGAAGGATCTGAGCAATTTGTCCTTCATTACAACTTCCCTCCGTTTTCAACAGGTGACGCAAAACCTTACAGAGGAACAGGCCGCAGAGAAATCGGACACGGAAACCTTGCCTACAGAGCCCTTAAGAATGTTGTTCCAATGGGAGAGGATAACCCTTACGCAGTAAGAGTTGTTTCGGACATTCTAGAATCTAACGGTTCGTCATCGATGGCTACTGTTTGCGCAGGAACACTTGCTCTGATGGATGCCGGTATCAAAATTAAGAAACCTGTTTCAGGTATTGCAATGGGTCTTATTTCAGAAGGTAAGAACGGAAGGTTTGCTGTTCTTTCAGATATTCTGGGAGACGAAGATCACCTTGGAGACATGGACTTTAAAGTTACAGGTACAAAAGATGGTATTACGGCCACTCAAATGGATATTAAAGTTGACGGTCTATCATATGAAGTTCTTGAACAAGCACTTTTACAGGCAAAAGCAGGACGCCTGCATATCCTGGGTGAGATGATGAAGACACTTGATGCCCCAAGAGAGGAGCTTAAGCCTCATACTCCAAGAATTGTTTCTATAATTATTCCTCAGGAATTTATTGGAGCAGTTATCGGAACGGGTGGAAAAGTTATTCAGGAGATTCAGAAAACTACCGATACCACTATCACAATTACAGAGAAAGACAGCAAGGGTATAGTTGAAATCTTTGGCGAGAACAAAGAGAACATGGATGCCGCGCTTAACTGGATTAAAGGTATCACAACTGTTCCTGAAGAGGGAACAATATATAAAGGAAAAGTTGTCTCAATTCTTGAATTTGGAGCATTTGTACAAATTCTTCCGGGAAAAGAGGGACTTCTTCACATATCTGAGCTTGATTGGAAAAAAGTAGAGAAGGTAGAGGATGTTGTGAACATTGGAGACGAAGTTGAAGTTAAACTACTGGAGGTTGACGCAAAATCCGGTAAGATGAGGCTTTCAAGAAGAGCATTAATCGAAAAACCAGAAGGTTATGTTGAGCCGGTAAGAAGGCCAAGACCCGAAAATGGAGGCGACAGAGACAGAGGTGGAAGATCTGGTGGTAGGTTTAATGACAGAGACAGAGACAGAGGTCCAAGAAGATAATTTTTTCGGATTAGTTCCGGATAATAAAAAAAAAGACACCATTAAGGTGTCTTTTTTTGTGCCTGTTTGCTCAAGTTCCATAAGATTTAGATGCAAAAAAACATAGAAGTCAAAGAAAAAGTAAATAATAAGTTATAGATTGTAATCAAAAAATGCAGAAAAACAAAATTAAGTTAATATCTACACTCCCGAGACCCTTAATATACCATATACAGTAAATGATTTAGGGATTTTTTGCTTTTAGTTTTTTTTTATTATAAATTCGTAGTCGAAACAGTCACAAACTTTTTATTTACTTAAACAAAAACTAGTCTATGAAGAAATCTATCTTGATTGTCTTGGCCCTATTGCTTGTCAATATGGCTATGGCACAGATGAAGGTTACAGGTACGATAACCTCTTCCGAAGATGGCTCTCCTATCCCTTATGCAACCATTCTGGTAAAAGGCGTAAGAGGAGCAGGTGCAGTTACTGACTTGGATGGCAAGTACTCGATTGACAATGTGCAGGCGGATGCTATTCTCCAATTCTCTTACATCGGTTACACCACACAGGAAATTCCGGTGAGCGGCAGAGCTGTCATTAATGTTGTTATGATTCCTGACGCTACACGCCTTGATGAGGTTATGGTTGTAGCATACGGTACTGCAACAAAAGGTACATTTACCGGTGCGGCAAGTGTCGTTAAAAACGACGCGATTAAAGATGTTCCAAGCCTCTCATTTGAAAATGCTCTTAGTGGCAAGGTGGCAGGTTTGCAAATTACAACCCTTTCAGGGCAGGCAGGCTCAACCTCGGCAATCAGGGTAAGGGGTATCGGTTCGATGAACGCCTCTAATGAACCACTCTATGTTGTGGATGGTGTTCCTGTAGTATCAGGAAGCTCCGGACAGATGAGCGGCTATATTTACACTACATCTAACGTTATGAGCACCATCAACCCTGCAGACATTGAATCGATCACTGTTCTAAAGGATGCTGCTGCATCTTCTCTTTATGGTTCGCGCGCTGCAAACGGTGTTATTGTGATTACCACTAAAAGAGGTAAACAAGGCAGAACAGTTGTTAATTTCAAAGCCAGTGTAGGTCTTACCCCTCAGTGGGCAACAGACAACTTCGAGGCTGCTTCAACTGATCAACAGATTGAAATGTATTACGAGAACTTCTGGAATGCAGGTGTCTATTACCAGAACAGAACTGTAGCCGATGCAAGTGCAAGAGCTTTACAGCAGCTAAACAACCGTTTTAACAGACATGGTTACACCTTCTCAGCTCCTGATAACACAATCAACTCTTTAACAGTTGGTGGTGACAGAGCTGGCAAATATTTTGACTGGGAAGACGCACTGTTCAGAACAGCTGTATTTCAGACATACGACCTATCTGTTAGTGGCGCTACCGATGTATCTAACTACTACACCTCTCTCTCTTACACAAAAGAGCAGGGTAGAATTAAGCTCAATGAATTCGATAGAATAACCGGTAGAATTAACATGTCTCAAAAAGTTGGTAAATATGTTGAATTCACAACCAATGTGAATATTGCAACCAGCGGAAAAGAGGGATACAATGATACTCGTGCACTGGGTAACAACTACTTCATGCAGACTCGTAACCTCCTTTGGGGAATGTACTGGCCAACAGACTATGTTACCGGAACACCTTGGACAGCACGTTACGGCAGTTTGGCATACAACCCTATGTACTACGATAACGAGTGGGAGAACAGTACAAAAACACTGAGAATTTCTGCAAACGAATCGATGACTGTAAAGATTCTTCCGGAACTTACATTCAAAACCATTCTATCTTACGATAATGCAAGAACTCTCGATCACCTATATTACAGCCCGATTCACTTCCAGGGCTCTGCAGCAAAAGGTACAGTTAGAGAGATGATGACCAGTACTGATAAACTTGTATCTTCTACTACTCTAAACTACAACAAAACCTTTGCTCAAAAACATAACATTGGTCTTCTTGTAGGTTGGGAGGCAGAGAAGAACAATACAGATTTTCAGCGTGCAGAGGGTAGTGACCTTCCAACAGGCGCTTTGAAAACTGTTGCTACTGCAGGTGTTTTAACAGCCAGCGCATATAATTGGGGTAACTCAATGATGTCTGTACTGTCAAGAGCAGAGTACAACTATGACAATAGATACTATGTTTCCGGATCGTTTCGTAGGGATGGATCTTCAAAACTTGGACCTGATACCCGTTGGGGTAACTTCTGGTCTTTTGCCGGTTCATGGAGAATCGACAGAGAGGAGTTTATGAAGAATATTGGCTTTATAAGCAGTCTTAGACTTAGAGGATCATATGGTGTAAACGGAACACTCCCTGGTGAAAATTACGGATGGCGTTCTCTTGCAACCTATGGTAGCAAGTATATGGAACTTCCGGGTGGAGGTGTTAGCACAATTGCTGACGCTAACCTCTCATGGGAGACCAGCTACACTTCAAATATTGCTCTTGAGTTTGGAATTCTTGATCAAAGAATTACAGGTACAGTTGAATTCTTTAACAGAGATTCAAAAGACCTTCTTCAGGATGTTCCAATTTCACGTGTTACCGGATTCAGTTCTACTCTTAAGAATATTGGAGAGATTAACAACAACGGTATTGAGATTGAACTTAGTGGAGACATCATCAGAAACAACAGTGTAACATGGACAGCAGGAATAACTGCTTCTCATATTAATTCTAGCGTTACTAAACTTTATGGAGGTCAGAACATTATTTGGTTCGAACCTACAGGTGGTGACTCAAGGATTAAGTTTATCTACCAGGAGGGACAATCAACACTTGCAATTTACGGACGTGAGTGGGCAGGAGTTGACAGGGAAACCGGTAAGAACGTTTGGTACATGAACAACGAAAACACCACAACTCAACCAACAACCGTGAACGGTCGCCCGGCAACATTCCGCTATCAGGATGCCAGCGAAAAAATTCTTGGTGATGTTCATCCAAAATTGTTTGGTGGTTTAAACACTGAAGTTAAGTGGAAAGGTATCACTTTAAGTGCCGGTCTAACCTACAAAATTGGGGGCTACACATATGATGCAGTTGGAAAAGACGTTGCAGAAGATGGTTACTACTGGGAAAGAATCATGTCACAAGATCAGTATGATAACAGATGGACTCCTGAGAACAAAGATGCCAAATATCCTCAGAGGGTAGCTGTTGACTTTGCTGATGCTCAGCAGAAGAGTAGCAGGTTTATGAATAAAGCTGATTATATGAGACTTAAGAGTCTTACAATAGGCTACGATATACCTAAGAGTATAACTAACAAAGTGAAAATTTCAAGTGCAAGGATATACTTTAATGGTCAGAATCTTTGGACTTTAGCTGCGTACGATGTGTACGATCCTGAGGTGAATGAGTATGGATCAAGAGGATGGGAAACACCTATAGGAAAGACATACACTTTCGGTGTTGAATTTAGTTTCTAATTTTAAAATGATGCTACAATGAAAAAAATACACTTATTAATTACATTACTGGGCATTGCACTACTTTCATCATGCGAGGGTTTCCTGGACGTTAAGCCAAGTAATTCAGCCGCAGCCGAAACATCAATTACCAATGCAAATGATGCAAAGGTGGTTATGAACGGTTTGATGAGAAAACTTGCCTCATCCAGCTATTATGGAAGAGACTTTATCCTTTACGGAGATGCTAAAGGTGGCGATTTTGCAATCTACTCTCAGGGAAGAGGCTATGATGGTCTCTATACATTCAACCACTCGGTATCTACCGGAAACATGGGGTCATATTGGGCACAGATGTACGACGTTGTACTGCAGTGTAACAACCTAATTCTTAATATTGACAAAATCGAGGCTGCCGGAAACGGTTCTGCCGCTTTGAGTCAGATTAAAGGTCAGGCACTTACCACAAGAGCTCTTGTCTATTTTGACTTAGTTCGTCTATATGGTAAAACGTACAATATGGATAAAACATCTTATGGTGTTCCTTTGGTTCTTACACCACTTGATGCAGCGGCACAACCAACACGTGCTTCTGTAGAAGAGGTTTACACTCAGATTCTCAAGGATCTTGATGATGCAGACCCTATTCTGCCTAAGACAAAGGTGAGCGGATTTCTTAACTATTATGGTAATTTGGCAATTAAAGCCAGAGTTTACCTGACAATGGGAAGATATGCCGATGCTCTTACAGCTGCAGAAGCAGTTATGGGAACTACTCTTTATTCCCTTTACAGCAATACTAACTGGATTAGCTCATGGGCAGTACCATTCTCTTCGGAGTCAATTTTTGAACTAGGAATGTATTCAGGGGAAGCAAATCTTGGAACCGGATCACTGGGATACTATCTTCTTCGCAGAAATAAAGTTACCGGAGCTTTAGGCTGGTTTATGGCAAGTGACTACTTCCTGGCCAGACTAAATCAAGACCCTACAGATATTCGCAGAGCTATTATGGATTATGATGAATCATCAACAACCAGATTTGGCTCATGTATGAAGTATGTGGGTGGACACGGTATGACCGGAGACAAAGGCGTTGCAGCAGCTACAAATATTAAGGTTATAAGACTGTCGGAGGTTTATCTGATAGCTGCCGAAGCTGCATTAAATTTGCCGACTCCTGACAAAACCAAAGCCGCTAACTATCTGAATGCAATCCGCAAAAGGGCTCCCGGTCTTGCTGCTGCAACAGTTGCAACAGTAACAATGAGCATGATTGAAGACGAAAGAAGCAAAGAGTTGTTTGCAGAAGGTCATAGATATTTTGATATGCTACGCTGGAATAAGACAATCGAGTACAACGATGACTTTATTTTCCCTGCAGTTGTAATATCAAACCGCGAGAAAATTATCAACAGAACTTTCTACAAAACGATTCTTCCAATTCCTCAAAACGAGATAGATGCCAATCCGGCTATTGCTGCACAGCAAAACCCTGGGTATGTAAACTAACAGGCTTGTGATTAAATTCAAAGAGAGCGACTTAAAAGGTCGCTCTCTTTTTTTATCTCTGAATAGCCATTTTTTACCTCATGATAGCCAATCGCATGCACAAAAGTTTAGCAGAAATTATTTCATGGCAGCAACAATTTCATCAATTGCTGCGTGGTCGATTTTTTCTGTGGTTTCACTTATGCCTGATACTTTTTTAACAATAACTCTCTCCAGGAAATTCATTTTATCAAAATTGAACTCTCCTCCAACAACCTTTTTACACACAGCGTAGTTGAATAGCATCTCAGGAAAAGCACCCTTAAGCTCCTGCTCGTACTCCGGTTCATTCATTGCACATACAAACAGGGCGATTCTTTTCTGGAGAAGATCAACCATGTTTTTTTTACAGAACTCCTTAACGCTTCCCTGAACAGAGCCGGCATGAATTGAGCCTCCAATAACAACATTGTCGTATAGGCTAAGGTCGATGATTTTGTTGGTTTTTAAGTTAAATGTTGAGATTCCCTCTCCACCCAGACCATTTTGAATTTTTTCTGCCACCTTTTGGGTAGTTCCGTGTGAAGTGGCATAAATTACAGCAGTTTTCATTTTCATTAATTTTTGTGCAAATGAAAGCTATTTGGTTAAAAGGGTGGTATCACTCCTATTGACAGCAGGTATCAATAAGGCTTTTTCGTGTCTCAATTAATTGATACCTTACTAAAATACTCGCTTGGAGTTAGTCCGGTGTTCTTCTTAAAAACCCTATTAAAAGTGGCCTTTGAGTTGAATCCGCTGTCCATTGCAAGGGCAATTATTGTTAGTTTTCTCTTAGCGGGATCTTTACATAAAGACTTGAACTCTTCAATTCTGTAATGGTTTACGAAATCATAAAAATTCATATTGAGAGACCCGTTTAGTACACCAGACAGATACTCTGCGTTTACTTTCAGGCAATTGCTTAATGTCTCCAGACTGAGCTCGGGGTTTAGGTAAGGTTTTTTCTCTTTCATGTATTTAAGCAACAAAGCAACAAACTCCTGGTCAGGTTTGCTTACACCTGCAAGAGTTATTTTGGTTTCAACTTCAATCTCTTTGTAGGCTACAGGAACAGAGGAGAATAGATCTCCCTGTTTTAACCCAAAGAAGCCAATTATAATAATAAATGTTGAAGCAATAGAGTATCCAATAGCCTGAATTGTATTAAAGGGCATCAGATGCAAAGCGGAGTCAACAGCATAAAGAGCACTTATAACGCTATATGCGATTAGAGAAAACATCAGTAAAAATCTGAGCCATCTAAGTTCAAGATGCCTTGATCCAGAATAGAAACTCTTCATCTTTTCTCTGTAACTCTTTATCATCAACAGCCCCCAGATAGTGTAACCAATATTTGAGATAGCAATTAATCCCATAACTAAGGGGAACATATAGCCCTTTTTAAAACCCTCATGAGAGTCCATATCAATTCTTGATGCGTCGGGCTTAATATAGTCGTTGAACAGAAAGAGGACAAACACAGTGACAAATGGAATGAGCAGTAAAAGATGCCTTCTGTTTATTGAGAAGTCAGGTATGGTTAGACATTTAACATACAACCATAGTGCCGGCCCCAGAAGAAGAACAAAAGGGGGAGATAGATTTATAAAAAAGGGAAAAATATATCCATGATCACGATTGTAAATCTCCAGATAAGCCAAAACCAGAGTTAATGCAGATATGGCCAGAAAGGTAGATAGCACATAATCTGCACACCTCTTGTCTCTTTTTGTTAAAAGAAGACCTGAAAGGAGCACAGACATAAATAATCCCGGAATCAGAAGATTTTCCACCCTGTTTATTTGAATAGTTTAGCCAACAGTAAACAATTCTACTTTAAGACAACAAATATAATAAATGGATAATTAATTATCCCAAACTCTCATTTTGTTTTATATTTGTAAGATTGTTAATGAATATCTATCAAAATAAAAGTTGAAATGGAGTATTTTCATATAAGTTCAAAGTATAACAGGCTAGATGAGGTAAAAATCCTGCTGAATGAAAGTTGCAAAATTGTAATATCCGATGATGCTAAAGAGAGAATCCACAAGAGTCGGGAGTACTTAATGAATAAAATTGAAACCTGTAGTGAGCCTATTTACGGCATAACAACAGGGTTTGGATCTCTTTGCAATGTAACTATAAACAACGGTCAACTTTCACAGCTCCAGACAAACCTTGTGATGTCGCATGCATGCGGTTTGGGGGAGGAGGTTCCTCAGGAGATAGTGAGACTTATGCTTGCACTTAAGATTAAATCGCTTTCATATGGTTATTCAGGAGTCAGGGCCGAGACGGTTCAAAGGCTTGCCGACATGTTCAACAACAGAGTATATCCTGTTGTCTTTAAGCAGGGCTCCCTTGGAGCATCCGGTGATCTTGCACCTCTGGCTAACATGTCGCTTCCTCTGCTGGGAATGGGAGAGGTAAATTACAACGGAAAAAGAGTACCTGCTGCAGAGGTAAACAGCATATTCGGATGGGAGCCATTAACCCTCTCCCCAAAAGAGGGGCTGGCTTTGCTTAATGGAACTCAGTTTATGCTTGCATACAGCATTTGGTGCATTCTAAAGGCTAAGAAACTTTCAAAGCTGGCAGATATAATATCAGCGGTTTCTCTTGATGCCTACCTTGGCAGGATGGAACCATTTAGCGAAAATGTTCACAAAGTAAGACCACACAAAGGTCAGAAAGAGACTGCTGCAGCAATCAGAGAGATTCTGGAAGGTAGTGAAATTGTTAAACAAAAGAAAGAGCATGTACAGGATCCATACTCATTCAGATGTATCCCTCAGGTGCATGGTGCGTCAAAAGACGCCATTGAGTACGCCCTTAACGCATTTGAGACAGAACTAAACAGCGCAACAGACAACCCAACCATATTGCCTGACGATGACATGATAATCTCGGCAGGTAACTTTCACGGCCAGCCACTGGCTCTCCCACTTGACTTTCTATCAATTGCAATGTCAGAAATCGGCAGCATCTCAGAGAGAAGAACCTACCAACTGATTTCGGGAAAGCGCGGGCTCCCTTCATTTCTTGTTGCGCACCCCGGGCTCAACTCCGGCTACATGATTCCTCAGTATGCACAGGCTTCGGTTGCAAGCCAGAACAAACAGCTCTGTATGCCGGCCTGCGTTGATACGATTGACTCCTCACAGGGGCAGGAAGATCACGTTAGCATGGGAGCAAATGCCGCAGTAAAATGTTTTCAGGTGGTTGAGAATGTAGAGAAGATACTTGCTATTGAGCTGATGAATGCTGCTCAGGCGCTCGATTTCAGAAGGCCACTTAAAAGTTCACCTATTGTGGCGGATTTTGTGAAACGTTTCAGAGAGCATGTCCCGTTTGTAGAAGAGGATCAGGTTATGTACCTTCACATTAACAACGCGGTTAATTTTTTGAAGCAGCTTAATTATTGAAAAGAGAAAGAGATATTAACACTTCAAAAGCATTAATATTCTTTTAAATAAAAGATTATAAAGTACATAATGGGTATATTAATTATAAATATCAAGCAGATTGTTCAGGTAGAGCGTGACGAATACACACTCAGACGAAGTGGAAGGGAGATGTCTGTTTTTGATACTATCGATAACGGCTTTATTTATATTGATGGAGATACAATCCGGGAGTTGGGAGAGATGCCCGATGAGGCTTCCGGCGGTGTAAAATCTCTCATTGAGAGATTTGGCGGGGAGAGAGGTGTTGGAAATGTTATTGATGCAACAGGTAAATTGGTATTTCCTTCATACTGTGACTCACATACACATCTGGTATATGCCGGAAGCCGTGAGGGTGAGTTTACTGACAAAATCAGAGGTTTGACATATCAAGAGATTGCAAAAAGGGGAGGAGGAATCCTAAACTCTGCTGCACTGCTGCATAGAACGTCAGAAGAAGAACTGTACAGACAATCTGTTGAGAGGGCATGGGAGATAATTGCCCACGGTACCGGAGCTGTTGAGATAAAAAGCGGATACGGCCTGAATACCGACGATGAGTTAAAGATGCTCAGAGTTGCAAAGAGAATTGCAGATACAACCCCATTATCTGTCAAGACTACATTTCTGGGAGCACACGCAGTACCGGAGGAGTATAAAGGAAGGCGTGAGGAGTATGTAGATGAGATTATCTCCGTTATGATACCGCTTGTTGCCGCTGAAGAGTTGGCAGAGTATATTGATGTATTTACAGAAGAGGGATTCTTTTCTGTAGAGGATACCGACAGAATTTTCAATGCAGCAATCAAATATGGCCTGAGGCCTAAGATTCACGCAAATCAGATGAGCTTTTCGGGAGGTGTAGATGTTGCAGTAAAGTACAACGCCATATCTGCAGACCATCTTGAATTTACGGCAGAGAGAGAGTTTGACTTGATGCTCAGAAACGAAACAATTGCAACACTTCTGCCGGGATCAACATTTTTTCTTGAAATGGAGTATGCCCCGGCAAGAAAGATGATAAATCACGGGCTGGCAGTGGCTCTTGCCACAAATTACAATCCGGGCTCATCACCATACAGCGATATGAAATTCATAATGGGGCTGGCAGCACTCAAGATGAAGATGACACCCCAAGAGGTGATAAACGCAGCAACTCTAAACGGAGCTGCTGCTATGGGGCTAAGCGAAACGCACGGCACCATTGCTCAGGGAAAGGTCGCAAACCTCTTCATAACCCACCCGATACCATCGTACTCCTTCATTCCATACGCTCTCACCACACCGGTAGTAGAGACGGTTATTCTCAACGGCGCTGTTGTAAAAATTTGCAACAGAGGCTTTTAAGAGTAAATAGTTTTAGAAGAATTTAAAGAAAGCTTATTGAGATGAAAAAATTTAATACCCCACTCGGAGAGATAGATATCACTTTGCTGGGACACGCATCCCTGCTTATAAAGTGGCAAGGAAAAAACATATTTGTTGACCCTTATAGCAATGTTGCCGATTACTCACTTCAGCCTAAAGCAAACCTGGTACTCCTCACCCACCACCATTACGACCACATGGATGAAGAGGCCCTGAAGCACATTGTTACTGACGAAACAGTATTTGTGACCAGCCTTACCTGTGCTGAGAGTATGAAGGGTGTAAACGGATTGGCTCAGGGAGAGGAGTTTGAATATAATGGAATTGGTATTAAGGCAGTCTATGCCTATAACATACAAAATAAAAGGGAAGACGGACTTCCTTTTCACCCTAGAGGAGAGGGAAACGGTTACATCCTGAATTTTGGCGGATACAGAGTTTACATTGCAGGCGACACCGAGATAATCCCGGAGATGAGAGAGCTTGGTGAGATTGATCTTGCCTTTATGCCCAAAAATCTGCCATACACCATGAGTGATCAGATGTTTATTGAGGCGGTAAAAGTGGTTAAGCCAAAGAATCTCTTTGCTTATCACTTCTTTGAAATTGATGTTAAGGCTCTCAAAGAGAGAATGCCTCAGGGGGTAATATTACAGAATTAATTTTTTAAACAGATATGATTCAAAGAATTATTGAGTGCGTTCCAAATTTTAGCGAAGGGCGCAATATGCAGGTTATAAAACAGATAACCGATGTTATAGAGATAGTGGAGGGTGTTAAGTTACTTAACGTAGATCCGGGAGCTGCAACAAACAGAACGGTAGTTACCTTTGTGGGTTCGCCCGAACAGGTGGTTGAGGCGGCTTTTTTGGCTATTAAAAAGGCAGCTGAGGTGATTGACATGAGAGTTCACCACGGAGAACACCCAAGAATGGGGGCAACCGACGTTTGCCCGCTAATTCCAATTGCAGGCATCTCAATGGAGGAGACTGCAGAATATGCAAGAGCGCTTGCAAAAAGAGTTGGAGAGGAGTTGTTGATACCTGTTTATTGCTATGAAAATGCTGCATTTGCACCTGAGAGAAAGAATCTTGCAAATTGCAGGGCGGGGGAGTATGAGGGTTTGTCGCAGAAATTTCTCAACCCACAATGGAGGCCCGATTTTGGCCCTGCCACATTCAATGAGAGTGTTGCCCGGACAGGCGCAACAGCCATAGGTGCCAGAGACTTTTTGATAGCAGTAAACTTTAACCTCAACACAACCTCGACCCGCAGAGCCAA
The DNA here is from genome assembly GCA_002842465.1 of Bacteroidetes bacterium HGW-Bacteroidetes-7. Lineage (GTDB taxonomy): Bacteria > Bacteroidota > Bacteroidia > Bacteroidales > UBA932 > Bact-08. The sequence continues at coordinate 99,425 of PHDA01000003.1, forward strand.
CGCAATAGCATTTGATGTTAGGGAGAAGGGGAGAAAGATGAGAGAGGGAGACTCCATTACCGGCAAGGTAGTGAAAGATGCAAAAGGAGAAGAGGTGTGGATTCCGGGTACTCTAAAGGGGTGCAAGGCAATCGGCTGGTTTATTGAAGAATACGGGATTGCTCAGGTCTCTATGAATGTTACAGATATAAAGGCAACACCAGTTCATATTGCATTTGACGAGGTGGTTGCAAAGGCAGCACACAGGGGAATCAGGGTAACCGGAAGCGAAATCGTTGGACTTATACCTAAAAATGTTCTTATTGATGCGGGCAAATACTACCTTGACAAGCAGAATCGTTCAGCGGGAATCTCTGAGGAGGAGATCATAAAGATTGCGGTTAAATCAATGGGACTTGACGATCTCAAGCCATTTGATCCAAGAGAGAGAGTCATTGAATATCTGATAGAGGAGGGGGCTAACAAGAAACTTATTGATCTTACATGCAAAGGTTTTGCACGCGAGACAGCAAGCGAATCACCTGCCCCGGGCGGAGGATCTGTATCTGCTTACATGGGAGCATTGGGAGCTGCTCTGGGTACAATGGTAGCTAACCTATCATCTCACAAAGCGGGATGGGATAACAAATGGAAATATTTCTCCAATTGGGCAGAAAAGGGCCATTCAATAATGGAGGAGATGCTCTACCTGGTTGATGAAGACACAAACTCCTTCAATAAGATTCTTTCCGCATTCGGCCTGCCAAAAGAGACACAGGAGCAGAAGGCAGATAGAAGTGCCGCAATACAGGAGGCAACAAAATATGCAACTGAGATTCCGCTAAGAACAATGCAGGTAGCATTCAGTGCAATGGAGCTTACCGAGGTTATGGTTAAAGAGGGCAATCCAAACTCAGTCTCCGATGCCGGAGTGGGTGCAATTGCTCTGCGTTCAGCCGTCTTTGGAGCCTACATGAATGTAAGAATCAACTCTAAAGACCTTAAAGATCGTGCACTTGCAGACTCACTTGTAGCTCAGGCACAGGAGATTTTCGAAAAGGCACTTGAAAGCGAAAAACGGATCACCGACGCCGTAATGCAGACAATCTGATAGTTAACTAATTGAATTTAAATTAAAAAAGGCCGACTAAATTTTAGTCGGCCTTTTTAGTTAATATCCGGGGTTAACCCGGTTTAGATGAGATTATTCCGCAGTGGCAAGTCTCTTGTATGAGTTGTATCTCCATTTTGCGAACTCTTCTGTGAGTTTGAACAGCTCTTCGGCCTGGTCAGGGAAGGTGTTAACAAGTGAAGTGTACCTTACCTCTCCTTTTAGGAAGTCCTGGAACTTAGTCCAATCAGGCTCCTTGCTGTCAAGGGTGAATGGATTTTTGCCCTCAGCCTCCATAAGCGGATTGTAGCGGTAAAGCTGCCAGTATCCGCAGGCAACTGCAAGTTTCTCCTCCAGCTGAGTTGCGCCCATTCCATTCTTCAAACCGTGGCTGATACATGGAGCGTAAGCAATAATCAAAGATGGTCCATCATACTCCTCAGCCTCTTTAAGTACTTTGAAGAGTTGGTTTTGGTTTGCTCCCATTGCCACCTGTGCAACGTAAACATAACCGTAACTCATAGCCATCATTCCAAGGTCTTTCTTACGGATCTTCTTACCTGAAGTGGCAAATTTTGCAACTGCTCCTACAGGGGTAGATTTTGAAGATTGTCCTCCGGTATTTGAGTAAACCTCTGTATCAAGTACAAGAACATTCACGTTGTTACCAGAAGCAAGTACGTGGTCAAGTCCGCCGTATCCGATGTCGTATGCCCAACCGTCACCTCCGAATATCCACTGTGAGCGTTTAACGAAGTAGTCTTTAAGAACTGTAAGCTCTTTGCAGATTTCGCATTTGCACTCAGAGATAAGTGGAACCAATTTATCGGCAATCTCTTTAGTTGCAACATGGTCTTCGCGTTTTGCAAGCCACTCTGCAAATAGAACTTTCATCTCTGCAGTACATGATTTGCACTCAATGCCGTCTGCCATAAGTTTTGCAACTCTGTCGCGAACTCTTTCAGAACCCATTTGCATACCAAGACCAAACTCTGCGTTATCTTCAAAGAGTGAGTTAGCCCAAGAAGGACCTTTACCATCTTTGTTTGTAGTGTATGGAGATGCAGGGAATGAACCGCCAAAGATCGAAGAACAACCTGTAGCGTTGGCGACCATCATTCTGTCACCGTAAAGTTGTGTGATTGCTTTGATATAAGGGGTCTCACCGCAACCTGCGCAAGCTCCCGAGAATTCGAAGAGTGGCTGTGCAAATTGCAGATTCTTAACATTCTGCTCTTTTGGCTGAACTGTGTCTTTGTAACCAACAACAGCGTGCAGGTGGTCGAAGTTTACCTGCTCGTGCTCCTGTGTTTCGAATGGCATCATAACCAAGGCTTTTGTCTTGGCAGGACAAACATCGGCACAGTTACCGCAACCTGTACAGTCCATTGGTGTTACCTGAATTGTAAAGCTGTACTCTTTGAAAGGACCGTTACCTTTAATCTTTTTAACTCCGGCAGGTGCTTTTGACTGCTCATCTTCTGTCATCAGGAATGGCCTGATAGCAGCGTGAGGACAAACATAGGCACACTGGTTACACTGAATACAATTTTCGGCCTGCCACTCAGGAATGTGAGTTGCAATACCGCGTTTTTCGTAAGCAGATGTTCCCGAAGGGATTGTACCATCTTCAAGGTGTAGGAATGCGCTTACAGGGAGGTCGTTACCGGCCTGTGCGTTAACAACGTCAGCTACATTTCTTACCCAATCCGGTGCAAGTCTGTCGTAGCTTGCAGGGCGGAACTTGTTTGAAGCAATGTTTTTCCATTCGCAAGGAATCTCTACTTGTTCGTAGTCGGCACCCCTGTCAATGGCAGCATAGTTCATCTCAAGAATCTTGTCACCTTTTTTGCCGTATGATTTTTCGGCAGCGTGCTTCATCTCTTCAACAGCCTGCTCGAATGGGATAATGTTTGCAATTTTAAAGAATGCTGACTGAAGAATTGTGTTTGTCCTGTTACCAAGACCAATCTCTTCTGCAATCTTTGTTGCATTGATTATGTATAGATTGAGCTGCTTTTTGGCAATAACCGATTTGATATGATCAGGAAGCTTTTCGATAGTCTCCTCTTTTGACCAAAGTGTGTTAAGCAGGAATGTGCCTCCCTTTTTGATACCTTTAAGTACATCGTACTTTGTAAGGTAAGGAGTTACGTGTACCGCAACAAAATCAGGGTTTGAAACCAAATATGGTGATGTAATTTGTGTATCACCAAATCTAAGGTGAGAACATGTGTAACCGCCTGATTTTTTTGAATCATAGTCAAAATATGCCTGAACATACTTAGGTGTGGTTTCACCGATAATCTTGATTGTGTTTTTGTTGGCACCAACAGTTCCATCTGAACCCAGTCCGTAGAATTTGCACTCAACAACGCCCTTCTTGGTAACGCTAACATCCTCTTTTATAGGAAGAGATTTAAATGTTATATCGTCAACAATACCAATGGTGAAGCCATTTTTAGGCTCCTTCATGTTCAGATTGTCAAATACTGAGAATATCTGCGCAGGAGTAGTATCTTTTGAAGATAGACCGTAGCGTCCGCCAACGATATGAGGCATTTTACCGCCTTTTTCTGCAATTACAGATTTGATATCAAGGTAAAGAGGTTCGCCTACTGCTCCCGGCTCTTTGGTTCTGTCAAGAACTGCAATGTTCTTAACGCTCTTAGGAAGTACACGGAAGAAGTATTTGGCAGAGAATGGTCTGTAAAGACGTACTGTCAGAATTCCAACCTTTTCGCCTTTGGCAACAAGAACATCAACAACCTCTCTGATTGTCTCGCAAACTGAGCCCATTGCAATGATGATGTTTTCTGCTTCAGGATGACCGTGGAAGTCAAATGGAAGGTAATGTCTTCCTGTCATTTCGCTAATCTCACCCATGTAGCGGGCAACCATATCAGGAACTGCATCGTAGAAAGAGTTAGATGCCTCTCTTGCCTGGAAGAATACGTCAGGGTTTTGTGCAGTACCTCTGGTAACAGGTTTGTTTGGATTAAGAGCTCTTGTTCTGAAAGCGTTAAGTGATTTTTCACTTATCATCTTCTTCAGTTGCTCCTGATCGAGGTCTTCAATTTTCTGAATCTCGTGAGAAGTACGGAAACCGTCAAAGAAGTGAAGGAAAGGAACTCTTGTTTTAAGCGTTGAAAGGTGAGCAACAGCACCAAGGTCAAGTGCCTCCTGAACTCCGCTTGATGCGATAAGGGCAAATCCTGTTTGTCTTGCAGACATTACGTCAGAATGGTCGCCGAATATCGAAAGAGCCTGGGCTGCCAGAGTACGTGCAGAGACGTGAAATACCGTTGGAAGTAATTCGCCCGCAATTTTGTACATGTTCGGGATCATCAGAAGAAGACCCTGTGAGGCAGTAAATGTTGTTGTAAGAACTCCTGCCTGAAGAGCTCCGTGCAATGCACCGGCTGCTCCACCCTCACTCTGCATCTCAACCACTTTAACCGTCTCACCAAAGAGATTCTTTTGTCCGTAAGCTGACCACTCATCCACATACTCTGCCATTGTTGACGAAGGAGTAATAGGGTATATGGCTGCCATTTCGCTAAACATGTACGCTACATGCGCTGCGGCGTAATTACCGTCACAGGTAATAAATTTTTTTTCTTTTGCCATAGCTTTCTTGTTAATAAATAATATTTTAATAAATGTTGTTTCTCTTTAAAACTTTTCAAAAAACATGGAGTAGGTTCCGCTAAAAAAACAACACCCCGCAAAACCTGTCTGAAATGCGGAGATGTCATTCTATATTTTACGGGTCAAATTATCAGCCCAAACTATCTTGTCGCTTAGGCTTTTGTGGGCCGAAGCGAACTCTGTCTCTGTCTCGTACTCTACTACTATCTGATAATAACCCGACATGTTCTCTAATATTTGTCAAAATTACATAACTTTTTTCAAAGGTAAAAGAAAATTGCCTATTTTTATAGACAGTAAAATTTACACTTTATATTATGAAAAGAGCATTTCTGATACTACTGACAATGGTTACAGCTTTAACCATCAGCGCGCAGAGCGGCACAATCAAAGTAATTAACGGCAAAGTTGTGGAGGGTGATTTTTTCAAGGAGAAGATATTTGTTTTTGATCAATATCTGGATGGTAGAATCAGGTTAAATAACGGTGATGTTTATACCGGAAAAGTAAACATTAATACAATGACTCAGTCATTGAGAGTGATTAGCGATACCGGTGATACAATTGCAATCAGCAACGAAAAACTGGTAGAGGTGGTGAGTAGCGGAAACTATTTTTTCAGGAAATTCAATATTGGCTATATTCAATATGTTAACACTAATGGAGCGGTTTCATTAGGCTTGCACAAGGCAATGAAGCTTGGCTCAGAGAAGCTTCAGGGGGCTTATGGTGGGACCAACGAGGTTAGTTCAATTCAGAAAATTGCCAACTATGATGTTGATAGCAGACTTGAAAAGATTTCAGGTACGGCGGAGTTGCGTTATACTTATACGGAAACATTCTTTCTTATGAAAGAGGATAAATACTACCCTGCAAACAAAAAGAATTTTGAAAGAATGTTTCCTGATTTTAAGTCTAAGATAAATCAATATGTTAACGAGAATAACCTTAGTTTTAGCAAGAAAGAAGATCTCGTGACACTGTTTAACTACCTTGTGAAACTTTAAGTGTTTGCATAACACTCACTAATTCAAGTTGGGGTTGAGTTACTACTGGTGTCCGGTTACAACGCTTTCGGGTGCGATTTTCTTAATGAGCCCCTGAAGAACTGCTCCGGGACCTAGTTCGGTGAAATCGCGCGCTCCGTCACTCCACATATTCTCTACAATTTGTCTCCACCTGACCGGTGCTGTGAGCTGCTTTATCAGATTCTCTTTAATCTTGGCAGGATCCTGATTTGGCAAAGCATCTACATTTTGATAAATAGGGCAAATTGGCTTGTTTATAATGGTTTTTTCAATTGCCTCCGCAAGTTCCCTCTCAGCAGGGGCCATTAGTGGGGAGTGGAATGCTCCGCCTACAGCCAAAACAATAGCTCTCTTTGCGCCGGCGGCCTTTAGCTTTTCGCAAGCCTCATTAACTGCCTCAACAGAGCCTGATATCACAAGCTGGCCGCTGCTGTTGTAGTTTGCGGGCACAACAACTCCCGGGATCTCTTTACAAATATCCTCTACAATTTTGTCTTCACATCCCAGAACTGCAGCCATTGTTGATGGTTCAACTTCGCAAGCTTTTTGCATTGCCTTCGCTCTTGCCGAAACAAGACGAAGTCCGTCCCGGAAGCTCATCGCTTCTGCTGCAACCAATGCAGAAAACTCTCCAAGTGAGTGGCCTGCCACCATATCGGGTTTAAAGTTCTCTATAGATTTTGAAAGTATAACCGAGTGAATAAATATTGCCGGTTGAGTAACCTGCGTCTGCTTTAACTCCTGCTCGGTACCTTCAAACATAATATCTGTGATTCTGAAACCAAGAATTTCGTTTGCCATTTCGAACATCTCTCTTGCTTCTGGGGAGGTCGCATACAACTCTTTTCCCATCCCTGTAAACTGAGCCCCCTGGCCCGGAAATACAAATGCTTTCATATTTGAATGTTAAATTGATGAGTGGCAAAGATACATTTTTTAATGAATTTTAAATAGCTATCTTTGCGACCCAGTGACGGCCCCGTAGTTCAGCTGAATAGAACGTCAGATTCCGGTTCTGAAGGTCGGGGGTTTGAATCCCTTCGGGGTCACAAAAAAAAGAGCCAATTTTTCATAAAATTGGCTCTTTTTTATTTTTCTTATAATGTGGTTGTTACCACAAACTGGCGCGGAAATTATTCTACGAACGCTACAATCTCACCTTTTTGTACGGTATCACCGTGTTTGGCGCAAATTTGAACGATTTTTCCTGAGAAGGCGGGCTTGATAAGCTCAACTCCGTAGAAAGCCTGTACAAAACACATTGTTTTTCCTGCCTCTACAGCCTCGCCTACAACCGGAGCAGAAGATACATCTGCAATATCGTACTGCCACATAAGCTGACCTTTTACGGTTGACTGTACAGGTTTGGCATTTGGATACTTTTCAAGAACTTTTTCCACTTCAAATTTTGGCATCTCAATTACCGGGCGGGTTACCACTATCGGCGCACCGGCTTTAGCCTTTGCTGCCTCAAGTTCCTGCTCGAATCTCTGCTTAGCTACGCCGCTCTTATAATCTCTGTACTGCCTTTCGTGCATAGCAAATTCAAAGAGCTCCTCGTCATCCTGGCCAAGATCCCAATTGTTCTCAACCATCTCTTTGCGAAATTTGTCAAGTTCGTTAGGGAATGCGTCCTGAGGGTTGCCGGTATAGAATTCAAGACCTTTGTCGTTTGCAATTTTTATAATTTCCGGATCAAGCTCTCCCGGTAGTTTGCCTGTTTTACCAAGGATCATGTTCCAGGTGTCTTTGTCAATTGTTGACCACCTTGGTTCACCTTTAAGGGTGTGCATCAGGTTCATGAGAGCAATGTTTTTCACGTACTGGCTGAACGGAGTAACCAACGGCGGGTAACCCATCTTAGGCCACACATACTCAACCTCCTGGAAGAGCATCACAACCAGCTCGCTCAACTGAAGCTCCTTCTTGCCCTGATTTCTCAGCGATGAGTTGATAGCACCGTGGAACCCTTTAAGGTCGGCCATCATAGACCCCATCATACCGCCCGGAAGACCGCAACCCACCAGAAGCGAGGTCATCTGCTTGTTACCCGGATCGATAAAGTATCCGAGATAGTCATCTATGAAGCTTTGAGTAAGAGATCTGGCCTCCATATAGGCATCCATGTTAATATCCTTAACAAGGAACCCGGCATCTTTAAGCATCGACTGGATGGTGATAACATCGGGGTGAACCATTCCCCATGAAAGCGGCTCCATTGCAACGTCCACAAAATCGGCACCCGCACGGGCAACCTCAAGCATAGAGGCAACCGAGAAGCCCGGACCAGAGTGGCCGTGGTACTGAACAATTATATGAGGGTATTTATCTTTTATCGATTTTGTAAGCCTTCCAAGGAATGCAGGACGTCCGACACCGGCCATATCTTTAAGACAGATCTCGTCGCAACCGAATGCTACAACCTTGTCTACAAGACCCATATAGTACTCAACAGTGTGAACAGGAGAGTAGGTGATACTTAGTGCAACCTGTGATATCATTCCCCCCGCCTTTGCGTACTTGACAGAGAGTTCAAGGTTCCTGGGATCGTTAAGACCGCAGAACGACCTTGAGATGTTAGTACCCTGCTTTGCCTTTACTTTATACATCAGTTCGCGAACATCGGCAGGAACCGGGTTCATTCTCAATGCATTCAAACCTCTCTCCAACATGTGAGTCTGAATACCTGCCTTATTGAAAGGGGCAGTCCATTCACGCACAGCCTTATTGGGGTTCTCTCCAAAAAGAAGGTTAACCTGTTCAAACGCACCACCGTTAGTCTCAACACGGTCGAAACAACCCATGTCAATTATTACCGGAGCGATCTGCTTCAACTGGTGAACCATTGGAACATACTTTCCTGATGATTGCCACATGTCTCTGTAAACCAGAGAGAATTTAATTTCGCGAGCCATAATTTATTTCCTTTTTTTAAGATACAACTGGTTTGGTCCTGAGGCGGCAAAATTATACATTTCCGCTAAATAAATTACTATTTATTTAGCCAAAAAGGTAATATTTACACAAACCCCTCACCGACCTATTTTTTTTGTTTAATATACCCGAACAAAAATTAAACCACATTTTTGGAATAAATTCAAAAACTTTTTGTACTTTTGCAGCCCGTTTGAGCAATCAAACGTTACATGGTGGTCGTAGCTCAGTCGGTTAGAGCGCTAGTTTGTGGCACTAGAGGTCGTGGGTTCGAATCCCATCTTCCACCCAAAGAAAAAGCCCGGCACAACAGTGCCGGGTATTTTTTTTGCACCCCGCCATGCTCGCATGAGCGGGGAAGCAAAAAAAAATACCCACTGCGCAGCAGCGGGCTTTTTCTTTGTAGGACCACCTCACAGGATCGCCGAGCGCCAGGGAGGCAATCCTGAGCCTAAGAGAATTTCTGAAAAATCCCCGCCATGCTCGCATGAGCGGGGGAGCAAAACAAAATACCCACTGCGCAGCAGCGGGCTTTTTCTTTGAAGTGCCCCCCTCAGGATCGCCGAGCGCCAGGGAGGCAATCCTGAGCTAAAAAGCCAGTAGGGGTCGAGAATTCTAGTAAATAAAATTCATGTCAATTTTTAACACTCTTTCCTCTTTAATCTTTTCTATGCTGTAAGGCTTGTTTCTATCAACCTTATATGAGCATCTATAAATTCCGAAATGAGTCCGATTTTCAAGCCAAGAAACTATATAATAATTACGTTGCTTTTTAATTTTAATTTTAGGCGAGACATCTTTTAACTTAACTAATTCTAGCGAATCAGTCGAGAACATATCAGATGTCTTCAACTTGTGAATCTCATTGTTCAGATTATCTGATGAATATATAATTCGTTTGATACCTATATTTGAATGCCATTTCAAGGCAAAGTTTTCTCCCAACGTTGCAAAAAATAAGTATTGAAGAAATCCAATTTTGGAATCTTTAGGGCTTATATGGTACTTTGCACTAATATCTTTTCTTTTTAAGAACGCCCGTAATGTTGCTTTATCCATATCACCAATATTTTCACTTTCTTTATGAGCATACAGCAATGGATAACCACCAGTAAAAAAATCTAAAAAAAATACATCTATTTTATAATCATCATTAATATTAATATTATCAAAAAATGACAAGTATGTTTTAATGTTAAATGTACTTGAATCAATTGCAGTCATTTTTTCCAGCCTAACAGCATCTTGATAACTCTGAATTTTTTGGATAAATCCATAGTAATCTTGCGATTTTGAAATTAGGGGGATAATTAAAAAGATAAGTATTAGTTTGTATTTCAGCATATTCATGTTGTTTGATTGATGAGTTGACCTAGAATTTTGAACGGTTGCGTGTATGAAACGTTTGGCATTTCGAAGCGATTTGCTATCAAGTTACAACTACTTTTGATACGAGCTAAAACGCTTGATAAACCACTGATTGCCAAATGTTTTATACACGATGTTACCCAACGTAATTTTTTTATTTTTAAATTCATTATTAAAACATTATTAACTCTCTTTTTTCTTTTTATTTAACAACTCTCTTAGAATCCATTTTTCGATACTAATTACAACAAAAATCAATGAACCAGCTACAAACGAAATAAATAAACCTTTCCCATCGAGAGACGCTGTTCCAAACACTTTTTGCATAAACGGGGTGTATAAAAACATTGCTTGCAGAAGCATTATTGACCCAATACCCAAAAAGATAAAGCCATTACTGAAAAGACCAATTTTTAAAACCGATTCTTTCAGAGACCTACAGTTTATCAAATAAAATATTTGGAAAAATATAATAAATGTTACTGCTATACTTTGGGAACGAGCCAACGCATCTGTTTGTGCCATTCCGGTTGAAAGTGAATAAGAGTACTCCCAGCTAAAAAGCACGATAGTTCCAACTGTCATAAGTATCGAAACAAAAAACACCCTAAAAGTTACAAATCCGTTGAAAAGAGCTTCATCGGGTTTACGAGGGGGACGGTTCATTACATTAGGTTCTTTTACTTCGAATGCAAGCGGCAAAGCCAATGCTATGGCTGCAACCAAGTTTATCCACAACAATTGTACTGGCAACATAGGAAGCAATAGTTCTTTCGTTATAGGATTAAAAGGAAAGAATATAATGCCATAAATCAATATAAATGCAAGTCCCAAGTTGGTTGGAAGCAAGAATGCGAGAGACTTTAGCAGATTGTCGTAAACCCTTCGCCCTTCTTCAACAGCTGCTGCTATACTCGAAAAATTATCATCGGCAAGTACAATGTCTGCAGATTCTTTCGACACAGAAGTTCCGGTAATTCCCATCGCAACACCAACATTTGATTGCTTGAGCGATGGGGCATCGTTTACGCCATCACCGGTCATTGCAACAACATCATTGGCTTTTTGCAAGGCTTTTACCAAACGAAGTTTGTGTTCGGGGGCTACACGGGCAAAAATATTGGTTGATTGTATGGTTTTATCAAGTTCAGCATCGCTCATTTTCGACAAATCCACTCCTGTTACAACAGTCCCATTGGCCGAGAGGTTTAATTCCATGCCAATAGCACGTGCTGTGGCATGGTGGTCGCCAGTAATCATTTTTACTGTTATTCCCGCATTATGACATGCTTTTATAGCTTCGATTGCTTCGGTGCGTGGCGGGTCAATCATACCTATCAAGCCGATAAACTCAAATCCGTTTTCAATATCATCTACCGATATTTCATCACTTTTACTTTGAGTTTTTTGAGCTATGGCAAGCACTCGCATCCCTTTCGAACCAAGCAATTCTATTTGAGAAATAATCTTTTGTGTATCCAAGTTTACACCACCAACATGTGTTGAACAACGTTTTAGCACAACCTCTGGTGCCCCTTTAAGAATAATATTGTCGTTAAGGGTTGCCATGTATTGCTTTTCAGAGTCGAAAGGCACAACATCTTTTCTTGGTATTTCCTGACGTAAACCATCAATTGAAATCCCCGCTTTTGCAGCTGCAACGACCAAAGCAACCTCGGTAGGGTCGCCCGAGATACTGTATTCGTTTGCGGTATAAAGCACATTTGCATCACTACAAAGCACAGCTTTTTTAAGCAAAAGCAACATATCTTCGGGTAAAGCTGCTAGTTCAGCATTGTTTTGTTTGAAAACACCAGCTTTATGATAACCAACACCTGTTACTTGTATGCTATAGTTATAGTTCCACAATTCACTTACAGTCATTTCGTTTCGTGTAAGTGTTCCAGTTTTATCAGAGCAAATAACAGTTGTACTTCCTAAAGTTTCAACCGCAGGAAGTTTACGAATAATGGCGTTTCGTTTTGCCATACGTTGTACCCCAATGGCAAGGGCAATGGTAACAACAGCCGGGAGACCTTCAGGGATAGCACCAACTGCCAAAGCTATTGCAAAAATTAAGCTTTCTTTAAGTGCATCGAACAATAATACCCCTTGCCCCAATGCACGGTATGTTCCAATAAACATAATAATTGCAGTGATAGCAACAATACCAATGGTTAAGTATTTGCCAATAACACCTAACTTTTTTGTTAATGGCGTATCTAAATCAACGGTTTCGTTAAGCATATCGGATATTTTACCAAGTTCGGTATCCATACCCGTTTTTACAACCACTGCCGTAGCAGTGCCTGAAACTACTAAAGTGCCACTATATACCATACATTTTCTGTCGCCAATTACAGCATCGGGAGTTACAGCTTCGGTAGTTTTTTGAGACGGCACCGATTCTCCTGTTAAAGCAGCTTCTTCTACTTGTAGGTTTTTTTGCTGTATTATCCTCATGTCGGCAGGGATGCGGTCGCCGGCAGCCACCTGAACAATATCGCCGGGAACAATCTCAGAAACAGGTATGGTTATTATATTGCCATTTCGAATTACTGTAGCATTTTCGGGAACCATGTTACTTAGAGCTTCAATGGCTTTACCTGCTTTGTATTCCTGAATAAAGCCAATAATTGAGTTTACTACCACTACGGCAAGCACTACCATTCCATCGGTAATTTTACCCAATGCGGTAGCCAACGTGCTTGAACCAATTAAAACCCAAATCAATGGATTGTTAATTTGCCGCCAAAGCACTTTTAAAATGCCATCTTTATTTTTACGTTTAAGTTCGTTTGCTCCGTACTTTTGACGTCTTGTTTCTACTTCTTCTAATTCAAGCCCTTGTAATGAACTCTCAAAATTTTCAAGAACCTCTTTATAGTCAATGGCATGCCATTTCCCGCTTTCGTTTTTTACCATCTTTGAGAACAAATAAGTTTGTTAATAAAAATTCACATTGTAATGCTTTCAACTATTTTTTTAAAAGCTAAAATTATAGTCGAAAAAAATAATCCAAAATATATAAAAGCTCCCAAAACGGAAAAATATCCAAGAAGAATTATAATTCCGTCTTTCTGAATAATTCCTATTGATAGAAAAAGAATAATTAATGCCGGCAAAGTATTACTAAAGGGCATTAGTCCTAAAGGTATCATTAGCAAAATAGAACCAAACAAAATCAAAAAACCATTGATTTTACTTGCAATTTTGTTACATGTTATGAGTCTAAAACGATGCGGCTTGCTTATTTTTTCTAAAAAATAAAACCACTTTAACCCTTTGTTTAAAGCAGTGCGTAACTTTTCCGATGGGAATGACTTGTTTTTTATAGAAGAAGGTAACCACAAACTTTTATTTAAGAAATTACTTATTCCTATAAAAAAAATTATGCCTCCAAAAACAGTACTAATACCAGGTATTGACACTGGAATTAGAAATATTATAGATAATATTGATGCAAATATTAATAAACCGTCGTTTCCTAATAGGTTTATTATTTCAGATAATGTCAGATTTCTGTCAGGTATTTTACTAATTATTTTTTTTACTTTTTCTAATAATGTATTGTCAAAAAAATCATCTTTTTTCAAAAAGACAACTAATTCTCTATTTTTAACTTGCAACTCTTGTGACATAAAAATAAATTATTTCCAAACAGATTCAATAGAATTACTTTTAAAAGTCAAAAAGCTCTCCTAAGAGTCCTTTCTTTTTTTTGTAACGATAATCATTGTCCCTTGAATGGTACTGCTTACCATAAATCATATCATCTTGTTGGGGTTTAAGGTTTTGAGTTGACCGTTCAATTATTTTATCAAGTTCACCGCGGTCAAGCCAAACACCTCTACATTCAGGACAATAGT
>PHDA01000004.1 GCA_002842465.1 Bacteroidetes bacterium HGW-Bacteroidetes-7
TTTTTCCGACACTACATGTGTCTCTGCATGGGCTTTAAACTCGTGTGCATACACATATGATATCATATAGCCGTCTGAACTCACATATTTTGGCCACACGGCAGGCCCCCCTTCAAAGTCCTCCACAAACCCTAGTTGGTTGATTTCAGGCTGAAGTATGAATTGAAACTCTCCCGTTTTCTTATTAAACACCGAACATTCAAAATCGTAATCGTATTCGCCTTTTAAACCTCCCTTCTTAAACATTTTAGCAATCTTATCTGATAGAGATCCGGTATGAAATGTCATAAACAAATACTGATTACTTTCAAAAATCCAAAACTTGTTCCAGATGAAAGGTGCACGAGAGCGAAAATGATCTCTTTTAAGAATATCAGGTGCGTATTTACCAAAGTTGAAAATGTAGGCAGTGTCTATACTATTATCTTCATTTATAGTTAGTATATATTTGTTTAAGCCATTTTATGGGGGTAAAAACGAAATGTACAAAAATGATTAAATGATAAAACGTGATAAAAGCGTTAATAGGTAAAGGTTTCCGATGATTTTGTAACTACATCCATTGAAAAACGAATTGTGCAAAAAAGTTAATTTTAGTTAATTCGTGTTTTATAATTGGGCCTCAATTTGCCTCCAAAATTAGCCTTTTATTTTAATTCTTTTATATCTGTCTATAAATACCCCCTAAAATAAGCAATAATAAGTAAAATAAGGCATTTACGGGTGTCTGCCGGCCGCTAAACAGCGGCTTTTTTTATGTAAAGTTTAACCGGTATTTAAACGATCTTCGAATAGTGAATAAAACGGCCAAATTGCATCTGGATGGTGTTCTGGATGGTGTTCTGGATGGTGTAAACATGGTAAAAAGATAAGCTCAAAACCCCCCATTACTTCCAAAAATGACCCCGAAAATGGCACTTTTTGGCGAGTAAACCCCCCATTACTTCCACATGTTTTAAATAACATGACTTTGCAAAAATCGAATAATTAGATACTTATATTGATTTTTTATTATATTTAATGCGAAAAACTGCGGAGGAAATTTAATTATGTACAAATCAGGACAAAAAAATGACCAAAAAAGTATCTGGGAGGTACCCGGATCTTTATATGAAAGCATCTCAACGGAGATGGCGGTTTATTACTTCCAGCAATCTGAAAAAAGAATGGCCGAAGTGATCAGTATGATGAACAAAATACACGAAAGAAGCTACACGTTGTTGGGAATAATCCTGGTGATTATACCTATTGTTGTTGCTTTGTCATTTAAAACAGATCTTCTCTTGATCAAACTGGCGTCTATTTTATTGGTGTTGCTTTACGGACTATTATCAATAGGCCTTTTTTCGGTTATGAGACCCAAAGTATCTAAAACTCTCACTAGTGATCCGCGATATGTAATTAATGACCAGGTATACGACTATATAAAAACAAAATACAAAGTAACCTCGGTTGGATTGAAAGAGATTACTTTATATGAAGTAGAGGCGAATCAAGAGAATATTGCAATTATGCACTCACAAAACGAGAAACTCGCCAAAAAATATGGACTACTTCTAAGAAGCGTGTTTGTAACTGTAATTATTCAGCTGATTATTGCCGCGGTTGCTTTTGCTCTCTAGTTTCTGGTCTTGGATCCTCCCTTGGAACAAAGGGGTTATTCAAATTTGTGTTGTCTCTTGGATTATCCGGTTTTTCCGTTGGTTGAACCGGATTGTTTTCATACTCGTTATTCATTGTGTTTAATATGTGGTTAGAATATTTTTAACCGGCATTTGCATCCGAGGCATTGGTGTCTTTTGAACATCGTTTGAGTTGGAGATCGCGAAACCCCTCAATCATCTGCAGAAGCTTTCCTACTTCTCTGTTTAAGCGATCAATTTTTTCATCCTTTTCAATCAGCATTTTTTCCAACACCTCAATTTTCGAATTATTAAAACTTGGATTTGAATCAACTTTTGTTTTCAACACAGAATCAATTTTGCCTCTCCCAGTTATAAACCAATCAACATTAATTGCAAACTTGTTTGCAATATCATATATAATATCGTAAGAAGGCTTTGCGTTCTTAACTCTAAAAAGCCTTGAGATTTTTTCTGAGCTTGTATATCCCAATTCTTTAGATAACGTCAAAGCATTTAATGAATGTATATTCATTATCTGTCTGATCCTTGATACTATATCATTATTTGATTCCATTTCAATTAAAATAATTGCAATAATGTTTGTATAAATACAAACTTGTTTGTAATATTGCATTGTCTTTCGCACAAGAAAGACGACATAAAGGTATAATAAATTTTAAATATCAAAGGAAATGGCAAAAATTCTTGTAGACTATGGAGATAAAAAGCGCCTTGCTAAGACATTTGGGGTTAGTGAGGTAACCATCCGCTCAGCCCTTGCATACAGGACCAAGAGCGAGCTTTCAGAAAGAATTCGTAAGGCTGCTCTGCAGCTTGGTGGTAAAGAGAAAAACAAATAGCCATGGACACAATACATAATAAATTTTTCTTTGTTGCATTTGCACTGATTGGTCTTTTGGCCCTTGTGGGAGCTCTTTTTCTTGGAGCTTCTCACCAATATTATACTGCGGCCCTGTGTGGCATAGCTTGCCTGGGATTATACAATGAGATTCGGAAGGAGAGCTCTTCAAAAAGAAGTAAGAATAATATATAAGGTAAACCCTATCAATGATGCAATCAGAGAAATATAACATACTTTTTCAAAGATTATTGTCGATTTTTTCAATCGAGCGTAAACCGGCTCCAACTTACGCTTCTCTTGATATGATTTTATCAATTCATCGTAATAAGCTTGACGACATTGTTGAAGAAAACCTGCGTATTCTTTATACACTAAACTCGATGAAAGGACTCCGAGTGATAATAATGATGTTGCCACCGAATACAACATCTGATATAATAGGATACTGGAGTCGCCTGGTCGAAGGGCGACTAATATGGCAAAAAGAGTTGACGAGACTAGAAGGATGTGCTGTAGAAAACTGCATTTCCTTTCGGTTGCTTGATTTGTCAGTTGAGCGAGCTGGTCAAATTGATCAAAATAATACTTCTGTTCCATATGCTTAATTATTTAGTTGTTGTGGTTAGACAAAATTAAGCAATCCCGGGAAAGGGCGTGATGCTGAGAGATCGAATCTTTCCCCGGGAACAAAAAATAAAGAATTTATGAAAAAACCAAAATGGTGCAGATTTAAAGGGATGTTAAGACTCGATAGATATCGCAGATATCAGATGAAGCAGTGGGACAATTACTGTGCTTTATTTATTGAAAACTGCAAAAGCAGAAAAAACACCTGCCCCGAGAACAAACTAACAACACACAATTATGATTACTAAAACAATAACGCCCGATTATTCGGTTGAATCATCTCCCCAGGTTGGGAAAATGGTCATTGAGTACCGCATCTTTAGATTGCTGGTCTACAGGAAAGTGCTATACACTCCTTTCTACTTTGGATTCAAGGAGTACGATGGTTTTATTAGTCATTTTTAATCAATATCCAAACATAATAAAGCAACAAATCAATAAAATGGCAACAAAAACTGTTTACAACCTGTGTCTTGAGCACAATAAATTGATAGGCTGTAGAGAATTTCATACAGGTTCCTATGAACCAGATCTATTATTTTTTTTCGGAGAGAATAAGTTGGTTGAAGAGTCGGAGCTTGAGGGACTCAGCGAAAGCGAGCGTTGCTATCACCTTAACCAAGATCGCATCTTGAGGGAGGTTTATATTGAAAATTATTCTGATGTAAAAATACCCGTCAAAAGCGCCGAAGTGACAGCTGTGCATTAATATGCCTAGTCCTTTTGCAAAAGTCCGGCATTTGGTAATTAATGGAGCAACCTTAGCAATACCTTCTTTTTCTGATAATGCAGGCACTTGATAGGAAAACATATAGATCAGATTCAAGTTTTCCAAATTTTTCATAAAGATTAAATTTTAGGTTAAGCGACACAAATTTAATCAATTCCCGGAATAATGCGCGATGCTGCAGGATCGGATCCGGCTCCGGGAGCAAAGGTCAAGAAAGAGGAAAAGAAAAGACCATTTATTAAGCAGCGTTCGCGCTTCTCGCGACACGAGAGATGACCACCGGGAAAGACCGGTATTTTAAAAAGCAGTTTTAAATATGGAATACTACAATAATATTTTGTGCATAACTATGAAAGAGCTCATCAATGAAGGCTTTATGACATATGATGCTATCAGATATGGTATATCCAATAAAGGTATAAAACAACCCCGACAAGGACGTCGCTACACACCTGCATTAATTGCTATAAATTCTCTCCCTTCACATATCATTGCTGCCGTTAAAGCCAAGTATGGCGAGCTTGAGGCAGCTCCTTCCAAGTATTCCATCCGCGGTGCATACCGTGAGGATCAGCAGGCATTAGATTTCTATCGTAAACACACCCTTCCAAATGGTGAGTTTTTAGCTGAAGAGTACATACAGGAATACACCATCAATGCTTCATTACTTAAGGCCATCCGTTTTGTTCTCAACGATAAGAGATCTTTCACAGCATCACGTGGAAAGGCTCGTGCATCACATATTTGGCCTGCGATTGCAAACGAAGTCACTGCCTTGAAGTCCGGCCCGGATCCAATACTACATACCTTGCCTAAGAATCCGCGTCGTTTAAAAGAACGTTTAGATCTATTTGAGAAAGAAGGTTACATTAACCTGGTCAGTGGCAAGTTCTGCAATAAGAACACTGAGAAGATTCCTGAAGAGGCAAAGCTTTGGTTACTTACAAGGTGGTCTGACAATGTTAAAAAGTGTGCTTCTCTTACCCAGCTCTTTAGGGAATATAACGAAAAAGCTTCAGTTACTCCATCCTGGACAAAGATCAAGACTGAAAAGACAATTTGCAATTTCATTTATTCAGAAGAGATTCAATCGTTATGGTACGCGCACAGACATGGTGAGTTGATATCAAAGGAGAAGTTCTCATATATTCATAAGACTTTAATGCCTACAATGAGAGATTCCATTTGGTACAGTGATGGAACGAAATTGAATCTTTACTATCAATACCTTAATTCAGAAAACAAAAGGTGTGTTGGCACCTTGCAGGTGTACGAGGTGATGGATGCATACTCGGAAGTACTCCTTGGTTATCACATCAGCAAAAGCGAGGACTATGAAGCACAGTTTTTTGCTTATAAAATGGCTTTGAACTTTGCTAAATATAAACCCTTCCAGATTTCTTACGACAACCAAGGAGGTCACAAAAAACTTGAGAGTAGTGATCTGTTAAAGAAGTTGGCACACCTTGCAATCAGAACACAGCCTTATAATGGGCGTTCAAAAACTATTGAGAACGTTTTCAGTCGTTTCCAACAACAGGTATTAAAGCAGGAAACATTCTATACCGGCCAAAACATCACAACGAAAACTCAAGAAAGTCGTATAAATCAGGAGTTTTTTAATGCAAACTTGGATCAATTACCTACCGAACAAGAGATGAGGGATATTTACGCTGCACGGCGCGAGGAATGGAACAATATGCCACATCCCAAGACAGGCATACCTCGTATAGAGATGTACCGTTCAAGTGTCAATCCTCAGGCTGTGAAAGTTGAGATCTGGGATATAGTAGACATGTTCTACGTTACTCGTCAAAAAGAGGTCACCTGTACTGCCTGGGGCATCACCTTTACGGAGAAAAAGATCAAGTACGACTTTATGGTTTACAAGGATGGCAACATGCCGGATCTTGACTGGCTGCAGAAAAATATTGACAAGAAGTTCGTTGTTAAGTTCGACCCATCGGATCTCTCTATGATTTTCCTATATGAGCGTACAGCAGCCGGGCTGAAGTACAATACAGTAGCATCTACCAAGGTGGCCATCCATAGGGGCAAACAAGAGCAGGAGGAGTGGGAAGCACAATACATCAAGGATATTGAGATCGCCAACAAACAGGCACGTATCAACAGGTATGAGAAGATGGAGCAGCTGCAGAGAGAGCATGGCACTCATCCGGAGGATCGTGGTTTCCGCAGTCCTGCCATCGCTGGGATTCAAACTAGTGTTGCTGCTAAGCGTAAAGCAAAGAAGTCTTCAAATGTATTAGGGTCTATAGGGGTCATTCAGAAGGCAGTCAGCAACGCTGACATCATGCAGGAGGAGGACTTTGACCCGTATGAATATGCAAAAAGAGCAATGTAATTAATAAAAACAGGCCCGGAGGGGATTTCTCCCAACCAGGCCACAAAGGACAACAAACATATGGAAAAATTTGCAAAAGAACAAATTCGTGAAGCATTAGCGATGTACTGTGAGCACAAAGGCTCGCAAAATAAGGCTGCCAACTCATTAAAAGGGGTCAGCAGTGCTGTTATTTCAAAGTTACTCAATGGAGACTGGGATCTTATAGCTGATGAAATGTGGCGCAACATAGGCGCTCAAATTGGCTACAGCTTGGATGAATGGGCTGTTGTCTCAACCAGAGACTTTCAATTAATGACAATGTTACTGCAGGATGCTCAAAAGTATTCAAATGTATTGGCAGTGGTGGGTGATGCCGGTAGTGGAAAGAGTCTGGCCATAAGAGAGTATTCAAACAGCAATAAAAGGGTGTTTAACCTGTGTTGTAACGAATATTGGAACAGGAAAATGTTCATGCAGGAGCTGCTCAGCGCAATGGGCCGTGACTACAGTGGGTATACTGTTGGTGAGATGATGGGAGAGATTGTCTCAAAGCTGAAGATAATGGAGAATCCTATCATTGTGATGGACGAAGCAGATAAGCTTAGCGATAATGTGCTTTACTTCTTTATCTCATTATACAACAAACTCGAAGGTCATTGTGGAATAATGTTGTGCGCTACTGATCACCTTGAGAAACGCATCAAAAGGGGGCTAAAACTCAACAAAAAGGGCTATAAAGAGATTTACTCTCGTATCGGAAGGCGTTTCATACAGTTGCAGGGAGTGAGTTCGCGTGACATAGCTGAGGTTTGTATGGCCAATGGAATAAGTGATTCTAAGATCATAAAAGAGGTTGTTGAGGATTCTGAGTGGGATCTTCGTCGTGTACGCAGAAAAATTCATGCTATAAAGAATCTGTAATAAGTAGAGTATGAGTAAGGCATTGTCTGTATATCAGGTTATCTCCAATAAGCGTAAGGTTGTAGAGTTTGATGGTGTTTGGAAAGATGCTATTGGAGATCCTGAGTTGTCAGGCACCTGGATTATTTGGGGACAGAGTTTCAATGGCAAGACAACATTTGTGCTTCAGTTGTGCAAATATCTGTGCGGTTATGAGAAAGTGCTATATAACTCCCTTGAAGAAGGTGCCGGCAGATCTATGCAACTTGCATTTGAAAGGGTAGGCATGGAAGAAGTTGCAAGAAGTTTCTCTTTGCTCGAAGGTGAGTCAATGCCTGAACTTATAGCACGTCTGAAAAAAAGACACTCTCCAAATATTGTGATCATTGATTCTGTACAGTATGCAGACATCACATACAAGGAATATAAAAAACTTAAGAGATTGTTCCCATCTAAGCTTTTCATTTTCATATCTCATGCCGAAGGCAAGTTGCCTGATGGTCGTGTCGCAAATAAAATGAGATACGATGCACACTGCAAAATAAGAGTAGAGGGTTACAGGGCCTACATTAATTCAAGGTTCTCAGAATCAAAAAGCGAAGAGAATTATATAACAGTTTGGGAAGATGGTGCAAAAAGGTATTGGGGTGTAAACAATTAAATTATGAAAACAGCGAATAAAACACACGGGAGATTTTTTGCTTTGCTCAAGCAGACTCCCGGCTATGTGTCAAAATATCGTGAGCAGATGAAAATTGCTTTGGTTGAGCATTTTTCAGATGGTAAAACCTCGTCTCTTACTGAGATGTATGAGAAGTATCCGGACGCATATGAGCGGATGATTTATAACATGAAAAAGGAGCGGCTGGTCTCTCCGCAGTCAAAGCGAGTGTATGATCCTGAGGCTGACATTTGGCGAAAGAGGGTTATTGCTGCTATTTGTAAATGGGTTGATAGAAATGGAATAAAGACAAACGACAAAGTCAGTTATGCCATATCTCTGGCATGCAGAGCAGCAAACTGCTCTTCATTCAATAGAATCCCTCAGGTGAGACTTGCTGAGATTTACAATGCTTTTATCAAAAAGAACTCGACTGCAGTTGAGTGTAACGTTCAACAAGAGATAGAGCTTCTATTGGACTTGGAAAAGGCGGTTCAAGAAATTAAGGATAGTTTAAAACAAATATAAGCCTCCTGATCTGCCGGCCCCTGGCGTTTAGTGAAAAAGAGCGACCAGGAAGGCAGCAGGAGTGCTTTTTTAAAATAATGTAAATGTTATGTCACAAAAGATAAAGATCGAAGAAAAAGCTAAGGACTACGTTTATAGGACAGAATGTAAAGAGTGTCTTTTAGTAGCAGATTATGAGCACTGCCAGGAACGCCCTACATGTGGCCGCTATAACATAGCCGTTATAGACTATACTGCAGGGTATAATGATGCATTAAAAACAATTTTAATACGAAATAAATGATTATAGCTGTAGATTTTGATGGCACAATTCATACTGGCCAGCACCCAGAAATTGGCTACCTTTTTCCTGACGTCAGGAAAACGATAGCTGACCTTCGAAAGGAGGGCCATTATGTAATTATTTGGACATGTAGAACTGGAGAAGATCTGCTGAATGCAGTTAATTGGTTGTTGGAAAATGGGATTGAATTTGACCGAATAAACGACAATCATCCCGACAACATTAAAAAGTACGGAGGCAACACCAGGAAGATATTTGCTGATTTGTACATAGACGACAAGCAAGTCGGAGAGTTGCCTAAATGGGATAAAATCGAAGAATACATAATCAATAAAACATTTTAAACACCAAATATATTATGAAAAAAGAACTAGTAATTAATGAGAAAAACGCAAAGTTTTTTTACAAAATGGCTTCTGACGAACTTAAAAAAGAACTTGAAAATTCTTTTGGCAAGGCATTTTTTCAGTCAGATATAACAGATCGTGTTAAATCTTTAAAAGATGCTTTTAAAGTTACCGGACGTCCTGAAACACCTTCATTTTATGATTTGCCAGAGGATTTACGCCCGTTTTTTCAAGCAATATATAATGTAGTTGTTATAAATGAGGCTTTGAATGAGGGTTTTCGTGGAAATATTTACAACGAGGATGAAGCCCGTTACTATCCTTGGTTCAGGCCTTCCGGCTCTCCTTCGTCCTTCCGGTTCAGCGGTGCGATTTGCGATTGCTCGTTTGCGAGTGCGGGTACCGGCTCTCGCCTTTGCCTGAAAAACGATAATATAGCTAGCTATGCAGGTAAGCAATTTACAGAAGAATACCGAAAAATGTTAGAATCATAAACACATAAAAGCTATTACTAATGGAAACTAAAAACATCATGGAGCGCGTTAAAACAATTGAAGACGCATTCGAAGTTACAGGTCGTCCTAAAGTTGATTTTTCAAATGTACCTGAAGACCTCAGAGCTTATTTTGAAAACCAGTACAATGCCGTTGTAGTGACAGAAGCACTGAATGAAGGCTATCAGCCCAACTGGGATAACCCAAGAGAATATAAGTGGAGGCCTTGGTTTGCTATGTCTCCTTCGTCCTTCCGGTTCGACGGTGCGAGTTACGAGCGCTCGTATGCGGGTGCGGGTGCCGGCTCTCGCCTTTGCTCCCCATCTGAAGAAGTTGCAAGATATTCAGCTCAGCAGTTTAAGGATATCTGGAGAGGAGTCCAACTAGGTTAATCATTGTAGGCTGCTTATTTCTGAAGAGCTCTCCTTCGTCCTTCCAGTTCAACGATGCGAATTACGAAAACTCGAATGCGAATGCAGGTACCAGCTCTCACCTATGCAGAAAAAAGGAGATAAGGGCCTCGCCTCTTGGCGAAAAATAACAAGTTCAAAAAGTGTTGGTAAGACAGTTGTCTGAAGACTCTGATTAGAAAAGCAAAGAAATGAAAAGGCGAAATGATTTGTTTGAAAAGATATGTACAAGAGATAATCTCTTATTAGCATACAATAAAGCTCAAAAAGGTAAATCTAAAACATATGGGGTTCAATTGTTTGCGCAAGATTTGGAGTCAAATATTGTTAAGTTACAAAAAGAATTAATGACAGCGACGTACATAACATCTGAATATAGTGTATTCAAGATATATGATCCAAAAGAGCGGATGATATATCGCTTGCCTTTTAGAGATCGTGTAGTTCACCATGCGATAATGAATGTCCTTGAACCAATATGGGTATCAATATTTATTTCAAATACATATTCGTGCATTAAATCTCGTGGAATACACAAGGTATTGCAACACCTAAAAAGAGATTTGAAAGATATCACCACTACAAGATATTGCCTCAAATTTGACATTAAGAAGTACTATCCAAGTGTTGATCATGACGTCCTTAAAATGATTATAAGGAAGAAAATTAAGGACAACAGATTATTGTCATTACTTGATAATATTATTGATTCTGCCCCAGGTATTCCGATAGGCAATTACTTGTCTCAATTCTTTGCAAATCTATACATGGCCTATTTTGACCATTGGGTAAAAGAAGAGCTACAGGTAAAGTATTATTACCGTTATGCAGACGATGTAGTCATATTAGCTTCTGATAAGTCATTACTACATAGGTTATTTATAGTGATTAATGACTACCTGTCGACAAAGCTTAACCTTATAATTAAATCAAATTATCAGCTTTTTCCGGTAAAATCAAGAGGGATTGACTTTGTTGGGTACGTGTTTTATCACTCTCATATTTTGATGAGAAAGTCTATTAAGCAGAACTTTTGCAGGAAAGCGGCAAAGCTCACTAAACAAACTTTATCAGAGAAAGAATATTCAAAACGCATTAGCCCTCATTTGGGTTGGGCCAATCATTGTAATTCGAGACACTTAATCAAAAAAATATGCAACATGAAAAAATTCTCCGACTTTGGAATCAACTCGTTACAGGACAAAAACATCTTTGCTGTTCCGATAATCTCTATTGAAGAAGTGACCAATAGAGAGATAGAAGTTTTAGACTATGAACCAGGTGTAAGGACAAAGCATGGAGAGGACAGATGTATCGTTAAAATTAAGATTGATAATTCAGAACGCAAATTTTTCACAAATGCAACTCCTATCAAGGAGGCCTTGTTAAAAATCAGCAAATCAGATCTACCATTTTTAACAACAGTCAAACAACAACGATTTGGCTCTGGCAGTGGTAAGACTTTTTATTTCACATGAGTAGTTTAATTAATATTTAAAATAGATTTAAAATGGATTTAAAGAATTTAACGTCCGAGCAGCGTAAGGCGCTACTGGAGCAGCTAAAGGCAGAAGAAATTGCTGAAGCTCAAAGGAAAAAAGATGATCAGGAGGCTTACAAAAGCCTGGTTGATGAAACAGTAAAAAAGGCCTTTCCCAAGTTGATAGGTATCTCAGAAAAACTTGCAAAGAACAAAGCAGACATCAGAGAAGCATTTCGTAAAGCTATTGAAATCAAAAAAGAGGTGTATGGTGTTAAGGATCTTCAGCAATCTCACACCTTCTCTGATGCTCAGGGGCAATTCAAAATCACTATCGGAGTTTACACTATAGACAATTACGATGATACTGTTGATGTAGGTATCTTGATGGTGCGCGAATGTATTACAGGCCTTGGTAAGGATGATGATTCAAAGGCATTGATCGAGACAATTCTTAAACTTCTGTCAAAAGACAAGAAAGGAACTCTGAAACCTTCACGAGTGTTACAGCTCGAGCAACTTGCAAACAGGCTGGGCAATGAAACGTTTTTGGAAGGTGTTAGGATTATTAAGGATGCATACAAGCCTCTTGAGAGCAAATCGTTTGTAAGGGCCGAGTATAAGGATGAAAACGGCAGCTGGGTGAATGTGCCGCTTGGTATGACTGAGGCATAGTATTATTTTTTACCAATATCTACTTCAATGGAAAAAAGAAAAGTGAAAATGATTGCACCTGGCAATGGGCATACCGGTCTAGTAGCTAAGAAACTTGGCCGTAATGATAAGTGTCGTTGTAAATCTGGGCTGAAGGCTAAGCACTGTTGTGGTAATGAAACTGCTTACTTCAGTCGTGAGCCTGAAAAGATGAGTTTAGCAGATCAAAAACTTAGAGAGCTTAAAAGATCTAAAAGCGATCAATAAAAAAAGCCCCGAGTAAAAACACTACAGGGCCGGACTGGCAGGTCTGTGACAAATGTAGTAAAATTTTTGATATGGCGTACAATAAAAAGGGATACATCATTCGAGCAAAGGCTATTGCAAAAATCGTTAATGAGCATTATGAGCAGGGTAATCAGTCCAAATGCCTTAAGTCTGTTTGGAGGCATCATATATATCCGCAGTGGGGGATGTGTTACAGAACCTTTTTAAGGTATGTCAAAACCATACATTCAACAGAAGTGAAAAAGGCCTTTTAGAGGCCTTTTTTTATTATTCTGTGGTCTTGGTGCGGAAGTTTACAGAAAACACTTTTATTCCATCCTCTCGCTTCTCTGAGGCTATTGATACCCGGTATAGAGTCTCACCAGTGATGATTCTTCTGTTATGAAGCTTTAGCTTTACATCATTGATAAGGTCATATATATTCAAAGATGCTTCTCTTACCTGATCAGGAGCACTCATATTTGATTCACTCCATACTTCAAATGCCAGTCTAATATTTATGTTCACACTACACCTTTGCTCTCCGGTACCCCCGATGTTGTCACATTGTGGGTAGCTTATATCAATCAATGCTGCAGGGAAATCAACACCTGGTCTGAGTGAAAAATACTCCAGCTGTCCTGTGTCCAGATCTATCCATCTTATTGATGGGATTTGTTGCAATAGCGTGGCAATGCCATTATAAAGATGTTTCATTATTAATTATTTAAGATGTTAGTTATTCCTTGCTGGGCTTTTTCGGTAATTTTCTCACTTAGAGTGGCAGATTCACCTATGAATTGTCTCTTGGGCATATCGTATTTGATGTTGAACGATGTTTTTTTTGAAAGAGCCATACCTTTCCATTTGCCTGCCTCTTCAGATCCTTTTTCAGCCTGGTAGTGTTTTGCCCAGGCAAATCGTCTCATCTTAGGAGTTACATTTATATTGAAGTTAACCGGCCCCCCTTCGTTGTGAATTTGGGCATACTCTTTATCTGATGATATGACTACAAACCCGATCCCTGCTTTGTAAGTGATGCTTTCCATGAGCTCATTACGAGAAGAAAGCAAAGTGCCATATTGTGAAGCTGCGTATTTGTTTCCGTACAATGTTCTTTTGGATGGCTTCCATTTCTCAAGGGACTTGTCAGTAAAGCCTTGATTTCTGAAGCTATCTTTATAGAAGTCGACTGCCATTTTACCGGCAATTCTTGGCAAGTCTCTCTCAAGGTACTGCTTTAACGCAGGTAATCTTTGTTGTATTTTACTAAAAAATTCTTCAGGTGTCATTTTTTTTATATATTTGCATTATGGAGTTCATCTCCTAGCCGATTCTACGGACTCGTGCACCGTAAAGCCACTTTAATTAGTGGCTTTGCTTTTATAAACGGGTCTAATACTACCTTTCTCAAAAACCCACACTTGGTTTATCTCTTGTCCTATTTTTACTCTATTACTGATGATCTTAAGCAAAAATCTATCTGAGGCACCTTTATTGTTATCTATTATGATATTCGTAGATTGAAGTGCACCATGAGCCAGCATCCGGGACACTTTGTTTTTTTTGAATGGGCGTTTATAGCTTTCATATTCAAAAAATTGTTCGTTAACTTTCAAGTCCGGACACTTTTTCTCATACTTTGTTCCAATAATATCTTTGAAAACTATGTTATACTCTTCAGACTTGAAATGCAACTTAGGTAGGATTTTTACTTTGTTTCCTTTTTTTGCCAACACGTTGCTAATGGTGTACAGGTCTTTATAATCACTGTCCTTTTTATTTACCTTCGAGTGAATTTCAATCTGACCTCCGTTGTTGTATTTTTTGGCAACATCAAACTTACCGGGCAGTTCATTATGTACAGCCTTTTTTGCTCCAGGGTATTGTTTTTTTATGTATGGGTGCGCGTCACTAAATATCTTAGCCGTGAAAGCCGGGTTTCCTTCTAACCCTTCTGCGGGAGCATATTGTGTTTTAGGCAATGTATTTGTGGGTTTTTCATCTGTGCTTGTGACAGAACATTTGCAGTTCCATACGTTACCAGGATAATGGTTCTTCCAAAAAGGATCATCCATTGGCAGAACGATACCATAAAGTGGCACATGTGCTTCACGTGGATTTGGTGATGTAGAAGGCAGCCACTTGAGATTAGGAAACAGGTCTTTATCTTGTTCGTATTTTTTAAAGTTGGCCGCTTGTCTTGCTCTTATGATTGCTGTGTCATATTCTGTTTTCAACCATTGCGAATTGTACTTACCGATTATGTTTTCAACATCATTTTTAAACTGCTTATAAGGCTTTAAATTGCCATGCTCATCTAGCAGGCGTTTAGCAATGTCATTTTGTTGTCGGTGTGTTTTAAAGGCAGCAAATACGGCATTATTGTACTTTATCTGTTCAATGAAATCATTGTTCTTATCACCTAATTTTGCCTGTACAAATGCTTTGTCGGTTGCTTCATTTAATGATTGCCATGTTGACTGAAATAGATTTTTTTCAATTTCTTTTTCAATGTTTATTTTTTTGGAATAAATATTATTGAGTGCTTTTTCGATAATGCTGCTATCAATGACTTTAAACCCATTGTCGTTTTTAAGGTCGAACAACTCTTCTAAACTTGCATATTTATTATATAGCGAGTCTATTAAAAATCTAAATCCGCCCCCCTGTTCTGGAGGGCTCTTACGAAAAAATCGTTTATCCTGTTTATCAATTTCTTGTCTTTGTCAGAAGAGGTTTCTTTTTCACTTCCTTCATCTGAATCGCTCTTTGCACCCTTTTCTGATTTTTTCGGTTTTGGAATGCCGTATGTTTCATAGAAATAGTCTTCAGGTATTGCGATAAGGTTATTTAGCTGGTTGTCTATAGTTATCCTATCTTTCAAAGAAATTGACTCTCCTTTTTCTGGGAAAGAGAACCAACCTCCCTGAGCTTTAAAGCCTCTTTTTATCAGAATAGGCAGTAATTTTTCATTTAAAATTCGCTGTACAAACCTACGATCTGATTTGTGCTTGTTTTCCTGTACCTCCATGTGTGTTTCACTCTGAGACCTTGAGGCACCGTTTGTTGTAGTCATTGACTGTCCTAATATACCTATAAGGATCTCTTCATTACATGCATCCCTGAGGAGCTTATAAATCTGCCCATTCCCTTGACTTTTTGAATCTATAATATCAAAGTCTGATCCTTTTGGTATCACTGCATACTGAGCGCTTCCGGCTGCCTCCATGGCTTTTTCAAGCAGAACTCTGGTGTTTTCGTCGTATGTGTCGTAGGTAGCCTTTCTGAATGGCATTCCGAATACCTCTGCAAATTGTGCCCAATCTCCAAAGCCCCCTCTTTTATATATCACATAAGGGCATGCCTTGAGTATCAATCCAAGATTTTTATCATTTCCTGCAAAAAGGAATCTGTCATCCTGCTCAAATGGGTAGCCGGTATCATCATTTTGATCAAATGCTATTGTTTTCTCAACTGGGCGGATGTGTTTCTTAGGGATAGCATATGTGAGCAACCTTTTATCAGAGGTAAAATCGATTTGAGTAAGTGAACACCCCCAAAACTTAGCACTTAAAATTTCGGTTAAAAGCTCTTCAAATCCGGTTGAATCAATCATTGAATCAATCTCGAGCACGCTTTCTCCTTTTTCGTTTATAAATACAAGGTCTGCATTGGTTATCGCCTCGACACGTTTTTGAATAGACTCATCCAAAAAATTGTCCAGCAAGATATCATCATACAGGTCATAAAGGGTTGTTCTACGACCTCTTTCTGCAGAAGTGAGAGCATTCCTCCAGTTTTTGATATCAACAATACCCCTATTCGCCGGTCTTATTACTAAATTGTTCACTACAATCGCAGTGTCTTTATCTTTTGTTTTCTTCACCATGAGTTTAAAAATGTTGAGTTCGTTTAGGATTACTACCATATTTTACGGGAGTTAAATTCCCTTGCGGATCTTGTTTTACCGGCAGATCCGGTCGTGCCATCCCCTTCTGCACATCTTTTAACCAGTCCACTGCTCTTTCGTACCTTAATTTGCGGATCTCATACTGAGTGCCAACATTGCATAGGTTAATAAAGTGGTAGACAGCTATGTCTTTTATAAATATTAGTAGAAGTTGATGTCTTTGGGCGCCGGATGTTGAGAAGATCTGTTCTGTGTCAAACGCAGCCAGGTAACCTTTTGCCTCAGCGATGGCTCCATCGATAGCTGCTGTAATTATTGTGTCGTCATCTCTTGCAATTGCTGAGAGCTGTTCGTTACGTAAATGTGTTGTTAGTTCTGCCGGATGTAACCACATGATTAATATTTTTTATTGTTTTTAAAACCTTTGCCAAACTTCCAAGACCCGGGATCGGTAATGTTATTGTTTATAATCCATACACCTCCCTCTATAGAGTCGGGGCCATCAGCAGGAGATGACAGCTTCGCATTAAATGCTTCAAACTGGCCCTCCAGTCTCTTCATGTGAGGATTGTCCTTCTCTTTCTCGTTGAATATAAGTTGACCGCTCCTATTGAGAGGCTCCAAGTTTCCTTCTATCCTGTGGAATTTCTCCGGCTTTTTTCGGGTGTCACCAGCTATGGGAATTGTTATGCCTGATTCCTGGCTTTTCTTGAAGAATAGAGGCTTAAAAACCTGTTCAAAGAATGGATCCTGCAGGGAATTGTTCTCTATGTAGTAGTATACCGTTGTCTTTTCTTGAACATACTGTTTGATGTCATAAAACCAAGAAACAAAAACATCATTGGAGCAATTCTCAAGAAAAGGTTTTATCACATAGTACTTACCCTCAAGCCTACCAAGCAGAGTAAGTGCTTTTGTTGATGCCCCTTTTTTATCTTTGTTTGAAGTCGCCGGGTCTGCATAAGCAACTAAAAATGCAAACCGACTTAAAGAAGGGCATTCACCATAGGTTATTTCCTTAAATACATCTCCTGCTGATGTGGGATTGTTAAAGTATTCTTTTAGTGCTGCTGAAAGAGAGATTAAAGAGAGCATGAAGTCAATGTCTTCCTCTTTATTTTTCTCCGGCCAAACCGATTTCCCCATTTCAAAGTCAGCGACTGGATTCCACTTGCGAACATTAACCATCCGGATATTGATCCTATCCCAATATTTTGCTTTTTTTGCAGCTTCAGTTATACAGCAGTATTTTGCTATAACATTACCACAGAATAAAATCCTTATTTTATCAGATGGATCAATTGCTGGTATAAGAGCTTCTTCAATCCATTGCCACTTCACCTTTATTCGTTCCTGATTTCTACACTCTTCGTCTGTATCAATATCATCTATCAGTATAAAATCTGGTCTTTTGTTTTTATTCCTGGTACCACGTGGTGACTGGCCAGCACCTAGAGCACGAAAACTCACCCCCTCCTTTGTAACGAATTCTCCAGACTCCCATTGTCCAAGGCTTTGCTGTTCACCATAGTCTTGTATTATTCTCCTGTTATTTTCAAGATTTATCTTGAAAGGTAATAGTAGTCTTTCTGCATTATCATAAGAGTTTGATACTAGCAGTATGTTATTTATTTGTTTTGTAAGAGCTAAATATAGAATCTCCATCATGGCTCTTGAGCTTTTTGCCAATGATCTGGCCCATGATCTTACTTCGTACCATTTATCGTTACTAAGGAGTCTTTTTGTGGCAGTTTTATGAAATGGCGCTGCAGGAGAGGTACAATACCCTGGAAAGTAATATTCAAACCAACTCTCCGGATCTGCTTCCAAACGGGCAATTCTCTTTAGCCTGTCTGATGGATTCTCATCAGGATCAACTGCAACATCTGCTAAGTAGGACTTGATGTGCTCCTCCCAGTTCTGAAACGCTGCTTTTGTTGATAATTTCGCTTTTTGCATTACAGGCAAGATTTAATATATGCGTCTAATAACCTGGCGACATCTTTTGAAAACTGCATGTATTGTGGCCCCATCTTACGTAAGAATTGTAGAAATGCTTTTGCTGTTTCAATTTTCTCAGCTATAGATGTCTCCGTTTCCAGATTGCGAATTGCTGCAGTCATTTTAATAAGAGTATCAGCCTCTTTATTAGTTGGGTATGGGCTTTCTTTTCGATCTCTTATTGACTGATTGAATTTATCTAAAGAGGTATAGAGCATTGAAAGTTGCTCAGCTTTTGATGTGAGAAGTGATTTTTGCATTTCTCTCCAGCCCTCTTTAGCTATCCACTTGCCAATAGTAACTTCAGAGATACCAACTCTTGTCGCTATCTCTTTCTGTGAGACTCCTGGCTCCTGAAAATATATGAGCCGAGCAAATTCCTTTTTCTGTTCTCTTGTAATATCGCCCATACTTTTTTATTGCAAAATTGATTCGCTCATGCGCGTAAATAAAAAAGAGTGTCAAGGCTTTACACTCTTTTTGCTAGAGGGAGGTGTAATATCAAATTTTGTGGAAAATTGAAAAAATGGCAAAAACATTTGTTCTATCAGATGAGAGTATAAATTCTTATGGATTTTGGGTTGTAACGTCAGGAATTGATCTATCACAGTTCAAGCGAAATCCTCTTGTTTTGTGGATGCACAGCAGACCTTGGAGAGGTACAAAAGATGAAGTTTTACCGATCGGGTCAATTGAAAATCTGAGAGTAGAAGATAAAAAGTTGCTTGGTGATGTTGTATTCGACGAAACAGACACATTTGCTAAAGCAATATCAAGTAAGGTTGATGGTGGCTTTTTAAGAATGGGATCTATCTCTTTTGAACCTATTGAGACATCAAAAGACACAAAATGGCTTAAGCCAGGACAGACTCGTGAAACAGTGGTTAAATGCCGTTTAATCGAATTTTCAATAGTTGATATAGGTTCAAACAATAACTCTTTAGCACTATGTGCAGATCCTATTGTTTGTGACGCTGAGCAAAAGCCGGTCTTTCTTGCTAGTGGCAATGAAAGTCCCATTAAGTTGTTGAATGAAATTTTAAAACCAAATAATAATCTTAAGATGGAACAAATTGCATTAAAAGTTGGCTTACCAGCCAATGCAACTGAAAAAGAGATTTGTGATCAAATTGACATACATCTCGAAAAGGCATCAAGGGCAGAAAGTCTGTCAAAAAAAATCTCGGACATTGAAACAAAGCAAAAGGAAGCGATGAAAACAGAGGCAACCTCTCTTGTGGAAGCTGCTATTCTTTCCGGGAAAATCGATGCGAAAGCTAAGGAGTCTTTTCTATCGCTATTTGATAAAGACTTTGAGAATGCTAAGGTCACTCTTGCAGCAATGCCTGACAGGCCCGACTTTAAAAATGTTCTTGGCAAAGAACGTGGAGAGGGCTCCGAATTGGAAAAACTTAGCTGGGAGGAGCTGGATAAGCGCAACTTGTTAGGTAAATTGAAAAGGAGCTACCCTGATCTTTACAAAGATAAGTTCAAGGCACAGTTTAACACCGAGCCCAATATGTAGCTCAGTGTGAGAGACTTTTAAATCATTGCGAGATAACACAAACACAATAAAAATGTCAGTAGAAAAAGAAATTTGGAAAAAGGATATAGTTGATGCAATATATGCAGCTAATCCTCACCTTGCATTTGCGATAAACGCAGATGATTTGGTTTTAGCCGGTAAAGTAGTTCACATACCACAAGCCGGAGCATCGCCCTCAGTCAAGAAAAACCGTACGGATTTTCCTGGTGTAGCAGTAAGAAGGACAGATACGGATGTTACCTATACACTTGATGAGTATTCATCAGATCCGGTACATATTCAGGACGCAGAGACAGTTGAATTGTCTTATTCAAAAAGAGATTCGGTTCTCAAAGACACTAAAAACGCTCTCGGTGAGAGTGTAGGTGTTGATATGTTATTCAAATGGGTTCCTGCAGGTGTTACCATCATCAGAACCACTGGGGCGAAATTTGAAGACATTCGTGGAGCACACCTGCCTTCATCTACAGGTTTACGTAGAGCAATAAAACTGGCGGATATCAGAAAGGCCCAGAAGCAGTTTAATAAGTGGAATATCCCCACTGAAGGGCGATACATCATGCTTGATGCTGATATGTATTCTCAGATTTCAGATGAGATGAGTCCTAATGAGCAACGTGATTTCTTGTCAGGCCAGGATATCGCCAATGGAGTAATTGGTAAACTTTACACCTTTAATTTCTTGCAGCGCTCAGAAGTTATTCGTTTGGCAAATGATGCTGCTGTAGATCCTTCAGCTGACGGAGTTACTACTCATTGTGCCGGCGCGATCGTATGGCACAAAGACATGGTTGAAAGGGCACTTGGAGAAGTGAAGTTCTTTGAAGATGTTCAATCAGCTCTATATTATGGAGATGTTTACTCTGCCTTGGTTCGTATGGGTGGTCGTAGTAGAAGATCTGACAAGAAAGGAATCTTGATTATCGGTCAATCAATTGTAGCTACTCCAGCATGGGCTGCGACAACAAACTATGCTGTTGGAAGTGTAGTAGCACAGGGCGGTAAAAACTATTTTAGTTTGGAAGCTCATACATCGGCAGCTGCTTTTGCCACCGATTCGAACAAGTGGAAGGAGATTATAACAGAGGACTAAATCGTGAAAACTAGCTCTCAAGGCATTCAATTGATTAAGGATTTCGAAGGCCTCCGACTGGAGGCCTATCGTTGTCCGGCCGGTAAATGGACTATAGGATATGGTCATACCCGAAATGTTATTCCTGGAATGAAAATAACATCAGAGGTGGCAGATAAGCTTTTGATGGATGATTTAATTAGTGTTGAGAAATGCCTAAACGAATCTAACCTAGCACTTAATCAAAATCAATTTGATGCTCTGTCCGACTTCGTTTTTAATTTCGGTACTGATAAATTTTTAAAATCTACTTTATTTAAAATAGTCAGGATCTCACCTGACGACGCAAGAATTTCAGAAGAATTACTTAAATGGAATAAAGGAAGAGTCTCCGGTGTATTACAGGTTATTCCTGGTCTTACCAGACGAAGAAAAGCAGAATCACTAATGTATTTTACTAAATAATTTAATCAAATGAACATAGCAGAATTAGACTGGATAGGTATTGGAGGTTATTTAATGTCGCCATTAACAGGAGTGGTGTCATATTTTGCAGGCAAAAGAGGCCGGAATAATGATTTTTTACAGCATCTACAGAACTCCATCAATATGTTGTCACAGAAAAACAGTGAGCTTTTAACAGAGCTTGTTGCTGTGAAAGAGCAGAACGCACAGTTAACAGTAACTATGGCAGAATTAAAAATTGACAATAAAAGCCTAAGGGATAAAGTTGAGACACTTACTCAGCAGCTAGAAAACGTTAGAACAATTACAAAAGTAGAGAAAAGTCATGCGTAATATTATTCCTTTTTTGATAATCTTAATGCTCTTGTCGAGCTGCTCTAGAAGGTTGTTGCCGTTAGAGTCAGTCCGTGACAGTATAGTCGAGCGCAAAGTCATTGAAAAAGTGAGAGACACAGCTGTTATTTTTTATCCAGATTCCAGCCTGATTGAAGCATTGCTTGAATGTGACTCTTTACGTAGGGTTCAGATAAAGCAAATCACAAAAATTTCATCTGGCAAAAATTTGTTACCTCCTACAATAAGCATCAAGGATAATATAATTAGTGCCAGGGCTCATACAGACTATAGAGTTTTATATTTTCAGTTAAAAGACAGATACGAACATCTTCTTGTTAAAAAACAGGAGACTATAATACGCGTAAAAGAAGTTAATGTCCTTACATGGTATCAGAAAACGTTGATATATCTCGGGAAATTATCAGTTATTATCTTAATCATATTTATAATCCGCAAAATTAAATAAAATGGCAGAATCAGAATTGGACATAATCAATGGTAGTGACATATTGGTACATGTCAACATAGGAACGGAAGAAGTTCCTTCTTGGAAACCGGTTGCACATCAGACAGCATGTTCTGTCTCAAACGCATCCACTACAAAGGAAAGAACCACGAAGGCTTCAGGTCTTTGGAAAGGGAAAAAAGTGACAGGATTATCAACAACGATTAAATGTGACGCTTTAGCTTCGTATGATGCTGATGGCGGTTATGCTAAGCTCCATTCACTATGGTTGGCAGCTAACGAGGTTCTAATCCGCTACGCTCTTGTTGATACCGCTGGTAAAGATTACTATGAGGGTAAATTTGTCATCACTGCGTTGGAGAAGAATGATCCTGCTCAAGATGACTCAACAATGTCAATTACCTTCGAAAACAGTGGCCCTATAACGCCAAAAACATCACCTGCAGTATAATGAGAACAATTAAAATTGCTGAAACACAGTATCCTGTTCGTATTACGATGGGTGCTATGCGTGAATTCCGGAAATTATCAGGCAAAGAGGTAGAAGAGATAAGTGGAAGTAGCGATGTTGGCGAGTTTTTATACTCCTGCGCACTCTCAACTTGTCGTGCAGAGGCTATTGCCTTTGATCTGACAGTAGAAGACTTTACAGATAGTCTGGACTTTGTTCATGCCAATGAAGTTTTTACACTCTTACTGAGTGAGGCAGGTTACATGACAGAAACAACCGAAGCTGCCAACAAGAAAAAAGGAAAAAAAAAGGGCAGTTAGGCATAAATCAGATTCTTGGAATGGGGTTAGGAGTCATCGGTCTGTCACTAAAAGATTTTGATTCTTTGACCCCTTCCGAGTTTGAAGAGATCTACAAAGCATATGACAACTACCAAACTCAGGTGAATAAACTCACACAACGTTCAGCATGGATGCGTACTAGATTTATCGCAAAAAGCATTTTTCAAGTACACAGCAAAAAGGTTATAAAAGACCAAGATATCCTTGAATTTGATTGGGAGAAAACACAAGAACAAAATACCATTGGATTAAACACAAAAGAAGCTTTTGTTAACGCAATAAAGAGATTTAGTGATGTCTAATAATGTAATCTTCAACATAACATTTACGGGTAATGCAGCATCTTTTGCCGGCAACCTGTCTTCACAGATGAACACCCTACAGCAGGGGACTAATAATGTTGTTGGAGCATTTTCGAAATTCCAGGCAAAACTGATAGCCCTTAATCAGGGCATTCAGGTTCTAAAAGATCTCTCAGCTACATTTAGAGAAACCGCGGAGCCGGGTCTTAAACTAAATGCCTCTTTGCATGAACTTAGCGCAATAGCAGGTGTCACCGGAGAAAAGCTGCAGGAGATTGAGAAATCAGCCCGTGAAGCAGCTAAAACATTTGGCGGTTCTGCAGCCAGAGGTGTTGAGTCCTACAAGTTAATCCTCTCACAGTTATCGCCTGAGTTGGGGAAAGTTCCAAAGGCATTGTCGGCTATGGGGAACAGTGCTCTGATACTGAGTAAAACAATGGAAAACGATGTTGTTGCTGCTACGGAAGTTCTCACCACAGCAATGAATCAATTTCAAGTCTCATTAGAAGATCCCATCAAAGCAGCTGAAGAGATGGCAAGAATGATGAACATTATGGCAGCTGCAGCTCGAGAGGGATCTGCAGAGTTGCCGGTAATTAAATTAGCACTCGAACAGGCAGGGATGGCAGCCAAGATGGCCGGAGTCTCTTTTGCAGAGACAAATGCAGCAATACAAGTATTGGATAAAGCTGGTAAAAAAGGTGCTGAAGGAGGTGTTGCATTAAGAAATGTTCTTGCCACACTATCACAGGGTAGATTTCTGCCTAAAGAAGTTCAAGAAGAGCTTCGTTCTGCAGGTGTATCTATCGAGTTACTTGCAGACAAGTCATTGCCATTGTCAGAACGGCTTAGCGGTCTAAAGAGTATATTAAACGACTCTGCATTAGTAACAAAATTATTTGGTAAAGAAAACAACAATGCTGCCCTGGCGCTAATATCAGGGATCTCTTCAATAAAACAATACACTGATGCAATTGTAGATACTAATTCTGCAGAAGAGCAGGCAGCCATTATCATGCAATCAAAACAAGAGCAACTTGCGAGGATAAAAGCAAAAGTAGATGATTTTAAAATAGCCATTTTTAATGCAACCGGTAATTTGCTCCCTTTCTCTGAAATAATGACAAGTGCATTGGTGCCTATATCACAAATGATTCCACTTATAGCAGCTCTGGCCAAGGGTATTAAATCATTTAGTTTCACTTCTATAATTGCTGGTTTTGCAGCGTTTAAAGTGGCTGCAGTTACTGCGTGTAGAGCTGTTGGTGTCGCTATAATGAATATTCCCGTATTTGGATGGATAGCAGCCGCCCTTGCAGCTCTTGCTGCTGCAGTCGCCTGGGCGTGGAACAAATTCGAAGGATTTAGGCAGGTTGTGTTTGGAGTATGGCAAGTGGTTAAAACATTCGGAGAGACTTTATACAACTCTGTTCTTGGAACTATAAAAAACATTATCTCAGGACTGGGTAGTCTAGGCTCTGCACTTTCAAAACTATTTAAACTGGACTTTAAAGGTGCTGCAGAAGAGACAAAAGCGGCGTTTTCGAATTTTGGTAAAGCAAACCCAATCAATATTGGGGTAAGTATTGCTTCTGCTGATTATTCAGGGGCCTGGCAAAAAGGAAAACAACAAGGTAGTGATTCGTTTGCTAAAAGCCAAAGTAAAAAAATTGACGAAACTACTGATGCAACAATTGACTTTACAAATGCATTGGCAGATTTATCAACAACATCAGCTGAAACGAGCGCAAACTTAGGCGGCACGTCAAAAGTTATTAGTGAGCTTAAGTCAAAACTTAATAGCATAACTGAAGTAAACAGTCTCTTTGGCTCAGCCCAAGAAGCTTTGAAAGAAAAAACAGATGCTGTCAAATCAGCTATTGTGGAGTTGATTGAAAAAGGCTATAAAATCCAGAATTCAGAAATACAAACGGCCCTTGAAATGATGAGTCAGCTTCGAAAGGAGGCACAAGCGTTTGCAAAAGAAAACACACTTAGTTCATTTATAACCAACATTAATAAAACTGCAGATAAAAAACTTAAAAAAGGGATAACTACTCCCGATATCAAACAAACAAAAGTTGTAGACGTAA
This sequence comes from Bacteroidetes bacterium HGW-Bacteroidetes-7, assembly GCA_002842465.1. Classification (GTDB taxonomy): domain Bacteria; phylum Bacteroidota; class Bacteroidia; order Bacteroidales; family UBA932; genus Bact-08. The sequence goes on from PHDA01000004.1 coordinate 25,202, forward strand.
ACCTAGATAAGAAGGCTTTGGAGGGATACGATACGGCAATGAAAAAAGCTACAGCTAGCTACACTTTGTTTGGTGATTCAGGACAGTATGTTGGTGAAAAAATGAATATTGCAAGAACAGCAATAGAAGATCTTCTCAATAAAGGGTTTTCTCCTTCTTCACGAGCAATAAAAAGGTTTGTAGCAGAGTTTAAAAAAGCATCTGATACTATCGTTGTTGATATATCATCTTATGTTTCCGGGGCTATTACCTCACTAGCTGAAGGCTTGGGTAACGCAATAGGGTCAGGTGACTGGGCAAATAGCTTTAAAAGTGTTTTAATTGGCCTGATGGACATATTAAAGCAGTTTGGAGCTGCTTTAATAGCACAAGGTATCGCAGTAAAGGCATTTCAACTATCAATCAGCAATCCTTACGCAGCAATAGCTGCAGGGATAGGATTAGTCGCAGCTGCATCAGCTGCACAAGCAGCAATGCAAAAAACTACAAAGTTCGCAGCCGGAGGTATTGTTTCCGGGCCAACTTTAGCAATGGTGGGTGAGTATCCCGGAGCATCTAACAATCCGGAGGTCATTGCTCCTCTTGATAAGCTCCGCAACTTAATTAGCAATAATGAGTCGGATGGTGAAGTGAAATTCATAATAGAGCAGGATAAACTTGTAGGAATCCTAAATAAGTATAATAAAAAAAGAAGATTATCGTAATGGCATACGGTTTAAAATATTACTCTGAGTTCAGGGATCACTTTGACAGGCTTTGTAAGTTAAACATTGAGCTATTAAACTATACTGGAGAGGCGTCAGAACTTGAGCTCGCTTCAGATCCTGTTGTTATTGAGCGTTCAGTTGATAGTGTCCTTAGTCCATTACTTACGATGTCTTGCAAAGTGAACGTCTGGAGCTCTTTTAACTATCAATTTGAAGACTTGTTTTTAGCTGCACCCAGGGATTATAAAGTTACTTTCATAAGAAATAATAAGATCCTATTCATTGGTTATATAGAGCCGGGACTTTATGAAGAAGAGTTCATCGCAGCGCCATATGTCATTTCTATTACAGCTTCAGATGGGCTCAAATCACTTGAAAGCTCTAGACCAGCCATTTTCAATACTTATGCTAAAAGTGATCTGATTACAATAATAAAGAAATGTTTACAAGAGTCAATAAATCTTCCGATTAATATCTGTTGTTCAATATTCGCTCAATCACATGTCGTTACACAAGACAACACATTGTTTGAGCAGTGTTGGATTGATCATGAAGGTTTGGCTGACACATCCTCTCCGGTTTTGGCATCAATGTCAGCAAAGGAAATATTATCTAATATCGTTTCTGCATTTGGCTGTAGGTTATACCAAGCAAATGGAGAATGGTATATTGAAAGAATAAGAAATCGTGCAAGAAATCAATCTGTTTTTGTGAGGTTTAATACAGACAACACAAAGACAGTTGTTGATCACAGCAACAATGTTACTCTTGGAACAGATTCAGCTGCCTGGTATAGTGAGCCAAATTTATCTGTAGAAGCTGGTTCTGCAGTACAAACAATAAAGCACGAATTACTAGAACCTGATTCCCTCATTAGAAACAATTATGAGGGAGGTTTTACATTAAAGGTTCCGGACTGGGCAGATAGGGTTGATCGTGAAAAATGGTTTAGAACAAACTCATACTTTCACATGCAAACATTTGTACAACAGTACGACATTAAAAGAGGGTTTTCATTTGATCATACTATAGTGGGTAAACTGCAGTCTGTTTATCAAGTAGCAGAATGTACCGCATATGGAGGTGACACAATCTCATTAACATTTAAAGTGGCAATTACCGCAACCGCAGGCACGGTAGATAAAAAGGTAATAATACCATACGCATTGTACATCGGTACGTTTAACTACGCTACAATTGAAGGAGACATAAAGAGGACATCAGATTCGAGTGATCATAAAATTAGAAAAGAGTTAGGAGTTTACGAAGACTTCAACGGAGATCTGACTACAGCGGTAGAAGTCAAGTTAGATACCAAGATTCTCCCACCAATAGCAGGTGACCCCGATGTAAACAGCATTAAGCTTGTGTTTTATCCTTCAGAGGGAATAGATGCTTATAATGATATTCGAATTACGCATATAGGTGATATTCAGGTTAAAGTAAATACAAAGAAACAGCCCAATAACACATTCACGGCTAAATCAAATAAAGGCTTTTGGAACAAAGCTGAAGATGTAGTTTTAAAAATAAATGATGCACCAGAGTCAATTTTACCTGGACGTGCTAATTTTCGTAACGTCAGAAATATTCTTGTAAGAGAGAACCTCGTTGATCTTGGTGGTGGTGTGGATGTTTACACAGCATATGAACCAATTGTTGGATGGTATGACGCAAATAATGAAGTTTCATCTGACGGCAGACAATTATCGGAACTATTACTGCAGGACACCTTTTCTCAGCTTTATGACTCCAGGGCAACTGTTACAGGTGATGTTATGAGCGATATTGATATAAATCCAGTTTCAATTTTCAACGTCGACTACAGGCCGGGTGTTTTTCTAATGCTTCAAGATAGATATGATGTATTATCATCAATGCATAGCTTAACAGTTGTTCAAGTTAGAGATCAAATTATTGAAATTGCATAGCATGAGCAAACTAATTACCATATCCAAATCATATACTGCACCAGGACAGACATATTCTGCATCTGGAGGCAGTGCTGAGAGCGTGTCTTCAGGGGATGATTTGCAACAAGTCACAAATAGAGGATCTGTTACTTCGAAAAAATGTACGTTTGGAGGTGTTGAGGCAAAAGATGAATTGAAGATTCCAGTTAAAACACCTGAAGAATCAACTCTCACCGAAGATTCTGTTGCGTTGTATTTCGAGGGGCCTCTACCCATAGGCTTACAGCGTCCTCAGTCTCTTGATTTGGCAGAGATGTACCTTATGACAATATCGGATCCTGTGTTAGTTTTCAATCCTCAAAATGGTGTTTTGCTTGTAACGGACATTTTAAGCACATCTTCTGCAAATTACATAACGATAGATATTACCGGTTACGGAAAAGTTGATGCAGGGCCGTTTCGTTGGCTTGGGCAGGCCTATTTAACTTCTGGCGGTTTTGCTGATGCTACAATAAGAAGCACAGCATATGGAGAGGTTATGGATGTCAGAATATTTGTGCAGGATGGGCTTGTCAAATTGTGGTTCACTGGCAGAACCAAGTCTATTGCCAATTTTTCAAAAATTTTAGCCAACATATCTTTTGGTACTGAAGTTCACAATAGAGTAATAGATATTCAGGATACAGTTGCTCAAACACTAGGAGTTACTTCTGAGAAATACTTTAAAAATTTCTCAGAGCAATATATAAGGCCACTTTCATCAACAGAACAAAATCGACTAGACAAATCCCTGACAAGTGCTGCAGGAATGCCTTTGATGCAGGTTTGGAAAGGCACGTTGGCAGATTATCAAAGTTTGACGCCACAAGAAAACACAGTATACATGATTGTAAATGCTTAAGATAGGAGACATATTAGTAAGTGCTATAAGATACAAGACTACACTTGTATCTAAAATTTACGTTGGAGATACTTTGGTATATCCTGGTATTATCAGCACAACATCTGGGATAAATTTGTCTCCATGGCAGTATCAATTACCTCATAGAACACGGACATCAACACCATTCCAAACAATAACTTATCAAGATGGTACAACTTCAACAACATATGGGCAAACAACGATACAATCAGAGGAGGGTGTATTATCCTGGATAGATCCTAATGTCTGGACGTATTATGTAAATAACTCATATAGAGTAAAACACAAAACCCCACAGTATACATTTTCAGATACTGTTATGTACGGCGAAGAAGTAGAAGTAAGAGAGTATGGATCAGAAGTGCCTGTCATATGGAATTATAATCAACATATACGTACAAAACAAGTTGTATATCGATACTCTGACTTAGATAAAAATGGCCCTTATTTGTACGAAGAGGCAACAATTTCATATGAACTTTATAACTGGCAGTATGACAATCTGCCGGTGTACCGGCGAAGAAATGCTGTCCCTCTATACACATGGTCACAATATGAACCCTACGAAGTTAGAGATGGTGATATGTTTGAAGATAAAGACTATGTTACAAACTATTCAACTTCATGGATATATGACTATGTAAATGATAAAAGAACAGGTATTACAACATACAACTTTGAATCAGGAGAGCAACATCAGGTTTCAGGAGTTGTTCAATACCCTACAAACATCACTCTACTTGACAATGAGGACTATGATAATGGTGCATGCGATAATCAAACATATGAATATGTTGATTATTTACAAGTGAGAAAAGTGTATACATGGCCAACATCTCCAACATCAACATCAACAGAGTGGTTTAACGGCCCTGAGAGAAGACAGAAAATTGATGGTATGTGCGGTTGGGTGAGATCGTGGACACAGTGGGCAAACAATGGCCAATATTGTGGTGAAACTGGATCATTAGGTTACTCTTGTGATGGAGAATATACTGTTATATATAATAGACAAGCAAGATATTATCAATATCCTGACGGTTCTGGACGAATCAATACTGAATATCGAGCTGGCAGTGAGTATAGCAGGGAGCTAGTGCATGGACAGTGTTCATATGTTAGCCCAAATGCACGTTCTGAAGTAATGTTCACAGGGTACGACCAGAACTCTCCTTTTGACGCTTACAATAGTGGATTCTCAGGCTCTATTTGGTACGATCCTTTAGATGGTAACTATTATAATACATTCGAAGGCAACGTTCTCGTTCAGGGAGGTTATTACTTGATTGAAAACACAGGTGATTGGGGATCATCAGACTACATATATATATATTAATTATTAACAACTAAAGTATTATTCAAATGGGAAATTTATTAATTGGTAAAAACTCGGCCGTCATTGGATTTACAATGTTCTTTCTAGCAATCTTAAGCTTAGTAGTAGGGTTGCTGGCCGCTCAGTTCTGCTTTGATAAGCAGGAAGTGTTTTTTGGAATTCTATCTATTGCAACAACCCTAGTGTGGGTTATCATCGTTTTAATGCTATTTAAAATGGTTATGAACGGTGTTAGATTAAAGGAATACCTTCTTCCAATCATAGGGTTTAATTACATCATTAATCATTCAACAAAACAGATCCACAGACTTAAAAACAAAAAGTCAGATTGTCTGATAGAACAGATGATTAATAAAAAATATGGAACAAAATTATATGTCTCATTTCTGCTGAAATATAAAAAATACGATGGATGTAGGCATTGTTATATTGAAAAAGACAAATCACAACTTTAATACACAAATGTATGATTGTATATCAAGGAGAGCAATTCCCGAAATATCTCTATGGAGAGGATCTAGATTATGACACTTTTGAGCAGATAGTGATTGCAATATTTGACAAAACAGATGATGTAGTACAGTATTTCGTGAAAGTGCAAACAGAGGAATATCCCTTAGCAGGAATTATTAAGAAGAGTGACAACCCCAATTTTAACCTTGAAATCATATTTACAAAAGAGATGACTTTGTCATTTAAGCCTGGAGATTACTATGCTGAAGTAATGAGGGTTGTAGGTGGCGTTAATATGCCAATAATTAAAGGGGTTGAAAAAATATTTACAGTCAAAAAATCAGTTATACAATGAGTGAACAGGGAGTTTATTTTAGTCCACCACCCAGCCGGGCTTTAAAGTTCGGGAGCGATTCTGATAGGGAGTTGTATATGGCAAACATCGTTTTTTATCGAGGTCTGCCGGGTAAGAGTGCTTATGAGTATTATCTTGAAACAACTATAGATAACCCTCCATTGACAGAAGCAGAATTTGGCAATTTGTTCAATCAAATGCGCGAAAAGATTGAAATCCTTCGATCCGATGTGGACGAGTTAAAGAACACCCCTAGCGACGTAATCTATAAAGAGACATACTATGAATTCCCAAGCCTAGGCAAAAAAGACACAATATATGTTGATACAACTGCGAGCTTATCTTATCGCTGGGACGACGCAGAGCTAAAGTATTATCCAATAAATGAACTGAGAATTGATATAATTAACGGAGGAAACTAAAAAATGGCAAATAAAACACTAAATGCAAGGCTTATAACTCGCAACAACACGGCTGCGAACTTCACAGCAACAAACCCGATTCTCTTATCAGGAGAAATGGGAGTCGAAAGGGACACAAAAAAATTCAAATTCGGAGACGGTGTCACAGCATGGAACGCTCTCCCTTATGCTTCAGCAAACCCTGCAATAATAAAGACAACAAACCCTGCCACTACAGATAGTGCATATGATCTCGGCGTTGTTTGGTTAAACACTGTCTCAAAAAAGGGATTTTTACTTGCCGATAACACGCCAGGTGCTGCAGTCTGGAAACAGATAGTCACATCTGAAGATATCGTTGTTGTAGGCGATATGTCAAAAGCTTTGTTTGCAACAATAGATCCTGCAGGGGGTTATGTTGATAAGGCAAAGACTGCAGACAAACTTACAAGTGCACGCCAGATCGCCCTAACGGGGGATGCTTCTGGATCTGTCAATTTTGACGGATCTGCAAATGTATCACTTGCTGCTGTACTGGCAAATGTCGTAGCCGGAGGAGTGGCGACAAAGGTCACTGTTGATGCAAAAGGTCGGGTAACGGCAATCCACGCTCTTGAGGCAAGCGATATCCCGGCTATCACACTTTCAAAAGTAACAGATGCCGGATCTGCAGCTTCAAAGAATGTCGGAAATGCTGTCGGCAATGTTGTTGTTGTAGCTGCAGACGGAAAGATTGACAGTTCTCTGATACCTTCAATTGCCTTAACAGATGTGTTCGAAGCCGCATCTCAAGCCGCTATGCTTGCACTCTCTGGAGCGGAAAAGGGTGATATCTGTGTAAGATCAGATCTGAACAAATCCTTTATACTCAAACAAGCTCCATACTCTAATTTGGACAACTGGGTTGAGTTAAAGACTCCGACCGATGCTGTGTTGTCGGTGAACGGCCAAACAGGTGCAATCACTCTGACAACATCTCACATTGCAGAGGGCACAAACCTGTACTGGACTCAAGCGAGATTTAACACTGCTTTTGCAGCAAAAGCTTCGACAGAGCTCTCAGACTCTGCTGACCTTATCTACAAAACAGACACTCTTATTTTAGACGGAGGAAACTAATATGTCTTTGAAAACAGTCAGCACGATACACAAGCAGAGGGTTAACACGGCGGCCAATTGGGCTGCCGGTAATCCTGTTCTACAGGCTGGCCAGATTGGCGTTGAGAGCGATACGAGGCGGTTTAAAATTGGGAATGGATCTACAGCATGGAACTCACTTGCATACGCTGTTGACGATTTCTTTTACGGTCAAAACGCTGTCACAACTCTTGCATCACTTCCGGTATCGAAGAGACTCGTAATAGCCTCTGTAACGACTGCAACGACGCTCTCTCTTGCCACAGCTCTCCCTGTAGGTTTCGACCTTCATATCAAGCTCTATAATACATCAGGAGGCTCGATAACTCAACCATTGCCGACAACGGCCCCATTCGAGTCGAAAAAAGGAGACGGAACGAATATCAGCTCGGTAAGTGTACCGGCTGGGGGATCAGTTGAGATCAATATCATTTCAGCAACTAACAAGTATATCATTAAAACAGATGCTTAGGAGAAGACTGTTGAATAAAAAAGGGATTGATTACAGTGGCGCTGTTGTCGGAGACATTCTTTGCTCTGATATGACAACTGTATCACGCGCTAATTATTTGGCGTCTGGAAAAACAGCTATTGGAGTAATTATCAATAATGCTTATGGAGTATTAAGAGCTATGGCTCTAAGTGATGGTTTTAAGTCATTTGGAGGTAGCGGTACAGATATATTAGGATTAACAAACTACACTACATCTGATAATGCTCTTAATGACATTGATGGAAAAGGCAATACATTATTGATTGTTAATTCTCTCGGTAATGGCACCGACCACGCAGCAGGGTATTGTGCCAACTTTACCACCGCTGGCACATCTGTGGGAGATTGGCACTTGGGTGCTTTGGGTGAGTTCAAAATGATAGTAGATAATAGAGCTACTGTAAACACATCTCTTACTACGGTAGGTGGTACATTGATAGTAAATGTCGGCACAATTAGAAACTATGGATCTTCAACGGAGTATGGGGGTAATCATAACTGGACTTACATATCATCTTTTGGTGCTTATTATGAAGATGCGAAAACGATAAATAAATACATTCGTCCCATAATAATATTAACTTATTGATTATGAAATATTACATTCAACGAAACGACATATACTCAGTTGACGAAGCTCTTACTGAGGGTTATGATTTATCAAAAACAGGCTGTTTAGAGGACTTTCGGGCGGGTAAAATCATAGAGCTCAATGAAGCTCAAATAGCTTTTTACAACGCTTATCCGGGGGCTTCTACGATTGAAATATTCAACTGCAGTCTCAGGGAGCAACCTGAGCTCACTCTCGAAGCAATCAAGGCAGAGAAGATTGCACAGCTGAAGATCTATGATAGCTCTCACGAAGTGAATAGTTTCATGATCAACGGAGTTCGTATGTGGCTTGATCGGAATATGAGAGTCTCATTGATGCAGACAGCAACGATACTTGAAGCTTCCGGAGAAACATTCATCACACTTTGGAGTGAAGGACCGCAAAGAGTCTCATTCGAAGTCCAGATCCCGGCCCTGAAACAATTCTTAGCAGCTCTCGAAATCTATGCGAAGAAGTGCTACGATACGACTGCACGCCACGAGGCTGACATCTGGGCGCTTGAGACAGCTGAAGAGGTGTTTGAATATGACTTTAAAAAGTATTACCCAGTAAAATTGAATATGCAGATTTAATTGTGTGGGACTTTTTTTGTACATTTCGTTTTTCAAATAATGTACATTTCGTTTTTCCGATTATAATTTTTAATTCGTATTGCATTTTTGTGCCTAAATATCATAGGGTTCATTATCGATAGTAAGGCACTATAAGTGGTAACCTTTTCATAATCTTCTTGGGGATATTCAACACTTAGTAACAATCTTGCTGTGGAATCAATTAAAAAGCCTGAATGTTGAGACCTATCGTTGATTGTTGAACGCAGAAAGTAATTCAAATCCGATTTAATAAATCCGATTATATTATGTTTACTTAAAAAATCATTGTCTTTATAATTCACAACTTTCTTAAAATCTCCATCTAAGGAATATTCTACGATTTTATTATAAGCCAAAACAGAAATGTCGCCTGTTTTCAAATCGATATCTACTGTAAGCGTTGCATCATACTCTTGAGGTCCTCGGCCATATTTACTGATTTTGTTTAGATATTGACCATCTTTGTCAAAAAATATTATCGACATATTTTGCAGCACTAAGTAAATACGCTCATTCTCATAGAAAACTCTATCAAACGAAATTTTTCCAACAACAGCTTCACTATTTGTCTCAAGCGGAATATATTCAATCGATTCAGCTATCTCAGACAATTTCACCAACCTACCCTTACCAACTCCGCCCTCAACGTCTATTAGTCTTAAATCTCTTGGTTGATTATCACTACTGTTCCGGCAGGCAGTTATTACAATAATTAATATAAAAATGAGTTTTTTCATTTTGTAATAGTGTTGGGGATTACAGGAAAATATAATGGTGAAAATATCGATTAAAATCCAATTAACCAAATAATTATAATTTATCTGAGGAGGGACTCTCCTTTATTTTGAGGTTCCGATACATTTAGAGACTCCGGCTGCTCAAACAATTTGAATATTCAGCAAACTGTCAGCAAGTTGTGAGTGTTCTGTGGGCAAATAGTCCAATTTTATTGGTTAAATTCCCCCGGCAGGGTAAAATGCCATTATGTGCTAAAAATTAGTGCGTTAAGGGAAATTTGTCAGAAAATGCCAAATTTATTCCTCATTAAATGCTGACAAGAGGCTGAACTATTGCTGAAAATGAGAGAGAGTAAACATTGTTTATAACGGCAATCAAAAATTTTTCTACTTTTGCCGCATGCAATATTTCGGTGAACTTATATCAATTTCTGTTGCGGTATCCTGGACGTTTACCGCTCTCTTTTTTGAATTTGCCGGCAAGAGAATCGGCTCACTGTCAGTCAATCTGCTGAGGCTCTTTTTTGCCTTCTTCCTGCTTGGCACAATGCTTTACTTTACAACAGGCTCTTTTTTGCCTGCCCAAGCTGATGCAAATACTTGGATATGGATGTCGCTTTCGGGAATTGTTGGGTTTGTCTTTGGCGACTTATGCCTGTTTTACTCATATATTTTAATAACTGCAAGGTTTTCGCAGCTTTTAATGACTCTTGCACCGCCGTTTGCGGCTCTGTTTGGGTGGATGCTGCTGGGTGAGAAGTTATCGCCAATGGGTTTTCTGGGAATGGCTGTCACGTTGCTGGGGATTGCAATTTCAATTCTAAAACGGGGTTCTGCAAACGGCGGCAAAGCCAGTTCGGGAGAGACGCTTGTTGCGGGAACAAGTAACCTGACTGTTGTGGCTTGTTGCGAAAAGGAGAAGAGAAGCTTTCTTCAGAAAATAACTCCGGATATATCACTTCACCTTCCTCTTAAGGGAGTTCTTCTGGGAATCGGAGGCGCACTAGGGCAGGGGCTCGGTATTGTTCTGAGCAAACAGGGGATGAACTATTATGCTGTTGCCGCTGAAGGCAGCGAGGTGGCCTCATATATACCTTTTGCAGCGACACAGATGCGTATTATCACCGGAGCAATCGGCTTTGCTCTTATTATTCTGCTTACAAAAAGGGTGGGGGTGTTGAGAGAGGGTATTAAGGACAAGAGGGCAATGGGTGCAATCTTCATGGGTGCAATCTTTGGCCCGTTTGTGGGAGTGTCGTTGTCGCTTATGGCTGTTCAATACACCAACACCGCTGTGGCCTCTACAATTATGGCAACCACACCAATAATTATCTTGATACCTTATGTGCTGTTTTACAAACGCAAGGTTACATTCATTGAGGTTTTGGGAGCGATTCTGAGTGTGGGCGGTGTGTCGCTGTTTTTTCTTTAAGACCTGATTAGTAAACCTTACGGACAGTGTAATTGCTGTTATACTGCTTTCTTGAAAATCTCTTTACCTGAAAAGTGCCTTTACAAGATCGGGTATATCCTGAAGAGTTACCACAGTTATTGCCGATTTGGTTTTAGGTCTGTTGAATGCAGATATAAATATCTTTTCAAAGCCCAGTTTCTCTGCTTCGGCTATTCTTCTTTCGGTCTGGGCTACAGGCCTGATTTCGCCGCTAAGCCCTACCTCCGCTGCAAAGCAGTATTTCTGGGAGATTGAGACATCAAAGTTTGATGAGAGTATTGCACATACAACTGCAAGGTCACAGGCCGGGTCACTCACCTTTAGTCCTCCGGCCATGTTCAGAAAGACATCCTTTGACGATAGATGAAACCCTGCGCGCTTCTCTAGTACGGCAAGCAACATATTCATTCTTCTTACATCAAATCCGGTTCCTGACCGTTGAGGTGTTCCGTAGGCGGCAGTGCTTACAAGGGCCTGTGTCTCAATTAAAAATGGTCTTGTGCCGTCGAGCATTGCCGAAACTGCAATTCCGGAGAGGTTCTCTTTGTGCATCGGGATGAGCATTTCAGATGGGTTGCTCACTTCGCGAAGCCCGGTGTTTACCATTTCGTATATTGCCAGCTCAGCTGTAGAGCCGAATCGGTTTTTAATGCTTCGTAGTATTCTGTATGAGTGGCGGGTATCTCCTTCAAATTGCAGAACAACATCAACAATGTGCTCCAGAATTTTTGGCCCCGCAATCATTCCGTCCTTTGTAATGTGGCCAATTAAAAAGACCGGGGTGTTTGTCTCTTTGGCATATTTTAGCAGCATTGCGGCGCACTCTCTCACCTGGGAAACAGAACCGGGAGAGCTCTCGATTAGTTGGGAGTAAACTGTTTGTATTGAGTCTATTATAATCAGATTAGGTTGGCTCTCAATTGCTCTGTTTAGAATGTTTTCAAGAAGGGTTTCGCTCAGAACGTAACAGTTGGTGTGGTCTCCGCCCAATCTTGCGGCTCTGAGTTTAATCTGGTTGGCGCTCTCTTCACCCGAAACATAGAGGGTTTTGAGCCCGGGACAGTGGAGTGGTATCTGAAGTGAAAGGGTAGATTTGCCGATTCCGGGCTCTCCTCCTATTAGCACCATCGAGCCCATAACAAGGCCTCCTCCCAATATTCTGTCAAGCTCTCCATTCCCAAGGGAGATTCTGTTCTCGCCCGAAAAGGTAATTTCTGACAACAATTCAGGCTTAGAATTTCTTACAGGCAGAAACCCGGAAGCTCTGGACCCTGCTGCCCCTGAATCCTTACTCACAATCTCCTCCTGAAGTGTATTCCACTCTCCGCAGGCAGGACATCTCCCCAGCCATTTTGCGCTTTCGTTTCCGCACGAGGTGCAGAACCATGCCTTTTTGATTTTTGCCATAAACTTGAATTTGTGAGACAAATATACGAAAATAGATTCCCAAATTCTATTATCTTTGTAACCGACCGATTTTAATCCCCTTGGTTAAGTGGCTTGTGGTTAGGGAGTTAGTTGGTCAAATAAATAATAGTGGGAATTTTCCGTTAATTGGATGAAAATTTTAAACCAGATATTATGAAAAAACTTATCGGGACATTACTGCCCCTTTTTTTAATTTTTGCAGCTCCTGTGTTTTCACAGGACAATGAGGCTATCATTCGTAAAACCGAAGAGTACGCCAAAAAGGTTCAGGATCAGTGGCAGATACCGGGTATGGCCATATCTGTGGTTAAGGATGGAAAGATGATCTATTCAAATGGCTTTGGTGTGAAGGAGCTTGGAAAGGGTGAAAAAATTGATGGTAACACCCTGTTTCAGATTGGGTCGGTTTCAAAATCATTTACTGCAGCTGTAATGGCTTCACTGGTTGAGGAGGGAAAAGTTAAGTGGGAAGATACAGTGAAAAACATACTGCCCGATTTTAAGATGTACGATAAATGGGTGGAATCCAACCTCCAGGTGAAGGATATTATGACTCACAGAACAGGTCTTCAGGGACAGCTTGGTACCTATATTCCAAATATGGGGTATGAGATGGATGATATTTACAATATGCTTCCTCTGCTTAAACCAAAATACAGCCTGAGGGGATCTTATGAATACAACAATATTACATTCATAATTGCTCTGAAAATAATTGAAAAACTTACCGAAAAGAGTTGGGAAGATAATGTGAGGGAGAGAATATTTGCTCCTCTGGGTATGACCTCAAGCAGAGTTACCGGGGAGGAATTTGCTGCTGCCGAAAATGTTGCTACTCCTCATGAGTTTGTTTACAAAAAGGGGAAGATGCTTTCAGATACAACATGGATTGACTCTGTGGCAGTTAATCCGCTTTATGGCGATGAGCAGGCTCTTCACTGGTTAACAGTAATCGGCCCTGCAGGCTCCATAAGCTCTACTGCTAACGATATGTCCAAATATATGCTTTTCCATTTGAACAAAGGACTCTTTGATGGTAAACAGGTTATTGCAAAGGAGCAGATGGAGTATCTTAGAAGGGGGCAAACCATAACTTCGCAGGATTCTTCAAGAATTACTCTTTATGGTAACTGTTGGTTTGTTGAGCAGAACAGCCGTTACAGGGTAATTTTCCATACCGGAACTACCTGGGGCTTCACTACATTGTGTGCATATGTGCCCGAGTATGACCTTGGAATAACTATTTTGGTCAATTCAGAGGCTCCTGCTTTCCCTCGTTATGCAATAATGAGGAGGATGATTGATCTCTTTAAGGGTTTTCCCGATAAGGATTACAACTCTCAGTTTTATGCTGAGTGGCTTGCCTCTTCAAAGAAGAGCCAGCTTACTTCAATGAAGAAGGAGGCAGAGAAAGAGAAATTGCCGGCACCTGACTCAAAATTGCTCCCGGGAACTTACGACAAGGGAGCTCTCTTTGGTAAGGCTTATGTCACGATTGAGAACGGTGATTTATATATAAAGATTGGCCCTAAGGGCTGGAAGAGCAAATTGTCTCACAATAATGGCAGTGAGTATGCCTTTAGAATGGGAGGAAACGAATTCAAGGTAACATTTGAAATTGATAAAAAGATTGGAAAGTGTACAGGTCTTGACATAAACTTCGGTTATACCGAAAACTTTGGAGCCTGGACTAAATTAAAATAATTATAAACTTTTAAAAATGACAAAATGACTAAAAAAAGCCGTTTTGCCCGTGTCTTAGACACTATTGAGGTGGTTGGTAACAGATTACCACATCCGGCCACCCTCTTTTTTATGATGGCAGTACTGGTTGCTTTGCTATCATGGCTGGCATCCTCTTTCGATCTGCAGGCAATGCATCCTGCAACCGGTGAGATAATAAAGGTTAAAAACCTTTTAAGTGCTGATGGTATCAGATGGATCTACACTAATGTAGAACACAATTTTGTGAAATTTCCCCCACTGGGACTTGTGCTTGTAATAATGATCGGCATAGGCGTTGCCGAGGGTTCAGGACTCTTTACCGTTCTTGTAAGGCAACTTGTATTGGGTGCTCCAAAAAGCCTCATAACATCGGCCATTATAGTTGCGGGTATCTTTTCGCACCTTGCTTCAGAGGTAGGGTATGTAATTTTGATTCCTCTGGGAGCTATGATTTTCCACGCACTTGGCCGACACCCGATGGCCGGTTTTGCTGCTGCATTTGCCGGAGTTAGTGCAGGATTCGGTTCAAACTTCCTGATTGGATCTGTTGACCCAATCCTTGCAGGCCTCTCTACATCTGCAGCTCAGATTATTGATGCAGATATGAACATCAATCCTATGGTTAACTACTTCTTTATGGTGGTGAGTGGAGTGATGGTAACAATTGTGGGAACCTGGATTACAGAGAAAATTGTTGAACCTCGACTCGGTAAATACACCGGTACAGAAAAACCGCTTGAAATTGAGCAGATCACACCACTTGAGCGGAAAGGTCTCAGATGGGCAGGTTACGGTACTCTTATTTTTATTGCTCTTATGGCGTGGACAATTATACCTGAAAATGGTCTTCTTCGCGACCCTGAAACCGGCGGAATACTTCGCTCTCCCTTCTTTTCAGGTATAGTAGTAGGCCTTTTGCTGCTCTTTTTTGTTCCGGGTCTTATATACGGAAAGATTGTAAAGACAATTAAAAACGACAAAGATGTAATCAAGCATATGACCCACTCTATGAAGGGTCTTGGCGGCTACATTGTTCTTGTCTTTTTTGCTGCACAGTTTATATATTGGTTCAACTACTCAAATTTGGGTCTGGTTGTAGCCATTGATGGAGCTGAATTTTTGAGCCGAATAGGCTTTACGGGCATTCCTTTGATAATTGCCTTTATTTTTCTGGCTGCCTTCCTGAATATGTTTATGGGAAGCGCATCGGCTAAGTGGGCAATCATGGCTCCGGTATTCATACCTATGTTTATGCTATTGGGTTACCACCCGGGCCTTACACAGGCGGCATTCAGAATAGGAGATTCCGTTACCAACGTAATCACGCCCATGATGAGTTATTTTGCACTTATTGTAACATACGCTCAGAAGTATGATGAGAAAAACGGAATAGGAACCATAATATCGCTTATGATTCCATACACTACAATCTTTATGATTGTGTGGATGATTATGATGGCGCTGTGGATTTGGATCGGAATACCTGTAGGTTTTGACGGTCCTGTTTATCTTCCATAGAGATTCGTTTTTTGTTTTATATTTGTGTAGTAAAAAACCTTGATAAACTAACCCTAAAATGAAAAGAGTCTTAACAATCGTTCTGGTTTTGCTTGTGGCAGCAGCTGCTTGTGCACAGCAGGGCAAAAAGCCGGTAATTGGCATCTCATCTACCTGGGGAGAGGGTACATCGGTATCTGCTCCTTTGACCTATGTTAAATCGGTACTTAGAGCCGGAGGTGTTCCGGTTGTACTTCCCATTACGCATGATCCTGAAATTATGAGCAGAATGCTCGATGGAGTTGATGGCATTATTATGACAGGCGGCGAAGACATTGACCCTCTAAAGTGGTTTGGCGAGGAGCCGGTTCCAGGAATGGGGCAAATTGTTCCGGAGAGGGACTCTTTTGACATAGCACTTATTAGAATGGCCATAGAGAGGAATATTCCTTTGCTGGGTATTTGCAGAGGCCACCAGTTGCTTAATGTTGCATTTGGAGGTTCTCTTTATCAAGATATTCCGTCTCAGGTAAGAGGTTCAAACGTAAAGCACAGCCAGAGAGCTCCTACCTATTACGGTACTCACACTATTGACATTGAGAAAGGTTCACTGTTAAATAAACAAATTGGTGTTGAGTCGGTTGCAGTTAATTCTTACCACCATCAGGCGGTAAAGGATATTGCCCCTGGGTATAAGGTAACAGCACGCTCAAAAGACGGCATAGTTGAAGCAATTGAAAAAATTGGATCAACAAAGGTATTTGGAGTTCAGTTCCATCCTGAAGGGTTCACAGCCAATAATGTTGACACCTTTCTTGGAATCTTCCAGCACCTCATAAAGGAGGCAAAAAATTACAGCGCAACTAAGAAGTAGGAATACATTACAGATTGTAATTAAATGGGAGTTTCGGTCATGCCGAAACTCCCATTTTCGTTGTTATACAATAAATTCCAGAAGTTACATAATTCACAGATTCGGCAACTAAATAAGGTTAAGCAGGTTTTTAATGGCTATCTTACCTAAAATAAAAAGTGGGAACCGGGATCCACGTTAAAATCCCGAATATTTAATTATTATTTATTAATTATGAAAAAAATTTTATTGACCACAGCAGTTTTCTTTTGTTTAATATCCTTTACTACAGCACAGGATTACAACACAGGAATTGGATTTCGTGGTGGTTTTTCAAATGGTTTAACCGTAAAACATTTTATTAGCGAGAAGGCTGCTCTCGAGGGTATTCTCTCAACAAGATGGGGCGGTTTTGAAATTACAGGCCTATATGAGATACATAACAGGGCCTTTAATGTAGATCGTTTAAATTGGTATTTTGGATTTGGAGCTCACCTAGGCTTCTGGCAAGGGAATAAAACAAAATGGGCTACTGAAGACAGAGCTTATACCGTAGGAGGTCTTGACGGGATATTGGGTCTTGAATACAATTTTAAGGCAATACCTTTTAACCTGAGTATTGACTGGAAACCTCAGTTTAACTTTTTTGGTTACTCAGGATTCTGGGGTGACGGAGGCGCAATTTCCATCAGGTATATTTTTTAAGGAAAGCCAAAGTATCTAAAGAAAAAGAGGATGATCTTAATTAGGATCATCCTCTTCTTTTTTGCAATAGGGACTATCTCTTCTTATTATTCTTGTTTTTATTATTCCAATTACTGTTTTTGGCGAAACTTTTAATGCTCTTTTCAACCTTTCTCATATCACGATTGAAGCCACGCTTGAAAGAATCCCACTCATCACGACTGTTTCCCCTGAATGTATCCAGCTTCCTTTTCATGTCATTGTTTCTTGTTTCAATGACATATACCCTCTCCCTATGTCTGGATTCTTTTAATTCATTGATTCGTCTTTCGTTATAGTTCAATCTATTATTATAGTCCCGTCTGTAGTCTCGTTCCCATTGCGACATATCCTTCTGGTTGCTACGTGACGTAACACCGCACCCAGATAATGCTGTAAATAGAATAATAACAATTATTCCCGAGTAAATAAATGATGATTTTTTTAACATTTTAGAAGTTACTTGTTGTTAATATTGTTTCTGAATATGAGTATTGTATGGTCGGATCATTCTCGGCCGTTATAAATATCTTGGTCGGTTTTGTCGAAGATACAGATTGGAACGAAGCTTTCAGTTTGCTTGACATAAATGTTGAGCCGGCCTCAATTTTTCCAATGTTTTGGGGCTGATTGTCATCAGCAACCATCCAAACAATATACATCTCTTTTGGAGGTGTTAGCCTTTTTGGTTCAGCCAGGTTGTTTATGAGGACTTTTATCTGATAGTTTTTATTACTGTCTTTCTTAACTTTAACAACTCCATTTGCGGCAGGAACAACTGCCGAACTTAAAAACTTAACTCTTTGGGCACATGCACTCATGGGCAACATAAATATTACAACTGTAATAAATAGGGCTATTTTATTGAATTTTTTCATTTTTCGTATTTTTTTACGTTTAATTTTTAATAATTAAGTGAAATAAAAAAAAGATCGCTGAAGATATATCTCCTCAGCGATCTTTAAGATGCTGCTAGTAAGGAATAATGTCAATAATAACTGTCCTGTTATAGAACCTCTCTTCTGGGAGCTTATTCTCAAAAGGTGCATAGTGCAA
The DNA here is from genome assembly GCA_002842465.1 of Bacteroidetes bacterium HGW-Bacteroidetes-7. Classification (GTDB taxonomy): domain Bacteria; phylum Bacteroidota; class Bacteroidia; order Bacteroidales; family UBA932; genus Bact-08. Next base: position 43,597 of record PHDA01000004.1, read on the forward strand.
GTCTGATCCAAAGCCTAACGCTTCAAATTTAACACCGGTGGTGCCAAGATTTTTAAGCGCCTTTTCTATAATACTCTTCACATCCTGAGCTCGCTGTTCAGAGAGTTTAACATTATACTCGTCATCACCTATAATGTCGGTGTGTCCGTGAATTATTACTGTACCATTATTTTTTACTAATGGTGCAACAACATCTGTAAGGAACTTATCATATGATTCAACAGCTTTTGGTTCATCAAAATCAAAAAGGATGCTGAAACGATAGCCTCCTTCAACAGGAGCTTCGCTACGCGAAAGCTTAAATGAGCTCTCCTTGCGTATAACTGACCCATCTTCGTTTTTGCCTACCATGACAGCCTTGAATGTTCCGCTTTTACGATCCTTTAGGATTGCATTACCTGAAACACTCTCTTTGTTTTTTGTGAACGGGCCGTAGTGTTGAACAATACCTGATTCGTCTGTCACCTCAAGGTTCCAGCTCTTTATAGGAGATTTGCTTCCATCTTCTGTCATAAAATATATACGACTATCCAAAGGATCATCCTGAACTGCAGTAATTTGTAGTGGTGCCAGCAAATCAGCGGATTTACTTATAACATCTACACGTCTGTCTCCTTCACGAAGAAGTGCCAGAAACTTAGTTCCGCCTGGTTGTTCAGATGGATTTATCGGTTGATTTCTTCCCTCTGTTTTAATTCTTAGCGGACTAATATCAAATACATTAACCAGATATTTTTTAACAGACTCTGCATAACTTAGACCTAAAGCTGATCCGTTTCCGGCAGATGCGCCTATCAGGGTAACATCAAGGTTTCCGTTTTCTCTCATCCGAGTTCCAAGGATATTCAAGATATTGTTGTAGACTGTAAGTTGCCTTTTAGACCTACGATCTAAATCCTTAGGTTCGGCTTCCTGAAATTGACCCACTTTGAATTTTAAGGCATCAGCCTTATTAAGTTTAGCATACCTTGATGGAATCTCTGTAGATCCCTCTTCAAAGAATATATAATTTCTAAGCGGGAAGGTCTCCTTTACAACTCTCTCTGTTGGAATCACTACTGGTGTCTGAACAGAGAATTTTGCATCCTTTTCTACCACAACCGGAGCAACCGGAGGATAGTAGTAAACCGGAGCCTCTTGCGCTTTCGCTACTGCTTTGGTTTTTCCAAATTTGATGGCCATACCGACTCTTAGAGTCGAAATATCCCAACTTTCGATGGAACGAGGATGCTGTCCGAAGTATGGTTTATACATAACAAACGGTGACAGGTTTACCTGAGTAAGACTGTTGACAGAAGCCAAAGGTATTTCATACCCAATACCAACGTGAGTTGACCAGCTGTTCTGACGCATATCGCTAAATTGTGAATATGCGACAGGCTGGAAGCCCGATGCGTAACGAAATCTAAATCCCAGATTGTAACTGTACCCGGCACCAAAAAACATATAGAAATTTGATGCAAACGGAGCAATTCTAATACTTGGATCAATTGAAAAATAGCTGATCCTTGCGTTGAGATCTGACGTGCAATCCATACAAGGTTCCATTACTTTATTAAAGATACCTCCTCTGGAATCATAACCAAGGTTTAACATAAATCCCAAAACCGGGGTTGGTCTGTACTCTGCAAAGAATGATGCGTAGAGTCCGGGACCCCATCCATTATGAAATGCTGATTGGGCATAATAATTTGAATTTAGTTTTTGGGTAGTTCCGGTATAAAAGTTTAGATTCGCGGCACCAGAAAAACCAAGCCATACCTTAGGCTGAGGTCTTATACCCTCCTGTGCCATTGATGAAGCAGCAATTCCTGCAATCATCGCTATAACTATGAATATTTTGCGTAACATAAAAAAGTCATTTAAAAGTTTATTTCAGTTTAAATTATGGTCTGTTTACAATACTTGCATCAAGCGAAATCGCTGCTATTTGTGTAAGTGCTCTTCCGTGAAGAACGGCACCTGTTGCAAGAGTTATAGACTGGTCGGCAAGCACATTACCATAAAATATTGAGTTAGTACCAAGTGTTGCTGATGTTCCTACTATCCAGTAAATGTTTTTTGCCAGTGCTCCACCCATAAGTACAACTTGTGTACCTGCCAGAGTAGTCAATGTAGAACCCATTTTAAATATGAAGGTTGCATTCGCATCGCCTTGTGCGTCAAGCCATACTGTTCCTGCTGAAAGTATTACTGATGTTGAATTTACGTACAGACCAGGAGTAAGAGTAAGTCCGCTTAGATTTCCCGGAAGACTTATTGCGTTTGTTGATCTGGATTGTCCATCCAGATAAGCAGCAGTTAAGTCAAGTTTAGCCTGTGCAGCAATTGGATCAGCAGCATGAATAGTACCGTTAACAATTCCCGGAGGGAAACCGTTTATAGTTCCGGTTGGGCTTGTACCCATGTCTCCGTTAATAATTGTCATACCGGTACTTGAAATTCCCGATCCTCCCAATATTGCAAAAGGTTCGGCCGATCTCAAATTAATACCACCAGGACCTGCCGGAGCAGATGTTGTAAAGTCCCACTCATAATTACTTATTAGAGTGTTACCGGCTACATCCTTAGCCCCTGTTGTTACAGTTGCACGATATGTAGTTCCTGATAATAGATCGACGTTAGGATTAAATGTTGCCATCAATCCGCTGTATGTAACTAATCCCGAAATCAGCACCGATCCGTTCTTCAATGTGAATGTCAGATTATTGATAGAAGTTATATCCATCAATTCGCTGAATGTAGCTGTAACGTTGGTGTTGAGCGGCACATTAACTGCGTCAGACAATGGCGATGTTAAAACGACCGTTGGTCTTGTTACGTCAGGTGCACTTCCTGTTGTGAAGCTCCAAGTGTAATTAGTTGCCATTGCATTACCTGTAGCATCTTTTACTGCATTTGTTATTGTGCAGGTATAGACGGTATTAGGGTCAAGATTGGCGTTAGGTACAAATGATCCCTTCATTCCAAAATAGGTTACAACTCCTGCAATGCTTACAGCTCCTTTTTGAACAACAAAGCTTGTGTTGTTGAAAGTTGATGGATCCATAGCTTTACTGAAGGTGGCAGAAATTACCTTATCAAGAGCAACATTTGTTGCTAAGTTAAGAGGGTCAGTTAATACCACAGTCGGTAACGCACCGGTTGTAAAGCTCCATGTGTAGTTATTCGCAAGATTATTACCGGTTGCATCAGTAGCACCAGTTGTTATTGTTCCGGTGTATACTACTCCCGGTGAAAGATTGGCTGATGGAGTGAAAGTAACAATATTTCCAAAATATGAAATAGCACCTGCAACAGAAGTTAAGCCTTGTTTTATTGTGACTGTAGCTCCATTAAGTGTGGCCGGATCCATTGCTTTACTGAAAGTAGCCGTGATTATTTTGTTTAACGGCACATTAACTGCAAGGTTAACAGGGTCTGTTGAAATAACAATTGGATTAGCACCTGTTGTAAATATCCAGTTGAAATTTGCTGCCAGATTATTACCTGCTACATCTTTGGCTCCTGTTGTTATTGTACCATTATAAATAGTACCAGGAGAAAGCGGTACATTAGGAGTAAATGTGGCAACGTTACCAGAGTAGGTAACTATTCCAGGTATTACGGTAGTGCCCTGCTTAATTGTGAAAGTTGTAGCGTTTAGCGATAATGGATCCATTGCCTTACTAAAGGTTGCAGTAATCTTTTTATCAAGATCTACGTTAACGTCATTATTAAGAGGATCTGTTGATATCACAAATGGTAATGCGCTTGTTGTAAAGCTCCAGTTGTAATTGGCTGCTAAATGATTGCCGGATGCATCTGTAGCTCCTGTTGTAATGGTCGCATTATAAAGAGTACCTGGAGAGAGTGCTACATTTGGTGTAAATGTTACAATATTACCAAAATAGGTGACTGCTCCCGGTATTGTAGTGGTTCCCTGCTTAACAGTAACAGTTGTTGTGTTTAGTGATGCTGGGTCCATTGCCATACTAAAGACAGCAGTAATCTTCTTATCAAGGTCTACATTAACTGCATTATTAAATGGATCTGTCGATATTACAAACGGTAGTACACCGGTTGTAAAGCTCCAGATATAATTTGAAAGCATTGGATTGCCTAATGCATCTTTGGCTCCTGTTGTAATTGTACCTGTATATACACTGTTGGCTGTAAATGGTGAATTAGGAGTAAAGGTTGCAACATTACCTGTATAAGTAACCTGGCCTGCAATTGTATTTATACCTTGTTTAATAAGGATTGTTGATGCATTAACAGTTGCGGGATCCATCGGTTTATTGAATGTTATTGTAACAATTTTTGTAAGCGGAACATTTGTTGCTCCGTTTGCAGGGTCTGTCTGAATAACAGAAGGTGTATTTCCAGTATTAAAGCTCCAAACATAATTACTTAACAGACTATTACCCAAAACATCTTTAGCTCCGGTAGTAATTGTCCCGGTGTAAACTGTATTTGGAGTAAGATTTGAAGAAGGTGTAAACAGAGCAGTATTTCCGGAGTAGGTAACCACTCCCGGTATTGTTGTTAAACCTTGTTTCAAGGTAAAGGTTTGGGCGTTAATTGTAGCAAGATTCATAGGCTTGCTGAACAACGCTGAAATCACCTTTCCTAAAGGAACGCCTGAAGCGCCGTTAGCAGGATCGGTTGAAACAACCAATGGTGCACTACCGGTCGTAAAGGTCCAGACATAGTCCTCCAGAAGAGAATACTTGGCGAAATCTTTAACCCCCGTTGTAATAATTGCTGTGTAAGTTGTGTTTGATAATAAAATAACGGCAGGAATAAAAGTCGCAGTTACGCCTGAATAAATGACTGTTCCAGGTATTACTGTGCTTCCTTGCTTGAGAATGAATGTGTTAGTATTTATTGTAGAACCATCCATTGCCTTATTGAAAGTAGCCGATATCTGCTTGTCTAATAAAACATTAGACGCTCCGCCGGCCGGATCTGTAGAAACGACTTCCGGACAAATAGGTTGTGTCTCTCCGGTGAAATCGTCCTTGGTACATTGCCACATGAAAACACTTAGTAGGAGTGTGACGATCCAGATTCTGGTGTGAATTGTCCCTTTAAGCCTTTTAATCTGGTTTCCCCAGTTCTCGTTAAACTTAAAGTTCTCATCTTTTAAATTTTGCTTTGTAATCATTTTAAAAATAGTTTTAGTAATATATGTGTAAGGTGGCAAGAATCAGATATAAAACCATTACAAGAAACCGTCAGGATGTTACATCATTCATACCTTTTAAAAATGAGCCTTTTTTTCCTGGGCATTGTATCACCCAATAGAAATCCCCATGGCTTAAGAGAATCAACACGATCGAATATCAATTTTGCAACAGCAGTCAGCGGTATTGAGACAAACATGCCTGGTACCCCCCACAATACACCAAATGCAATTACTGCAACTATTGAAACTAAGGCATTAATTTTTACTTTTGAAGCTACAATCTTTGGAACTATATAATTATTGTCAATGAGTTGGATAATATAGTAACATATAAGTACATAAAAAGCATACCATGCTGTTGATTTTGTGGCTAATGCTATCATCATTGGCAAAGCAACTGCTACCAACCCTCCTATATATGGTATAAGATTAAGCAACGCGCCAATTATTCCTAAAAGAATTGCGTATTCAATCCCCAGAATAAGTAATACTGACGAATTGAGTACGGCCATTATAGCGGTTTCGATAATTAGACCTGTCAAATAGCGCTGCACCACAACTTTGGTCTCACCAATAAATTCATTAACGCTTATTCGATTATTATCACCTAACAATCTATGAAAAAAATCAAGTATCAATGGCTTATAGTATAAGATCATAAAAACATAAACAGGAACAAGCAGCAGGGCAACTATTCCACTGCCCAGGTACATAAGTGTCTGGCCAACAGAAGAGCTGTTTAGTTGAATGAATTCGGCTTTTGTTTTTGCTATCCAATCTATTATTTTTTGAGGGCTTAAATCAAAATAGTCAGATGCCCATGTGATAGAGAGGTTAAGATACTCGGTGAATTTTTTTACAAGCATAGGCCATGATTCACTGAACATGCTTGCCTGGGAAACAAGAAAAATCCCAAGAGCAGTTATAAGAATGAGTGCAATAATTACACTAAATGCAATTGCGACTATCCTGTTTACCTTGTATCGTACAAAAAAATTGACTGCCGGGTTGAGAACAATTGCTATAAAGATTGAAAAAAGCAATGGGACAATAACACCCTGTGCTAGATAAAGCATATAAACCAAAAAATAGACCCCGGTTATAAAAATTGAGATCTTCACATAAAATGGCATTTCAGACTTCTGGTTCACAGCCTTTATTGGTTTTTTTGACTCCGTTTAAAAATCAGCTTAATAATTTTACCTCCTGCTGCTTTTACTTCATCAGGATGTGTTGCAATGGTTGTTGTAACGCCAATCTGGATAATATTTGCAATAAGTTTTCGCAATAGATTTCCTGAGGTGCCAATAATCACTTTTTTGGTGATAAATCCGGTAGTGATACCCAGTGAGGTACTAATAATGTTTTTTATTAGTTCGGGCGAATTAACCACTCCATCAAATGTTTCTTTTATAAGGTTTTCTGGTTTAAAATACCTGACAGTAGTCAAAAATTGATCTTTAAGTAATAGACCCTTTGTGCTTTGTTGCTGAGAAAGTGAATTAATGGCCTCGCTTAATTCATCTGTCGAATTAAAATTTTTCATCAGGCCCAATTTTTATGATCTGTTTTAGAATAAAATTACTCACCCTTTGTTTAAACCAATTGTTCAGAAAGAGCGCAATTACAAGAGCAATAATGCCGTAAAAAGCGGCTACAATTGCAAATCCATACCATAGCTCTCCTAAAATGTCACCGAGTAGTATCGATCCACCAATGGAGGCGATGAATAAAAACATAAATAAAAATAGAGTTACAAAGGCTTTCGAAATTATAGCAGAAGCAACTTTTAAAATCTTGTTAATGGTATTTAACTTAAAAAGTTGAATGCTTGTTTTGATATAATCCTCAGCCCTTTCTAGCAGGATTTCAAAGTTGCTTCCTTTATAATCTTCCATGACCTAGGTTTGCTATGCTTTAGCTTTTTCTTCTGAAACTACATCACTCATATCCTGTACCTTTTCGGTAACACTGTCAACAAATTCATCAAATTTGCTTTTTAATATATCCGCGTAATCTTCACTTTTTTGTGTGATTTTTTTGCGTGTAACAGATCCCTTTTCGGGTGCAAACAAGACCCCGATAACTACTCCGACAGCTACTCCCGCCAATGCTCCAAGTAAAACTTTTTCTAAACCCATTTTAGTTGTTTTTAAAATTGTAAATAAATTCTTTTATGATTCATACCCTACTGTTAGACGCTAGCTAAACAGAATCTCGTTTTTTTCTAATGTCTTTAAAATGAGAGGCATTTAGCCCTGTCGTATTTTTAAATTGACTTGAAAGATGAGATAAGCTACTGTAATTCAGCCTAAATGATATTTCAGTCAGAGAGAGTTTTTTATAAACAAGCAATTCTTTGACCTGTTCTATCCTTTGTTGCAGGTAATATTTTTCAATTGTAGTCCCTTCCATTTCAGAAAACAATTTTGATACAGTCGGGTAGCTGCATTTTAGTTTTTCACTTATGTAAGCTGATAGCTTTACATTAAGGTTTTCATTGGAGAAATGAACAAGTTCGGTAATGACAGCTTTGATGTCTTTTATGATCTTGTAATTCTTATCTTCAATTATTTCGAGACCCCATTTAATTAAATTTGAATTAATTAATGATAATTCCGACGAAGAAAGATCCTCCATGAACTCTGCTTTTCCCATACTAACGGTTATGTTAGTCAGGTTAAATTTTTCCAGTTCGTCCCTGACAATCATTTTGCAACGGATACAAACCATATTTCGGATATATAAGATCATTAGTACTATACGTGTTTAATGCCTATAAGATCTACCTTGAATTATTCTTAGAAGTATTGCTATGATTGCCAACACTAAAAGAATGTGTATAATGCCTCCTAGATTGAAGCCTACCAAACCGACCAGCCACGCAACTACCAGTATAACAGCTAGAATATAAAGAAAATTTCCCATACGAGTTATGTGTATATAAAAAAGTTAACTACTCTTGTACAAAAGTAGTTATGGGCGATTTTTATTACGTTACACTATTCTTGGGAAAAGTTACATCATTCACATCATATCAAGTAATCTTCGACGTTTAAGCCGAAGTTTCTTGAAATAGGAGGGTGAAAGCCCGGTGATTTTTTTGAATTGATTTGAAAGGTGAGCAACACTGCTGTAGTCCATTAAAAAGGCGATCTCTGTAATAGTAAGTTCATTATAGACGAGGAGCTCTTTTACCCTTTCAATCTTATGATTCAGATAGAATTTTTCAATAGTTGTTCCGGTTACTTCAGAGAAAAGATTTGCCAGATATGTATAGTCATAATCAAGCGAGTCGCTGATGTGGTCAGAGAGGTTAGTTTTGAGTTTAGATTCAGAATAGTGGACTGTCTCTATGACTATGTGTCTGATCTTCTCTATTAAAATGCTCTTTTTGTCGTCCATCAACTCCAAACCCGAGCGGTTTAATGCTTTTACAAGAAGCGATATTTGGTCACTGTCTAATGGTTTTATTGTTTCAGCTTGTCCAAGTTCTACAGACAGAAACTCAATTCCAAGCTTAGTCAGCTCTTCTTCGACGATCATTTTGCAGCGAATGCAAACCATGTTTTTTATATAGAGCTTCATTTTTTTACAATAATGCAGCAAATGTAAGAATATTTTAGGTGATTGCAAACGGCTGTAAAATATTTTTATGTGTTTGTAAAAGAACAAGTTAATTATATACATTTAATCAACAACCAAAAACCAATAACTAATTATAAAAAGGTTTTTATTACTACATATTGTGCTGCATTTTTAATTTTTCCTATGCTTTATTTATTTTTTTGGCATTTTGAAGGCGCAACGTTGCGTACCTGACCTCTTGATAAAAATCATTAAATTAATAGATTGTGCGATAAATAAGCGCAACGTTTCGTACCAGGGAGCGTTGCGCTTTTTTTTAAGCATTGTGCGTAGTAATTTAGCTACCCGAAACCAATAGTTCATAAAAATCACCGGTACTTTCTGTTCGATATCAGATTTGGCATTTCAGTCAGCGGTTAGTCTTAAATGTTAAAAGTGCCGGTGGTTTTATTTTTTTACCGCTAATTTGGACTACACACTGGAACTACTTTAAACTATATACTGAAACTATGAAAGCTGCTTACATTGTCCTTACTGATTGTATTAAATGCGAACGATGTTCTGAAATCGCACACAATATTATCGGTATTGACAGCAATAATGAACCCTATTGGCTGCAAAGCTTATCAATGGATCCGGTTCAAAGAGTATGGTGCGATCCCAGCACAATCCACCTGGATGCCATAAATGACGCAATAAACGAGTGTGCAACCGGTTGCATCTCTCTGGAGGATTACGAATAAATTATGTGTTATTTTCATATGCGGAATATTAACTATATTCGCGTATGAATAGATTGGTTTTAATCATATTGCTGTTTGCGGTAGTTTCGTGTAATTACGACAACCAAAAGCAGCAATTTATTTCTGCCAGATTGTCAAATTGGGATGAGAAATTGGCTGATCAGTATTCCCAAATATCAGACTCACTCTCTTCTATCGACACCAGAAAACTTTCCACCCAAAACAGACATTATCACACCTTGCTATCTGCAATTGCCGGAACCTGGAGCGGCAAAACACTAACAAATGATTCGGCTCTTCTTAAAGCAACATCCTGGTTTCGATCCAGAAAAGATTACAGGAATGTATGCAGAGCTATAATTTATAACAGGTCAAACCTCGAAGAACAATATGACAGACTTATTGAGGCTGAGGAGCTTTTTAACCGTCACAAAATAAACGATTCCCTTACAGAGGCTTATCTTTATATGTACCTTTCCGAGGCAATCTTCCGTTCATCGGCAGGAGTCTCTTTGAGCAGACAGACAGCTGCACAGAAAAGCGAGTCATATAAAAGCATGAGTGTTGCGATTTTCATGAAGATAGGAAGGCTTAGAGAGGCACAAAATTTATTGATAAACAGTTACAACTTGTATCCGGTTTATATGACTCCTGAGAAAAAGCTGGATAACCTTAAGGAGATAGAGTTGTTTGATACAATTTACCCTGAGGTTAAGGCTAAATTGTTAATGATTTATGCAAATTACTATTTTAGTATAAACTCTAAAGAGGGATTTAAATATTTGAATGATTATATTGCTTTTGAGGGGGATCAAATTTTTAGGAGCAAAAAAATGGTATCAGCATTCTCAACATTATCAGCTGAATATAAAAAAATAGGAGAATTGGACAGTGCCCTACACTATGCAAAATTGTTTAATAAATCTTTGCTTGAACTCCAGGCAGACGCATTTGATGGATATCATTTGTTAAGCTCAGTTTATGCAGAGATGGGGGACAGTAATAATGCTTATAAGAACCATTTACTTTTCCATAAGGCATTCAGTTACCGAAAAAGCACACAATATCAGGACGCTTTATTGCGAAATAGAGCCATTACATCAGATTTTGAGAAGAGGATAAAACGGTTAAAGAGAGAGCGTGCTTTTGCCATATACGGGACTGTCTTATTCATGGGTGGACTATTTGCCTTTGCGATCTTTTTTGTCTTTAAAAGGAGAATCGGGATTACAGGGAATGAAAAAGTTACGGAGCAATATAAGGCCCAGTTGATTGAGTTGACAGAGTTGTATAAAAAGGGTAAGTTCACTAATGAGGTACTCAAGGCATCAGCAGGCCTTATGCCATCTTTTATTGATACTATGGCTAAAGAGGCAGGTAGATGCAGAAAGTCTTCCCAGGAGACTTTTGATAATATTCTTAACAATATAAGCACAATGAGGCAGAGTGGAAGGGATATTATCTCGGATATTTCAAAAAGCGAAGAGTTTGCTGAATTCTTTCCTGAGATTGCCTCATATAAAGAGCTTTCAAGCTATGAGAGGGTTGTGCTGGCACTTTTTGAAATGGGCTACAGCCCAAAAGAGATATCTAACCTTATATCAACTACTCCTGCAAGTGTAAGGTCAATTAAGGCAAAGATAAAAGATAAGTTACCTTCACTTTCTATGCCTGGCGAAGGAGAGAATCAGTCCGAGGATAATTGAGAGAGATGCGGCAAAAATAACCTTGAATTCATCGGGTAATAGAAATGTTATTGTGTGTGCCGGTATCCAGAATAGTGGGATTGTTTTTCCTACAACAAATTTTAAAAAACCACCCCAGTCAATTTCACTGATAACTTTTGATAATGTGCTCTTTTCTCCGGAGTATATTTTGTCTATATAAACGTCAGTGATGCGATGTGACGCCATAAATGCAGGTGCGAATGTAAGATTCATAATTATGGATATATATAGGGCGATGAGAATTTTGGCCAAATAACCTTGTCCGGTAAACAATAACCCCTTCTCAACAGCTCCGTTTACTCCTGAAGTGTAGAGCGAAAACATCAATACTATAAGTACTCCCAATACTCCCCATATAACCATTTTTGGCAAGAGCCCCTTTATCATTACCCACCTCTTAAAGATGAGCCTTGCAGCAAGAAATTCTCCCATTGTTGCCAGTATTGCAAATTTTATAAACCCCATAATGTATGGGTGTTTATTTGTTGCTGCTGTAAATATTTCACGTGTAGCGGGAAGAGCAAGGAATACTCCGATTGCCGCTATTACAGAAATCCAAAGAATTGTACCTTTTTTCATGTTGCAAAGGTAACAATCCCCGGCTTTTCAGGAAAGAATGGCGGCTGAAATTCTGTCACCAACCTCAGAGGTGGTACGAGGCGGAGCATCACCGCACAGATCAGGTGTAAGAAACCTCTCGTTGATGATCTCTATACAGCATTGTTTTAAAAGACTCGCCTCTTCTCTCAATCCCAGACCTTCGCCTAGCAGCATTGCAGAGGATAGAATTGTTGCCAGGGGGTTTGCAATATTCTTTCCCGCCGCTTGGGGATATGATCCATGGATTGGTTCGAAGAGGGGAGTCTTGAGTCCGTATGATGCCGAAGGGAGCAGTCCAATTGAGCCTGTGAGCACACTTGCTTCGTCGCTTAGAATGTCGCCGAACATGTTTTCTGTAAGTATAACATCAAATTTTGCGGGATTTGTAACCAGCTGCATTGCAGCATTGTCAACAAATAGATAGTCAAGTGTTACTGTTGGGTAGTGTTGTTTGTGAACACGTGAAACTACCTCTCTCCAGAGTCTTGATGTCTCCAGAACGTTTGCCTTATCAACAAGCGTTATATGACCTCTTCTTTTCTCAGCAAGTTTGAATGCAACCTCTGCAATTCTCTCAATCTCAAAAGTGCTGTACAGGCATGTGTCAAAAGCCTTTTCGCCATTTTCACTCCTGCCCCTTGGCTCTCCAAAGTAGATTCCTCCTGTCAGCTCCCTGACTACAACCAGGTCAACTCCTCTTATCTTCTCCTCTTTGAGTGGAGACCTCTCAATAAGAGATTGAAATAGCTCAACCGGCCTTATGTTTGCGTAGAGGCCAAGCTCTTTTCTCATTTTGAGAAGACCTTGCTCGGGGCGGATCTTTGCCGCAGGATTGTTGTCATATTTTGGGTCTCCGATAGCACCAAATAAAATAGCATCACTGTTTAGACAGAGATTATGGGTTTCAGGAGGGTAGGGGTCACCACAAAGGTCGATTGCAGATGCTCCGATAATGCCGTAAACAAATGTAAACTGATGACCGAACCTTTTTTCGATTGCTTTGAGAGCCTTTACTGCCTGATCTGTTATCTCAGGCCCAATACCGTCTCCAGGCAGGACTGCTATTACTTTTTCCATAGTTGAGCTTTTCTTTGTTTAATTCCTAAAGAGAGGAGAGTTTGTAAACTTCATACTCTTCAATCTCTTTTAAATTGGAGGCGAGGTAGTCAATATCGTCATAACCGTTTATCAGGCAATTTTGCTTGTAACTGTTGATTTCGAAGTTTTCGCTGTCTCCTGTTACCGGGATTGAGATCTCTTTTTCCATAAGATTGATTTTTAATGTTATGCCATTGTTTTTTTCTGAATATTCTAATATTTTTCCAAGAAATCTGTCGCTAACTTGTACCGGTACAAGGCCGTTGTTAAGCGCGTTTGATCTGAAAATGTCGGCGAAAAATGTTGAAACTACTGCGCGGAATCCCCAGTCAGCCAATGCCCATGCGGCATGCTCCCTGCTCGATCCGCAACCGAAATTTCTACCCGCAACCAAAATAGTTTCACTCCCCTTGGCGCTGTTCAGTACAAACCCCTTTTCTTTGTTTCCGTTTGAGTCAAACCGTCTGTCATAAAACAGATTCTCTCCAAAACCCTCTCTTGTGGTAGTTTTGAGAAATCGAGCAGGAATAATTTGATCTGTATCAAGATTCTCCTCAGACAGAATTACCGCCGTTGACTCTTCAATTGTAAATTTCCTGTAACTCATATTATTGTTTATGCACCTATTCTCATTAATTCTCTATTGAACTCACTTATTCTAATTCATTCAATAACTGTCTATTATACTCTCTTATCAAGTTTAATCAGATAAGTTCCCGGGGGTCTGTAATGGCTCCGGTAACAGCAGCAGCTGCGGCAACCAGAGGCCCTGCCAAAAGTGTTCTTGCTCCGGGGCCTTGTCTTCCCTCAAAATTTCTGTTAGATGTAGAGACTGCGTATTTTCCTGCAGGAACTTTATCTTCATTCATCCCCAGACAAGCCGAACATCCCGGTTGCCTCACCTCAAAACCCGCCTGACGAAGAATATCTCCAATTCCCTCCTCTTCTATCTGCTTCTCTACCAGTTTTGAACCCGGGACAAGCCATGCCGTTACCCACTGCGCTTTTTGTCTTCCCTTAATAATAGAGGCAAAGGCTCTGAAATCTTCAATTCTTCCGTTTGTGCAACTTCCCAGAAACACATAATCAATTTTGTGTCCCGCAATGCTCTCTCCGGGTTTGAATCCCATATAGTCGAGTGCTCTGGAGAGGCCTGAGTCTTTGGGTTGGGCTTTTGGAATAGCAGAATTAACAGGAATTGCCATTGACGGATTTGTGCCGTATGTAATCATTGGCTCTATCTCCTCTGCCGAAAAGAGGTGAATTGAGTCGTAATTACAACCAGGGTCACTCTTAAGCTTGCTCCAGCTCTCAACAGCTTTATTCCATTCGTCTCTTACTTCACCTCGCTCTACTTTTTCACCTTGCTCTGCAATTTTCTCTTTCTTAATTTTTTTCCTGCCCGGAGAGTACTCTCTGCCCTTAAGGTATTCAAATGTTGTGTTGTCAGGTGCTATTAGCCCTCCTCTTGCCCCCATCTCTATGCTCATGTTGCAGATAGTCATCCTCTCCTCCATGGAGAGTTGTTCTATTGTACTGCCTCCAAACTCCAAAAAATGGCCGGTTCCGCCGGAGGTACCCAGGCAAGAAATAATGTAAAGAATAACATCCTTTGCTCCCACGCCGTTTTTGAGCTGTCCATCAACTTTTATGAGCATCTGCTTTGGTTTTGTCTGCAGTAATGTCTGTGTTGCAAGAACCATCTCCACCTCGCTTGTGCCTATTCCAAACGCAATATTACCCAGTGCTCCGTGTGTAGAGGTGTGGCTGTCACCGCAAACAATTGTCATTCCACACTGAGTAGTGCCAAGTTCGGGACCAATTATGTGGACAACACCATTTGAAGGGTCTCCAAGTGGAAAATATTTGATACCATTTTCGGCAGTATTCTTTCTGAGTTCTTCTACTGGAATTGCCGAGAGAGGGTCTTTAATGGGTTGGTGCTGATTTATGGTTGGGACATTGTGGTCGCAGGTTGCAAATGTCTTACCGGGGCGGAACACCTTAAGGCCTCTTCGTTTTAGTCCCGAAAATGCCTGAGGGCTTGTAACCTCATGAATGTAGTGCCTGTCTATATATAGAATTGACGGGCCTCCATCAATCTCTTTCACAATGTGATTCTCCCAGATTTTGTCAAATATTGTTTTCGGAGTCATAAATATCTTCTCTTTTTTTACAAAATTTTGGATACTGCATTTACAAGGGCCTCTGCAGAGGCTGTTACTATGTCGGTATTGGCAGAAAATCCGTAATAGATGTTTCCTCGGTTCTCAATTTGTACGTGCACCTTGCCAACATCGTCGCTGCCCTTGGTTATTGCCTGTACCAGAAACTCTTCAAGGGTAATCTTTCTGTGAATGAGAGATTTGATTGCGCTGAAACAGGCGTCTATAGGGCCGTTTCCCGAGCTTGTAGCGCAGCAAACCTCCCCATCAATTACCAATTTGACGGTAGCCATTGGAACAGATGATTTGCCGCAGACAACCTGCAGGAATTTAATTCTGATTCTCTGATTCTGTTTTGTTCGGGTAACTCCAACAATTATGTTCAGGTCGTCGTCATTAATATCCTTTTTACAGTCTGCCAACTTGAGGAATTTATCATAGGCTTCGTCTAACTCCTGGTTGGAAAGTTCTACTCCCAGTCTTTTGTAGTGGTGATTAAGTGCTGCACGACCGCTTCTTGCTGTCAGGGCAATTGTAGATTCATTGACTCCAACATCAGCAGGGTCAATAATTTCGTAACTCTCCCTGTTTTTAAGCACCCCGTCCTGATGTATTCCCGATGAGTGGGCAAAGGCATTTCTTCCTACGATTGCCTTGTTGGGCTGCACGGGCATTCTCATTAGTGTTGATACAAGGCGGGAATTTTTATAAATTGATTTAGTTTCGATGTCTGTATATACCGGAATGTCTTTACGGCTTTTAATTGCCATTACAACCTCTTCCAGTGCAGTGTTACCAGCCCTCTCTCCGATTCCGTTAATGGTAACCTCTACCTGCCTTGCACCGTTAATAATTCCTGTTAGTGAGTTTGCAGTTGCCATTCCAAGGTCGTTGTGGCAATGTGTAGAGATTATTGCTTTATGAATGTTGGGAACATTTTCGACAAGAAATTTTATCTTTTCGCCGTATTCATAAGGGGTGCAGTAACCGGTTGTGTCTGGAATATTTACGACTGTTGCCCCTGCTGTGATTACCGCCTCAATTACCCTTGCCAGATATTCATTCTCTGTCCTGCCTGCATCCTCTGCGTAAAACTCTACATCCTGCACATATTTTTTCGCATACTTAACACAATGAACAGCCCTTTTTATAATGTCCTCCCTGTCTGATTTGAATTTGTGGAGGATGTGCATATCGGATGTGCCTATTCCGGTGTGAATTCTCTTTCTTTTGGCGTAATGTAGGGCATCTGCAGCTACATCAATGTCTTTTTCGACAGCTCTGGTGAGTGCACATATTGTTGATTCCTTTATTATTTTGGATATCTCAACTATTGAATTGAAATCTCCGGGACTCGATATTGGAAAGCCACACTCAATGATATCAACCCGCATTGCCTCAAGAGCCCTTGCAATCTCAATCTTCTCTATTGTGTTTAGCTGACATCCCGGAACCTGTTCACCATCCCTGAGAGTGGTATCGAAAATATGTAACTTTTCCATAGTATTTGGTTGCATAAAAAAAGGCCGCCCCTTCTGAGGGCAGCCTGTATATTTAAAAATTCAAAATTCACGCCTTTTTATACAAGATGCCCTCTCTCCGGTTTAATAGTCCGAGTAGCAGCAGTGAGAGCATAAATTTAATTCGTGTATTCATATCGGCAGCGAAGTTAGAGTTTTTTTGAAATATGCAATACTAAAAATGGAAAAATTAACAAAACCATTACCTGCAAAGCCTTTTAGAAGGTTTCATTCTGTAATCATTTTTGCAAATAACTGTATTAATTATATTGAATGGCTAAAGTTTCTTTCAAAAAATAAGCAATAATCGGCAAGGAGGCATCAAATAAAAAGATTTATATTTTTTAAATGAAAGCACTCATCGTAAGCCCGAATGAGGTAAATATTGCTTCCAAAACCAGCGTTAGTACAATGTAAACACCAATCATTACAACAAGAGTAGTAATGAAGAAGCTTGTCTTTTTCTCCTCACTTACCCCTGTCATTGGGACAAGGCCTATATACAGCACATACAATGTATAAAGAGAGCCGGCAAGTGCAAGTATAGATAGAGAAGGGATTATATAAAATATTCCGGCAACAAGCATTGGTGTATATGAGTAACTTACAAGTGCAACAGCTTTGTTCATGGTTATTGTGGTTCCAAACTTGGTTGAAAGCATCTGAATAACCCAAGCACTTAGATATACTCCCACTATTGCTCCTACGAAAGATGTGAGGGCGTAATTAATACCCAGACTTATGCTGGCGACCCTACCAAAGAACCCCACATTAATGCCTATTAACCCATAACCAATAAATGAGCTGATAGCAGGAATCAATGCGAGAGGGACTATATAGCTGACAATAAGCGATGAGCTTTCAATCTCTTTGTCCTTTTCTCTCTCCCAAGCCTCCTTTGGGCTTAGGATAAATGATTTTACTAAGTTGAAGAAGTTTTCCATAGTTTATAGTTTTAAGTTGAAGTTTTTCCTTTTTAAAAAGCTCATTCCCGTTGATAAACTCTCACATAATCTACATCGTGAAACTGTGGGAATACTGTAGTAGAATCGGGATTGCCCGGCCAGGTTCCGCCAATTGCGGTGTTAATAATTAAGAAGTGGTCAGTATGTGGTACTCCCTCCTTTGCAGTGTGGATAAGTTCACCGTCTAAATACCATCTTATTTCGTCTGGTTCCCACTCAAGGACATAAATGTGAAAGTCATCGCCATAGTTTACTGTCCCACGGTAGGTTGAAGATGATGATCTGCCCTCTCCCTTGAAGGAGGTGTAGTGAAATGTTGCGTAGACTATATTAGGTTCGTGTCCAAGAAACTCCATAATGTCAATTTCAGTATACCATGGTCGAAGTTCGGGAATAGATCTCTCTCTGCCTGCCTCAACAGCCTGTTTCATAATGTACTCCATCATCCAGTCTCTGTTCTGGGGATAGAGCCAATATGCAGGCCATAGCCCTTTTCCAACAGGCAGCTTTCCCCGAATCTCAAACCGTCCGTATGTGATGGCCAGCTTATCTTTGGTGTCAAGCCTTCCGCTTGTAAATTTCTTATTGCCGTAGTCTCTTACCCTGCTTCTTATTCTTAAACTTCCCTCTTGGAGATATACCTCATCGGGTACGTAGTACTGGAGTTCTTCATGTTTGCTTGTCTCTCTGGTCAGAACATTCCATTTTGATTCATCAAGCTTTTTGCCGTTGAACTCATCCTGCCAGATGAGTTTCCATCCTTTTTTGCCTGAGTCAACACCTTGCTGTCCAAACGAGTACTCCCCGTATCCCAACAGCAGTAGCATGCAGATAAAAATCCTGAAATTTGACATTGTGATGGTTTTTTTGGTTAGAATAAACCAAATTTACCCAAAAAAACAATTCAATGGTTCGTTTTTCCCCACAAACCTTTGTTTCGTATTCTGGCGTTTTGCTGCAACTTGAGAAACAGTTGAGCATGTTTAACGTTTGGAGGTACAGTTAATACCATTGCGTAACCGTTCTCTACCAAATATGCATTGAGAAATGTTCCGTCTTCAAGATAGGCATAAGCAAGAATTCTCATGTACTGATCATACATGTTCACATCGTACTCGAGTCTCACTCTCTTGCTCAGCAAAAAAGACTCAAGAAACTTTTTGGCCTCTTTTCCATAGAATCCTATCTCTTTTCTGCCTGTGCGCCTTGATTCGGGGGCGTCAACACCTATAAGGCGAATCTTTGCCCCTTTTGGAGAGCCATCATCAATCCAGAATGTATCTCCGTCAACAACCTTTTTAACTTCATAATAGTGTCGGTCATTGGCAACTTTGGCAGATTTACAGGAATATGCCGAAAATGCAATACAAAGAATCGCAAATATTATGAATTGTCTATTCATAACTCTTTAATACCTATTTCGGTTAACAATTATAAGCGCGG
Source organism: Bacteroidetes bacterium HGW-Bacteroidetes-7 (assembly GCA_002842465.1). Lineage (GTDB taxonomy): Bacteria > Bacteroidota > Bacteroidia > Bacteroidales > UBA932 > Bact-08. The sequence continues at coordinate 62,616 of PHDA01000004.1, forward strand.
CAATTACTCCGGGAACCCACCCGGCAAGAGTAAGAAGAAAAACGATTAAAACCGAACCGCAACCGTAATCGATGACTGCCAGAGGGGGAAAGAGAATACAAACCAAGACTCTTAAAAATGACATTGCGAAAAATGATTATTACTGTTAATAATATATTTTGAATAGTTCAAAGTATTAGGCTGTATTGTTTGATCTCGGTAAAATGGGATGGGTAAAGCAGAACCTTGCACCCTCTCTGTATTCAGGATCAATCCAGATCTTTCCGCCCAGGTTGGTAATTATCTGCTTTGAGATTGCAAGCCCAAGACCGGCACCTTGTGAGAATGTGTTAAGTTTTCCAAATCTTTCAAACAGCTTTTTGTGTTGCTCTTCCGGGATACCGCTGCCGGTATCACTTACTGAAAAAAGCAGGTGATTACCATTTAGTTCGTATTTTAAAACTATCTCCCCCTGCTGTGTAAATTTATTGGCATTAGTGAGTAAGTTTAACAGAACCTGAGATAATCTGTGGACATCGGTGTTAATTTCGCAGGATTTTAGATTGGATTCAAATCTGTAATCGATAGAGGCTTTTCTCAAATGGGTTGTTGTGGCAAGGACTTGTTCACAGAGTGAGTTCACCTCAACGGTACGAAAAACAAAATTTAGCTTTCCTGTCTCAAGGCCAGAAATATCAAGTATGTCTGTTATGAGTGTTAAGAGCAATTCTGAGTTCTGGGCAATTACTTTGTTCATCTCTATCCTCTGCTCTGTTGTGTAATCGTCAGATATCAGAAGATTTGAAAAACCCACTATTGAATTTAGAGGCGTTCTGATCTCGTGACTCATGTTTGCAAGAAATGCAGACTTCAGGTGGTCGCTCTCCTCTGCCCTCTCTTTTGCCTCTATAAGCTCTTGCCTGTTCTCTTCCAGATGCTTCCGGAGACGTTTGTTTCTGGAGTACATAATAAAGAGAGTAATCATAAATATTGCAAGGATCACAGTTACAGAGGAGACCAGAATCAGATAGTTTCTGTACCTGGTTAATCTAGGGTCTTTAGCATTAATTAAGGTGCTTTCCGGGGGTAACATCCCTTTATTAATCTTCAGTTTTTCCAGAAGGCGCTGATCAAATTGATATGAGCCACCGGATGTATTGAATCTGACGGAATCTATGTCTCCTTTAGCATACGACTCAATAAGACTTACAATCTTTTTTGCGTGCTGACCGTAATTTGGAATGAATCCTCCAATTGCTCCGGAACCGAGCCCTGTTCCTGACATTGTGAATACCGGAAGGTTAGGATTTGCCGAAATAAGCTCTTCAAGAGAATTGCCCAGAAAATATTGGCCATCTTTGTTAACTCTCCAGGTTGCTATGAGCATTGCAGTGTTTTGCGGGAGCACCTTAATCGATTGGAGAATTTCATTGAAATGCAACTCCCGGCTATCCAAAAACAAATAATTCACGTTAGGAACTTCGTTCATGTCCCTTTTGAAGAGAGCCTTCATGGACAATCCTCCGTAAGTATTGTCAGAAAGAAATACAATATTTTTTGTTTCGGGATAAAAACTTAGAATAAGATCGATGTTTCTTCTTGGGATGTACTGATTTAATATTCCTCCCGCAATTGCTTTTCTCCTGGCCTTACGTGACATATTTACCCATTCGGGCTGCCAGGTTTCATCTACTGTTGTTAGCGGTAATTCAATCCCGTTATTACTCATATATTCACCGAATATGGGTACATCGGCCGGAAGAGAGTCCTGTGCCAGTAGAGCTGCCCATGCCTCCTGACCTATTGCGATGATTGCACGTAACTTTTTGTTTTCGTATTTTCTAAGTAAAGAAGCGACTCTTCCTTTCCACAGATATGCCTCTTCGTTAAAGTTTTTAGCCCCCAGGTCCTCAATAAGTACAATTGCATATTCTTTATAATCTGTTCCTAGTGCTGATTCAAATTCGTTTATAAAATCCATTGTCCTTTTGGTGTCCGGATTAAAGGAGGAGATAATCAGATATACCTCTTGTTCAGCTTCGGCGTTTTGTGATCTGAGATGAGTAGGGAAGGGGTTAAAAATTAGAAATACGACCAGAGCAAATAGAGCTCCGGTATTGTGTAAAAGCAACGTAAATTTCTCTTTGATATTCAACATCCCGTTTAAGTAACGCAAATGTATAAAAAATTATATTAAGGCAACTGACTTTTACCCTTAAAAAACGAGAAGCTTATAAGAGAGACAGCTCCGCAAGCTATCATTGTAAGTGCCTGAGAACCGTGAGAAATAGTGGCAAACACAACGCCTGTAGTCTGATCTATTCCGTATATGGTTGCAAGCGCAAGTGAAATTATAAAGTGGTATGCACCTATACCGCCCTGAACTGGTATAGCCCAGCCGAATCCGCCTATCACCATCAGAAAAAGGGCATCAGAAACGCCAAGTCCCTCCACTAAAGGGAAGGCGAGTATAGTGGTGTAACTCATGAGCCAGTAGCAAATCCAAATTAAAATGGTATAAATTATAAAAAGCCATTTCTGTTTCATTCGAAAACCTGAAACAATACCTGCCAGAACACCCTTAACAATATCAGCGATCTTTCTGAACACGGGGTGTTTTTTTCTGAATAGATAAACTATGTAAAAGAATATGGCAAAAGCAGATAAAATTGTCACGGCAACAATACCTAATCCACCGGAGAATCTATCACCAAAAGCAGAAAAAATCTGGTTGTCAATAAAGTTGCCGAATCTGCTCCACTGTAAAACAAAAATTGCAGTTGATAACACCGCAAGTGAAAGGAGGTCAACACTCCGCTCAAGGACAACTGTGCCGGCAACTTTTTCAAATGAGAGGCCGGTTTTTCTGGTTATTACGCCACATCTGGCAAACTCTCCTGCACGAGGAACTGCAAAGTTTGTAATGTAGCCGATATTTATCCCATCCCATGCATCCCTGCGCTTAACTCCTGAATTTAAGGGGAGCATTATCATTCTCCACCTGAGAGCTCTAAGCCAGAATGCTGCTATGCTCACAACCATAGATATGGCAATCAAAGTATAATTTGCGCTCTTTAACCCCCCGGTAAAATCACTCCATTTTACCTCTCGGAACGAGAACCATAAAAGAACTATGGCTGCTGCAAACAGTAGTATATATTTTATGGCTGAAATGAGGCGTTGCTTCATTACGAAATTGATTATACCAGCTTATTTGTTTCAGAGTCGGGGAATATTACCTTCGGTTTAAAGACCAATGCCTCTTCCGGAGTCATATGTGCATAGGCCATAATAATTATGAGATGTCCTACAGAAAATTTGTGTGCAGCAGCTCCGTTAATTCCTATCTTACCACTACCTCTGTCACCTTTTATCACATATGTCTCTATCCGCTCGCCGTTGTCAATATTGACAATTGAAACCTTTTCATTTATATAGAGCCCGGCCGCTTCAATCAGATCTTCGTCTATAGTTACACTACCAATGTAATTAAGGTTAGCTTCAGTTACACGGGCTCGGTGTATTTTTGACTTCATCAGCTCTAACAACATCTCACTTAAGTTTTATATTATCAATTAATCGGACTGCACCTGCAAAAACAGCTGTACATAGTTGTATTTCATCAGCTTCATCCCAACTCTTAACCGGACACAGGGAAATTGAGTCAACAATTTCGGCATATTCGGTTTTTAGCAGAGGCTCTGAGTTAATCTCAGAGATTACCCACTTTGTCAGCTCTTGAGGTGCAGGGCAAATTTGGGACAAATTTTGTGCCGTTGCAATCTTTGCAGCTTTTTTTAGTGTTTTGTATATAGCGGGCGCTACTTTCCTATGTTCGGGTGTAAGCAGTAAATTTCTGGAGCTCATTGCCAAACCGTCACTCTCTCGGACCGTTGGACATGAAACTATTGAAAGAGGATAATTCAGCTTTTTGCTGAAATACCTGATTATTGCCAGCTGTTGAAAGTCTTTCTCTCCAAAATAGGCAAATTTGGGTTCTACAATATCAAAAAGACGGGTGACTACCTGTGCAACACCGTTAAAATGTCCCGGTCTGTGTGGTCCCTCTCCATTACTGTCCAATCCACCTAAATCAAATATTCTGTTATCTTTTTGCGGGTAGATCTCTTCAATAGACGGAATAAAAACTATTGTGGCTCCTGCTTTTTCAAGCATTTCACAATCATTCTCTAATGTACGCGGGTATTTTTCAAGATCTGCAGGGTTATTAAACTGGGTGGGGTTAACAAAAATGCTAACTACAACAATTTTACAATCCGCTGCTGCTCTGTTTACAAGAGAGATATGCCCCTGATGCAACGCTCCCATTGTTGGAACAAACCCTACTTCATAACCTTTTGGCACTAAAGATATTGCATCATAAAATTGGGACAGGGTGTAACAGATTGTCATCAATTTGAAAATTTTTGCAAACCTACAAAAAAATATGAACTTTGCACGCAGAACCTTTTTCCGCTTAAAATCTGCATATTAAATGAAAAGTATAAAAACTCTGGGAATTCTCGGAGGTATGGGACCTGAGGCTACCTCATACCTTTTTAACCTCATTATCAAGAATACAAAGGTTAAAAAAGATCAGGATCACATACCTGTAGTCATTTTCAACTACCCCCAAATTCCCGATAGAACTCTTAACATTGTTGAGAACGGAGAATCACCACTTTTATATCTGATAAAAGGTATGAAACTTTTGGAAAAGGCAAAAGCAGATGTTGTTATTATACCTTGTAATACAGCTCATTATTATATTGCGGAAATTAATAAATACTCCTCACTTCCAATCCTTAATATGATTGAACTGACTTCAAAATATATTAAGGATATGCCTGTAAAAAAGATTGGAGTACTGGCAACTACCGGTACTGTCAGAACAAAACTGTATCAGAGGAGTCTTGAAAATCTGGGACTGGAGGTACTCTTACCTACAGAAAAGGAGCAGCAGGATTTGGTTATGGAGGCCGTTTACGGAAAAAGAGGTGTTAAAGCCGGTTACAAAAAGGAACCAAAAAAGCTTCTCAAAGAGATATCCGATAGATTAACTAAGAGGGGGGCAGAGGTTATTATTGCAGGATGTACAGAGATACCGCTTGTACTGGATAGAAAAGATATCCCGGTAGATTTGGTAAATCCCATGGAGATTCTTGCAAAGGCAGCGATTGCGTATTGCAAAGGATAAAATGAATATTTTAAGTTATATTTAAATCATAAAAATAATTGACGTGAAATCAATATTGGGAATAGGCAATGCCCTGACTGACATCCTGGCAGTTTTGGAAAATGATTCACTTCTTGAGCAGTTTCACCTGCCAGAGGGTAGTATGCAGCATGTTGACAGGGAGACCGGAGAAAAGATTTGGCAAACACTCAAACCTATGGGGGTGCAGTACGTGGCTGGAGGCTCAGCAGCTAACACTATTACAGCTACGGCAGTTCTTGGGATGCCCTCAACCTTTATCGGCAAGGTGGGAAACGATGAGTTGGGCTCACTGTTCAAGTCAGAGCAGGCAAGGAACGGAATACAATCAATACTTTTTACTGGCAAAGCAGCCTCCGGCAGGGCAATGGTATTTATCACCGCTCCCAACGCCGAGAGAACATTTGCCGTATATCTGGGTGCCGCAATTGAACTGGTTCCCGAAGATCTTAAGCCGGAGCAGTTTGCAGGATATGACTATTTTCACATTGAGGGTTATCTGGTACAAAATCAAGACCTTGTGCGTAGAGCAGTAGAACTTGCTAAAGAGGCGGGTATGATAATTTCGATAGATATGGCCAGTTATAATGTGGTTGAGAGCAATTTTGCCTTTTTGCATGACATAATAAAGAACTATGTTGATATTGTCTTTGCCAATGAAACCGAGGCTCAGGTATTTGCAAACAGACCGCCAAGAGAGGCACTCGATGAGATTGCGAAAATGTGCGACATTGCCATTGTGAAAATTGGGAAAGATGGTTCGATGATTAAAAGTGGTGACGAATATCACTACATTGAGGCTTGGCCTGCAGACACAATAGATGCAACAGGAGCCGGAGATCTTTATGCTGCGGGATTTCTTTTTGCTCATTCCAACGGGCTCTCATTGAAAGATTGCGGAGATGTTGGTTCAATCGTAGCAGCTAAAGTGGTTGAGGTAATCGGGCCGAAAATTGATATCCCAAGGTGGAAGAAGGCAAAGCAGGAGATACGTGAGCTCACAGGTCTCCTTCAGTAGAATAAGGAATCTCTTTAAAACAGATAATTATGGAAAAACTGAAATTAATGCTTAAACTTTTCGCAGTGGCTTTTGCACTGCTTGCTTTTGTACCACAGGGGTGCACGATCAAAAAAGAATTGAAGCCTGATCTCAGTAAAAAAGTTTGGGCCTGGATGTCGGGTAAAACAACCATGACAGATCTGGAATGGGAAAATATGTTTGGAAAGGCTGCAGAAGCAGGCATCGATGCCATAATTCTTGAATGCCACGGGGGCTACCCGGAGGTTTTAGGTGACTCAACCAGTTTCAGAGACAGTGCAGCCATAAAGATTATTGAGATAGCTTTGCCATTTGCAAAAAAACACAACATTGAGCTACACGCCTGGATCTGGACAACAAACAGAACCGAGATGAGTCTAAGGAATGCTCACCCTGAATGGTATCAGGTAAATGCTCAGGGGGAGTCCTGTCTTGATATAAAACTATACAATAGAGAGCACTACAGGTGGATATGCCCTTCCCGCCCCGAAGCGTTGGAGTATATGAAGGATAGAGTTGCCGAACTTGCGAAAATTGAGGGCCTTGCCGGTGTTCACCTTGATTTTATAAGATACCCCGATGCAATACTTCCATACGGACTGCATGAGTCAAGAGGAGTTGTTCAGGATAAAGTATATCCTTTGTGGGATTTCTGTTATTGTGAAGTTTGCAGAGAGAACTTTAAAACTCAAGCCGGAATTGATCCGGTTGAACTGGAGGATCCTACATCAAATAAGGAATGGATGCAATACCGCTGGGATGTTCTCTCCTCTTTTGCAAGTGAATTGTGCAAAGAGATTAAATCGCACGGGAAAGTAGCTACTGCTGCCGTCTTTGCATCACCGGAGGAGTCCAAAAAACTTGTAAGACAAGATTGGGTAAACTTCAGGAATATCGACATTATTTTCCCTATGATATATCATAAATTCTACAGTTGGGAAGATCCTATGGTAGAGACAGCTACCAGAGAGGGGGTAGAAGCACTTATGGCCGCAGGCAATCCTGCTGCTCTCTGTTCCGGCCTCTTTGTGGGTCATGTGCCAAAGGATAGAATTCCGGAGTTTTTCGCGTATGCCAAAAGCGGAGGATCACAGGGTGTGTGCCTCTTCTCGCTAGAGGGAATAAACAGAAACGAAGGTTACTGGGAGGCGCTGGGGAGTGCCATTAAAGAGTTTAAGAAGGAAGCTCTCTAAAAGATACCGTGAAGCTGGGCATCTACTCTGTCAATTACATGCCTGAGATCTTCGGTACGGTCCTCATACTTGATTTCATCAACATCAATTATAAGCACCTTACCATCTTTATATTCACCAATCCATTTTTCATATCTCTCGTTAAGTCCCGAGAGATAATCTATTCTGATGCCACTTTCATATTCGCGGCCTCTTTTATGAATTTGAGAAACAAGGTTTGGGATAGAAGAGCGTAAATATATTAGCAAATCGGGTGGCTTAACCAGTGATAACATCAAATCAAAAAGAGAGTTGTAGTTTTCGTAATCTCTTGTGCTCATCAGACCCATACTGTGCAAGTTAGGAGCAAAAATTCTTGCATCCTCATAAATGGTTCTGTCCTGAATTACATCGTTTTGGTCCCGTTCTATCTCTACTATACCTTTGAAACGCTCCTGAAGGAAAAAAATCTGAAGATTGAAGGACCATCTTTGCATATCATTGTAAAAGTCTGCAAGATAGGGGTTGTTGTCAACCGTTTCATATTTTGCATCCCAATTGTAATGTTTTGAAAGTAATTTTGTTAGCGTGGTTTTCCCGCTTCCGATGTTTCCGGCTATTGCGACATGCATAATTATATTTTTTTTGATATTCAGAGGGATCTCTCTACTGCAAAATTAAGAAAATCTTTTAGTAATTTTGCCCTATGTTTGATACTTTACAACACAAAGGGAGGCGCAAACAGCTTCTTTCGCAATTACTGTCAAAATTCGAGTTCGACCCCCGGGTAATAGATGCAATGAACAAGGTTCCAAGGCATATGTTTGTAGATCATGGCCTTGATAATCTTGCATACCTTGATAAACCTTTGCCAATCGGAGCTAAACAAACAATCTCACAACCATATACGGTTGCCATGCAAACCCATCTTCTGTCGCAAAAAGCGGCAAAATTTGATAAGGTTCTTGAAATTGGTACAGGTTGTGCATACCAAACGTCAGTGCTTGCTGAGATGGGTTACAGGGTTTATAGTATAGAGAGACAGAAGGCGCTTTATATGCTGGCTCAGAAAAATCTGGCCCGGCTGGAGTATCACAACCCACTTTTGTATTTTGGGGATGGATTTGCCGGTTTACCCAAATTTGCCCCATTTAAGGGAATTCTAATAACCTGTGGGGCACCTGAGATTCCAAACGAGCTTCTCAAACAACTTGCTATAGGAGGGAGAATGGTTATTCCCGTTGGTACAGGTACGCAGAGAATGGTAGTAGTGGACAGAATTTCAGAGGAGGAATTCACAAAAAGTGAACATGGAGACTATAAGTTTGTTCCTATGTTAAGTGGTATAGAAGATAAGTAATTATAAAAATAAATAAGAAAAAATGCAATTAAAAACATTTTATTTTAACGATCTCAGGGAGTGCACGTATATTCTGTGGGATGATACCTGCGAGTGCGTGATTGTTGACCCCGGATGTTACAGCGAAAGCGAGAAGAGCAGGCTTGAGAAATTCGTGTTAGAAAACTCTCTTAAGCCGGTTATGCTGCTCAATACACACGGCCACTTTGACCACATCATGGGCAACGCCTTTGTATCGCAAAAATGGAATGTCAAGACATATATTCATCCCGATGACAAGCCTCATCTTGAGAGAGCTGTTCAGTACAGCAATATGTTTGGATATAATGTAGAAGCGCCTTCACTGGATACCGTTGACCTTAATGACGGAGATGAACTAAAATTCGGAAACTCTCTCCTTAAGGTTATGACTACCCCCGGACATACAAGGGGCGGAGTCTCTTTTTACAGTGAGACAGACAAGTTTGTTATTACCGGAGATGCTCTCTTTGCGGGTAGCATTGGCAGAACAGATTTGCCAGGGGGTGATTACGATCAACTTATGGAATCCCTTCTTGGGAAAATCATAAAACTGGGCGATGACTATTCTGTTTATCCCGGACACGGGCCGGCAACTACAATCGCAAACGAAAAAAATACAAATCCATTTTTGAGATACGAATAGCACAAACCATATTGATATGAATAAAATTAATTTCAGATTTCTTCTGATTCTGGTACCATTCCTGACATTCTGTACAAACGGAGGCTCTCAGGACAATTCTACAGTTTTTGAAAAAAGCGGGGAGTTTGTACAGGATATTAAACTACCTCCAATTCCTAGTCAAATATCGTTTGCCGGAGAAGAGGTTCCTCTTAATTACTTTGATGTTAGGGAGTCACTGCAGAGAGAGGTTACAACACTAAGTTACCTGCACGGAACAATGATCTTTATTTTTCAGCTTGACAACAGATATGGGAAGGTGATAAAAGATATACTCAGGGAGGAGGCTATACCGGAAGATTTCTACTACCTCTGCATTGCTGAAAGTGCTCTGCAGCCTTTAGTTTCACCTGCGGGAGCGGCCGGATACTGGCAGTTTCTTGCTACGACAGCAAGAGAGTACGGCCTTGTTGTGGATAACGAAATAGATGAGAGATACAACATAGAAAAATCTACCCGGGCAGCTGCAGCATACTTTAGAAAAGCACGTGCCGAATTCGGCTCTTGGGCTATGGCCGCGGCGTCATACAATACAGGGCTTAGTAATGTGAGATACAGAATAGGAATTCAGTCTCAGCAAAACTATTTTGAGACACAGTTTGTAGAGGAGACCGGCCGGTATGTATTTCGTGCTTTGGCATTTAAGACAGTCATGGAAAATCCTGGAATATATGGGTTTAACCTTAAAAAGGAGGACCTTTTCAAACCGTTGGAATATGAAACAGTAAATGTTACAGGCGCTATTGAGAACTGGAGTGATTTTGCAATATCACACGGGACCAACTTTAAGATGATTAAGATTTATAATCAGTGGATAAGATCAAATAAACTGGAGAACAAACAACGCAGAACCTACACTGTACAGATTCCCAAAAAGGGCTTCAGGGAGAATTAAAAATGGCAATTGAGGTAATAGGTGCAAGGGTTAACAATCTAAAAAATGCAGATGTAACAATCCCTTCCGAAAAACTCGTTGTTGTGACGGGATTGAGCGGAAGCGGAAAGTCATCTCTTGCTTTTGACACCATCTTTGCCGAGGGTCAGAGGAGATATATGGATACCCTCTCTGCCTATGCAAGGCAGTTTATGGGTGTCCTGGAGAGGCCTGATGTTGACTCAATAACCGGTTTAAGCCCTATTATTGCCATTGAACAAAAGACTACCGGGAAAAACCCCCGTTCGACAGTTGGAACAATAACAGAAATTTATGACTTTTTAAGGCTGCTCTACGCCAGAGCCTCCAAAGCCTACTCTCCTGAAACCGGGCAAGAGATGGTTAAATATTCCGACGAACAGATAGTATCATTGATTATGAGTGAGTTTGAGGGTAGGCGCTCCCTTTTACTGGCTCCCCTTGTCAAGGGTAGAAAGGGTCATTACAGAGACTTGTTCGAAGGGCTTGTCAGAAAAGGATACCAACAAGTGAGGGTTGACGGGGAACTTTTTGATCTTGCAAACATAAAACCTCTGGACCGATATAAATCACACTTCATAGAGCTTGTAATTGACAAATTACTACCAAATGCCTCCGGAGAAAAACGAATCAGAGAATCAGTTTTGACAGCCCTATATCAGGGAAAGGGAACTATTGCAATACTTGATGCTGATAGACAAGACTTGAGGTATTTCAGCAAACACCTTATGTGCCCTGTTAGCGGAATCTCTTACCCAGAACCTGCTCCCCACACCTTTTCGTTTAACTCTCCACAAGGTGCCTGCCCTCACTGCAAAGGACTTGGAATGATCTCTAAGGCCGATCTCTCAAAGATTATTCCCAACAACTCAAAATCTATTGCCACAGGAGGCATAACCCCTATTGGCGTTAAAAGAGATACGCTACTTTTTAGTCAGCTGGAGGGGATTGCCAAAAAATATGAATTTTCGTTAAATGATCCTATCAAAGATATTCCTGAAGATGCCATTAATCTGATAATTTACGGTTCTGATGAGCTCATAAGGGTTACACGCGGTGCCTCTTCTCATATGCTTAGCTTTTCTGGAGTAATCGCAATGATTGAACAGAGCGACAAGGATAGCGATGATCTTATCCAGAAAAAGGAGCGCTTTACTGAAGAGATTCTTTGCCCGCTTTGTAAAGGCACCCGCCTTAAGGAGGAGTCTCTGAATTTCAAAATTGACTCAAAAAATATTGCGGAAATTTCGTCATTGGATATTGACCACCTGGCCGATTGGACAGATACGTTACCTAATAGGCTGGCACTGAGAGAGCGAACCATAGCCAGAGATATAATAAAGGAACTTAAAGACAGAATAGGGTTTCTTAAAGATGTTGGTCTTAATTATCTATCTCTTGATAGAAGCACCAGAAGTCTGAGCGGAGGCGAGAGCCAGAGAATACGACTTGCAACCCAGATAGGGTCAAAGCTTGTAAACGTGCTTTATATACTTGATGAGCCTAGTATTGGCCTACATCAGAGAGATAATATAAAACTCATCGAGTCACTTAAAAAACTAAGGGATGAGGGCAATTCAATAATGGTTGTCGAGCATGATGAAGAGATGATGACAGCTGCAGACTGGCTTATTGATTTGGGCCCGGGAGCGGGAGATAAGGGAGGTAAACTTCTATTTTCCGGAGAGCCGGGAACAATTAAAAACATGTCTCCGGAAGAGGTCAAAGGATATAATTCACTCACACTTGACTATTTGACAGGGGCCAAGAAATTTGTTATTCCCGAAAAAAGAAGAAAGGGAAACGGGAAATATCTTGAACTCACAGGCGCATCCGGGAATAATCTTAAGGAGACAGATTTGAAGATTCCATTGGGATTGTTTATAGGTATAAGCGGAGTAAGCGGCAGCGGTAAATCCTCACTCATCTCTGAGACTTTGATGCCAATTTTGAGCAGACATTTTTATCATGCACTTTACAAGCCACTACCCTATAAAGCAATTAAAGGGATAGACAATATTGACAAACTCATTGAGATAGATCAATCGCCAATAGGCCGTACTCCAAGAAGCAACCCGGCAACATATACTAATGTCTTTGCAGATATTAGAAAACTTTTCACCGAGACAAATGATGCCAAAATCAGAGGCTTTAAGTCGGGCAGGTTTTCGTTTAACGTTAAGGGAGGCAGATGTGAAGAGTGCCGTGGTGCGGGGCTGCAGATGATTGAGATGAATTTTCTGCCTGCGGTTCATATACACTGCAGGGAGTGTAACGGCAAGAGATATCTTGCCGACACACTTGCTGTTAAATACAGAGGCAAAAATATTTACGATGTTCTTGAAATGACAATCTCTCAGGCACTTCGATTTTTTGAGCACATCCCATCTATTGTGCAAAAAATTAAAGCTCTGGAAGAGGTAGGGCTTGGCTATGTTAAACTGGGACAGCCTTCAACCACCCTTAGCGGAGGTGAAAGTCAGCGGGTAAAACTGGCCACCGAGCTTTCAAAAAGAGGAACAGGAAACTCTTTATATATACTTGACGAACCCACAACCGGACTCCATTTTGAAGATGTGCGTGTTTTGCTTGAGGTTTTACAGAAGCTTACCGACCAGGGAAATACAGTTATGATTATTGAACACAATCTTGATGTGCTAAAATCTGTTGATTATATTTTTGACCTTGGACCGGAGGGGGGAGAGAAGGGCGGTAAAATTGTTGCGCAGGGTACTCCTGAGCAGATAAGGGCAAATTCTGAATCTGTTACAGGATGTTATCTTTAAATTTTGTATATTGAAAAAACTGAAAATTATGATAAAGGTATATTGTGAAAATCTGAAAAAGACATTTAATTGTGAGCCGGGAACAACATTGAGACAATTTGCAAAGCAGTGCGGCGTAAATCTTCGCTGGCCTGTTATTGCCGCCGTTGTTGATAACCAGCTTAAGGAGCTCTCATTTCAGATTTACATATCTCATACTATACAATTTATTGACTTCAGCCATCCTGATGGCTCACGTACATATATTAGATCTTTAAATTTTGTTCTTCAAAAAGCTGTTTATGAGCTCTATCCCGAATATTCACTTGTAATTGACTACAATCTTCAGAATGGCATGTATGCCGAAATAAGAGAATTGGAACCTGAGGAGGATGGGACACCAAAGGCTGTTGTTATGAGCGAAGAGGAGGTTGCCTCTGTAAAGAGGCGTATGATGGAACTGGTTGCGGCAGACCTTCCTTTCACAAGACAGAAAATCAGAACCGAAGAGGCTGTAAGAATGTTCAGAGCCAATAACAGGCATGAAAAGGCGCTCCTTCATGAACTGCGGGGTAAATTTTTTACCACAGTTTATTTTCTTGATGGATATCCGGATCACTATTACGGACCCCTTGTAGACTCAACAGGCGCTTTGTCAGCCTGGGATCTTGAATCTTTCGGCAGAGGGTTGCTTGTGAGGTCGCCTTCAATTAACTCACCTTATGAAATAATACACACTCCTTATCAATACAAACTATTTGACGTCTTCAAAGAGTATTCTGACTGGTGCAGCATATTGGGAGTGAGGGGAATAGGCGCTCTTAATCACGCAATTATTGATGGAAAAGCCAGAGATTTAATTCATATTTCAGAGGCTCTTCATGAAAGAAAATACGCGGCAATCGCCGACGAAGTATTCAAAAGAAGAGACAAGGTAAAGCTTGTACTGATAGCGGGTCCGTCAAGTAGTGGCAAGACATCTACCTCAAAGAGGGTTGCTCTTCAGGCTAAGGTACTGGGGCTAAATCCGGTAATTATTGAGATGGATAATTACTTTGTTGACAGGGATAAGACCCCAATTGACAAAGACGGAAATTTTGATTTTGAGGTGCTTGAGTCAATGGATGTTGATTTTCTTAATGACCAGCTTAATGACCTCTTTGCAGGTAAAACAGTAGAACTTCCAAAATTTGATTTTACTCAGGGTAAAAGAGTCTTCAGAGGTGATACGCTTTCCCTTGGGGAGAAAGATATTCTTATTATGGAGGGAATACATGGCCTAAACCCCCGTCTTACCTCTCATATTGAGCCTGACAGAATTTTTAAGATTTATGCATCTGCACTTACGTCGCAATCTCTTGATGAAAACAACAACATTTCAACATCGGATTGTCGTTTGATAAGGAGAATTGTAAGAGATGGAAGCTTTAGAGGGATGTCACCGGAGGCAACAATTCTTCGTTGGGCCAGTGTACGCAGGGGAGAGTTGAATAACATCTTTCCTTTTCAGGAGAATGCCGATATTATGTTCAATTCGGCACTTATTTATGAACTTCCTTTGCTAAAATATTATGCTGAGCCGCTTTTAAGAAGGATTCCTTCAAACTCTCCTGCATCAACAGAGAGCATAAGACTCTTAAAATTTCTCTCCTATATTCAGGAACTTCAACCTTGGGAAATTGCACTTATTCCTCCGACTTCGGTAATGAGGGAGTTTATCGGAGGCAGCAGCTTTATTTATTAATAGATTAACAGGTACCTGAGAGTGTTACTTTAGCAACCAGTGCTCCGGGTTTTGTTTTACCGTTCCGCTCCATAGCTGGAAGTGAATGGCTGAGTTGCCCTCCGCCTCGGCAAGAGTTCCAAGAACCTGTCCTGTCTTTACGGCATCTCCGCTCTTAACACTCACTCTGTCAAGTTTAGTGTAGAAAGTATAGAAGTTACCGTGCTGGACAAGCACACACTGATTATATCCCGGCATGACCAGTATCTGCTTGACAATGCCGTCAAAAACCGCCAGAGCTTGGGCATTCAGATTGGTTGAGATAGTTACTCCGTTGTTAAAAGGCAGTTTTATATTCTTGAATACCGGATGGTTGTGCTGGCCAAACTGGTCAATAATTACCCCCTCTTTAACTGGCCAGGGAAGTCTGCCTTTGTTGTTTTCAAATTTATCGGAGAGTACTCTGTCCGCTTCGGTATTTTTGTAATCGGAGCTCTTTTTAGCTTTAGCTGCTTCTGCAAGAATACGTTCAATTTCACGGTTAAGGCGCTCAATTTCTTTTCTTTTTGCTGTCAGCTGCTGTCTGAATTCTCTCTCTCTTCTTGACAGTTGAGTTATAATGTCCTTCGCGCTTTTCTCTTCCTGTAGAAGAGATCTGTTCTCCTGCTCTCTCTGATTCTTCATCTTCAAAGATTGTTCCCTGGTTTTGGTCAGGATGCCAATCTCTACTTCAAGCTTGCTGTTTTTTTCTTTAATTGCCGTAGCGTTTTGACGTATGGCTCCTGAGTAGTTTTTAAGATAACTCCACCTTCTGTAACCTTGCTCAATGTTGTCGCTTGCAAGCACATAAAGTATCCAGACAGTACGGTCTCTGTATTTATATGCATTGTAAACCAGATGTGCATAGTTTTTCTTTAATGACTCCAACTCTTTTGAAAGACGTTCTACCTCTCTCTCTCTCTCTCCTGTGCTGGACTCAATCACCTTTATCTCCTGCTCAATCTGTTGCAGCAGTTTTTTCCTATTTGTGATCTTCCTCTGTATAAAATTGAGCTCCTTTGTGCTTGAGAGTTGTCTTGATTTGTTGGCAGCCAGTTGCTTGTCTAAAAATGCAATCTCCCGCTCAATCTCCTCTCTTTTTTTTGTCTGCTCCGAAACATTTTGGGCATAAACAGAGGGGATCAGGTAAATCAGGAAAAAGAGTATTCCAAAAAAGCTCCTCATCAATTATTTATTTAATTCACTCTTACGTTTTTGAATCTTTTCAGCTATTCTCAATGAAGGGTCAAGTTTGTCTGCCTGATCCCAATAAATAAATGCCAGATCATACTCTTTAAGAGCAAAGAGAACATCGGCATAGTGATCAAGAATATCGGCATTCTCCTTTCCTCCGTAAACCATTGCCCTTTTAAGAACAGTTTTGGCATCAGTATGCTTGCCCATTTTATGAAGTATCCAGGCGTAAGTATCTAAGTATGTTGCGTTGTTAGGTTCCTCTTCTATGGTGATTTTGCTCATTCGCTCTGCCTTTTTAAGGTTTTTACCGTCCAAAGAGAGAAAGTATGCGTAGTTGTTAAGTGCGGGCAAGTGACGTGGCTCCTCCTGGAGAGTCTTTTGGTAGTACTTGTAAGCCTCTTTTTTATTTCCCTCCTGATAGGTAAGGTCCCCTAAGGTAGTTAGGGTATTAACTGTAGTTGTACTGTCACCCTTAGAGTACTTCAATATCTCCTTGAAGGTTTTAATTGATTCAGCCCTGTTGCCTCTCTGGAGCTGAGCAATACCTTTGAATTGCAAAAAATCAGTATCATTTTTAAAGATTTCAAGAGCTTCATTGCTTTTAACCTCCATTGGCTCCCACATGCTCAGATAATATATAAGGGAGAGGTATTGTCTGTGCGCCTCACGGGTTGTGGAGTAGTTTGTGAGATTGTCATGAAGTACCTCGAGTGCCTCGCCACTTCTGCCAACCTGAACAAGAAAAAGTGAGTGGGTAAATGCTATTGCTGAATCGCCGGGGTGAGCAAAATATAGGTTTTGCATCATTGTATCAATCTGAGGCAGAAATGTCTGAACAAAGCGGTTATTGGTGAGGATCTGCCTCATGTAATCTATCTTCATTTTGGGATTTACATCGGCGTTAAGAAGAAAAGGATTCATCCTTTCAAAATAGAGGTCAAACTGACCTCTTACCCTGTAAATCTCTGCCAGTCCAAAACTTGCAGGAACATACGATGGCTCAAGCGCAAGAGCCTTGAGATAAAAACCCTCAGCAAGAGAGTCCTCATTTTGCATGGCATAATTGTCACCTAATATTGTTGCAGTACGAGGTGTCCCAAACCCAGAGTCAAACTCTTCAAGATACTTGTGTGCCTGCTCTTGTTTTCCGTCAAAAATCATGAGATTGAATCTTGTCAGAGCTGTCCCCTCGTTCACCCCTATGTTTTTCTCGATATCTTTGAGTACCTCCTCTGCCTTTACAAACTCCTTCTCCTGAATATATAGCTCAATAAGCCCGTCGTAAAGCTCGCTTCGCAGAGGGTGCTCAATTCTTAATTGGTCAATTACCTTAATGGCTTCCGTTGTGTTCCCCTCAATTTTGTATATCTCGGCAAGCATCAGTTTATACCAGAGATTTGAAGGGTCTTTTGATATAGCAGCCAGAGCAGCTTCACGAGCCTTCACAGGAAGGTTTTGTTTTGCGTATATCTTTGCAAGATAATAGTTGGCGGCATCATTTGCGGGGTCTTTAATGCTAACCTCACTAAATTGTCTTTCGGCAAGTTCCAGATTACCTTGATTAAAGCTTTTAATAGCCTCCAGGTATATAGCAAATGAACTTTGTCCTCCTCCCTGTCCATAGAGCGTTGCTGCAGAGTTTAAAGCAAAAAAAATTACAATCAGCAGAAATTTTTTCAATTTTATATGTTTCTTTTTTGGACAAATCATTTGTGGATGTATTTTTGTATCGCAAAGTTAATTAATTTCCTACCGTTACAAATATCAATCCAATGTCTGCACCATTGTTGAAATCTTTTTGTTGTCTGTGCAACGAAATATTGCTATTTTGCATCTTATAATTACTGTGAATGATAACCGCTAAAACGGATTTTCCCGACGAGAAGGAGTTGTTGCGCGCCTGCCTGAAACAGGATCCCAGAGCACAGCGAACCCTTTATGAGTTGTACTCTCCTAAGATGTTGTCGCTTTGCATCAGATATGTAGGCGAAAGGGAGCGTGCCAGGGATATCCTTCATGATGGTTTCATCACGGTGTTTGAAAAAATTGAAAGTTATAATGGCAGCGGATCTTTCGAAGGATGGCTCAGGCGGATATTTGTAAATACTGCACTAATGTCCTTAAGAAAGGGTGATGTACTCAAGTACACCGAAGAGCTTAGTGAATCTGGGAAAGAACTTACAGTTGAGAGTTCGGTCCTTGGTAACATTACCTCCACAGAGTTAATGAGATTGATATCCACTATGCCTGCCGGCTTTAGAACTGTTTTCAACCTTTACGCTATTGAGGGCTACAGCCATCAAGAGATAGCAAAGGAGCTGAAGATAAGCGAAGGAAGCTCAAGGTCACAGCTTAGCAGATCAAGAATGTGGCTACAGGATAGACTTAATGAAAAAGGAAGATAGAAAAATGGGTAATTTGGAATTTGATAAGAGAGTACGTGAAATGTTGGAGGGGCATCATGAGATGCCTGACAACGGCTCGTGGGACTCTATTGCCCGTGATCTGGAGAGGAGAAGGCGAGGGAGAATCCTTTACTTTAGAAGATCCATCACAGCGGCTGTTGCAGTTGCAGCGTCGCTAGCGCTTTTACTGTTCCTTGACGGACCGGATGAGGTTACAACCCCTTCTCCGTTAAAGCACGACATCTTGTTGTCTGAAAAAACCGCTGTTACTGAAAAAAGCACTATCAGTGAAAGTGAAAAAGAGAATATACCGTCAGAGGCACAAATAAGAACAAAACAGAATGAAAAGGCAATTACTCTTGCTGACGATAAAACTACCGTAAAGGAAGAAGATATTATAAAAGATATATTTGTAGCAGAGAAACCTGTAACAACAGAAGAGTCTGTAAAGGTTGATCCTCAAAGCAAAACTGAAGTGAGGCATACCGATATTAAAGAGGAGCAAAAGCAGACCGGGGTAAGTAAACCGGCTACTCAGTCGGTAGAGGAGTACCTCTTTAAAGTCAGAGGTGATTCACGCACCGCAAGGAAACACTCTAAGGCCCTGATTGCCATGGGAACAAATATTTCTCCTTCTATGGCAAGCAACTCTGTAACACTTATGGGGGTAAGTCAGGCCGGAGGTTCCTATAATTTAAGCAATGTGGTATCAACCATCCAGAAAGCATATGTGCCAACTGAGGTGGTTTCAAATACAAAATTCCTTATGCCGGTATCGGTGGGAATACAGGTTCAGCTGCCTCTTGGCAAAGTTGTTTCGTTTGGTTCGGGTGTTAATTACACTCTTCTCTTCTCAAATTATGATGATCTGTCAAGAGAGGAGACCAGACAGACTCATCAGACTCTTCACTACATTGGTGTACCGGTAAATGTATATGCAAATCTTTTCAACAACGAGAATATCAGGTTTTATCTATCAGGAGGCTTTACTGTTGAAAAGGGTCTTTATGCCCATTACAAGATATTTGAAAATGGTGTAAAAAAATGGAGTGGCAACTCTATTGAGGGAGTTCAATGGTCACTAAATGCAGGAGCAGGTGCCGAGTTTTATGTTAACAGAAACACAGGTCTCTACTTTGACCCATCTGTTGCATATTTCTTTGATAACAATCAACCGCTAAGTATCAGGAATGCCCAGCCACTGCAGTTCAAGTTCGAACTGGGATTCCGCTTCCATCTGTAGGGCTCTTTTTTTAACTATCTTTACAAGAAAAAGAGTTGTCAACAACTGCTATAGTAATTTTAAACTGGAACGGGAAACACTATCTTGAAAGGTTTCTTCGTAACATTATTGACCGAAGTAAATCTCCCGGAGTAAAGGTGGTAATTGCCGATAATGGTTCTACCGACGGCTCACAAGAGTGGATTACAAAAAATTTTCCTGCTATTACATTAATTGAATTGGGTGCCAATTATGGCTTCACCGGAGGTTATAATCGTGCGCTTAATTACATTGAGGCAGACTACTACATGCTCCTCAATTCCGATGTTGAAGTGACAAAGGATTGGCTTACTCCCCTGATTAACGCATTTGATAACAATCCGCTTATTGGCATTTGTATGCCAAAAATTAAATCAGCATTTGAGAAAGAACATTTCGAGTATGCCGGAGCTAGCGGTGGGTTTATTGACTACTTGGGATACCCTTTTTGCCGTGGCAGAATACTCTCAAATATCGAAGAGGATTGTGCACAATACAACACAGATTCAGAAATTTTCTGGGCTTCTGGTGCTGCCTTTATGATAAGATCGTCATTATACAGGGAACTTGGCGGCTTTGATGAGACATTCTTTGCTCATATGGAGGAGATTGACTTGTGTTGGAGGGCCAAACTGCATGGATGGCAGGTTTGGGTTTTTCCTGATTCGTTGGTGTATCATGTTGGTGGAGGCACTCTGCCCAATAACTCCCCAAAGAAACTTTATTTAAACTACCGGAATAATCTCCTGATGTTATATAAAAACCTCCCATACAGGAGGCTTCATATAACACTTTTTTTAAGAATGATACTTGATGGCATGTCTGCCATCCTATACATGGTACAGGGTAAAAAAGAGCTCGTTTCGAGTGTCTGGGAGGCCCACCGCCACTTTAGAGAGATGAGAAAAGAGATTGTAAGAGATGAACTTATCTGTAATAAAGAGGTGAATGGGGTTTACAGAGGCAGCATCGTCCTCTTATTTTTCCTTTCTCTTAAGAGACTTAGGTTCATAAGTATTGGCGCCAATATCAGATAACCTTTAGAGTGTCTCAATTACCTTTTCAAGCCTTGTTCCCCTCGAACCCTTAATTAAAAACGTACAACCTTTTGGGGTACTGTTATTTAAATACTCTTTTAGAAGGTCAGATGTTTGAAAGAAATTTGCACTCTCTTTAAAATAACTATCCCCCTCTGCAGCGTTTTTGAACTCTGTTCCAACAAAAAATAGAGATTCCGTATTCATCTGCTTAATCAAATCGAGAATGCCCCTATGCTCGTCTGATGAATATTCACCCAGTTCCAACATATCACCAATTATCAAGACCCTTTTGCTGCATTCTATCTGCATGAAATTTTCAAGTGCTGCCCTCATACTAGTTGGGTTTGCATTGTAGGCATCAACAATCAGAGTGTTGAATTTTCCCTTTACCAATTGTGATCTGTTGTTTGAAGGGGTGTAATTTTCAACCGCCTTTGCCGAGAGCTCTGGATCTGTTCCTGCAAACTCTCCAACAGCAAGAGCAGCCAATACATTATCGGCGTTATAATCGCCAATCATATTTGTATTTATTACCCTGCCATCTTTTATCTCAATTCTCAGAAAGGGATTATCTGAGGTAGCCGGTAAAACCAGTGCGTTTTGAGCACTAAGTCCGTATTCGATCTTTTTTACGCCGGCTCTCTGTAATATCATCTCGCACAGGTGGCTGTTCATTCCGTTGTATAATGCAGTCCCACCATTTTTTTGGAGGTAGTCATAAAGCTCTCCTTTGGTCTTTTTGACCCCTTCAAAAGAGCCGAATCCCAATAAATGTGCTTTACCTACATTGGTAATAAGACCGCTGTTTGGCTGACATATCGAACTGAGAAGATCAATTTCTCCCGGTGCGCTTGCCCCCATCTCAATCACTGCCATCTCTGTCTCTTGATTCATCTTTAGCAAGGTAAGCGGAACTCCAATATGGTTGTTCAGGTTTCCGGTTGTAGATACCACTTTGTATTTGGTAGAAAGCACAGCTGTGATAAGCTCTTTTGTTGTGGTCTTTCCGTTTGTTCCTGTCAGTGCGAAAACAGGCAACCCTAGCATAACTCTATGGTGAGCAGCAAGCTGCTGAAGAGTCTTAAGGCAGTCATCTGTTTTTATTACACGACTATTGTCCGGGAGGCTTAAATCGTCTGTAACTGCATAGGCTGCTCCGGATTCAAGTGCCTGTAGAACAAATTTATTACCATCAAAGGTATCTCCTTTAAGAGCAAAAAATAATGAGCCGGGAGTTATGTTGCGGCTATCTGTTGACACTCCTGTACTCTGCCTGAACAGAGTATATAATTTCTCAATGGTAATCATCTTTTTGTATATATTTTAACCTCTGACTGTTTAGCCTCTGACTGTTTAACCTCTGCCTGTTGAACCAAAACCACCCTCTCCCCGTTCGCTCTCATCAAGTGAATCGCACTCTTTCCAAACGGCCTTTTCGTACCGGGCAATTACCATTTGCGCAACCCTTTCGCCAGGATTTAATGTAAATGGTTCGTTTGAAAGATTTACAAGAATTATTTTTATCTCTCCTCTGTAATCGGCGTCAATAGTTCCGGGGCTGTTTACTATTCCTATTCCATGTTTAGCTGCAAGTCCGCTTCTTGGCCTTATCTGAGCCTCATAACCGTCTGGCAGTTGTATGTGAACTCCTGTTGGAACCATCACTCTTTGAAGTGGTTGAATAATAATACTCTCATTTAGATTAGCCCTCATATCCATTCCGGCCGAGTGTATGGTAGCATACTCAGGAAGTTTGAAAGGGGATTTGTTTACAATTTTAACCTCCATATGGATATCTTCTCCTGTTTTAGATAAAATAAAATATAACCAATAATCAGAACTGTTCTGATTGTGTATTTCAAAAATACTCCTGTTTCCGGCAAAAAGACAATAAAAGCATACATGGCTGCTCCAACCGCAATATAACCAATGACTTTAATCCATCTGTATGGGATAGGGTAATATTTATTGCCCAGCCAAATACTTGTAAGAAGCATTACCAAATAACTTGCAAAATGTCCCCACGCCGCAGCATGATATGAGTAAACCGGCATAAATATTATGTTTATTGCCAGTGTAACCGGTAACCCTGCAGATGTGATAAGTATGGCATAGTTGGTTTTGCCGGAGAGTTTATACCACATGGATACATTAAAGCTTATTCCAAGAATCAGATAGGAGAGAAGCATAATAGGCACAATCGAGAGCCCCTCTCTGAAATCTCTTCCTACAATATATTGTATGATATCCAGGTAGAACATTATACCCAAGAATATCAGGACCCCCAATGCTGTAAAGTGTTCCATAACCTTTGCGTATAACTGTTTAGAGTCCTTTTCTTTCTCTCTGGCGAAGAAGAATGGCTCTGCAGCAAATCGGAACATCTGAATAAACAGCATCATAAATGTTGCAACCTTGGTTCCTGCTTGAAAAATCCCAAGGTCTGACTCCCAGATATTTCCCTCAGGGCTGAAAAAGCGGAATAGTGGTCTGTCAATAAAGTCGTTAAGAATACCCGGGAGGCCTGCAACCATTATCGGCAGGGAATAAAGCATCATCTGTTTCCACAAACGGGAGTTAAAGCTGAGTCTTATCTTAAGAATATCAGGTATGAATATTAGTAGTGACACGATGGCACTCAGGAATATTGCAAATAGTATGTATGTAAAATCGGGCGTTGGAGATATGAAGTTTAGCAGAAATGAATCGGGATTTTTCTCAAGCCAAATTGGAACAAGAAAGAACAAGGCAAGGTTAAATAGTATTTCACAAGATATTTTTATGCTTTTAAGAATCGCAAACTTTACGGGCCTGTTCTCAAACCTGAGCTTTGCAAAGAGGATAGAGGTGAATGAATCCAACGCAAGAGTTCCCGCAACGTATATAATAATCTTTGTATAGCCTCCGTAACCGAGCCAGTTTGCTATCTGCTCAGAAAAAAGGTAGAGGCCCATGAAAACAGTCAGAGAAAGAAGACCTGTTGTAATAAGGGCATTGGAGAAAACTTTGTTTGGTTCGGACTCTCTGTTTGCAAACCTGAAGCATCCTGTCTCAAGCCCCAATGTTAGCACTACTTGTAAAATTGCTATGTAAGCAAGAAATTCCGTAGCTATACCGTAATTCTCGGTTGTGAGTTTGTAGGTATAAATTGGAAAGAATATGAAATTTACAATACGGGCAAATATGGTGCTGAAACCATATATGGCAGTCTCTCCGGCCAGTTTTTTCAGTGGATTTGCGCTCATTGTCAATTTACTAACGCTTTTGGTTTAAATATCAGATACCCTATGTTAAACTGGGGGAACCATTTGACCTGTGATCTTTCATAGTATGTCGCAGAGAGCGATACAGGGCCTACAGGAGATTGCCATACAGCGGCTATGCTGCCCAGAAAAGATACTCCCGGAAACGGATCAGTAAATCGGGCAACTCCATCTGAAGATTCTACAAGCTGTCTATGGGGAATAAAAACCCCTCCCTGCATCTGCAGAAATACGCTTTCTGAAAACTTAATAATCGGTTTAAGGGATATTCCGGCAAAAGAGGTTGCCCTGTAACCGTTAAGAAGTAGGGTGGAGTTGTGAGGGCCGGGCTGAAAGGCCGGGAGGTACAAAAGGGTTGAAATGTGATCTCCCATGTATGTCCGGTTGGAAATTGCAATATCTGCAAGTACTCCTAATGACAGATATTTACCAATATAATAATATGTTTCGGAAAATACTCTTGCAGAATAGGTGTTGTTTTGACTGTCGTTAACCTCTGTTGCTATGCGTGATGTGCTTCCGGGCTTGTGATTCTCTTTAACGCGTATGTACTTAAGTGTGAATTTTTGTTTTCTGCCGGCGGTAGCAAACTGTTTAAAATTAGTTGTTGATCGTTCAATTGTAAAGGAGGGAGCTATGTAGTTAAGGTATGTCCTGTCCGGTATGTCGTATGTGGTAAAATTATCTGTCTGGTAATACTCATAGAAATTCCGGCCGATGGTCAAGTTTACTTTTGCAAGAATATTCCGGTCAATAACGAGAGGCATTCCTGCACTTATTGTAAAAAAGGTTTCAGATTCCTCAATATTTCCCGGAATTCGATTAGCAAAAAAACCGACCTGATTTCCGGCGAAGTAGTCAAAACGGTGTATCGTAAACTGTCCTTCATAAAACCACAACGGGTTGATTCCGATATCTTGCCTCATATGAAGGTTCAGACCAGAATAAAACCTTCCCAGATTGAAGTCTGCTGCCAATCTCCACGGATTTATCGAAAAGTAGTTGTACGTCAGGCCCAGATAGCCTTGGTTTAACGAAGAGGAGGAGATATTTCCACCGATTGAGAGCTTTAGAGGTGAACTTTTGGTTACCCTTAGCTTAAGATCAAATACAGAGTCGGCTGAAAATCTTGCTTCCGGGTAGATAGTGTTTATATTGTCGGTTGCTACAACCCGATAGTATCCTCTTTTTAACTGTTCAAATCCGAAATTCTTGTCCGAGCTGTTTTTAATGGTTCTTTTTATAAATGCTTTTTCGGGATCTCTGATATTACCTTCAATAATAACATCTCTGAAAATCAGGGGCTCAGTTTTGGTGCGGAAGGCCAGACGCTTTTCAAGTAACTCCTTATGGCTTACTTCGCGTTGTATTTTGCTTTTAATACCACTGATATATCTTTGAGCATTATCGTAACCAATCCTTACTATTTCGTCAATTTTATGAAAATCCAAAATTCCAAGCGCTTTTAGGTCATTGTCTATCAGGAATCCCCTATCCAGTGGGATGGTATAATCTGTCTCCACCATTAGCATGTTGCTAATCTGACTGAAAATATCGTCTGTATCGGGACTTGAAACGTGTCCTGAGGTTTTGGATCCAATTATGAAACTGGGGTTAAAGTCTTCAATCATAACATCCCAGGGGAAGTTGTTATAAAAGCCGCCGTCAAACAGCAGTACAGAGTCAATAACAATTGGTTTGAAGACGAAAGGATATGTCATTGATGCTCTAACAGCGGAACCAAGATCACCTCGTCTCATTATAACCGGTCTCTTTTTCTGAATGTCGGCTGCAACACACCTGAAGGGAATCATTAATTTATTGAAATCGTATTCTGCCGCTGCAATCGAAGATGCAAAAATCTGCATCACAGCAAGGTCCATCGGGTAGGGAGAGATCAGATTTGTGGGGAGCAAAATACTAAATGCTTTGTTATTCCTGCGTGTTACATTAACCCCGAACATCTCTGCAGTGGGATCCCTTCTGTATATGTAGGTAGCGTAATCTTTTTCAAATTCTCCTTTGAACCATGAATTGAATTCAGTTGAGCGAAACATGGAGATCATCTCATCGGGTGTGAGCCCTATAGAATAGAGGCCTCCTATGATGGCCCCCATCGAAGTCCCGGTTATATAATCGATAGGAATATTATTCTCTTCAAGAGCTTTAATAACCCCAATATGAGCAAGCCCCTTAGCTCCACCTCCGCTTAGAACAAGACCGACGCTCTGCGAGTGTGCAAAACCTGAAAAGAGTAATACTGCGCAAAGAATCAAAAGCTTTTTGATTTGCATAATAGTGGCAATTGAGGTATTTTTGTGATGCATTACAAAGGTATACAAAATAAATAATTTAGTATATGAAGGTAAATTTTTTAAAACTATTGTTAATCATTCCTTTAGTTGTATTCTCCTGCAAAGGCAAGAGGGGAGAAGTTCAACAGGAGGAGCCTGCCAAACAGGAGGACACAACCGCTATGCAGACAAACTTAATTTTTAATCCGGCGGATTTGCCGGAAGAGCCGGTATTTGATATTGTTACAAATGTCGGTACCATCAGAATCAAACTTTATAAGGAGACCCCAAAACACAGGGACAATTTTGTTAAACTTGCTTCAGAGGGGTTTTTTAACGGAATCCGCTTCCACAGGGTTATTCAGGGATTTATGATTCAAACCGGTGACCCTCTTTCTAAGGATATGGCAAACGTTGCCAGTTTTGGAACAGGTGGCCCTGGCTACACTATTCCTGCCGAAATCCTTTCGCAGTTTAAGCACAAAAAAGGTGCCGTAGCTGCTGCCAGAAGGGGAGATGCAGGAAATCCTGCAAGAGAATCTTCAGGTTCGCAATTTTACATTGTTGAGAACCCTGGCTCGTGTGCACAGCTTGATGGTGATTACTCAATTTTCGGAGAGACCATCTCGGGATTTGAGGTAATTGATGCTATTGCAGCTACACCTACAAACCAGAGAGATTTGCCTCTTACAGATGTTATTATTAGTGCTGTAAAGCCGGTAATGGAGTAATCTGATACTAAGCTAAAATTAGTTATTTAATGAAGAGATGATGGGTTAGCCCATCATCTCTTTCATTTTTTTAGCCATATTCGAAGCAAATACGAAATTATTAAGCTCTTCGCAATCAGAGGTGAGTATATTATCTTTATTACCCTCCCACACAAGTTTGCCTTGGTGGATAAAGCCTACGGTATCTCCAATCTCCATTACTGAATTCATATCATGTGTGTTAACAACAGTTGTGATGTTGTACTCTTTGGTGATTTCCGATATCAACTGGTCAATCAGAATTGATGTGTGCGGGTCAAGCCCCGAGTTAGGTTCGTCACAGAATAGATACTTAGGATTAAGTGCAATGGCTCTTGCGATTCCTACTCTCTTTTGCATTCCTCCACTTAATTCGTTGGGAAATAACTTGTTTACGTTTTTAAGATTAACGCGTTCAAGGCAAAAGTTCACCCTGTCTAATTTCTCTTTGTCGCTCCATGTAGTAAAAAAGTCCATTGGGAACCTTACATTCTCCTCTACGGTGGCAAAATCGAAAAGGGCGCTGCCTTGAAACAACATGCCAATCTCTTTCCGAATACTCCTCTGCTCTTTGAAACTTAAAGCATTAAACTGTATTTTTCCATACCAGATCTCTCCTGAATCAGGAGTAAGCAGGCCAACAAGAGATTTTAAAAACACCGTTTTTCCAGATCCGCTTGCTCCGATAATAAGTGAGCATTCGCCTGGTTTATATGTAATGGAGATATCATGCAAAACCTGTTTTTCCCCAAAAAATTTATTAAGATTGTTAACTTGTATCATTTTATCCGGGTGTTTCAGTTAGTTTAACATAAGTTGTGTGATTACCAGATTTGCAATCAGAATCGATACGCTACTGACAACAATTGCCTTTGTGCTTGACCTGCCGACGCCCAGTGAACCATCTGCTGCGTAATATCCGTAAAAAGATGATATGCTTGTTATAAGGAAGCTGAAGGTTGCCATTTTTATCATACTATAAACGAAGTAATAAAACCTAAAAGCATACTGAAGACCTTCGGTGTACTGGCCCATGGTTATGATACCGGTGAAATTTATAATCATTGCTCCACCAAAGAGCCCCAGAACAAAGCTCATTAACATCAGAAGTGGATTCAGAATGGTTGCGGCAGCAATTTTTGGAAGTATTAGGTAGTTGGCTGAGTTTATCCCCATCATCTCCATTGCATCTATCTGTTCACTGATTCTCATACTCCCAATTTCAGATGAAATGTTTGAACCCACCTTGCCGGCCAGAATCAAAGCAATCATTGTAGAGCAGAATTCAAGAATAAGACTCTCACGTGTCATGTAACCCACATACATTTTGGGTATAAGGGGGCTCTCAATGTTGTACGCTGTTTGTATAACAAGTACAGCTCCGATAAAAACGGATATTACCGCAACAATAGGTATTGAATTCAGGACAAGTTTCTCTGCATCAATGAAAAATTGTTTCCAGAAGATTCTCTTTTTGTCCGGTGCGGAAAATACTACCTTCATCAGAATGAAGTACTGACCGATCAGTTCAAGGGACTTTTTCATTTATTTGACTAATTTTGGGCAAATTTACGAATGATTTGACTATTCTGTACCATACTTCGCTACACCTTTACCTGTTTGCCTCTGCAATTGCCGGAATTTTTTCCCGCAAAGCGGCTAAATTTTATAATGGCAGAAGAGATTTGCTTATGACAATTGAGTCAAAAATGGCTCATTTATTTACAAATAAGCGTAATGTTAAAGATTTACTTTGGGTCCACTGCGCTTCTGTAGGTGAATTTGAACAGGCAAGGCCGGTAATCGAAAAACATAAGGCAATGTTTCCTGATGTGCCTGTAGTACTCACTTTCTTTTCGCCTAGTGGATATGAGTTGAGACATAATTACCCTTTTGCAGATGCCGTCTTCTACCTACCAATGGATACAAGTGGTAATGTAATCAGGTTTCTCGATTTGGTAAAGCCAACAAAGGTAATTTTTGTCAAGTATGAGTTCTGGAGAAATTATCTGGGAGAGCTTAAGCGGAGGGCAATTCCGGTATATCTTATCTCGGCAATTTTCAGAGAGGATCAGCACTTTTTTAAATCGTGGGGAGGCTATTTCCGAAAAATACTGGCAAATTTTGAGCATATATTTGTACAGGATGCCAATTCGGCGAGGTTGCTTAATGATATTGGTGTTATAAATGTGACGGTATGTGGCGATACAAGATTTGACAGGGTTAAGGAGGTTACAGGTACAAGCACTCAAATTGAAACCCTTGCTGCATTTTCTGAAAATTCTCTTTGCCTGGTTGCGGGAAGCACCTGGCCTGCCGACGAAGAGATTCTTGCCCGGTTTTTAAAAACGCAAAAGAGTATTTTAAAGTCTTCAGCAGAAAGCAAACAAGCATCAGCAAGCAACCCATCACAAAAAGAGAACCTTTTTAAACCCGAATCCAAATTACCATTTAAGTTGGTAATTGCTCCTCACGAGGTTGATGATTCTCACATAAGCAAAATAATAAGTTTGTTTGAAGAATATAAAGTTGTGCGATACAGTGAGGTGAAAAAGTCATCAGTTGAGAAGTCATCGAGTATTCGTGACAATCAGATTAATACAAGCTTAATACGCGAAGCTGATGTTTTTATAATTGACACAATTGGTATTCTTTCTGTAGCTTACCGTTATGGCTCTGTTGCTTATATTGGAGGTGGCTTTGGAGTGGGTATTCACAATATTTTGGAGGCTGCTGCCTACGGAATTCCGGTAATATTCGGTCCAAAATATCAAAAATTTAAAGAGGCTAAAGACCTCATTAAGTTAGGGGGCGCATCATCAATTGACTCCTTTGAGCAATTTGTGGTGCAGATGCAACAGCTGACTTCTCAGCCAGAGCTCCTCACTGTGAGAGGGGAAATTTGTAAGGAGTATGTGGTAAAAAATTTGGGGGCAACTTCAGCTATTCTAGCCTCGATTTACCCCCACAATTCAAATTAATTTTCAGTCACACTTATATCTGCCGTTACATACATTTATTCAGTAACGTATAAATAATTCTCTTTTGCTTTTTTCTGCAGATAATCTCTGATCTCGATTAACACTTTCTGCTTAAAGTTCAAATCTGACTCCGGCACTGAAATTCCTTCCAAAACCCCAAAATCCTCTGAACGAAGTTGCCGAATGGTCAAATCCATCACGGCCCCTTTCAATATAAAGGGTGTCAAAGATGTTGTTGAGATTAAAATATATGGCCGTTCTGTATTTAAATGTTTTAAGATTCCAGATTGCACCCATATTAAAGAGATGGTAATCGGGAATTCTGTATGAAGAGGCCCTGTCGTTTGGATTCTGTCTCTCCTTTGGGTCAAAGTCGGCATACATTCTGCTGTTGAACCTCCAGTCTGCATTCACTTCCAGTCCTTTATAGATTTTAACTGAGGCTGTCAGAGCAAGTTGGGTTTGCGGGGAGTCGCCAACAGGTAGTCCGTTGCTGTAAACATTCACCACATCTTTTACAAGTCCTGAATAGTCGTCGTAAATATTTGCCGAGACATCATTTTTCCATCTCCAGTTGCCAAATGAGGCAAATGCATCTAGTTGCAAAATTCTTGATGGCCTGAATGTGGCCTCAATCTCAGTGCCGTAGTGAACTGCGTCCAATCCTCTTATCAGATATCTTAAATTGGTGTTGTCTGGCTGTTTGTAGGGATTTGACATTATGCTTTTGTTCTTCCACTTTGCATAGTATCCTGTAACTTCAACTGACCCTCTTTGAAAAAGAAACCTGAATCCGGCCTCTGTGAGCAGATTCTTCTCGTTCTTTATGTCATCTGTTATGTTATTGTTTCCTGCTGCAAAAAAGAGGTCGTTGTAGGGTACTCTGCTATATAGCGCTGCATTTAGGTATGCAGAAAGGCCGGGTGTAATTTTTCTGAGAGCTCCCCCTTTAATGCTGTATCCGGCGGCAGAGGCGATGTCGCTTTTTGGATCGATTATGTAGTTGTATCTGTCCCACCTTTGATTTGCACTCCCCATTCCTGAGACACCTGCTCTGATATCCCAATTTGGAGTTTTGTAATTTATAGTCGAATAGAGGGTTAAGTGGTTTATTGTTTTACCGTTATCGGTCCTGATGTAGTCGCCTTCTACTTTTATTGGATTTCTGCCGGCCTCCCCTGCGAGTGAGTTGTTTGCGTAGTCTTCATACCAGTAGTTTCCTCCTAGCAAATCGGTTATTATCTCCTTCTCCCATGTTGAGTAGTACTGATAATGAACTCCGCCCTGGAGAGTCAACTCAGGCGAAATTTTGTATGAGATATTACTTTTAAATCCTGTTTGGGTGTGTCCGGCCAGATAATCGCTCTGAATATTTCTGGCCGAATTCTCGGCTGCTCCCTCATAACCGGGTCCTGATGGAATTGTCCCGGCAGTTGAGAGGTTATCTGCGACAACAGAATCCCAGTCAATCAGCCCGTCTCTTCTGTAGTCCAGGATTCTTTTGCCCTTTGACTCAGACCACCTCCCTCCGCCATGACCGGTAGAAAGATAAATTGCATTTGAAATTTCAATGGCTTTGCCGCTATTGTAAAAGTGGTGCAGAGTGAGATAGGGCTTGTGATAAAAGTTTTCGCTCAGGTTTCTGGCTTCACCGTTGAGGTAACCCCAGTTTTTGTTGTAGGTTCTGCCATAGGTCTCTACCTCTGTTGCAGAGAGTCTGGCAGACCTTTGCTGGTGCCTTTCGGGAGAACCAAGGGCTGTGAAGAGGAGTGAGTGGTGGTTGTTTATTCTCTTTCCTGCGTTGAACATGTAGGCCCATGAATTTACGTCGGTGGCATCGGCATAACTCTTTCCCCAGGCATAGGAGGCCATCGCAGAGAGAGACCACCCGCCCTTGAGCTCTCCGCTGTTGAGGGCAACAAAACTCTTCATCTGCCCGTAATCTGTAATGTAGTAACCTGCAGACGCGGCCGCCTCTTTTTCGGTAGTTTTGGTAATAATGTTAATGGTTCCTCCAACAGAGTTGTCAGATAACATCGAGGCTCCTATGCCTTTTTGGACCTGTATGGAGTGTGTTGCATCGGTCAGACCCAGCCAGTTGTTCCAGAACATATTTCCTGTAACGAGTCCCGAAATTGGAATCCCGTTAAGCAGAACAGAGATGTTCTCCTGCTTAAATCCTCTGATGTTGATTTTTGCATCGCCGTAACTACCTGATTCACTTGTTGCATAGATTCCGGGAATGTTTTTGATAATTTCGGGATAGGTTTGGCCTATTCCTTTTTTCTCGATGGCACTTCGATCAACTGTACTAAGCCGCAGAGGGCTTTGCCTCTCTCTGATGAACGATGCTGATAAAATAATCTCTTCCAAATTTGAAAAGATTGTTTTTGCACTGTCAGCTCTCTGGATACTCTCTGTCTCTTGTTTGTTTTGAGCACTTTTTGAGCTGTCAGCTCTCTGTCTGATCTCATCTGTTTGCAGATTAATGATTGTCTCAGATGTGTCAGCCTGCTTTAAATGAATGTTAGCCTTAGACGTTTCAGCTTGCTCTAAATGAATGTTAGCCTTAGACGTTTCAGCTTGCTCTAAATGAATGTTAACATTAGATGTGTCAGCTTGCTTTGATTGCGCGACTTGCGCACTACATAACAGGGTTGTGCACAGCACAAACACCCCGTAAAAAGGGAATTGTTTTTTTCTCATTTTTTATCTCCTTCCTTCCAGACTTTACTGTCGGTACCGTAGTTGCAACGGTTCTGCCATGATGGCTCGCGGACTATACCGCCGATCGGGAATTACACCCTGCCCCGAAGATTTTTTTGTTAATACTGGCCGCAAAAGTAATCAAATTTTTCAAACCCGCAATTTTAAAGCTCACCTAGCGCAACGCAGTTTTTTAAACGCTTTTTTCTTTGTGTTTTTCGGGGCTTCCGGAACGCCTCCCTTTGGTCGTTGAACGGTCCTCAGCCTTTTTCCGAAAAACAATTCAGAAAACAAGCTAAGAAACAGATGTTGCTTATAGCTGAGCTGTTCAATGCAGCAGCTCGATTTTTCATCTCTGGGAATTGTTTGCTCCCTTCTTGACAAATAAAAAACGCCCCGTATTTCGGGGCGTTTTTACCTAATTTGCTTTGCCGGAATGATTGTCTAGACGTTCTGTAGTAATGATTGTCTAGCAGCTCCGGAGTGTTTGCTTAGTCGTTCAGTGAGAAGCGGAAGAAGCCGGTTACCTTTACTTCAGGGTCAACTGTTTTAAGGTACTGGGCTACTGTGATTTTGCCATCCTTAACGAATGTTTGATCTTCCAGTGTGCTCTCTTTGAAAAATTTAGCAAGCTTACCTTGAGCGATTTGTTCAACCATGTTCTCAGGTTTACCTTCTTC
Organism: Bacteroidetes bacterium HGW-Bacteroidetes-7; assembly: GCA_002842465.1. Taxonomy (GTDB): domain Bacteria; phylum Bacteroidota; class Bacteroidia; order Bacteroidales; family UBA932; genus Bact-08. The sequence continues at coordinate 96,100 of PHDA01000004.1, forward strand.
ACGAATCTGAATTCTGTAGATTTCGAGCTCTTTCTCAATCACCGACTGAGGGCAAGAGTCCTTGCTTACAGAAACAGGGTTCATTGCGGTAATCTGCATTGCGATTTCACGACCAACCTCTTTTGAAATCTCTTTAGAGAAACCAACTATTGTTGCAAGTTTTCCGTTTGTGTGGATGTAAGTTGCAATGTAAGGTGCCTCAAGTTTTGAATAGAAAGGAATGGCGTGTTTTTCACCGCTTTTGCCTGTTTGTTGAATAACAGCCTCTTCAATTGTTTGTCCGTCAAGCTTGGTAGCCTTAAGAGCCTCAAGATCTGCCGGGAATGAAGTAAGTGCTGTTTCTGCAATCTTGTTTGCAAGTGCCTGGAATTCGCTGTTTTTGGCAACGAAGTCAGTTTCGCAACCAAGACACACTACTATTGCTTTATTGTTATTTTCTGTTGCTATAGCGATTACAGAACCTTCGGTAGTTTCGCGGTCTGCTCTCTTAGCTGCTACCAGCTTACCTTTTTCACGGATAATGTCTTTTGCTTTGTCAAAATCACCATTTGCCTCTACAAGGGCGCTTTTGCAGTCCATCATGCCGGCGCCGGTCATCTGGCGCAGTTTGGCAACATCTGTTGCTTTGATTTCCATATCTTATAATATAAAAACGTTATTATTATTTAACCTCACTCTCAGTTTGAGATTCAGTTTCGCCCGTTACTTCCGGCTCAGCGGCAGGAGCAACTTCGGCAACCGGAGCTTCTTCTGCAACTGCAGGAGTCTCTTTAACAGCAACAGGAGCCTCTTCAACAGCTACCGGCGCAGCTGCTACAACTGCAGGAGCTACTTCAGCCTCAGGCTTATCTTCACCTTTCAACCCTTTTCTAGGACGAATTTTCTTTGAGTTGTCTGCACTCTCTTTTGCTTCAGGACCAGATGAGGCCTCTTTCTCTTTCTCTAGCTTTCTCTCAGAAAGGCCCTCTGTAATTGCCTGGCATATTACCTCCATTACCAGAGAGATAGATTTAGCCGCATCATCATTCGCAGGAATCACATAATCTATGGGACCCGGATCGCAACAAGTATCAACCATAGCGATTACTGGAATATTCAGACGGTTTGCCTCTTTTACGGCGTTCATCTCTTTTTGGATGTCAATAATGAACAGTGCAGATGGCAGACGGTTAAGGTCTGCAATTGAACCGAGGTTTTTTTCAAGCTTGGCTCTCTGACGGGTAACCTGAAGTTTCTCACGCTTTGCAAGAGTTTCGTAAGTTCCGTCAACCATCATTTTGTCGATGGTATTCATCTTTTTAACCGCTTTACGGATTGTAGGGAAGTTGGTTAACATTCCACCCGGCCAGCGCTCAGTAACATAAGGCATATTTACTGCCTTTGATTTTTCGGCTACAATGTCTTTAGCCTGTTTTTTAGTGGCTACGAAAAGGATTTTGCGTCCTGCACGTGCAAGTTGCTTCATCACGTTTGCAGCCTCGTCTATTTTGATAACGGTCTTATGCAGGTCGATGATATGTATCCCGTTTCTCTCCATAAAAATATAGGGAGCCATTTTAGGATTCCATTTCCTCTTCAGGTGACCGAAGTGTACACCTGCATCAAGCAGTTCTTGGAAATTTGTTCTAGGCATTTTAAAATTTCTTTTTAATAATTGTTGATTCTCTTTACTTCAATCCGCAGTAACTTTTACAATAATAAAAGGTCTTCGGGATTTTCCGCAGCGGGACAAACTAGGGTAGCTTAGTTAAGATCCTTCGTTTTTCTCCCTGCTGTGCAATGTTCAATCAGCTGCAACGTCTATCGTTTGCTGAATTGGAAGCGCTTACGTGCACCAGGTTGTCCAGGTTTCTTCCTCTCAACCTCTCTAGGGTCGCGGGTAAGAAAGCCGTTTGACTTTAGTACGGAGCGGTACTGCTCTGCATCAATTTTGCATAGAGCGCGGGCAATGCCAAGGCGAAGTGCCTCTGCCTGACCTTTGTAACCACCACCATCAAGATTGACTTTAATGTCAAACATACCAATTGTGTTGGTTAGTTCAAGTGCCTGCTTTACGATATACTGAAGAGTCTCCGCTTTGAAGTATACTTCAAGGGGACGATCATTAATCGTAATGTTACCTTTACCTGAGTTTACATAAACGCGAGCAACTGCTGATTTTCGTCTTCCAAGGGCGTTAATTAATTCCATGCTCTGTGTTTAAATTTCGTTTAAATGAATTTCTTTAGGTTGCTGCGCCTCATGCGGATGCTCCGGACCTGTATAAACGAACAGGTTGCGGAACAGTTCTGCTCCAAGGCGATTTTTCGGAAGCATACCTTTTACGGCGTGCTCAACTACAGCCAACGGTTTACGGGTAAGCAACTCCTTAGGAGTGGCAAACCTCTGACCGCCGGGATAACCGGTGTGACGAACATACACCTTGTCTGTCATCTTCTTACCCGTTAGACGGACTTTATCGGCATTGATAACTATTACATTATCGCCGCAGTCCACATGTGGGGTATAGCTTGGTTTGTTTTTTCCTCTCAGAATAAGTGCTATTCTGGAAGCAAACCGTCCTAGTACCTGATCGGTGGCATCAATAACTACCCACTCTTTAGTGACGGTAGCCTTGTTGGCCGATACAGTCTTGTAACTCAATGTGTCCACTTTGTTGATCTTTAGATTAATACGTTAAATTTGTTGCGATTACCCCATAAAATAGGGGGCTGCAAAGTTAAAACTATTTTTGGAAGTGACAAAATAGTATACAAATACTCCATTTTTTTATTAAGTAGCAAATATTTACTTTTGCCGGACAAAGTTACTGCCTGAATGAAATTTGCCGAAACAGAGCTGGGGGTGTACCCCCTTTTTCTTGCACCAATGGAGGATGTTACAGATCCCTCATTTCGTTATATATGCAAAGAGTTTGGTGCAGATGTGCTCTTTACAGAATTTATATCCTCTGACGGACTCATCAGGGATGCTAAAAAATCACTCGCTAAACTTGATATTTTCCCATACGAAATGCCAATAGGCATTCAGATTTACGGACACCTCAAAGAACCAATGATTGAGGCGGCAAAAATGGCAGAGGCAGCAAAGCCTGCATTTATAGATATAAATTTTGGATGCCCGGTAAATAAAATTGCGAATCGAGGAGCCGGTTCAGGAATGATGAGGTATCCCGAAAAATTGATAGATATTACCGCTTCTGTAGTTAAAGCTGTAAATTTGCCTGTAACCGTAAAGACTCGTCTGGGCTGGGATGAGAACAGCAAAATAATTGTGCAACTTGCCGAGCAGTTACAGGATGTGGGAATCGCGGCCATTACAATTCACGGCAGAACCCGCGCGCAGTTATATAAAGGTGAGGCAGACTGGACCCTGATTGGAGAGGTGAAGAAAAATCCGCGAATGAAAATTCCGGTTATAGGTAACGGAGATATTACATCGCCGCAAGGGGCAAAAGAGGCTTTTGACAAATACGGCGTTGATGGCATTATGATAGGGAGAGCCACATACGGAAGGCCATGGATATTCAGAGAGATTAAGCATTTTCTGACTACCGGGGAGTTATTGCCAGAGCCAACAGTCAAGGAGAGGGCAGATATTGCAAGAAAGCATCTTCTTAAGTCTGTTGAGGTGAAAGGAGACAGGGTGGGAGTTCTCGAGATGAGGAGGCACCTTTCAAGCTACTTTAAGGCGCTTCCCGATTTCAAGGAACATCGTATGAAACTCGTAACAGAGAATGATTACAGAGAGGTAATCAACATCATCAACAAGATTGAAATTATTTACGAGAGTTATTAACTCGTCAAACAAGAATGATATAAGCTATTCAATAAGCGAAAAAATATAAAACTAAACAGGTGACCATTAAAAATATATGAAGTCCTTTTTCTTAAACAAAATTCTGCTCTTCCCTTATTACACAGTGCTTAAATTAAGGCACTGGTGTTATGACAATGAAATATTCAAATCATACCGTTTTGACATACCTATAATATGTGTAGGTAATGTCTCTGCCGGAGGCACCGGTAAAACGCCTCATACAGAACTTCTTGTTAAAGAGCTCTCAAAAGATAAACGAATTGCAGTGTTGTCAAGGGGCTATGGAAGAAAGAGCAAGGGTTTTAGTCTTGTTGATGCAAACGGTACTGCAGAGGAGTTTGGCGATGAGCCTTTGCAGATAAAAAGGAAGTTTCCGGAAACTATTGTAGCTGTTGATGCAAACCGTGTACGTGGAATTAGAAGCCTTATGGCTTTACAAGAGGATATAAGGCCACATGTAATAATCTTGGATGATGCATTTCAGCACAGGAGGGTAATACCGCAAACTAATATTGTACTTATAGATCACGATAAACCCCCTTACTGCGACAATCTTCTTCCCTTTGGTCGTCTGAGAGATTTGCCTGAGCAGATAAAAAGGGCCGATTATATTATTGTAACAAAATGTCCACCAGAGGTCTCTGACGATGCTATCCTTTCCTGGACACAGAAATTGGGAGTAATGCCACATCAGAAGCTCCTTTTTTCAAAGATAAACTACGGTGAGCCGGAGGCAATTTTTGAAGAGGGAGACAAAAGATATACCTATTCAAGGTTCGTTGTGCTGGTAACCGGGATCGCAAATCCTAAACCTCTTGAGTATCACCTTTCAAATAATTATAAAATTGAGAAAAGAGCTCATTACAGAGATCATTATTATTATTCAGAATCTGATGCCAAAACTTTAAACAGACTTGCTGAGAAATATCCTAAAGCGGTGATTTTTACCACAGAAAAGGATTCTCAACGACTTAAAAATTTGAAATCATTTAGTAAAGAAACTAAAAGAAAAATTTTTTATTTCCCTATAGAGGTTTCAATTCTTAATGAAAATAGCGATATAACAATAAAATCATTAGTAAAGTAGGGTGTTTTTAATGGCCTTAAATACTGTTTTAAAAATTATTACAAACGTCTCTTAGAACTTCTCTGACAGTCAGTTCTTTCAATCCAGAAATCACTGATTTACCCATATTTTACTACATTGACAAATAATAGCATATTATATTAAAAAGGTATTTAGTTATAGTTTTTTTACTATTTTTGTCCGGTATAGTTCGACAAACTATGTGAAAAAACAACCAAAAAATAACTTATTTATTAACCTAAAAATTTAACTCATGCATGTTTCAAGAAAAAGAGATCGTATAGGGCGTAAAGTTCTTGCGATTTTCGCCCTTCTGCTTTTTGCAGGCACAATTTGGGCACAAAACATCAAGGTTACAGGAGTTGTAACTGATGACAAGGGAGAACCTGTCATTGGTGCAAACATACTTGTTCAGGGAACCAGAACAGGTGTATCTGCTGATCTTGATGGACGATTTGTACTCGAAGTTCCGGGCAACGCAGTTCTGGAAATATCCGCAATCGGATACGAAAAACAGACTATTTCACTAAGAAACAGAACTTCTCTGAGAATTGAACTTAGAGAGGATGCTCTCTTACTTGAAGAGGCTGTTGTCGTAGCCGAGTTCGGTGTTAAAAGAGCAGCCCGTGCTGTCGGTGGAGCCGTTGAGAGCGTAAGGGGAGCAGAGATAGCAGAGTCTGGTCGCGAAAACTTTGTGGTAGCACTACAAGGTCGTGTTTCCGGTGTGCAGATCACAAACTCAACAGGAACTCCCGGTGCATCCAGCTCAGTGCTGATCCGCGGAGCAACCTCTATCTCAGGTAATAACCAACCACTATATGTAATAGATGGTATTCCTATGAACAACTCTACCTTCAATCCTGTTGGAAACCTAGCGGTTAGAACAGGCGGAAGTGAGACTGTTGCTGACCGTAACCTCGACTTCTCAAACAGGGGCTCAGACATTAACCCTGAGGACATCGAAAGTATGACTATCCTTAAAGGAGCTGCAGCAGCTGCACTATACGGTAGTGATGCATCAAACGGTGCAATCATCATTACTACCAAGAAAGGTAAAAAAGGTAAAGGAGTTGTAAGTTACAGCAACCTGTTCCGTTTTGATAAAGCATACAGATACCCAGAACTACAGACTGAATTTGACAATGGTATGTATGGTGTAACAAACTATTACACTACCAGAAAATTTGGTGCTCCGTATGTTCCGGGTACAAAACTTTATGATAACCTTGGGAATTTTTTCCAGACGGGTGTTACTCAAAGACATAATGTCTCTTTTGAGGCTGGTAATGAGATGATGACATTCCGTTCTGCAGCAAGTACAACCAACCAGACAGGTATTGTTCCTACATCTGACTACAACCGTACAAACGTGACTGTTTCAGGAACAGCTAAGCTTAGTAGCTGGCTAAACGTTGAAACATCACTTCAGTATGCCTCTACTACCAATAATAAAGTAGGTAAAGGCTCTGGTGGTCCTCTTGAAAGAGCAATGATCTGGCCTTTGACAGATGATATGAGAGTCTGGCTTAACGAAGCCGGGGAGATCCGCTATCCTAACAACTATGCTGACGGTGATATCCTAAACCCATATTTTGACCTTTATAAGAACGTTAACTATGACGAGAATGAGCGTTTTATTTCAAACATCGCTCTTAACTTCACGCCGGTGAAGGACCTTCTTATCCGCGGTCAGGTTGGTATGGATATAAGTAACACTCAGATTAAGATTGTTCGTCACCCGGACTGGTCATATAACAGAGGTGGTACAGGATCTTATGACGAAGCAAGAGTTGCTCAGTCAAATCCATCGATAAACCTTATCGCATCATACAAAAAAGACTTCGGGAAATTCTCTGCAAGTGCTCAGCTTGGTTACCACCAGCAGGAGAACGCTAACAAGACTCTCTCTGTAAAGGGTGAGAAATTCCTTGTAAGAGACTTCCAGTCAATTGCAAACTGCGATATTACTACACTTATATCAAGAACAAACGATTATAAGAGAAGGCTACAGGCTGTTTCCGGTTCATTTGAAATGTCTTATAACAATATGGCATTCCTTACCTTCAGGGCAAGAAATGACTGGTCATCTACTCTTCCAATGGATAATAATCAGTATTTCTATCCGGGTGTTGAGCTTAGCTTTATTGTATCAGACCTTTCATTCTTCAAGAGCCGCTCAGAAACTTTCAGCTATTTGAAACTTAGAGGTTCAGTTGCACAGGTGGGTAAAGATGCTCCGCCATTGTCAATCTACCCTGCACTTGAGACAACATCTACAACTGCCGGCGGATACCGCTATGGCTTTACAGGTCCAAACCTTAGCCTTAGACCTGAGATGAACACAGCTTGGGAAATAGGTATTGAAGGTCGTCTTTTCCGTAACAGGCTTGATTTTGACTTTGCTTACTACAATACATTATCAGAAGATCAGATCATTACAAGTTTCCGTATGAGCTACGCTACGGGTTTCGTTTTGAATAACATGAACGTTGGTTCATTCAAAACAAACGGTATTGAGATGAGAGTAGGTGGTGACATTATCAAAACCCGCGATATTTTGTGGAACATGTCATTCAACTTCAGCAAAAACTGGAGTAATGTTGAGAGTCTTCCTGAAAACGTAACTGAGTACTATAACCCTTACACATGGGTATCAGGTAATATCAGAAACGGTATTAAAGTTGGCTACCCTATCACATCAATAACAGGTAATGACTTCCAAAGAAATGAGAAGGGTGAGGTTTTGATTGATCCTTCATCAGGACTTCCTTTGTCTTCAGGTGCATGGTCTGTTTTAGGTGACCGTGAACCGGATTTGAAATTTGGTTTCCTTACTTCATTCAAATATAAGAGTGTATCAATTTCTGCCCTGTTGGACGGTAGATTGGGCGCAACCGTTGTAAACGGAACCAAACGTCTTATGATGCAGAACGGTTACAGTACTGAATCTGTTGAGATGAGAAAAGCAGGTCCAAAAGTATTCAATGGTGTATTGAATGATGGTTTGCAAAATACAGAGACCCCTACTCCAAACAATATTGCAGTTAAACTGGGTGATCTTCAGTACGGTTTCACAGGTACTGACCCTAACTGGATTGAGACTGATGTTAACTATATCAGACTTGGTGAGGTTCGTCTAAACTACAATGTTAACAGAAAATGGCTGGAGAGAGTTTCAAAAGGCGTTCTTTCTGCTGCATCTGTATTCGCAACAGGTACAGACCTGTTCGTTCTGACAAACTACTCCGGAATTGACGTAGTAGGTAACTCTAACTCAGCTGCATTAGGTGGTACAGGTGGTGTTGGCTTCGACATGATGGCTATTGCCGCTCCACGTGGATTATCATTTGGTGTAAACATAACCTTTTAATTGATTTAGAAATGAGAAAAATATTAATATCATTAACACTTTTTCTGGTCATAGGTACCTCATGTACCAAATGGCTTGATGTTAATAAGAACGTCGACGCGCCAGACTGGGTTCCGCCAATTTTAAGGCTTGCACCAACTATGGCTGCCTATGAGGGAATTGGATTTGACCTTAGAGCTATTGCGCCGATGGTTCAGTACTTCGGTGGCGGTGGTTATTCCGGAGTTTTCGGATTACACAGCTACTACTCAGGATCTGATGCCGGAGGAGAGGCCTGGAGATTTGTATACTGGCTTCAGGGGATGAATATCGAGCACATCATTAATGATGGTCGTGAAAGAGAGGAGTACACCCTTGCAGGGATTGGTCTTGCAATTAAAGCTTACTCATGGCACCTTCTTGCGTCTCTTCACGGGGATCTTCCTGTAAAGGACGCTTTTGTGCCGGGATTGCTTGCTCACAACTACGATGATCAGGAGTATGCATTTGCACAGGTAAGATCATGGGCAAGACAAGCGATTGTCGAACTTGACAAACAGGATAAAAATGTATATCCTACTTTAGCAACAAACGATATTATTTATTCAGGTAACGTAGCAAGGTGGAAGAAATTTGCTTATGCTGTTCTTGCAAGAAACTATATTGCAATGTCTATGAAAGATGCCAAGTATCTTGACTCTGCTATTGCATGTGTAGATCTCTCTTTTGCAAGTGCTGCTGACGATGCAACATTGCGTTTTGATGCTACCGGTGTTTCAAATAACTCAAACTTCTTTGGAAGACTGAGAGGTAATATCGCTCACACCTATGCTCAGTCTGACTATATGGTTCAGATTATGACAGGTACCGTTCCAAATTACAATGCCGAAGGTGCTATTGAGGGGCTTCTTGAGAATCAAATTATAACTGATACCAATACTCTTGATCCACGTACAATACTTATGTTCGGTTCACGTGATACAATGCCTGCAAATCAGAGTGATATTAACCTTAAGACCTTCAACTTTGTAGGGGTTAGACAAGGGTACAGCATTCATACCAACTTTTTTGGCTTGACAGCTGCACCAACAGAGGCCTCATCAGGTACCGGAAGATGGTTGTTCAGAGACGATGCAAGATGGCCTCTTACAACATATGCCGAACTTCAGTTTATTAAAGCTGAGGCTCTTTTCCGCAAAAATCAAAAAGCTACTGCTTTTGAAGCTTTTAAAAATGGTGTTAGCGGACATATGGATTGGGCTAAATCACTTATAGCTCCAGGTACGGTTGTTAAAAATGCTGCTAATAAACAGACATCTGTGATTGGTGATAAGATTACCGTTGCTAGGTTTAACCAGCTTGCTGCAGAATATATGAACAGTAAATTTGTGAACAATCTGCCATTGGCTGATTTCTCACTGTCTCACGTTATGATGCAGAAGTATGTTTCTATGTTCCCATGGAGCCTTGATACATGGAATGACCTTAGAAGGTATCACTATGACCTTGTACTTGGCGCCGGTGGTGTACCTGTTGACGGTACATCTTATACTGCTGATGTAGTTTACCATAAGCAAAACACCAGTGTAAACAGAATCTACAAAGGCTTTTATCTTCAGCCATCTGACGTAATTAACAGAAGACAGAAATTTGCTCAGTGGAACTATGGTGCTCCTTGCTATCGTCTGCGTCCTCGTTATAACTCAGAGTACATGTGGAATCTTGGGTCACTCAAAAAACTTCTGCCAATTCCGGGAGATGCCGATAACTACCACACATCTATCGTATGGTTTGCAATACCTGGTAATTAGTAATGAATAATTTAAAACAATTGAAGATGAAAAAAATATTATCAATAATATCTGTACTCTCGTTGTTTTTACTTTACTCTTGCGAGAAAAATGTAATTACATACGATCACTCAGATTTAGACGAAAACGCCTTTGCGCAGGTAAGACTTGTGTATGATTTACCGCTGGTAACTTCTACCACACACAACATTACCCTGCTAAAGTATAACGATCAGATATACTCTCAGGTAGGTACTGCTCTTGGAAGCATACTTCCTAACAGTATTGCCAAGTATCACCGTATACCTGTTGGAGCCAATAAAGTAGATGCATTTAAAAGCGCTACTAAAGATGTGTTGGCGTATTCAGCCAATTTTACTGTTGCAAAAGGTAAATGGAGTGCATTTATTTATAACGAAAATCAACCACCACTGCTTGTACAGGACCCTGAAGAGTACCAGACAGGACATCCGTGGAATGATACGGTTGCCTATATTCGTTTTGTTAACCTTTTCCACAAAGTTGACGGAGTGACTCCATTTGGCAGACTTACTCTTAAGGGTGTAAGAACTGTTGGTGGCGTTACTACATATATTGACATAGCTTCTGCAAATTATATGGAGGCTTCGGACTATATGCCGTACAAATTGGACAGAAAAGGTATAACTGTTTGGTCAGGAACAGAATCATCAATGGTATTTGCTTTGTTTGATGCCAATGGCCAGCAATTAACTCATTTTGCAACGACGTCTGCATCAACAAAAACTAATCACTCTGTATCAGGTTACTCCCTAACTAAAGGGGTGAATTATATTTTCCACCTGAATGGCAAAGAGGGTACCAATAACGCGACTCAGGCTATTCGTGTAAGCACGATTGCCGTAAATTAATTTTATATGAAAAAAGTACTTTTAGCAGCCTTGCTCTTGATTTTACCTTTAGCTTTTATCTCGGCCCAAAATAAAAAGGCAGAGAAAGAGGCAGAGGGTATTGCAAAATTCGAAAAGGCAAAAGCCGCAATCGAAGCTAAAGAGTTTGTAGTAGTTCCTGACTCCTACGAAAAGAGCGACGGATCTCCTGAAAATAACACTGACGAGGCCAACTTCCTCTCTTTTGAAGATGGTAGCATATTTCTACAAGGTATGATTATCTGTGGAAACAGCTTCACCAACAAAACTGCGGTAAACAGCTTCGACCAGAAGTTAGATAAAAAGGGAAATCTGTCAATTACAATGCAGGTTTCAGGCAGCGCAATAACTGCAAGGATCGAGATTCAAATGAGGAAGGGAGGAAATTACGCAGACATTATCGTAACTCCTACCAAAGGGTCAGCCCGAAAATTCTCAGGAGAGATCGTTCCAAAATCAGAGGCGAAGTACTACAAACGACCAAATGTAGTGTAGAACTGCTTTATAATTCAATTGAAGGCCACTCCGTTTTGGAGTGGCCTTTTTTTTATATCATAAAGGGAAGTAACCACTCTCAAATGCCTTTTATTCTATTTCACCGGATATTTGGCCGTGTTCATTCATGTTTCTTTCACAGATGAAAAATATCAGAATAGATTTATACCCAATTTATCAATTTGCTAATAATCAGTTATTGAGAAAGTTAGACTAAACCATTAACAAACCCGAACAATTAGTATAAATCGTTAACTTAAATTTTAAATCTATGTATGTTTCAAAAAACACGTTCTGCCGGTGCTATCGATATGCACTGTCGGTAATTGCTGTTATTCTGTTCAGCGGAACAGTCACAGCACAGAACATAAGGATTACCGGCAAGGTAACCGACAGGGCTGATCAGCCTCTCATTGGTGTATCTGTATTGATTGAAGGCACAAGAACCGGAGTGGCCACTGACTTTCAAGGCACTTATTCAATTAATGCACCCACTAATTCAACTTTAGTATTTTCTGCCATAGGCATGGAGACCCAGAAAATACCCGTTAACAACAGAACCACAATTAATATCGTCATGATCGATGATGCTGTACTACTCGAAGAGCTTGTTGTTGTTGGATATGGAACACAAAAGAAAGAAAATCTTACGGGAGCTGTCTCAACAGTTGATGTAAGCAAAGCGTTAGCCTCGCGACCTATAACTGATGTAGGAAGGGCGTTACAAGGATCAACTCCCGGATTAACCATAACAACCACATCGGGAGCGATAGGAGGTAGTCCTAATATTAAGATCAGAGGTATGGTAAGCACAATTAGTGGAGGTTCGGGAAATCCATTGATTTTGGTTGATAACGTTGAGGTTCCAAATTTATCATACGTTAATCCGGACGATATAGAGAGTATTTCTACCTTAAAAGATGCCTCTACGACAGCTATTTATGGTGCCAGAGCAGCTTTTGGTGCAATTCTTATCACCACAAAAAAAGGCAGTAAAGACGGTAAGGTAAAAGTTCTTTACTCTAACAACTTCTCATGGTCTGCTCCGACAAAGGTACCTGAGCACACACGTGGTGATTTAAATTTGCAGTACTCTTATGATCAGATGAACGCTCTTAAGACCACTCCTACCTGGGAGTACGGTCAGGTAGGCTATTACTATAATCCTGATGTTATTCAGAAGACGAAACAGTGGATAGACACATACGGAGATGGTAAAGCGTTGGGCAGAGAGATGGTAGAGGGAAGAGACTTTGATTATAGGGCAAGTGGTGGCACCTATTTTTACAGGCCATGGGACATTTATGACATTTACTATAAATCCTGTACTCCCCAGCACAATCAAAACATCAGCATTAGCGGAGGCACAGAAAAGTCTCAGTATAATCTATCTGCAGGATATGTAAATCAGAAAGGTGTTTTAAAGCTTTTTGATGATTATTACAAAAGGCTTAATACGGCAGGCTCTATTAGTTCAGAGGTAAATAAATGGCTCACTGTAAGAGGTAGTTTTATGTATGCAAAAACATACGAGGAGACTCCATTTCTATATGCAGGAGCCACCTATGACCCTATGTATTATCTCTATAGATGGCATCAGGTTTACCCTTACGGTACATATAATGGAAGCGAATTCAGAGGAGGCGTTAATGACATGAAAGCAGCAAGGCCTGAGGAGTGGGATACATATTACAGCAGATACACTTTAGGAACAACTCTTAACATTGCCAAGGGACTTAAAGCTGACTTTGACTACACTTATGGTCAAACTTTTTCTACTTTACACAGAGTCGGTGGATATATAAAGGGAGTAGACCAGTGGAGCAGATCTGCAAATCTGTCATTTGATGATGTTACTAAGATTTACACAACCTCTACTTATGACTATGCACAATACACCTCAAGTAAAAATATAAGGAACACCTATAATGCTTACGCCACCTATGAGAATAGGTTTAAAAATCATTCGATTAAGGTAATGGCAGGAACAAACATCGAAGATGCAGAGTATATTTACTTATCTGCCAGAAGAAATGGCGTTTATGACTTTGATAAAGGAGAAGTTAACTTAGCCGGAGGAGACCAGATTGCAACTTCAAACCACTCATGGTGGTCAGTTGCCGGTGTCTTTGCAAGGGTTAACTATTCATATAAGGATAAGTACCTGGTTGAAGTCAACGGAAGACAAGACGGTTCTTCAAAATTTGGAGATGGCAAAAGATGGGGTTTCTTTCCATCAGCCTCGGCAGCATGGCGAGTAACAGAAGAGCCTTGGATGAAGTCAATCGATAAGATTGTAAATTCTCTAAAGATCAGGGCCTCTTATGGAGAGGTCGGAAATCAGGATGTTCCTTTGAATGCTTATATTCCAACCATTTCACTTACCAATCCGGCCTCAACAGGTAATTACTGGTTGGTTAACAACAATTTTGTTCCCTACGTATCTGCTTCACCGGCACTTGTCGATCCTAGCTTAACCTGGGAGACAGTATCTACCCTTGATGTTGGACTTGATGCAAGGTTGTTTAAAGATAAATTTGGAGTTACACTTGATTGGTATAGCAGAAAGACCAAGAATATGCTTTCACCGGGAGAGACCATCCCGTCCACTGTAGGAGCTACAGCCCCCAGAAGGAATTTTGGTGAGTTAAGAACAAATGGCGTTGAGGTTGCAATCAATTATAACCACACATTTTCTAACGGTCTTCATCTCTCGGTTTCGGGACAGCTAACAGACTTTAAGACAGTTGTAACAAAATACCCATCAGCCAGCGATCCGAGCAACAGCGCTACCTATTATCAAGGTAAGGTTCTTGGAGAGATATGGGGATACAAAACAGACGGGCTCTTTAAAGACGAGGATTTTGTTTGGGAGAATGGTGTTATTAAACAAACAACATTGCCTAACGGACAATCAAAAAACACTATGGCAGAAGGTATTCCTAATCAATATATTCTTGAATCAGGCCTTTTCAAATACGGCCCCGGTGACGTTAAGTTCAAAGATGTAAACGGAGACGGTGTTATTGATTATGGAACAAATACAGTTGGTAATTCAGGCGACAGAACAGTTATCGGCAATACGACACCAAGATATCAGTATGGATTCAGGGTAGGTGCTAACTGGCAGGGATTTGACGCTGATGTATTTATTCAGGGGGTAGGCAAAAGGAGTATTTGGGCAACAGGAAACATGGTTCTGCCGGGATACTTAGGAGCCGAAGCAAATTATTCTCACACAATGGATTACTGGACTCCTGAGAACAGAGATGCCTTCTATCCCAGAGCTTTGGATCATGGACAGACTGCAAAGTGGAACTATGTTGCAAACGACAGATATTTGCTCAACGCAGCCTATATGAGGATTAAAACCGTAAACATAGGCTATACGATACCAAAGAAGCTTGTTAATATGGCAAATATTCAGAGACTTCGTGTTTACTTCAGTGGTGAAAATTTATTTGAGTTTGACAAAATGGGTAATATTCCAATTGACCCTGAACTTGACTGGACAAGCACAACCTCAAACGATTCCAGATCTTTTGGAAGAAGCTACCCGTACAGAAGGACTGTATCATTTGGAGTACAACTTGAATTTTAATTTAATAAAAGATGAAAAAGAT
>PHDA01000035.1 GCA_002842465.1 Bacteroidetes bacterium HGW-Bacteroidetes-7
GAAGCCTAGGCATCCTCCGTTCGCCCTTAAGTAACTTCTTATTACTGAAATTGTAGTCCCTTAAATCTAAAATTTAACAGACCCAATCTATTTTTTTTTGCTCGAGATAAATCTTATTTTATTAAAATTTTCTCTCATTCTTTACCTCTTTATCTCTCTCAAAACGTCAAAGAACTATCCGTTTTTTCTTAAACGGGCTGCAAAGGTAGCCACTTTTTTTTAACCTCCAAATTTTTTCAGAGTTATTCCGGCCTAAATTCTAAACTATAGTCAGAATAATACAATTTTACTATCTTAGCCACCCTTATGACGATTATTGGAGGATTATTGGCCGATTATTGTATGTTAAGAATTACAATGAATATTTAGAAACACATTGAACATAAAAGTATGAAAAGATTAATTATTGCGACATTGCTGATAACCATGACAACAAACAGCGGAGATGCCTGCACTAATCTCCTGGTAACAAGAGGAGCTTCGGTTGACGGATCAACAATGGTCAGCTACTCTGCTGACTCTCACACACGTTACGGAACTCTCGTTCACTACCCTGCAGCCACCTATCCGAAAGGATCAATGGTAAAAATTTATGAATGGGGCAAGGACAGGTACCTTGGAGAGATTCCTCAAGTGGAGAAAACATATTCCGTTATAGGTAATATGAATGAACATCAGTTAGTTATTGGAGAATCAACATGGGGAGGAGTAGAGAGTCAGTTTGATCCTGAAGGTATTCTAGACTACGGATCACTTATTTATCTTGCTCTTCAAAGGGCAAAGACTGCAAGGGAGGCAATTGAGGTAATTACCTCTTTGGCAAACCAATATGGATATGCCTCAACAGGCGAATCTATATCAATAGCAGACAAGAATGAGGTGTGGTTTCTTGAAATAATTGGTAAAGCACCTAAAAAAGTAAATGGAGTTAATGTGAACAAAGGAGCTGTTTGGGTAGCAATAAAGCTTCCAGAGGGGGTAATTTCGGCCCACGCAAATCAGGCAAGAATTACACAATTCCCACTTAATGACCCGAATAACTGTCTTTATGCCCCCGATGTTATTAAACATGCCAGAGAACAGGGGCTTTACAAAGGAAATGACAAGGATTTCAGCTTCGCAGACACCTACGGACCTGCCGACGGAGCAACAATCAGAGGCTGTGATGCAAGAGTTTGGAGCTTCTTTAATAAATATGCTGAGGGCGATATGAGCATCTATCTTCCATATGCATTAGGAGATCCTTCAAAAAAGAGAATGCCTCTATATGTAACGGCTAAGCAAAAACTATCTGTTAAGGATGTTGCCGACATGATGAGAGACCATTATGAGGGTACCCCTATGGATATGCTCAATGATATCGGAGCAGGCGGGAATGCATTGCCATATCGCTGGAGACCTATGAGCTTTGAGGTTGACGGAGTAACCTGCTTTAATGAGAGGGCAATAGCAACACAACAAACCGGTTTCTGGTTTGTAGGACAAAGCCGCTCTCATGTCGCTGACGAAATTGGAGGAATCTTTTGGTTTGGAGTAGATGATGCAGCAACATCCCCGCTAACTCCAATCTACACATCATCAAAAGCCATTTCAAACCACTACGCACTTGGCAATGGTTCTATGATTGAATACTCAGCAACCTCTATGTTTTGGCTGACTAACAGAATTGCGCAGTTTGCCTACTTAAGGTATAACCACATTGGGAAAGAGGTAAGAGAGGCTATTGATTTACACGAGAGAGCCAAAATTGCAGAGGTTAATGCTATGGACCGCACAGCTGCAATACTGCTGAATGAAAACCCTGAATTTGTTTCGGATTTTCTTACAAACTATTCTGTTAGTGCTGCAAATTCCCTCTTTACAAAATGGAAGAAGCTGGACGAATACCTGTTGGTTAAATATATTGATGGTAATACTAAGAAACAGAATCCTGACGGCTCTTTCGTCACTAATGGACATTCACCGGTTATTCCCCCTCCTCCACATTTTCCGGGGTATACCGATATATGGAAAAAAGCTGTTAAGAGCAATGCTGGAGACAGGCTTTCATTATAAGGGTTTTAATTATTAATGACCTGTTTGAAGAATTAGTCAAAATTTAAATAGCTGTTTTAAAATAAGATAAAAAAGAGGTGATGCATTGTCACCTTTTTTTTTATAAAATAATAGTAAAACATTTTACTATTTTAGAGATAAAAACTATATTTGTCTTAAACTTACTCTTGATAAACTATGAACAAACCTGTTACGAAGTCAAATTTTTTGACTCAATTAAAAAACGAAGACTGGATTGCTACATTTATGGGGGCAATACTCATTCTTCTGGTAATTTTTGTCCCATCACTGGGAAAGGTTAAATACCAGTTTCCTGAGGGCTATCCGCTTTGGTTTGCCAAAGTCCCTTTTGAATTCACAAAATTTATTGTTGTTTTCGGACTTAGTGCAATAGGTCTTAAAATCCTGGGAGTCAAAATGAAATGGTTCCCTGTTTCATTTGTTGTAATTTACGGGCTCTCTTTTTTGGCTCAGTACATTAGTACAATAGGCGTGGTTAAGAGTACCGGATTCGAAGCAGTATTTTTTTCAGTGGCAATCGGGCTTATAATCAGGAATTTCTTTGGATTACCAAAATGGCTTGAACCTGCCGTAAGAAGTGAATTCTTCATTAAAGCAGGTCTTGTGATACTAGGTACATCAATTCTTTTCGGAGAGATAATGAAAGCCGGTTCATACGGAATGATTCAAGCTGTTATAGTCGTATTGGCTGTGTGGTATTTCTCTTTCTGGCTTTCTAAAAAAATGGGTGTAGACAAAGAGATGGGTGTACTTCTTTCGAGTGCTGTCTCAATTTGTGGCGTTTCAGCTGCAATTGCCACCTCTGGAGCCATTAAGGGTGATAGCAAAAAATTGTCGTTTGTAGTATCCCTCGTGCTTGTTGTTGCTGTACCAATGATGTACATCATGCCCTATCTTGCAAATTTATTAGGACTGTCTCAGGAGGTTGCCGGAGCATGGCTTGGAGGTACAATTGACACCACCGGAGCAGTTGTTGCAGCAGGTAAATTTTTGGGAGATGTTGCCGAATCTCAGAGCGTAATTATTAAATCTTCTCAGAATGTACTTCTTGGAGTTGCTGCATTTGCAATCTCAATTTACTGGTCATTCAAAGGGACAAATAAAGAGATTAAACCAACCCCTTCAATATTGTGGGAAAGGTTCCCAAAATTTGTTCTTGGTTTTATTCTTGCCTCTATGGTATTCAGCTTTTTACTGGAACCTGCAACTGTTAAATCGCTAAGCGGTGCTTCAAAGGCAATGAGAGAGACTCTTTTCTCTGTTGCATTTATTGCAATAGGACTTGAAACAGACTTCAGAAAAGTATTTGGAAAAGAGAACAGTAAATACACTTGGACATTCCTGATTGCCCAACTGTTCAATATTATCTTTACATTGATAGTTGCCTTCCTGCTCTTTGGGAAATACGAATTCTCTTTCGGGTTTTAAAAGAGTTTAAGAGCAACATTCATTTTAGAGCGAATTTCAAAATTAGACAGATTGCCTATACTTCCTTTGTGAGTGTGGGCAATCTCCTTTTTTGCCCTGAATTGACCACTGTTAACCTCTGATCCAACCTCTTTATAAGCATCCCTGAATGGAGTTCCTTCCAGAACCTTTCTGTTAACCTCTTCAACAGTAAAGAGATATTCATACTTTGAATCATCAAGAATTGTTTTATTAACCCTGATATGACCAAGCATGAAAATTGTCATCTCCAAAACCTCATTAAGTGAATCCAACGCAGGAAAAAGGGTCTCTTTAAGGAGTTGAAAATCCCTATGGTATCCGTGGGGAAGATTAGTAGTAATAAGAGTTATCTCGTTTGGTATGGATGCAATTCTATTGCATCTGCCTCTTACGATTTCCCATACGTCAGGATTTTTCTTGTGAGGCATTATGCTTGACCCTGTAGTTAGTTCATCAGGGAATGAGATGAACCCATAGTTACCACACATATACATTATGCAGTCTGCTGCGAACTTATTGAGAGTTCCTGCAATTGATGCCATAGCATTCGCCGTTGCTTTTTCGCTTTTACCTCTGCCGAGCTGAGCTGCAATTGAGTTGTAACTTAAAGTGCCAAACTCCATTAGAGCCGTTGTCATCTCTCTGTCGAGAGGGAAGGAGCTTCCGTAACCGGCTGCAGAACCCAGAGGATTTTGATCTGCCACCTTAAATGCCGCAGCAAGTTGATAAATATCATCAACTAAAGTTTCGGCATAGGCACCAAACCATAACCCAAATGATGAAGGCATAGCTATTTGGCCATGAGTATAGCCCGGCATCAAAATATCTTTATGCTCTTCACTTAAAGACTGAAGAGTATCAAAAAGAGAGACAACCTTATCTCTTAGTGTTTCTATTTCCCATTTAAGGTACAGCTTAATATCCGTGAGAACCTGATCGTTTCTTGAACGACCACTATGAATTTTTTTTCCGATATCTCCCACTCTTCTGGTAAGAATAAGCTCAACCTGAGAGTGAATATCTTCGACATCATTCTCAAGTACAAAATTACCGCTCTCCACCTCCAGGAGTATTTTATTAAGCTCTTTCTCAAGTATTTGAAACTCATCTGCAGAGATTAGCGATATACTCTCAAGCATTTTTATGTGAGCCATTGAGCCTTTGATATCGAATTTTGCAAGTCGCAAATCGTACTCTCTGTCTTTTCCTACAGTAAATTTTTCAACCAGTTGATTGGCTGAAGCACCCTTGCTCCATAATGTACTCATTGCTTCAATTTTAGGTGTTTGATAAAATTAATATACCCATTTATCCCCTCTTGAATTTCTTCGATGCAGATGTATTCATCGGCCCTGTGAGATCTTGAGGAGTCACCGGGACCCATCTTTATTGCGGGTAAACTGTGTCTCATCCAATCAGAGGTTGTAGGAGATGTATAGCATTCGACTCCCAAATCCTGAGCACACTTAAGCAACGGGTGTGCATCCGGGGTTGAAGAGGATCTGTTTGAGAGGTTACGGGGAGTTAAATTGCTTTTGACAAACTGCTTTAGCTCCTGAACAATCTCACTGTTATCATAAACATCGGTTGGTCTTATGTCAATTACAAATTTACATGTATCTGGAATAACATTGTGCTGATGTCCTGCAGAGATCTGTGTTACCGTCATCTTAACCTCTCCCATTAGTTTGGATATTTTTGAAAATTTGTGATTCCTAATTTTCTCAATATCCTCAAGTGCAATATAGATTGAGTTTATTCCCTCCTCTCTTGCGGCATGCCCGCTTAATCCCTCTGCAGTTCCATCAATTACAAGCAAACCTCTCTCCGCTGATGCACATTTCATGTTGGTGGGCTCTCCCACAATTATACAGTCGGCCTTATTAATGCTTTTGAGAGCCAGTGTAACACCAGATGGGCCAGAGTTCTCCTCCTCCGCTGAAAGCAGTAAAGTAAGATTGAAATTTAGCTCCCCGGGATTGTCATTGAAGTATAATAATGCAGCTGTCATTGATACTACAGAGGCCCCTGCATCGTTACTGCCCAGACCGTATAGATGACCGTCTCTTACTTGTGGATCAAATGGGTCAAGAGTATAACCTGACGAAGGTAATACTGTATCAATGTGCGTATTGAGCAACAAAGTCGGAGTGGAATCCGGAAATGGATAAACGCCCGTAATTAAGTTATTCTTAACCCTCTCTACCGTCAGACCTTTGGCTGTAAAATAGTTGTATAAAAAGTCAGCGCGAGTGCCCTCTCCTCCCGAATATGAAGGAATGGAGACCATCTTTTTTAAAAGATCTACAGCTTCGTCTATATACATCTTCATACGTTTCTATTTTAAAACCGTTCCTTTATCGTTGTTAAGGTTGGAAGCATGTTTAATATAAACTTCAGATACCCCTTTATCAATGGCATACCATGCGTTATCCATTTTAGGTATCATTCCATCTTTAATAAAACCGGCCTCTTTCATCGATTCGTAATTTTTTCTGGTGATTAGAGGTATCACAGAGTTTTCATTGTCGGGGTCAGAAAGTACTCCTTGCTTTTCGAAACAGTAGATAAGTTTTGTGTAGTAGTCTTTAGAAAGTGCAATTGCGAGAGAAGAGGCCATTGTGTCGGCATTGGTATTCAAAATTGAGCCATTTCTATCATGAGTGATTGCACAGAATACAGGAGTTATTCCCCTTCCAAGCAAACTCATAAGAAAGCCTGCGTTAATTTGCGCAGGATCTACATCACCCACATAACCAAAATCTATTGGAACAGGCGATCTCTTAACTGCAGGCACTGAATCTCCGTCAGCCCCTGAAAGACCTATTGAGTTACAACCTAACTTTTGTAGTTTGGCTATTATACTCTTATTTATCCATCCCGCATAAACCATAGAAACTAGTTTTAGCGTTTCCAGATCTGTGATTCTACGACCTTGATGCATCACTGTTTTAATTCCAAGCTTGGTTGCCATCTCGCTGGCCAGGACTCCACCGCCGTGAATAAGAATTTTCGGACCATCAATTTTGATGAATTTCAACAGGAAAGAATCCAGTTCATCTGGGCGATCAATTATGTTTCCCCCAATTTTTATAACAGTTAAACTTTTCATAATCTGTATTTTAAAAACTTATCCGGAAATTGTTCTTAACATTTCTCTTATCACAACCTGCGCAGAAATTACCCTATTGGCAGCCTCAGGGACTACAATTGAATTTGGCCCTTCTATCACATCGTCGGTTACTATCATGTTTCTCCTCACAGGCAGACAGTGCATAAACTTAGCATTGTTGGTGAGCCGCATCTTCTCTGAGTCGACCATCCAACTTCTGTCCATGCTTAATACTTGACCATATGTAGCATCGTTAAATGTTGACCAATTCTTGGCATATATAAAATCTGCCCCTTCGTATGCTCTCTTGTTATCGTATTCTATCTTTGCTTTTCCGGTAAAGTCTTTAGACAACTCGTATCCCTCCGGATGGGTAATAACAAATTCATAATCTGTCTGATTCATCCACTCTGCAAACGAATTTGCTACAGCCTGAGGTAAAGCTTTCGGATGAGGAGCCCATGTGAGAACAACTTTTGGATTTTTTACTCTCTTAAACTCCTCAATGGTTACAAGGTCGGCAAAACTTTGAAGTGGATGCCTTGTTGCACCCTCCATGCTGAAAACCGGCTTCCCTGAGTAATTAATAAATTGATTTAGTACGGTTTCGCTGTAATCTTCGCTTTTGTTTACCAAATTGGCAAATGCACGGACACCAATTATATCGCAGTAAGATCCCATTACGGGTATTGCCTCAAGTATATGTTCCGGCTTGTCACCATCCATAATCACTCCTCTCTCTGTCTCCAGCTTCCATGCTCCCTGATTAATATCCAATACGATAACATTCATCCCCAGGTTCATGGCCGCTTTTTGGGTGCTCAAACGGGTCCTTAGACTGGAATTGAAAAATATCATCAGAAGTGTTTTGTTCTTGCCCAAAGGGGTATCTCCAAATGGATCCTCCTTTACCTCTCTTGCCATTGAAAGTGCCCAATCAATTGACTTAATGTCGTGTACGCTGGTAAATTGTTTCATTTCGACTCCTTTTTAATGTTTTCGATGCACTTTTCAAAACTTTCCAGGAAAACATCACAATCCTTTTCTGTAATGTTTAATGGCGGAAGCAATCTGATTATATTGCTTTTTGCTCCTCCGGTGAAAATTTTCTCCTTAGAAAGGAGATCATCTCTAACCGGTATAAACTTGTCTGTCATGTCAATTCCGATAATTAGCCCTCTCCCCCTTACGTCGGATATTACCTCGTTACCGTACTTCGATTTTATTTCACAGAGCCTCTTAATTAAATATGCGCCAACATTATGTGAGTTAGCTATTAGAGCCTCCTCCTCAATTATTCTCAAAACAGCTATAGCTGCCGCACAGGCCAGATGATTGCCTCCGAATGTTGTACCAAGCATCCCCTGAACAGGTTTGAACATTGGGGAGATTAGCGTCCCTCCTATTGGGAAGCCGTTGCCCATTCCTTTTGCTGTTGTAATAATATCGGGCTCGATTCCTGAATGTTGGTGTGCAAAAAACTTGCCTGTTCTGCCATATCCGCTTTGAACCTCGTCCAGTATGAGAACTACCCCTAAACCAGAAGTGAGCTCTTTAAGTTCCTTTAAGAAATTTATCTCAGGTTCATAGATTCCGGCAACGCCTTGTATTCCTTCAATAATTACAGCAGCAAATTCTCCTGTCTGTAAATGGATCTTTACCTCTTCAATATTGTTCATCGGTGCAAATACAACCTGATGAAATGAGTTGAAAGGGCTTACTATCTTTGGAATATCAGTTACAGCAACGGCACCCGAACTTCTGCCATGAAACGCACCTTTGAATGCCAGCACTTTTGATTTACCCGTATGAAAAGAGGCAAGTTTGAGGGCATTTTCGTTGGCCTCGGCACCTGAGTTTGACAAAAACAGAGAGTAATTTTCATACCCACTGACCCTTCCCAGCCTCTCTGCCAACTCTGTCTGTAGCGAATTCAGCACCGAGTTCGAGTAGAATGAGATTTTATCAAGCTGATCCTTAACGATTTTATTATAAAGAGGGTGTGCATGACCAACCGAAATTACTGCGTGGCCGCCATACATATCAAGGTACTTGACACCGTCTTTATCCCAGACAGCTGTTCCCTCTGCCTTGACCGGCTCTATCGGCCAGAGTTTATATACATCAAATATTTTCATTCAATCAAAATATTGGTCTAAAAGGCCGATCCCTTAAGCTTTAACCCGTCACTTTGGTCAAGTCCAAACATCATATTCATGTTTTGAACCGCTTGGCCGGAAGCGCCCTTCAGAAGGTTATCTATTATGGAGGTTATGTGCCAATAGCCGTTATGCTGTTCAATATGAATAAGGGCTTTGTTTGTATTTACAACCTCTTTTAGTGAGATTGGTTCGTTTGAGATATTAACGAAAGGAGATTCTTTGTAAAACTCGTTATACAAAGTGCTTATCTTCTCTGTAGATAGTTTACTGTTTGACTTTACGTAAAGACTTGCAAAAATTCCTCGGGTAAAATCACCCCTGATTGGAACGAAATTGATCTGAGGAACATTTTCGGAAAGAGTTGCCAGCACCTTTTTTATCTCTCCAAGATGTTGGTGTGTAAATGGTTTGTAAACAGATATATTAGAATCTCTGTAACTGAAATGCGTAGTATCTGACGGGCTTTTTCCGGCTCCGGTAGATCCTGTAATTGCATGAATATGTATCTCATCATTCAGCTCACCGGCAGATGCAAGGGGAATTAGCGCAAGCAGTATGGAGGTTGCAAAGCATCCGGGGTTTGCAATATACTTGGCATTTTTGATAGTATCCGATGAGAGTTCGCAAAGCCCGTAGATAAACTCCTCGTCTTTGTATTTAGAATCAAGACGAAAGTCATTTCCCAGATCAATTATCTTACATCTTTCAGGCAAACCAATTTCATCAAGGTATCTCTTTGAAAGGCCGTGCCCAAGTGTCAGGAATAGAACGTCTATCTCATCACTTCCGCTCAAACCCTTTAGATCTGATACAAACCTTAACGTGGTGTCGCCAATCAGGTCACGGTGCACCGACGAAACCGGTTCTCCGGCCAAACTACTGCTAAGTACAGCTGATATCTCTACGCCCGGGTGGTTGACAAGAATTCTTATCAGTTCACCGGCTGTATAACCGGTTCCACCTGCTATTGCAACATTAATCATCTTTGTGAACTGAATAGTAAATTTTTAACGGATTGGCCAAAACTTTTGTAAATCCGATAACATCTTGGCCGGTGAACGACTTATTTGCCTCTCCGTAGTCTCCGAATTTGCTGCTCATCAAATCATACTTTGTCTGGCATCCCAGAACGGCAAAATGGTAAGGTCTTAGTTCAACCTCAACCTCTCCTGTGACATACTTCTGAGTATCCTCAAGGAATTTCTCAATATTTCTCATCAATGGCTCAAGGTACTGAGCTTCGTGCATTAACTGACCATACCAGCCTGCAAGTTGCTCTTTCCAGTATAGCTGGCCCTTGGTAAGAATGTGTTTTTCAAGAAGATGGTGACCTTTAATAAGTATCAGAGCTGCGGGAGCTTCAAAGCCGACTCTGCCCTTAATTCCAATAATGGTGTCTCCAACGTGAATATCTCTCCCTACACCATAATCTCCACCAATGGTATTTATTTTATTGATAATATCTACCGGTGAACCTTTCTCTCCATTCAAGGAAACCGGCTCTCCCTTTTCAAAACCAATCTTTATTCTAAGTGGTTTATCCGTCGTAATCTGGGAAGGGTATGCCTCCTCTGGCAAAACACCAGAAGCAGTTAAAGTCTCTACACCTCCTACACTAGTCCCCCAAAGCCCCTGATTAATAGAATATTTGGCCTTCTCCCATGAGAAGTTGAAACCTCTCTCCTGCAGATAATCAATCTCCTGCTTTCTTGAAAGTTGAAGTTCGCGAATAGGAGCCAGAACCTTTACTTCAGGAGCCATAACTTCAAAAACGAGGTCAAACCTTACCTGGTCATTACCTGCACCTGTACTTCCATGAGCAACATATGCTGCCCCTAACTTTTTAACATGGTCAAGCACTGCCATTGCCTGAAATACCCTTTCTGAACTTACAGATAATGGATATGTTGAGTTTTTAAGAATATTTCCGAAGAGTAGGTACTTAATCCCTTTTGTATAGTATTCATCAATTGCATTTATATTCACATGTGATGCTGAACCCAATTCAAGAGCACGTTCTTCGATTTTCTTAGCCTCCTCCTCTGAGAAACCACCTGTGTTTACCATTATTGTGTGAACCTCCAGGCCCTTTTCTAATTTAAGCCACGGAACACAAAAAGATGTATCCAATCCGCCGCTGAACGCCAAAACCACTTTGTTATTCATCTTGTTACTTTTTTGTAATTATAGAATTAATTTTCACCAATGGATTAATTATAAGCGATTTACCCATAGAAACTAATGCAGGGGTAATCTTAGACTTATTTTTTTCTACCGGGTCATAAAGAAGCCCTGTACAGAGGCACATCTTATATTCGTTACTTTTGAGAACTTCAATATTTTTACACCCTTCACAACCCTTCCAGAACTCCGGATCATCTGTAAGCTCAGAAAATGTTACAGGTTTAAATCCCAGTTGCGTATTGAGTTTCATTACCGCAAGACCTGTGGTAATTGAAAATATTTTTGCATCAGGATATAGCTTTCTTGAAAGATTGAATATTTTTGACTTTACCTTTTTTGCATAGCCTAAATGTCTGTATTTATGCGCAATAATCAATCCCGAATTAGCCACAAACTTGCTGTGACTCCAGGTCTCAATGTAGGCAAACCCTACTAACTCCTCTCCGTCAAGCGCAATGACTGCCTTGCCGGAACTTATCTTCTCCGCTATGTATTCCGGCGACCTTTTGGCAATACCGGTTCCACGCTCAAGCGCAGATATATACATCAGTTCACAGATTGAATCTGCATATTTAATATGGCTTTTATCAGCCACATAAATGTTTACATTCATGGTTGAATAAAACAGTATAAAAAAATTCGTAATTGTAAAATTTTGCAGGAGACTTTACCTGCCTGGATTGCGGTTTTTACTGTTTACCGCAATATTAAATAGCTGCCCTTCCTAGGCACATCGTCGGACGTGTCTATGGAAAAAAGTTGAATTAATATGGTGGCTGCTATTCTTCATAATCGCGGCAAAGGTAAAAGAATTATTTATAAAAACATTATCTTTGAAAGATAAACTTAGAAAAATTATGGAAAACACAAACAGCAAGCCAAAAGGTCTGCCGGAAAACGCTTACCGTGAATTAAAAGAGGGTGAAGAGTACAAACCAATAATGTCGCCCAATAAATCATACCCGGAGGTAACACCCTGGTCGGTGTTTATGGGTATAGTAATGACAGTGATCTTTTCTGCAGCAGCCGCCTATCTGGGACTTAAGGTAGGTCAGGTTTTCGAAGCTGCAATTCCAATTGCTATTATTGCCGTAGGCTTGTCTGGTGCTTTAAAGAGAAAAAATGCCCTTGGGGAGAATGTGATAATTCAGTCAATAGGAGCAAGTTCCGGGGCAATCGTTGCCGGGGCAATATTTACTCTGCCTGCACTTTACATTTTACAGGCCAAGTATCCTGAGCTCACCGTTGATTTTGCAAAGGTATTTATGAGCTCTCTCCTGGGAGGAGTACTTGGTATTCTGTTTTTGATTCCATTCAGGAAATATTTTGTCTCTGACATGCACGGAAAATATCCTTTTCCCGAGGCTACTGCTACTACACAGGTGCTGGTTAGCGGCGAGAGCGGAGGTAGTGGAGCAAAGGTATTGCTTGTAAGCGGCTTAATAGGAGGCCTTTACGATTTCGTTGTTTCTACTTTCGGATACTGGTCAGAGGTATTTACATCAAGGGTATTACCTTACGGCGAGGTTATTGCCGACAAGGCCAAAATGGTCTTTAAGCTTAATATCGGAGCTGCCGTTCTGGGTCTTGGTTATATTATCGGTTTTAAATATTCGTTTATAATAAGTTGCGGGTCTATGCTGGTATGGTTCGTAATTGTTCCCCTTATGAATCTGCTTTTTGGCGGAGAGGTAATTGACCTTATGGGAACAGGAATCGCTACAACGATTTCGGAGATGTCTCCTGAGCAGATTTTCCGGGAATACGGCAGACATATTGGTATCGGTGGTATTGCCACAGCAGGTGTAATTGGCATTATCCGTTCAGCAGGCATCATCAAATCTGCATTCGGACTTGCAGCAAAGGAGCTTAAAGGTGGAACAGATAGTGCTGCAAGTACTGTCAGAACCCAAAAAGACCTTCCTATGAAAATTGTAGCAATAGGAATAATGGTAACTCTGGTTGTAACCTTCCTCTTCTTCTACTTTGGAGTTGTTGATAATCTGCTTCACGCCGTTATTGCAATTATTGTTGTAGGAGTTATTGCTTTCCTGTTTACTACCGTGGCAGCAAACGCGATTGCCATTGCAGGTACCAATCCGGTAAGCGGAATGACCCTTATGACCCTTATTCTTGCATCAGTTGTTATGGTGGCTGCAGGTCTTAAAGGAACAGCCGGGATGACCGCAGCGCTTATAATCGGGGGAGTAGTTTGTACCGCTCTTGCAGTTGCAGGAGCATTCATAACAGACCTAAAGGTTGGATACTGGCTTGGATCTACCCCTATAAAGCAGCAATCATGGAAATTCCTTGGTACATTGGTAGCAGCTGCAACTGTGGGTGGTGTAATGATAATACTAAACAAGACATATGGCTTTGTAGGTGAAAACGCCCTTGTTGCCCCTCAGGCAAATGCGATGGCAGCTGTTATAGAACCACTTATGTCGGGAGGAGGCGCTCCGTGGCTTCTTTACGGAATCGGAGCAATTATCTCGATAGCTCTTGCTTTCTTGGGTGTACCTGCCCTTGCCTTCTCGCTTGGAATGTTTATCCCTCTTGAGCTGAACCTACCTTTAATGGTAGGCGGAGCAATAGCATGGTTTGTCTCTACAAGAAGTAAACAGGAGAAACTCAATACAGCAAGAAAAGAGAGAGGAACACTTATCGCATCGGGCTTTATTGCCGGTGGCGCCCTTATGGGAGTTGTAAGTGCACTTATCCGTTTTGCAGGGTTTAACCTCACAGTTAAAGAGTGGATGGAGTCAGCCCCTGCCGAATATCTTGCCCTTCTTATGTATGCAATAATTATTGTTTACCTCGCCTGGGATAGTCTCAGAGCAAAAGAGGAGAACTAAAAAATTTTAAATTATTAATGTTATGATGGAGGGTGATTTTCTTTTAGCTTTTTCGCTTACAATGTTTGCCGGTCTCTCAACCGCAATCGGCAGTGCAATCGTTCTTTTTTCAAAGAAATTTTCACCAAGATTTCTTGCCGCATCACTCGGTTTTTCTGCCGGTGTTATGATTTACATCTCTCTTGTAGAGATTTATGGAGAGGCAAGCCACTCTTTGTCGGAGCTCTACGGAGACGCCAAAGGAGACCTCTACACACTTCTTGCCTTTTTCGGTGGCATTGCAGTTATTGCAATTATTGACAATCTGGTACCATCCGGCGAGAACCCCCATGAAATAGGAGAGCTCTCAATTAATGAGAACAAGAGCAATAACGGGAAAAAGGAAGTGAGTAAAGAGGGGTTGATGAGGCTTGGGATGATGTCTGCTGTTGCCATAGCAATTCACAACTTTCCTGAAGGTATTGCAACCTTTGTGACAGCAATGAACGATCCCAATATGGGTATCAGCATTGCCATAGCTGTTGCAATTCACAATATTCCTGAGGGGATAGCTGTTGCTATTCCCATATATTACGCGACAAGAAGCAAAGGAAGGGCATTTTTCCTCTCACTGTTATCCGGCCTTGCAGAGCCACTCGGAGCAATTGTTGGGTATTTGCTCCTCTCCTTCCTCTTCACAGATTCATTTGTCGGAGTAATTTTGGCGGGAGTAGCAGGAATCATGGTTTACATCTCTCTTGACGAACTTCTGCCTACTGCCGAGAAATACGGAGAGCACCACCCTGCAATAATGGGAGTAATTGCCGGAATGGCCGTAATGGGCATCAGTTTGATATTGATTTAGTTTCACAAGCTGATGTACTAAGCATTATAATGCTAAAATTGAACATTTATAAAAGACAAAATTATGAAAGAAAAAATACTAGAAAGATTTCTAAGATATATTGCAATAGAAACCACATCTGACCCTGAATCAAACAGTCAGCCAAGTACATCAAACCAGCTTGACTTATCGAGGCTTTTGGTTAGAGAGCTCCAGGATATGGGAGTTAAAGATGTCACCCTGGATGAACATGGTTATGTAATGGCAACCATTAAATCAAACCTACCCGCAGGCACTAAAGTACCCGTTATTGGTTTCATTGCACACGTCGATAGTGCACCGGATGCTCCGGGAAAGGTTACCAACCCTCAGATTCTTAAAAATTATGATGGTAAAGACATTGTAATCAACAAAGAAAAGGGAATGATAATGAAGGTTGAGGAGTTTCCGGAACTTCCAGATTACAAAGGGCAAACGCTAATAACAACAGATGGAACAACTCTTCTGGGCGCAGACGATAAAGCAGGAATTGCAGAAATCATGACTGCAGCAGATTACATTATGAGTAACCCCACATTCCTTCACGGCGAAATAAAAATTGGGTTTACCCCAGATGAGGAGATAGGCCGCGGGGTGGACAAATTTGACGTAAAGAGGTTTGGTGCACAATATGCCTATACTCTTGACGGCGGTCAGATAGGCGAACTTGAGTACGAAAACTTTAATGCTGCCTCTGCCAAAATTTATGTTCAAGGCAGAAATATTCATCCCGGATATGCAAAGGACAAAATGGTTAATGCCATTATTCTTGCAACTGAATTCAACTCACTTTTACCTGTTGAGCAGAGGCCCGAATTTACGCAGCATTACGAAGGATTCAATCATATAATAAGATTTGATGGAACAGTAGAAGAGGCCACAATACAATATATTATCCGTGATCTCGACTTCGAAAAATTTGAACAGAAAAAATCATTGATAGAGGAGAGCATCACCTACATGAATAAAAAATATGGTGAAGGACGCTTCCGACTGGAACTAAAAGACCAGTACTTTAATATGCGCAAACAGGTCGAGCCCCATTACCACATTGTTGAAAAGGCAGTTAAGGCAATGGAGATGGCCGGAATAACTCCGCTTATTAAACCAATCCGTGGTGGAACAGACGGTGCACGCCTCTCATTCATGGGACTACCATGCCCCAACATCTTTGCCGGAGGCCATAATTTCCACGGCAGATATGAATACATCCCTCTTGAAAGCATGGTCAAAGCCACCGAGGTAATTTTAAATGTAATTAAGCTTTACTCACAAGAGAAATAACGGGGAAACAAATTTTGACGCTCATTTATACCCAAGTTCCAGATAATTCATATAAAATTTCATGTACAATTTTGATACAATAATTGACAGGAGAGGCACCTCCTGCTTTAAATACGATGCAAGAAAAGAGGTTTTCGGAAGAGAAGACATTCTTCCAATGTGGGTAGCAGATATGGATTTTCAGTCACCTCCATGTGTAAGAGAGGCAGCCATGAAACTCTCTCAGCACGGCGTATTCGGTTATACTTTTCGATCAACTGAGTCTGTTGACCTATTTATTGATTGGGTTGACAAAAGGTACAACTGGAAAATTAAAAAAGAGCAAATAACCTCTTCTCCGGGAATTGTAGCAGCTCTGCCAATAGCAATCAGAGCGCTCACTTCACCATCAGATAAAATTCTTATACAAACACCTGTTTATCCCCCTTTTCATACAATCGTAAAAGAGAATGGACGTACCTTGGTTTGTAGCAAACTTATTCAGGATGAGACCGGATGGAAAATAGACTGGAATGATTTTGAGGAAAAACTCAAGATGGGGGTTAAAATGTTTATACTCTGCAACTCTCATAATCCCATTGGAAAGGTTTGGAAAAAAGAGGAGCTTTTAAAGATGGGAGAACTTTGCTGTAAATACAAAACTATTATTTTTTCTGACGACATCCACTCCGACCTTGCTCTCTTTGACAACCGGCACACTGTTATGGCATCGGTTTCAGATGAAATTGCACAGAACACAATCACAGCCATGGCGCCAAGTAAGACCTTCAATATTGCAGGTATGCTTAACTCTCTAATCATTGCTGAATCTAAAGAGCTGTTTGATAAATTTCACAAAGAGCTTACCTCTCTGCACCTTGATCTTGGCAACATTTTCGCCCACATAACAATGGAGGCAGCCTATAGAGATGGAGGCCCATGGTTAGAAGAGCTTAAAAGGTACCTTGAGAAAAATATTGAATTTGCCCTGGACTTTGCAAAGCGTGAAATACCCGGAGTTACCTTCATGAAACCCGAAGGCTCATTTCTACTCTGGCTTAACTTCCGCGAAACAGGGCTCTGTCACAAAGAGATCAAAGACCTTCTGATAAACAAAGCCAAGGTAGGGCTTAACGACGGATTAACTTTTGGACCCGAAGGCGAATACCACTTCAGAATGAACATCGGAACACCCCTCTCTGTCGTAAAAGAGGGGTTCGAAAGAATTCTTCACGCCAAATTGTGGTAACTAATCACAATCTGTGCAAAATAAAAAACGTCCTGTTCTACTTTCGTTTTGTAAAAATTCTTCTTAGAAAACTCTCTTTTCTTGGAGAACCCTCTCTTTGTGCACGGGTGGCTTCCAATCTGTTGGCTTTTCTGTTCTTTTGACTGTAAGCCCTGTGAGATTCCATTGATCTCTCATGTATTTCACGATGATTTTCAACGGTTTGCTGATGTTGTTCAACAGCCTTGTTGTGAGTTTCCATTGCCTGATTATGTGCCTGATTATGAATCTGGCTGTGCGACTCCATTGCTTGTTTATGCGCCTGCTCATGAGCAGTCATCTCCTGAGCTGTCAGAGCTGGCTGGACAAATAAAACAAATGAAGCGGCAATAATGACAGAGTGTAATAAGGTTTTCATAACATGGTTATTTACTTACAATTAAACCCGCAAGAATTGTACCAAAAAAGCCAACATCTACACGAGTGTTGGCTAATTTTATTCGTTTTTCAATAAAGCAAATCACCGAAAACCAGTGAAGAGATCTATTTGTACATATAGTATTTCCTGGAAAGTGCTTTAAATGACTCTACATCTTTGTACCAGTAAGCTTTGATGTCTTCAAATTTGTGTCGCTCGGAAAACTTCAGACGAATCTGATCACTTCCGGAAACCTGATCGAACATACGGTACCTTTTCTCATTTGCATTTTTGAAAACGGCCTGCTCCGGATGGAGTTCAGCCAAAGCCTGCATTACATAAAACTGAATGTCAGTAAGTGCAGCTTTTTCATATTTCATTATGTGAACCTGAACACCTTGAAGGTTTTTACCAACACCTACTGCATAGAAAGGTTTAATGTGTAATGGCCTGAAGTGAACACCCGGGAGCTTATAGGAGTTAAGTCTCTCAGCAAGGGCATCAGCATCAATCCACTCAGCCGCAAATATCTGGAATGGAATTGTATAACCAACTCCTATTGATATGTAGCCGAGTTCACCTAAAATACCTGAAATAGGATAAGCAATTGCGCTGATTGGTTGCGGAATGTGTGGTGATGATGGAACCCACTGGAGCCCTGTTTTATCAAAGGTCATGCTTCTCTTCCAACCCTCCATCTTAACAACATTAAGTTTAACCTTTTTACTTAACATTTTCTCTTCGTTAAGCATAACAGCAAGTTCCCCGCAGGTCAGACCATAGATATATGGAATTTTAAACTGGCTGACAAATGACAGAAATCCATCTTCAGCAAGGTTGCCCTCTACTTTATTTCCACCAAGTGGGTTTGGTCTGTCAAGAACAACAAACTCAATTCCATACTCAGCAGCAGCCTCCATTGCAAGACCCATTGTACTGATGTAAGTAAAAGAGCGGCAACCGATATCCTGAATGTCGTAAACTAAAACATCAATGCCTTCAAGCATCTCTTTCGTAGGTTTTCTTGTAGATCCGTAAAGAGAGAATACCGGAATTCCGGTCTTAGGGTCTTTCATGTTCTCAATTTTATCCCCTGCATGAACATCTCCCCTCACACCGTGCTCAGGCCCAAATAGGGCAACAAGCTTAACATTTGGGGCTTCGTGCAGAATATCAATTGTAGATTTAAGTTCACTGTTAAAACCGGTTGGGTTTGTAATCAGCCCTACTCTTTTGCCTTCAAGTATTTTAAATTTTTGCTCCTGAAGAACATCAATTCCTGTGTCAACGTCCTGTGCTGTAATTAGAAACGTTACAAGCATCAGTGCAGCTGTAATAATCAGTTTTGTAATTTTCATTTTGAAACTTTTTAGTTTTCTGTAATATTCATAGCATTAACGGGTCTATCCCTTAGACACAGATTTGCGGCCAAATGAAGGGTCAACCTTAACGAATGCAGTTACCAGGAATGTAAGCACATAAGAGAGCATAATCCAGTAGAAGAAGTTTCTGTATCCCAAAAGCTCCTGTAACCAACCGGCCATCATACCCGGAAGCATCATACCAAGGGCCATAAAGGCTGTACATATAGCATAATGCGCTGTTTTATGCTTGCCATCGGCGAAGTATATCATAAATAACATATAGGCAGTAAAACCAAAGCCGTATCCAAATTGCTCTATGAATACGCAAAGATTAATAACAAATAAACTTTCAGGCTGTACAACTGCGAGATAGACAAATGAAAAGCTAGGTAGCGATATACTTAAAGCCATCGGCCAGAGCCACTTTTTAAGACCTCCAACTGAAGCAACAATTCCACCGATTATCCCGCCTAATGTTAGCCCAAGAATACCAATGGTTCCGTACACCATACCAACCTGACCAGTAGTCAGTCCTATTCCTCCCAACTCCCTAGGGTCAAGAAGGAACGGAGTTACCATCTTAACCAGCTGTGCCTCTGCAAAGCGGAACAGCAGCATAAAGGCAATTGCAATAAGCACCTGTTTCTTCCTGAAAAAAGAGGCAAATGTTTCGAAGAACTCTTTAAAAATTGTACCCGGAGTTACATCTTTTGTTGCAGAGTCACTTTCGGGTTTTGGAAGAATAAATTTGTGATAAAGGGCTACAGCAATAAAAAATCCTGCAAGTATAAAGAAGGTTATAGACCAGGCAAACGTGATGTTTCCGGAAAGTCCTCTGAAGTTTGCTGTTGCGCTCTCTTCAAGCTTAGGGTCAACCTGTATTAATACATAGGCAGGTTTTGTCCAGTTATCCGATGTAAATTCAATCCTCTCACCATGTGCCAGAAAGATACTCTTGTCTCCACCTCGGAAAGAGGTGTTTAGAACCATCTTCTCTCCCGGAGCAGGCGCTTTGGTAAGTCGAACTTCAACTAACTTAGAACTTCCGGTAAGCTGGTGTACACCTGAGTCAATCTTCTCTTGACCAAAATTGGTCTTAATCCATAATCCCAGCGGGCCGGAAACACTTCTACTCCACCACGAGGCCTCTTTTCCAACATTGCCTGCTGCATTACTCTCTCTTGGGATGAAACCATTAAGCGTGTTTTGCTCAATTGCAAACCTTCTAAGCATTGATGCCGAGTCAGCAGAGATATTTCCGGTTCCGATATTAATAACAGAAGGGATGATGTCAAAAGTATACTCATCGGTTTGAGTCAATGCATATGGATTAGCAAGTGTACTATCTGCAGGAATCTCAATTGAGGACGAGTATTCTGGACCAGCATTTATCTGTATATCAAGAGGCTTAAGCCCTGTTGCAGACTCAAGTGAACCGGCAATTATTATCAGCAAACCCTGACCTGCAATAGTAGCTACGCGGTAAAATGTGCTTCTAATACCTACATACATAGCCTGTTTATTGGAATCCAGTGCCAGCATGTAAAAACCGTCAGCAGCAATATCATGTGTGGCCGAGCTGAATGCCATTAGCCAGAAGACGGCAAGTGTGATCTGGAAGAAATTTGTTGTTGGTATTGTAAACGCAACTCCGGCAAGGCCTGCCCCCACCAGAATCTGCATTGTAATAACCCACCACCTTTTTGTCTTGAGAAGGTCCACAAAGGGACTCCAGAAAGGCTTAATCACCCATGGCAGGTACAACCAGCTTGTATATAGAGCTATATCTGTGTTGGAAATGCCAAGACGCTTATACATAATGACCGAGATGGTCATTACTGCCACATAAGGCAAACCCTGCGCAAAATAGAGCGAGGGGATCCATGCCCATGGAGAGATCTTTTTATTACTCATATGCGTAATTGTTAAATTGTATTTACCTAATAGAGCTTCTCAACTGCAGCATTAACAAAATAATGGAGTAGAATCTGATTATAGTTGTAACCCTTTTCTCCCATAACCGCTGCGCCAATTTGGCACAGACCAACTCCATGACCCCAACCGGCACCAATAAGGGAAAACTTAACAGGATTACCCTGAGCATCATTCTCTTTTTCAACGATAAATGCTGAGCTGTAAAGGTGTGAATTTGATAGGGTTCTTCTTATCTCCAGCTCTTTACCTATAACTCTTGTACGTTTGGTTCCAACAATTTTCAGCTTAATCAGTCTGCCCGAAGTACCCCTTTCGACAGGAATAAGATCGGTTATCAAACCATAATCTGTACCGGAACGTTTTGCAACCAATTCAGAGAGCTCTTTGGCAGAATATTCAACCCTCCATCTGTAAAAGTTAACAGTCTCTTGGTCATAATTATTAAGGACCTGAGATAGTATAACTTTATCGGATGTATTACAGAAAGAGTCCGGAGATGTGAGTATCCACTCCCTAGCATTGTTTTCAATAGTCAAATCCGGCATAGGTGACCCATCGGGGAGATCTCTTTTGCCAATAAGGTAAGGGTATTTTATATCCTCCCAGCAGTTTTGAAACTCCTCGAAAACACCTCCGCAACTTTTTGAGTAGCGGGCATCACAAATTTTTCCATCATACATCAATAGCTCACCGTAAGTTTCCGCAATTGCTTGTTTTACAATTTCAGTAGAGGCTCTGGTTATTCCCTGATACCTTTGACAATGGTCATCGGCACAAATATCAAAATTTGTATGGTCTTCACGATCATACCATCTAACGAGCTCACCTTCACTCTCGGTCATTGTACTGTATTTAGTCTTGGACAGAGTGATCTCTTTATTTTTCTGAACCTGAGCCAAAAGCCATGAACGGGAAATAACAGCGTGAGCTTTAAGCAACTCAAGAGAGGCTGTGGCACTCATCTCAGATGAGATAACCGAGGTTAGATACTCCTCAACACTCAGATAGTTTATGGCTGTAATCTTATTATGCTCTACAATAAAACGCAGAGAACCTTTAAATACCTGATTCTCTTTACGCTCCCAATGAAAGTTAATTCCAATGGTCACATCCTTAAGTTCAAACGAAGCAGACTCATGACTGACAGGGTCAAACTGGAGCGAATCGTGAAGCTCTCCGTTAAATAATATCTTATCTCCCGAAAGATTAACACTCTCCTCACCCTTATACTCCTTTCCATTAAACATAAAAGGGGTATTCAGAACGAAAGTTATTTCCGGCTCGAACATTATTCCTACGC
>PHDA01000005.1 GCA_002842465.1 Bacteroidetes bacterium HGW-Bacteroidetes-7
GATAAAAGAGTTTTCTCATGAGCTATATAAAAACAGATATTCTACAGAAGGGGCGGCAACTGCTTCGCTGGTAGATCAATGGATTACAGAGCTGATAGTAAAAGAGAAATCTACTTCGGAGTTGAAAGTGATGGAGGCTGTAAGGAAAAGTCTGGAGGATCAATATATCTATTTTGCTCCTATAGGATCAATATTAAAGAGAATGGAGAGGGAGATTGGGTTTACTGAGCAATCGTATTTATCTGTCCAACAAAGTCTTAATGCAGCTTTAATGAGGCAAAAGAATCTTCAGATGACCTCTGCATCTCTTAAACC
The DNA here is from genome assembly GCA_002842465.1 of Bacteroidetes bacterium HGW-Bacteroidetes-7. Lineage (GTDB taxonomy): Bacteria > Bacteroidota > Bacteroidia > Bacteroidales > UBA932 > Bact-08. The sequence continues at coordinate 316 of PHDA01000005.1, forward strand.
AATAAACCCACCCCTATTCCCTGTTGCTCCTATTCCAACAAAAAGAAAGGCCATTGTTTTGGCGACCTATTTTGGGACACTTTTACTGATTATTGGACTGTTTGTTCTTATTGAAATATTTGACAGAACCGTTAGAGATAAAACCAGGGCTGAGAGAATAATTAGAACACCGGTACTTGGAGCCTTCCCTGTCAAAAAATTAATCAGACACAGAAGATACAACGAAGAGTGTAAGAGAATTGCAGTTAATTACCTGGCCAACTCGATTGTACCATATCTTAATCCTAAGGAGAGGCCTGATATAATTAATTTTATAAGCACAGATGACAATACAGATAAGAGCGATTTAATAACATATTTGGAAAAATTCTGGACCGAGAGAGGGCTTAGAATCAGAACAGTCACATGGCATGACGGGATTTTAAATGATAACAGAAACCATATTTTATCAAGCAACCTTTCTGATATGCTTGATTACGAAAATGAGGATATTATTTTGGTTGAGCATCGTTCTCTCCGGTTCTCTGCAATACCTGTAGGTTTGTTGAGAGAGGCCTCTCTGAATTTACTGACCGTTAGGGCAGATAAAGTATGGCGAGATATTGACGCAATAGCATTTGAAAGACTTAAAGAACAGTGCATGAGCACACCATTAATGCTGTATCTTACAAGAACAAAAAGTGAAGTAGCCGAAAATTTCCTAGGTCTGCTGCCCCCAAATACCTGGACGAGAAAGATGATTTACAAACTCACGCAGTTTGGCCTTACCTCTAAGTAGTTTCAATAGTGGATATCATTAACACAATACATGATAACCTCAATAAAACAATACTTTTTGCATTGTTGTTTTGTGCAAGTTTTCTGTCAGGGTTTGTAATATTAAGGGTTGGAATAATACCGGGATTACTTGTCTCCATGGCACCATTGTTAGTGGCGGGATTAATATTTTTGCTGAACAAACCACTCTGGGCATTTATCATCCTGTTTGTAATGAATTACTATGTTTCGGGATTATCCCGTTATATCCAGGGAGTCTCACCTGGCATAGTAATGGATATACTTCTTATAATGACAATTGCGGTACTGATTTTTCAGTCATTCAGGAAATCAAGCGAGTATAGTTTATCGAGAGTGGCTAATCCTGTTACTTTTTTGTCTCTCATATGGTTTATTTATTGCGCGTTACAAATTTTTAACCCTATTTCTTCAAGCTCTTTAGCTTGGATAATGAATGTAAGGGGAATTGGTGTTTATTTCCTTCTTATCAGTATTGTTACCAGTTTATTTCTGAGAAAATACAAGCATCTGAACACGATTATGATAATTTGGGCGATTCTTGCATTAACAGCTGTCACCAAGGCAGTACTTCAAAAAACGGTTGGTTTTGATTTTGCTGAGAATAGATGGCTGGCAGAAGGGGCTCGTTCAACTCATATTCTATATTCAGGTATAAGATATTTTTCATTCTTTACTGATGCGGGAAACTTTGGATCAGGCATGGGCTTTACCTCAGTTGTTTTTTTGATTTTCGGGTTTAATATTAAAATGAGTAGTCGTAAAATTCTATACATCATTACAGGTTTGGCTTGTTTATATGGGATGATTATATCTGGCACAAGAGGGTCGCTGGTTATTCCTTTCATTGGGATATTGTACTACGCATTTATTTCAAAAAATTTCAAAGCAATCGTATCGTCAATAATATTAGTTGTATTTCTCATTGGTTTTTTAAAATTCACCTATATAGGACATAGTAATCAATATATCAGAAGGATGCGTTCAATATTCAATGAACAGGATGCTTCCTTTAGAGGCAGGATTGATAATCAGAAGCTAGTTAAGGAGTTAATGAGAGATAAGCCTTTTGGTGTAGGTATAGGAATGATGAGAAGTAAGGCTATAGCATATAGACCCCATCCTGTCCTATCAGCAATTCCACATGACTCCTGGTATATTTTAATATGGGCTGAGCTTGGTATAGTGGGACTTGTATTGTATCTTTTTATACTATTTTATATATTGATGCATGGATCGTATTTGGTCTTGTTTAAGCTTAAAAACCGAGAGTTAAGAGGTGTCGTCTCTTCAATATTATGCGGTTTGTTTGGATTGTATGCCGCTGCATACAGCCTTGAAATCTTTGGCCAATTTCCAAATGCTTATATAATTTTTATATGTATGACTGTTGTATTTCTAAGCCCGATATATGACAAAGAGTTAAATGATCGGGCAGGCGATTTGCAAAAAACATGATCAAGATACCGGACATATCTTTCATTATAGTTAATTTCAATGGAATAATCCATACAAGAGAGCTGTTGTTATCCATTTGTAAAGAAATCTCCGGGTTAACTTATGAGGTGATTGTAGTTGACAATGGTTCATCTGGTAACGACTACGATTTATTAGTAAAGGAATTTCCCAATTTTATCCACATAAGAAGTGATATTAACCTTGGATTTGCGGGTGGGAATAACATTGGCATAAAATCATCTGCAGGAAGATACTTAATGCTAATTAACAACGACACTTTAATTCCAGATAGATCTTTACCAGATCTGGTAAAATTTATGGATGACAACCCAAAGGTTGGTGCGGCATCTCCAAAAATTCTTTACCTGAGCCCGCCGAATACAATACAGTTCGCCGGATTTACCGAGCTAAGTAAATATACTTTACGAAATCATGGACTTGGTTACAATGAACCAGACTCAGGACAGCATAACACCCCTCTAAAGACAGCTTTTATACATGGAGCAGCGGTAATCATAAGAAGAGAGGTAATTGAAGAGTGTGGATTAATGCCAGAAGAGTATTTCCTCTATTACGAGGAGATAGATTGGAGCTACAGGATTAGAGAAAAGGGGTACGAGCTCTGGTATTTTCCCGGAACTAAAATAATTCACAAAGAGAGTCAAAGCATCGGGAAAAACTCTTGTATTAAGGTATTCTATATGACTCGTAACAGATTGCTGCTGGCCAAAAGAAACAGAAAAGGTTTTGTGCGGACAGTAGCTATTCTCTATCAGCTCTTTGTAGCTATTCCAATAAATATATTAAGCCAAATGATAAATCTAAGGTTTGATTTGATTAAATTCACATTGAAAGGAGCTGTTGATTTTTTTAAAACATAGATTAATGGAAAAATTTCTATATATAATTGATTATATTCTGTTTGGGATTCTTGGAATATCAGTTGGGTATCTATTTATATTCTCTTTCTTTTCATTTATTATAAAGCAGAAAAGGTATAACGTAGCAATCAAAAAGGGCAAATGCCTTGTTTTGGTTCCGGCATACAGAGAAGATGCTGTTATAATGGACACTGTAAACTCTCTTATGGAACAATCTTACCCTGCTGATTTATATGAAGTTGTTGTAATTTCAGATCAAATGGAAGATGAAACCAATCAATTACTCTTCAAACAGAGGGTGAATTTGATGACAATCAATCCGTTCAAAAGTTCAAAAGCTTACGCATTGAATTTCGCCATCAATAATCTGAATAAATTTGATTTTGATTTTGTGATTATTCTTGATGCCGACAATATTGTAGAGAAAGATTTCATCTCTGATATCAATGATGCATTTCAATTTGGAATTATTGCAATACAGGCACATAGGGTTGCTAAAGAGCCTAAGAATGATATTGCTGTTTTAGATGCTTTTAGTGAAGAGATAAACAATTCAATTTTCAGATTGGGACACGTCAATATCGGATTATCATCTGCCTTAGTAGGATCAGGAATGGCCTTCAGTTATGACTGGTTTGTCAAGAATGTTCATAAACTTACAACTTCCTGGGAGGATAAAGAGCTTGAATTATTGCTGTTTAAGGAGGGAATCTTTATTGAATATCTCAGCTATGTCTATGTTTTTGATCAGAAAACTGAGAAACAAAAAGCATTTTATAATCAGAGGAGAAGGTGGCTTGCATCACAGTTTAATTCGTTAAGCTCGGGGGTCAAGGATTTAGGTTTTGCGGTCAAAAACCTAAGATTAGATTATTTAGATAAACTGTTTCAGTGGCTATTATTACCAAGAGTAATTCTAATAGGTCTTATATCAGTTATTACAGTAGCAATAACGATTTTAAACATAGATATGTCTGTTAAATGGTGGGTTTTATTGTTTATACTGTTTCTTACTTTTGCAGCAGCAATTCCAGACAACATGATTGTTATAAGGAATATAAAATCGTTGATTAAACTCCCGATTTTGTTTATCTTGATGTTTCTAAATTTTTTCAGATTGAAGGGGGCTGGCAAAACATTTATTCACACTACTAAAGGAGGGTGATATGAAAATTGCAATTGAGGCACAGAGAATTTTCAGAAAAAAGAAGCACGGGATGGATTTTGTTGCTCTTGAATCTGTTCGTGAGCTGCAAAAGCTTGATAAAGAAAATGAATACTTCATTATAGTATCTCCAGGAGACGACGAAAGTGTATTGCAGGAGACAGACAACTTTCACATAGTAAAATTAAAGGCACCACTTTATCCTGTATGGGAACAGGTAGCTCTTTTACATACCGTAAATAAGATAAAACCAGACATCCTGCACTGCACCTCAAACACTGCCCCTGTCTTTTGCAGTACTCCTCTTGTACTGACTCTACATGACATTATTTTTCTTGAAAAGAGAGCAAAATCTAACGCCTCTTTATACCAAACCATGGGTTGGTATTACCGAAAATTTGTAGTTCCGGCAATAATACCTAAATGCAAAAAAATTATTACTGTATCTAATTATGAAGCAGGAGTAATAAAAAAGAGATTAAACCTTGGTGATGATAAAGTAATTCCTGTTTATAACGGGTTTGGGGAACATTTTAAAAGAGTAGATGATTTCAAAAAGATTACCTCTGCATATATTAACCATGAAAGCTATCTCTTTTTTTTAGGTAACACTGATCCTAAGAAAAACACTGAAAATGTTTTTAAAGCATACAGTATCTATCTTGATAAATCTAATGTGAAGCTGCCGCTTTTAGTTGCAGATCTTGATAATGACTACATAAACAAAATTCTGGCAAAAGAGGGTATTTCACACATCAAAGATTTCATTCATGCACCGGGGTATATACCCAATAACCATCTGCCGGCAATTTATTCAGGTGCTTTTGCATTCCTTTACCCATCCCTAAGAGAGAGTTTTGGCATACCTATTCTTGAGTCAATGGCATGTGAAACACCGGTTATAACATCAAATGTATCTGCAATGCCCGAAATTGCATCAGATGCGGCAATTCTTGTGTCACCGGAAAATCCTCATGAAATTGCCAATGCAATAATGGCGTTGGAAGACAAGGAGTTGTACAAAACAATGGTTGCCAAAGGAAAAGAGAGAATAAAAATATTCTCATGGAAAAACTGTGCACAGAGTCTGCTGGATATTTATAAAACTATTTACAATGAGCAGTATAAAAGATAAAGTCAAATCGAATCCCAAGCTTAAAGAGCTAATATTGAACTTTATGGTTCATCCGGTTAAGACCAGACCCAGACTATGGCTGAGACTTTTTAGAAGGTTTTATACTACCAGAGGCCGAGGATCTGTAATCTACAGAAGCGTCAGAAAGGATATCGTTCCATTTAACAGGTTCTCCCTTGGAGAGAGGTCGGTTATTGAGGATTTCTCTATAGTGAATAACATGGTTGGAGATGTAATTATAGGCAAGGAGTCAAGGACAGGTTTGGGAAACGTAATAATCGGTCCGGTATCAATCGGAGATAATGTTATACTTGCTCAGGGCGTTGTGCTGTCCGGCCTTGACCATAACTACAAGGAATGCAACATAAGCATAAGTAAACAAGGAGTATCAACATCATTAATTAATATTGAAGATGATGTTTGGATTGGAGCCAATGCTGTGATAACAAAAGGGGTTCAAATTGGCAAGCACAGTATTGTTGCCGCTTGCTCTCTTGTTAATAAAAATGTCCCGCCATATAGCATTGTTGCCGGGAATCCTGCAAAAGTAATTAAGCAATACAACCATTCAAACGGCCAGTGGGAGAGTCAAAAACAATAACCAAATAGGTGGAGGCTAATACTGCATATACAAAGGTTTTTAAAGCTACATCTCTTTTTGGAGGAGTGCAGGTTATTCAGGTTATTTTAAACCTGTTACGAGGTAAGGTTATAGCCTTACTTCTAGGTGCTTCCGGTATGGGTATTAACAGCCTGTTTGTCTCATCAGTAACCATAATTAGTAATGTAACAGGATTAGGGTTAAACTTTAGTTCGGTGAGGGATATTTCACAAGCTGTCGAGAGCGGTAACAAAGAGAAAATTTCCAGAATTATTCACGTATTCTCGCGATGGCTGAATGTTACTGCCTTGCTGGGCATGATTGCTGTTTTGCTCTTTTCTCCTATTCTGAGTAGCACCACTTTTGGAAGCAACAAATATACTGTCGCCTTCTTGTTCCTCTCGCTGATGGTCCTTTTTAATACTCTTTCAACAGGTAATGGATCAATGCTGCGAGGAGCAAGAGACAATAAAGGTTATGCAAAGTTGACTCTGACAGGGTCTGCTGTATCTCTTTTAATATCGGTACCCCTTTACTACTTTTTTGGAATTGAAGCTATTGTTCCCGCTTTGATACTTTCGGCCTTTGTCACCTATTTGTTCAGTCTGTATTACACCTCAAAGATTAGAAAATCTGATGTAAAGATGTCATTAAGACAATCTCTCTTCGAAGGAGGAGATATGGTAAAACTTGGAGTTGCAATGATGGCTACAACTGCAATAACCTCTCTGGTTCACTATCTTTTAAATATTTTTATCAGCAGTAAAGGATCGGTTGCCGATCTTGGTTTTTATCAGGCAGCAATGAATATAACAAATCAGTCAATAGGACTTATTTTTACTGCCATCATTATTGACTACCAACCTCGTCTTGCAGCTGTGAGTGACGATAACTCAAAGGTAAGGGAGATGGTTAACCATCAGGCAGAAATTACTCTCCTGATTGCTGCTCCTATTCTGATTCTTCTTATAATAGCATCTCCGTTAATGATACGAGTGCTTTTATCAGAGGAATTTCTTCACATTTCAGGCCTTATACGGGTGCTGGCTTTCGGTATGATTTTTAAGGCAGCATCGTACTCAATTGGTGCAATTTCTTACGCAAAAGGGGATAAAAAGGTCTTTTTCCTTATGGAAGGAGGCTATACGAACCTAAGTTTTCTTATTTTTTGTGCGGGAGGTTATTATTTGGGAGGTTTAACAGGTTTGGGGTATGCTTTTATTCTCATGCAGGCTGTATATCTGATACTAATTAATATTGTGAATAATATTCTGTATGAATATAGACCCAGTAAAATCCTTTTTAGGTTATTCTTTTCGCAATTATTACTGATTACGATTGTCTTTGTCTCTCACCTTACCTCAGGAAGTGTTTACATGTATTTAATCTCTATCCCAGTTTTATTAATATCATTAATTCTTTCATTCAGATATCTTGATTCTTTCATCGGAATTAAGCAATATATTCCAAAATTTTTCAGAAAAGAGGTTTAAAAATTAATTTAAGAAACTATGAAATGGTATAAGAAATATCTGACGGTCTTTGAAAAGCCATTCGACTCTGTATCTAAGGATACTGTTAATGAAATAAAAACGAAGCTCAGCCTACTGCAAAGCGAAGCCCCGGTTGCATCCGTTGTTGTAATTGCTTATAACGAAGAGAGAAGACTTCTAAGTTGTCTTTGGTCTCTAAGTGAGTCAAAATGTAAATACCCAATCGAAATTATCGGAGTTGATAATAATTCATCTGACAAAACCCGAGAGATTTTTAAAACTCTTGGAATCAGGCACTTTGTTGAAACCCAAAAGAGTTGTGGTTATGCACGAAACAGAGGTCTCCAGGAGGCAAAAGGAAAGTACTACATATGTATTGATTCCGATACAATGTATCCTACAAGGTATGTAGAATCTATGATTGAAGAGTTAAATAAAGAGGGGGTTGTTGCTGTAAGCGCAACATGGAGTTATGTGCCAAGCAAAAAATACCCAAGGTATATTATGTACTTCTACGAACTGTTAAGGGATATCAACCTTTGGCTTCTTTCATTTAAAAGCCCGGAAAGAAGTGTCAGAGGTTTGGTCTTCGCCTACAAAACGGAACTTGGAAGAAAAGTAGGCTACAGGGTACAGATAATAAGAGGCGAAGATGGATCTATGGCTTATGGACTCAGGGATTACGGTAAAATAAATTTTATTAGAAAATCAAGAGTAAAAGCGGTTACTGCCACAAACACGCTTGAGTCCGATGGTCCACTATTCAGGGCTTTTGCTAAAAGAGTTTTTTCTTCCATTACAGGAATTCGAAGATACTTTAAGAAAGCTTCGGGAGAGGTTGTTGACCATCCATCAAATTTGATTGATAATAAATGAAAGCAATTTTTATACATTTTTATGGGTTCTCATCTCACAGTGGTATAAGTAAAAAGATACTCAGCCAGATCAAAGCCCTTCATACCTGTAGTGTGGAGACAGAACTATGTTATATAGAAATTGATGACGAGGGTAGTCAAAAAAGAGTGTGCAACGGTAAAGTGATTGATGATTTTGGAAAGGGTTTTTCGGCAAAATATGCTAAATGGATTAAATTCAAAAACCTAACAGAATATATCTTAAATAACGGCTTTGATTTCTGCTATGTTAGGAGTTCCTATAACTCTAATTTCCAGCTTATAAAAATGTTAGTTCAACTTAAAAAAGCTGGAGTTACAAATATTATGGAGATTCCGACTTACCCTTACGATAACGAAATTAAAGGAGTTGTAATTAAATATTTACCAATATTTCTGTTAGACAAAATATACAGAAACCGGCTGAATGGTGTAATTGACAGAATTGTAACATTTTCTGATTATCCCGAAATTCTCGGTATAAAGACAATCAGAATCTCAAATGCTGTAGAATTTGATTTAATAAAAGTTAAGGAGTCAAATATCATCAGAAATAATATTTTAAATCTGATAGCTGTTGCAGAAATTCATTTCTGGCATGGTTTCGACAGAATAATCAGTGGGTTGGGCCGGTATTATAAAGATAAAAATAGAAAAATGGACATAATCCTTCACCTTGTTGGAGAAGGTCCTTCAAATGACATGAAACATTTAAGGGCATTAGTGAGTGAGTTTAAACTGGAGGAGAGGGTGATATTTTATGGAAATCAACAAGGTTCTGTTTTAGATGATTTATTTGAGATTGCAAATTTTGGAATTGCCAGTCTTGGGCGTCACCGTTCGGGAGTGTCAAAAATTAAAACACTAAAAAACCGGGAATATGCAGCCAGAGGTATTCCTTTTATCTATTCAGAGTTTGATGATGATTTTGACAATATGCCATATATTCTCAGAATGCCACAAGATGATTCTCCAATAGATGTATATAGTATTCTGGATTTTTACAATAAAGTTGACAAGAATCCCATGAATATCAGAGAAAGTATAATAAATACACTTTCCTGGGAAATACAGATGAGAAAGGTTGTTGATGAAATTAAATTGATACGATGAAAACCATTGAAATATTTTTTTGGATATTCCTGAGTATAGTTGTTTACACACACATCGGCTATGGACTTTTATTATTTCTGGCAGTCAAATGCAAAGAGTTGTTTATAAAAAAGAAAGAGATTCCTACCGGAAAACCCCTGCCACATCTAACCCTCCTAATAGCGGCATATAACGAAGAGGATGTTATTAAGATGAAAATGGAGAATATCCATTCACTTTCATATCCTGAAAACTTTCTAGAGATTGTTTGGGTTACTGACGGAAGTAATGACAATACCAATGAATTACTATCTTCATACAAAGATGTAAAGGTATTACATCAACCTGAAAGACTTGGGAAAACAGCCGCCATTAATAGGGCCATGAAACTTATTAATAATCCAATCATTGTATTTACTGATGCCAATACCCAAATGAACAGTGAGGCCTTACTCGAGATTGCAGCTGCTTTTGAGATCTCTTCTACAGGGTGTGTATCCGGTGAAAAAAGGGTCTATTCGGATAGTGAGAGTGTATCTTCAGAAGGGGAGGGTTTGTATTGGAAATATGAATCAAAGTTAAAAGAACTTGATTCTCGCTTATACAGTGCAGTTGGAGCAGCTGGGGAGTTATTTGCAATAAGGAGAGAGTTGTTTGAGGAGGTAGAAAACGATACACTATTGGATGACTTTGTAATATCAATGAATGTGCTTAAGAAAGGATACAGAATCATATACTGCAAATCTGCCTATGCCACAGAAAAGGGTTCTTTAAATTTGAAGGAAGAGAAGAAGCGTAAAATAAGAATCTCTGCAGGGGGCTTGCAGGCAGTATTAAGACTTGGTTTTTTGCTCAATTTTTTTAGATATCATATCTTCACTTTTCAATACTTATCACATAGAGTTTTAAGATGGACAATTGCTCCATTTGCAATAGCAGCTTTAATTCCATTAAACATTATTCTGGCTTTTAATCTGGAAAGCCCAATTTATTTAGTGCTTCTGCTATTGCAGGCCCTATTTTATACTTTGGCTTTAATTGGGATTTCTTGTTACTCAACCGGAAAAGCCGGAAGGTTGCTAATCATACCCTATTATTTCTTATTTATGCACTACAATGTTTTTAGTGGAATTGCATATCTGATTCGGAAAAAACGTGGTGATGGTTCTTGGGAAAAAACGAAGCGGTTGGATGTCTGATTAATGCTTAGTTTATCACTTCATTAAACAATGCGGCCCACTCCTTGGCGATGACATCTATTCTGAATCGTTCTGACCTTGTTCTGGCATTTGAACCCATTTTCTTTCTTAATTGTTCGTCTTCTATAAGGCATGCTATCTTTTGAGCAAGATCAAATACGTTTTCAGGCTCTGCCAGTAATCCGTCTGTTCCGTCCGAGATTATATCTCTGGGCCCGCATGGACATGCGAAAGCAACAGGAGGGATACCACAGGCCATTGCCTCGGTAATTACCATTCCAAAACCTTCAAATCTGGAACTAAACGCAAAAATTGAACTCTCAGCAAATTTTTCGTTCAGATTCAGAACAGTCTCTTCAAGGAAACAGTTTGAACTGAGGCCATTTTTGAAAATCTGATTATTAAATGCCTCTTTTGAACCAGGTCCATATATAGTTAATGTCCAATCAGGATGCTTTTCGGTTACAATCTTCCAGGCATCAATCAACATATCAAACCCTTTCTGATGAGCAAATCTTCCTGCAGAAATAACCTTTTTGGCAGAACAATCAGAAACATTACCGGGCATTCTTTCAATTGCATTGTAAATCACGGCTGTATTATCTAGTTCTGTCCACTTAAGTTTATCTTCATTGCTAAGTACAACAAATTTGTCCAGTTTTTTAAGATTTCTTATCAACTGTTTCATCCATAGTTTAGCCAAAACCCCTTTAATACCACCTCTTTCACCTTTGGTATTAAAGTCTCTGTAATTAATCTTGTTAAAGTGCATCTCTCCAATTTTGGCACTCCCGTCTTTAATTTTTGTTAAGAAATTGATCTCTCTTCTTAACAGCGAAATTGTAATATCAGGTTTAATCTTATTTAAAACAGCAGACAGCCTCTTCCTGTATAAAACTTGTTTGATTAGATAAACAATAAATTTCAGGTAAATTGGATAAGACCATATTTTATCATAGTTAATATTAAGATTGATTATCTTTACTTTATCAGATAATTTGAATGCGGGTTCTTTTCCTGCGCCATCAGTAAGAATTATTGTAATGTCATAACCAAAAACATCTGCAAAATAATTTGCTTTGATAGTTAGGGTACGCTCCATCCCACTGGGAGTGTAAATAGCAGGAATACAGTATGCAATTTTATATTTCATACATTAATATTTAACCAAATATAGTTAAAACATTGTTTAAATTTTAAGTAATTTTACAAAAAGAAGTATTATGAACATAAGGAGAAAACCATTTGACAAAGATAACCTTAAAATTAAAAAAGGTTATAATGTCCTGGAAGTTGGTCCTGGCAGTAATCCAACAAAAAGAGCAGATGTTCTCCTGGAAAAGTTTATTGATAACAACCAACACAGAAGAGGAGATCTAAAAATATTTCCACATCAGAGACTAGTAGAAGGCGATGCCGAAGAAATGCCATTTAAAGATAAGGAGTTTGACTACTCAATTTGTTGCCATGTTCTGGAACATGCCGAAGATCCTGCAATTTTTTTAAACGAGTTAATGAGAGTATCAAAAGGGGGATATATTGAGACTCCAAGTTTGATTGGGGAATTTCTGGCGCCAAAGAAGTCACATAAATGGCTACTGCTCGAAATAAACCAAAAGTTGGTCTTGTACGAAAAGTCAAAAGTATGGGAGGAGCAAAGCTTTAATTATGGAGATTTTTTTCTTAACCATATGCCATATAATTCGCTGCTATACAGGTTATTAGACATGACTCAGGATAATTTTATGGTTGTCAGATATTTGTGGAAAGATAATATTGAATATCTGGTTAACCCCGAAGGAGAATATCGTGACTATTTTTCGAATGTTTGGACTCCAAATATAGTTAGCAAATTGTACCCCAAAATCTCAATTAGTCGCCAGGTAGCATTGTTCCTTCAGGGCCTGGGATACTTTGCAAAAAAGAAATTTATAGATAAGCTTACTAAAAGGTACAAAGCAATGTCCATTGAAGATTACAGACAACTAAAAAAACATGATTGATAACGGGAAAATAAAATTTTCGGCCTATCCTCCCTATATAAAGGAAAATCCCGCAATTGAATTATTTCATAATTCTCTGATAGAGTCCGGATTTGAGCATTGTCAGTTGAATTTTTCACTCTTTACAATATGCACCAGAAGAGGAAATGGGCTGTTACTTATAATACACTGGCCCTCTTTTTTCTGGTATTCGCCTTCATTATTTATAAGCTGTTTGAAGCTTTTCAAATTTATTCTGATATGCTTGGCAGCTAAAGTAAATGGATATCGGCTTATATGGTGTGCTCATAATTCAATGCCTCATAAATTATTTAGCTATAAACTGGAGTTGTTTGCCAGAAAATTTATTCTTAGATATTTTGATTTAATAATAAATCTCGCAAAAAATGCAAGTCTTGAAAGACTTATGATAACCGGAGTTAAACCTGTAAGAGAGGTGTTGGCGATACATGGCCATTATGAAGATAGGTATATTTCCGTAAATGTTATTAACAGAGAAACTCTTGGAATACCTCAGGAATCGATTGTAATCTTTTTACATTCAAATCTCAAGGATTATAAAGGAGACATAGACTTCATTGATGATTTCAGAGAGAATGCAACACAAAAACTTTTATTAGTTGTTACAGGAGAGATTAGAAAGCAAGAACCCTCTCATCCAAAAATCATTTTCCTTCCAGGCTATAAATCAGAGGAGGAGATGGCAGACCTAATCACATTGTCAGATTACTTTGCATTACCTTATAAAAGAATTACCACCTCAGGTGCTTATATGCTTGCCGTTACATTTAAAAAGCCAATGATTACAACGGATCTTCCTTTTTTCAGAGAACACTCTCTTAAAGATACAGCACTTTTTTACAGGATAGGGGATGATTCACTTAGACACATTTTTGAAAAGATAGAGAAAGGATGGGTGCCTAATAATGATAATCTTCAGGAGATGAAAAATTTATATACATGGAGCAATGCTGCCGCGAAAATCAAAGAAGCGGTTGTTAAAATGATAAAAACCGGCAATTAATTACCGGTTTTTATCATAGTTCTAAATGAGTTACAATTAATATATGAACTCGTAATTCCTGTAACCTGGTAAATCTAAATACCAGTCAGTATATTGTGTTCCGCCTGAAGTTGCCCAAGCTGCAAAATGCGTATATGCAGTAACTATAGACTTTCCTTCTAGTGCGTAACTGAAGTCTGAAGGAAACATCAACCCCCACATCATACCATCACTGGATCTGAAATTATCTGAAGGGTGTAACGACGCACCGGAAGTTGCCGAGGAATTAAATTTTTCAGTTGCCATATAACCTGGTAAATGTACTTCTGTCCCTCTTTCATCCACCGCAATAAAGAAGTTGAATGAGTCCATTCCAATGGTGGATTGTGCAACAGGAGATCCAAATGCTACCTTTACTTGATTATAAGATGTTGAAACATAGGAATCTCGTATAGTATTTAAAAAACCACTATATGACACAACATTTGTCGTGTGGTTAAATATTGGTATAATAGCTTTTGTTACGCCACTTTCTACGCCATTAGAGCCAATACTGAAAGGTGAGTTGCCTCCTGCTATCTGACCTATTACAGAGCTAATTGCCGAGGCAGAGACATTATCAAGCTGGAATGCGGCAGATATCTGTTTTGTTGCACCAACTGCCACAATTCTGTAGTCAAAAATTAGTTCAATTATCTGATTTGAACTGTTAAGAGCAGAAGTGACACGGAATTGAAGAACAAGGTCGTTAAGGTCGTAATCACCTTTTGATGGCCAAAGATCTTCAAATGCATATGTAGCCCATCCGCTTTGAGAAGGGAAGTAGGTGTAAAACGATGGAGTAGTACCCGGATCATCATCAGGTTCTATCTGACCTAACGAACCATTACATGTAGTGCCGGGAATATTCTTTGTTTGTGCTGCATTAATGATTGCTCCGTTTGACAAAAAAGGTTCATAAGACGATCGGTTGGCGGTAGTCAGCGCGGTATATACAAATTCGATATTTCCGTTAAATGTTGTATTTGCCCATGTAAATGCCGGCACTGTTCCAGTGCTTTTGAACAAAGAAAAGGTGCTTGATGTAGAAGAAATATGAAAGGCCCAGATACTTGTAATCTGTCCTGTAAGAAACATGCTGGCACCTTTCATGTTAATAGTGCTGTTATTTGCGCTTAGTTTCTGACTGTTCCACAATGATCCTGATTCAAGTACTGCTGTCATTTGTTGCATACTTGTCTCATCAGCAGTTATTAAACAGAAATTGTTTACTGTACCTCCTCCGGAATTGCCGAATTTTTCAGTAGCAGCAACCTCTCCATGGTTGTTTAGTATAGAACCATTTGATTGATACCACTCTTTAGTGGTAATCACGCCACCCGGCAAGTTTGTCATTCCACCGTTGGTAGTGATACTTATTTTAGGAGCAGTTATTGTTCCGGAATTATATCCAAAAGCGAAGTTTGTAATATGAAGCTCATCGCTTTTTTTGTTACTTGTCATATTGAGAGTACCCTCATTATGAAACTCTGAGTTGTTATTAATATCAATTTTTTTAGACGTTGTAACTATACCCTTGTTAACAAATTTGGAATTTGAGATATTAACCTCTGCAGAAGGAGTAAAGGTACCTCCGTTCTGAATGTACAAAACAGGGAAATCTGCTTCAATCACTCCGGTGCTTACCCCTTTTACAGAGACAGAACCCCCGGAGAGAACAACAATTGACGTTTTATTTAGTGCTGCATTAGAATTCAAATTTAATGTGCCCTGAACATACAATACAGCATGCTGCAAAGAGTTGCCAAAATTTATATTCCCTGTTCGGGTAAACCCGGAAGGTATAAGATACGATTTGTAAGTATTTCCAAATGCAGAAGACTCACCAGTATTAAATCCAACAATACTTAAACCAGAGTTGTTATTAATAGTCACATCGAACTGTGTAGGTATAGTTATGTCTGCATAAACAGAATGAGCTATAGCGTTAGCTCTGAATACATTATTGTTTTCATAACCTGTTGCGCTTTTTGTAAGCGTAGTGTTTATTGCAGCCGAGCTGACCTTAACTGTAGATACAGATACTAGTCCGTTAGGTTTTGTCTCGTGAATGTATAGCTCCTCAGTTGGAGTAGATACTGATATTCTGACTTTGTAAGGCTCATTTATTTTTGCACCACCGGACGCAATAAGTGATCCTGAGTTTAACAGGGGCGAGCTGTAAACTCTGATTATATGAACATTGTTGTTTAGGGATCCTCCCAAAGGGGTAATATTCACAGTAAGATCTAACGTTTTAATTGTTTTCCAATCAAAATCGTATGGAATTGAACCGACTGGTGATAGTGGCAATCTCGGCTGAGCGTTATCAGGGATCTTCACGCAGGAGCCCAAAATAAGCAGGCCAATAATTATTATTGCTAAAATTCGTGTTTTCATTGTATTAATTGTTCGTTCTTTTTAATATCTATATGTCAATATTTGTACCAAACATTAACTTCATGTTAAACTATAAATATTTGCAAATTTAAAAATAAATTTTATATAAAGCGCAAATATTTATTAAGTAGCACTGATTCTGAGAGATGGCACTTTTGGTTTTTTGTGAAAAAAGGATTATTTATAAAAATATCTCTTATTATTTATTTTGTTCATATATTTCTTTGAGTAAAATATTTTTACGGTTTGTTAAATTGGAATATACAAAATTTATTTGCTGATTAAAAAAAAATATTGTTATTTCGCATTAATTAATAGAGCTATTAAATAAAACGATTAAATATGTCAGTTAAAAAAGAGCGCCCCGTAAAGAGCGAAAACTTTGAACAGTTGATTCTGGATATTGCTGAAAATGTTTTTCTTGAGAGAGGCTTTGCCCTCACAACAACAACCGAAATAGCCAAAAGAGTCGGGTGTAATCAGGCCCTTATACACTACTATTTCAGAACAAAGGATAGACTCTTTGAACGGTTATTTGAGAAGAAGTTTTTTGCTTTTATGACCTCAGTATCGTACAGACGTGAAGACAATCTCCCTTTTAAAGAGATAATAAGAGGTATTGTACACAATCATCTTAAAATAATTTCAGAAAACCCAAAGCTTCCGTTCTTGATAATCAGCGAGATGACGCTTAATCCACAAAGATTCAGGGCTATTGCAGAAACTATCGAGAGTGCAGTGAAAAGTATGTTAGTGGACCTGAATTTAGAGCTTCAAAAAGAGATCGAGGCTAAAAGGGTAAGAGAGATTTCGGCATTCGATCTTTTATTGAGTATACTCTCATTAAATCTTTTCATGTTTGTATCTCAGCCGCTTATAAGTTATGTGAAGGGCTTTACCTGGGATGAGTACATGAATTTTGTAAAGCAAAGGGGTGACGAAATATTTTTTACAGTATGGAGAGGAATCTCCCTCGAACCTGACAAACAGTAATTTACCATGAAAAAGTTTTTTGGATTAATATCTTTTCTAATGATTCTGACACTTTCTACATTAAAAGGTCAGACGCAAGAAAGCCAACGGGTCTATACAATAGAAGAGTGCCAGGCATTGGCGGCTGAAAATTATCCTGCGATTAAAAGATTCACTGTAATTGAGACAATTAAGGAGCTTAAAATAAAGAATTTGAACACATTATATCTTCCTCAGGGAGGGATAAACATTAAAGCCTCATATCAGTCCGATGTTACCTCTATCCCTGTAAACATTCCGGGAATGACAATAAACCCGTTAAGTAAAGACCAGTACTCGGCCACCTTAAATGTGGAACAACTGATTTGGGACGGGGGAGTTACAGGAGCAGCAAAGAGGCAGGTAATTAAAGAGAGCGAAATTGGGAAAAATGAGTTGGAGAGTGAACTATACTCAGTTAGAGAGATGGTTAATGAGCTCTATTTCGGAATTCTTTTGAACGAAAGGTATTTACAAGACATAAAGCTTGTCAGAGAAGATTTGCTAAGAATTTTGTCAAGAGCAGAGGCCCTTGTATCTGAGGGAATGGCTAATAGATCGGACACTGACGCAATAAGCGCCGAACTTATCACTTTGAATCAACGAGAGACCGAGTTAAAATCGGGAAAAGAGTCTTTGATAAGTATGTTGTCATTGCTAACCGGCTCAGGAATTAATCCAGATTCAGAATTCCGTGAACCATCGGGGGCCATACCTGATGTAGAGATATTCAGACCTGAGCTTAAAATTTTTGAATCAAAGAGTGATTTTCTGCAAATCAAGAAAGAGCAGACACTATCACAGAGAAGGCCAAAAATTGGTGCTTTTCTGCAAGCCGGATACGGCAAACCTGGATTGAATATGCTCAAGGATGAATTCTCTCCCTTTTTTGTCACCGGTATTAAATTATCATGGAATATCGGATCGCTCTATTCAAAAAATAATGAAATAAGAATACTTGACAGAGAGATGATGAACATAAATTCACACAGAGAGACATTCCTTCTGAATATATCACTTAAATCTGCATCACAACGCTCGGCAATAAGTAAAATTGAAAAACTATTGGAGTCAGATAATGAGGTTATTGAACTTAGAGAAAGGCTTGTAAAGGCAGCTGAAGTAAAACTTGAAAATGGCATAATTTCAGTAACAGACTATTTAAGGGAGTTAAATAACCTTGACATTGCAAGAGGCAATAAACGACGTCACAATATTGAACTCATTTTGGCAATCTACACATTAAAGCACACCCATAACCAATAAACGACACAATATCATGAAACTAAAACTTATACTCCCTATGGTTATTCTTTTAACCGCATCTTGCAAAGGAGACAACGGAGATGTAGTGGCTTCAGGAAGATTTGAGGCAGATGAAACTGTAATATCTTCGGAGCTTTCCGGAAAGATTGTTGAAATGTGGGCAGAGGAGGGCACAAGAGTTACAGCCGGAGATAGCCTGGCGCTAACCGACACAATGCAGCTCTATCTCCAGAAACAGAGACTCATTACTACAATAGAATCACTTAATGCAAGAAGAGTTGATGTGTCAAAACAGATATCTGCATTAAATCAGCAGATATCTCACCTGACATCTGAAAGGGAGAGGGCACAGCGATTGTTAATGTCAAATGCAGGGAATGCAAAAACTGTTGATGATCTGGACTCACAAATATTAACCTTGAAAAAGCAGAGAGATGCCCAAATATCTACATTGGATAAGGGTAATTTAGCGGCTGACAGAGAGATAGAATCCCTTAAAATACAGATAGCCCAGACTGATGATATGTTGTCAAAGAGCCTTGTAAAAGCACCATCAGACGGTAATATTCTGGTAAAATACGCATCAAAGGGAGAGATTTCAATGCCTGGAAAACCACTATTTAAAATGGCCGATATGGAGAGTATGACCCTTAGGGCATACATCAGCGCAAAACAACTCACTTTTATCAAAATAGGAGACACATTAGAAATTGTCACAGGATTTGACAGCCAAACCATAAAAAGCTATGAGGGAGTTGTAGTGTGGGTATCTGGTGAGGCAGAGTTTACTCCAAAAAATATCCAGACAAAAGAGGAGAGATCGAATCTTGTTTATGCTGTTAAAATTGCTGTAAAGAACGACGGCTATATAAAAATCGGAATGTACGGTGATGTGAAACTAAAAGGGGGAAATTAAAGTGTCGGCAGATAAGAAACCGGTTGTAGCTGAGAATCTGTCAAAATCATTTGGACAGGTAACTGCCTTGCAAAACATCAGTTTTGAGACAGAAAGAGGAGAGATGTTTGGAGTAATCGGTCCCGACGGAGCCGGTAAAACAACACTATTCAGAATTCTGACAACTTTACTGGTACAATCTTCCGGAGATGCATTTGTAGATGGTTATGACGTTAAGGGTGATTTTAGAAAAATACGAGAAATCATAGGATATATGCCTGGAAAGTTCTCTCTTTATGGCGACCTCTCCGTTGAGGAGAATCTCAATTTTTTTGCATCAATTTTTAAGGTTGACCCCAAAGAAAACTATCATCTGATAAAGGATATTTTCCATCAACTCGAACCCTTCAGGAATAGAAAAGCAGCGGCTCTTTCAGGCGGTATGAAGCAAAAGCTCGCCCTAAGTTGTGCGCTTATCCATAAACCATCTGTACTCTTTCTTGACGAACCAACCACCGGTGTTGACCCTGTATCAAGAAGAGAATTTTGGCAGATGCTAGACCGATTAAAGTCAATGGGAATAACAATTATTGTATCAACGGCCTATATGGACGAGGCCCTTTTATGTGACAGAATTGCCCTAATGAAAAACGGAATCCTTCTGGGTGTTGACTCCCCGGCAGGCATGGTCGCATCTTACAAAGAGAGGCTTCTGGCAATCAAAGGGGGCGATATGCACTCTATTCTTAAAGCCCTCCATGACATTGATATTGTAAAAAGCGCCTACTCTTTTGGCCATGAACACCATGCAGCAATATCGCCCGATTTCACCGGTGACGCAGTAGAAAAGATTATGCTCGAGCTTACATCAAGAGGGTTTAATGATGCTTTGGTAAAGAATATTAACCCATCTGTAGAGGATTGCTACATGGAGTTGTCGGCCAATTAGAGATAGAGAAGATAAAAAAATGAAGGAGAAGACTTATGCAATAATAACTGAGAATCTCACTAAGAAGTTTGGAGATTTTACTGCTGTAGATAGCATCTCTTTTGATGTAAAAAGGGGAGAGATATTTGGTTTTCTTGGAGCAAACGGAGCCGGTAAAACAACCGCTATGAAGATGTTGTGCGGACTTTTAAAGCCAACATCAGGCATGGGCATGGTTGCAGGTTACGACATTTCAAAAAACAGCGAAATGGTCAAAAAGAATATCGGATATATGAGCCAGCGGTTCTCTCTCTATCAGGATCTTAAAGTTTGGGAGAACTTTCGTCTTTTTGGGGGGATATACGGCTTAAAGGATGGTGAGATTGCCTCCAGAACTGATGAGATGCTCAAAAGTCTTGGTTTTTTTGACGAGAGAGATACCCTGGTTCAATCGCTTCCCGCAGGATGGAAGCAGAAGCTGGCCTTTTCGGTGGCAATCCTGCACAAACCCTCAATTGTCTTTCTTGATGAGCCCACAGGGGGAGTTGACCCAGCCGCCAGAAGACAGTTCTGGGAGCTTATCTATGCTGCAGCCGAAAGTGGAATAACAGTTTTTGTGACCACACACTATATGGACGAGGCAGAGTATTGCGACAGAGTATCAATAATGTCAGAGGGAGTAATAGCAGCTCTGGATTCACCCGAAAATCTGAAGTACAAATACGGGTGTACAACTGTTGAAGAGGTATTTCATAAACTTGCGGGAGGTCAGTTATGAAACAATTTTGGGTATTTGTAAAAAAGGAGTTTATGCACATTTTTCGTGACGGCAGAACCGCCATGATCCTTCTGCTTATGCCAATTGTTCAGATTATTCTCTTTGGTTTTGCATTGTCAAATGAGATAAAAAATGTAAAGTTTGCAGTCATTGACCACTCAAATGATGCCATTACAACTTTTGTAACCGAGAGGCTATCGCAAAGTGAATATTTTATCTTCGAAAGAGACATTTCTACAGAAGAGGAGGCTGATTATCTTATTAAATCATCTCAGGTGTCATTAGTGGTTGTTTATGGAGCTAATTTCAGAGAGAATTTTGTTCGTGAGGGTAAGTCCCAAATATCACTAATTGTGGACGGATCTGACCCAAATACCGCCTCAGGAGTGCTAAGATATGCAAGCTCAATTATTGCCTCGTCAAATGAGCAGATTATGACACTTTCCGGGCTTACTCCACACTCCGGTGCTAAGCCAACTTTCATTGAGCCGGTTGTAGAGCTTCTTTATAATCCGCAGATGAAAAGCGCATACAATTTTGTTCCGGGTGTAATGGGTCTGATACTTATGCTTATTTGCGCAATGATGACCTCTGTCTCCATTGTAAGAGAGAAAGAGACCGGAACAATGGAGGTACTTCTTGCATCGCCGGTAAGGCCTGTGATTGTCATATTGGCCAAGACTGTTCCCTATTTTATACTTTCTGTAATTAATCTGGCAACCATATTACTCCTCTCTGTTTTTGTGCTGGGGGTTCCAATTACCGGAAGCATTTTCTGGCTTGTTCTTGCATCATTTATCTTCATTTTGGTATCACTCTCAACAGGTTTGCTCATCTCCTCTTTCGCAAACACCCAGGTAGCTGCTATGTTAATATCGGGACTTGTCTTTATGATGCCTGTGATGCTTCTTTCCGGAATGATTTACCCAGTTTCAAATATGCCTTATCTGCTTCAGATTGTTGCGCAGTTTATACCTGCAAAGTGGTTTATTGAGGCAGTAAGAAAGCTTATGATTCAGGGATTGCCTGTCACCTCAGTTCTTAAAGAACTTTTAGTAATGACATCAATGGCGCTGGCATTTATTGTATTAAGTATAAGGAGTTTTAAACAAAGGTTAGAATAGATTGAGTCATGTTTAAATATTTAGTAGAGAAGGAGTTCAAACAGATTATCAGAAACAAATTTCTGCCAAAACTTATAATCGGATATCCGATAGTGATGATGATACTCATGCCCCATGCGGCAAACCTGGATATTAAAAACATTCGGGTGTCGGTTGTTGATGGTGCAAATTCGTCTCTTTCAAGGGAGCTCTACAGAAAAGTTGAGGCATCGGATTATTTCAGCTCTGTATATGTGGTTCAATCATATGAAGAGGCCCTTCAAAGTGTAGAGAGGTCAAAATCTGACATCATACTGGAGATTCCCGCCTCTTTTGAAAACGACATTGTAAATACCGGCAAAGCGTCTGTTTATATTGCATCAAATTCTGTTGACGGATTAAGGGGAAGTGTGGCAGCATCTTACCTTGCTACTGTTGTGTCAGAATATTCCAGACAGGTTACACAAGTTTCCCAGGCTTTACCCGTAGTTGAGATTATCTCCCGAAGCAGGTTCAACCCATCAATGGACTATAAGGTTTTTATGGTACCGGCACTTATAGCGATGTTGATTACAATAATCGGAGGTTTTTTGCCTGCTTTGAACATAGTCTCAGAAAAAGAGGCGGGCACAATTGAGCAGATGAATGTGACTCCGGTGGGTAAATTTCAGTTCATTGCAGCCAAATTGATACCATACTGGATTATCGGTTTTATTATACTAACCATAACACTCATCCTCTCAAAACTCCTATATGGAATTGTGCCGGTGGGCAGCCTTCTGGTATTCTATCTTCTTTCATCCCTCTTTCTGCTTGTGGTTTCGGGATTTGGACTGCTTATTTCCAACTACTCATCAACCATGCAGCAAGCAATGTTTGTTATGTTCTTCTTTCTCTTGATTATGATACTTATGAGCGGGTTGTTTACCCCGATTGCCAGTATGCCGCTGTGGGCCAAAGCAATCTCAGCCATTAATCCCATGAGCTATTTTATCGAGATAATGAGAATGGTCTTTCTTAAGGGAGGGAATCTCTACTATCTTGCAAAGCCGGTAATTATTCTATGTGGTTTTGCGGTATTATTCAATACATGGGCAGTTGTTAGTTATCACAAAACAACCTGATTTAACCAGCATTTAATAATTGACTCTCCATTTTTAGTAATTACCGATTCGGGATGAAATTGTACTCCAAAAAGCGGAAGATGTTTGTGATAGAGAGACATAATTATTCCATTTTCATTTACAGACCCTATAGTTAACTCCTTTGGAAAATTCTTAGGACTCACCGCCCATGAATGATAAAGCCCAACTTCAGGGTGTTCATTGCTGAAGCAAAAGCTGCCGGAGAGCAGAGGGTCACCCTCTTTTGTGATTGTGAGTTTTGAGGTGTGGCCGTGAAGTGGATGGCTGAGATTAATTAGTTCTGCACCAAAGTGTTGCGCTATTGCCTGATGGCCAAGACAAATTCCAAGAATTGAGTGACTTCTCTTGCTCTTGTCTATGACTTTGAGCAAATCCCCAGCTTCAGATGGTACCCCCGGCCCCGGTGAAAGAATAATATGGCTGTACTCCCCAAGTGTTTCAAAGGGGATTTTATCATTGAAACAGATATCCACATCAAGTCCTGTTGCACTCTTTACAAGATGCACAACATTATAGACAAATGAGTCATAGTTATCTATAAGCAGAATTCTTGTCACTTCATATTAACATTAATGTGGTAAAAGTAGTTATTTGGTCAATATTTGCATAAAAAATGTACTTTAGCAATATGATTAAAGCTACTGAGGTAAGGGAGTTGATGAACAGATACGGAGCAGAGAGGGTTCCGTTTCTGTTTGCTGTTGATTTTGAACTTGAAAAGGGAATCTTTGAGCTTAACCCGCTTGAAAGTAAGAGTGTGCTTTTCAGAGTAGGGGCGGTTGAAAATTACTCAAATTCTCAGCCTGGCATCGCTAATGACTTTTCTGATAATAAACTTTCTGATAATATTTTTTTTAGGGATAATCAGGAACTCCTAAAAATTAAAACTCCTCCCGACAAAACCGAATACAAAAAAGCTTATGATACTGTAATGGCAGGGCTTATGCGGGGAGACACTTATCTCATCAACCTAACCAAGGTAACCGAAATATCAACCCCGCTCACTTTTGAACAGATAATTGCCAACTCAACCTCGCCATACGCCCTCTGCATTCCCGATAATTTTGTGTGTTTTAGCCCGGAAAGGTTTGTGAGAATTGAAAAGGGAGTTATCACATCCTGCCCAATGAAGGGGACAATTGATGCAACCATACCCGGTGCTAAAGAGATAATACTCTCTGATTACAAAGAGAGTTGCGAGCACAATACCATAACAGACCTCATTAGAAACGACATAGGTGCTGTCTCCAAAAGGGTGTGGGTTGAGAGGTTTCGCTATACCGAAAATATTGCAACCGACAGAGGTAATATAATTCAGGTCAGCTCAGACATCAGGGGTGAAATCAAAGATGAATTTAAAGAGAGGCTGGGAGATATAATCTTCTCTTTGTTGCCGGCAGGCTCTGTTTCGGGAGCCCCAAAACCATCGACACTAAGGCTGATTTCAAACGCAGAGGGGAGCGTGAGAGGTTTCTACACCGGAATCTTCGGTTACTTTGACGGAGAGACTCTCGATTCGGCAGTTCTCATACGGTTTATTGAAAAGGGGCCTAACGGAAAACTCTTCTATCGGAGTGGAGGAGGAATTACAGTGAACAGTAATTGGGAGAGTGAATACGAAGAGGTGCTTAAAAAGGTTTATCTGCCTGTAAAGTTGTGAGTAAACAAACAGAAAAAAAGAGATTTGGAAGCAAGTATAAGCTTAATAATTTTAGGGAAAGATATAAGAAACAGAGATCTGGAGAATTGGTTAAAAATGTTTAAAAGGGATTAGATGAATGGAATAACTTTTTTTGAAACAATCAGAGTAGATGCTGGGAAGATTTCAAACCTTGATCTGCACGTAAAAAGGTCATCTGCCACAATTCACCACCACTACGGTGTTTTATATGAAATTCCTTTTGAGCAACTTCTTGATGAGCATTTTCTTAAAGAGCAATCACAAAAAGAGTACTCTCTTCATAATGGCATATTTAAATTTAGGGTAGTCTATTCAAACAGAGTGTTAAAACACACCCTTACTCCCTATTCTCCTCTGCCTCTAAACACACTTAAAGCAGTTGATTGTAAAGATATTGAGTATGACTACAAATATGAAAACAGATCCCGTATTGAATCGCTAAGAGCACTAAGAGGAGGCTGTGACGATATCCTGATTATTAAAAATGGTTTTGTTACAGACACATCATACGGGAATGTTCTTTTCAAACTTAAGAGAGACAATAATTTATACACCCCAACAACATTTTTACTCAATGGAACCAAAAGGCAATTCATGCTCTCGAAAGGGATAATTTTCGAGAGAGATCTTAGAGTGGAGAACCTTAATGAGTGTGAATCGTTTTATATGATAAACGCAATGGTTGACCCGATAACTGTTACTGTTGAATTATAAATCTTAAAAAGACTAAATAGTATGAAGAAAATTTTATTAAGCGCAATTTTAATGCTTATGCTTACAGGCCTAAGAGCACAGACAGATGAGGCAAGTAATGTTAAAACCGGTGATATTGTTCCGGAATTTAAGGTTAAGATGTTTGATGGAAAAGAGATTAACATGAAAGACCTCAGAGGCAAGGTGGTTTTGATTAATTTTTGGGCAGTGTGGTGTCCATATTGCGTTCAGGAGCTGGCGGTTGTGCAAAAGGAGATAATTGACAAATTCAAGGGTAAAGATTTTGTTTTTCTGCCAATTTCAAGGGAGGATACATACGAGAAAATTGATGCCTTTAGAAAGGAGAAGGGGCATACTTTTCCTATGGGCATGGACCCCGACAGGAGCATCTACAACCTCTTTGCAAAAACATCAATACCAAGAAATTATGTTATTGATAAAAATGGCAAAATTGTTTATATGGATAAAGGTTATAATGCCGAAATGTTAAAAGAGCTTGTAAAGAGTATCGAAAAACTATTCTGATTGATATAATCGGGGTATTATAAGCTGAAGCTAAAAAGATGTCCTGATGTTTAATATTGTAAAATATACAGTTTTGAAATCAATATTCTGAGAATAATAGTTAAGTTTGTGAAACTACTTAAATTTAATACGATGGATGAGTTGGCTAACAACAATACCCCGTTACCGGACATCTCATATTTGAAGGAGATGGTAGGGGATGATAAGGAGACCATTAAAGAAATTATATTACTGTTTATTGAGCGGGCGCCTCTGAGAACGAAGGCGTTAAGAGAGAGTGCCAACGCAGGAGACCATGATAAACTAAAAGCAGTTTCATACTCCCTGATAACAGACCTAACCACAGTTGGTATTCTCTCTGTCGTGAATGACCTTAAGAGAATCAACACTTCAAGCAGAGATATGGAAAATTTAAAAGAAATCGTCGATAGGATAATTACAGTAATAAACGAAGGAGTGCAAGGTCTTAAAAAACTGATTTAAATCTATGGAAAAAATTTTAGTTATTGATGATGATAAAATAATCCGGAAACTGTTCAAAATTGCTCTCGTAAAGGCCGGATATATTGTTGTTGAGGCGGAAAACGGAAGCGACGGACTGTTACAGGTTCATTCAGAGAGACCCGACCTTATCATTACCGATTACCAGATGCCGGGAATGAATGGTCTGGAGGTTTTAGCTGAGGTGAGAAAATTAAAGTTCAGGGTTCCGGTAATAATGCTTACAGGTTTTGGGGACGTTGTGCTTACAATTAAGTCTATTCAACAAGGGGCATTTGAGTTTCTTGAAAAACCGGTTAAACCTGAGGTGTTACAATCAACTATAAGAAAGGCGCTCCTCTCTGTCAGTACAAGTAAGAACCTTACCGAGGTAGTAAGTAAAAATCTGCCCACTGAGGGAATGTTAGAGAGCAACATTCTTGTTGGCAAAGCTCAACAGATGAAGGAGATATTCAAAAATATCGGACTCATCTCAATGAACAAGGTAAATGTTCTTATTCAGGGGGAGACAGGTACCGGTAAAGAACTTATTGCAAGACTAATTCACTACTCAGGAATAACATCAGATAAACCACTTGTGGTTGTAAACTGTAGCGCGCTTACTGAGACTCTGCTTGAAAGTGAATTATTTGGCCACGTAAAAGGTTCGTTTACAGATTCTATTAGAGACAAAAAGGGAAAATTTGAACTCGCGGGAGATGGAACAATTTTCCTGGATGAGATTTCAGAAATTTCATTGAATACTCAGGTTAAGCTGCTTCGTGTTATTCAAGAGCTTGAGTTCGAAAAGGTGGGCGGAGAGCAACCAATTCCAATGAAGGCAAGAATTATTGCTGCCACAAACAAAAACCTTGAAGAGCTAATCAAACAGGGCAAATTTAGAGAGGATCTCTACTACAGATTAAAGGTATTTACTATTAACCTTCCATCCCTTAAAGAGAGAAAAGAGGATATCAATGACTTAGTTATTCACTTCCTTCATAAACTTAATAAGAGGTTTAACCGTAATGTTACCAAGATTGGTGACGGCGTTATTGAATTGCTTCAGAAGCATGACTGGCCGGGTAATGTGCGAGAGCTGGAAAATGCTGTTCTTCAGGCTATTATTATGGCCAAAAATGATGTTTTAGAGAAAGAGCATATTATTCTTAATGATCGTGGAGGCTCCGAAGATGATAGTGAGATGCATGTTAATCAACTGCAGACGCTTTCGTTTGTCGAAAGGAACCACATAAAACGAGTTCTTGATTTAGTACGCTGGAATAAACTTGAAGCCTCAAGAATTCTTGATATCACAAGGCCAACCCTTAACGCAAAGATTGAGAAGTATAATCTGGCTCAGGGGCCTGTTGTATAACAGGTTTGACTGCAGTGTAACTACTTATGTTTTCAGAGCCGGGTGTTGATCCCGGCTTTTTATTTTCCGTTTCACTATCTTCACTCTTTACTTGACTCTTTTCTGCCAACTTCTCATGATCGTTCTTAATATTAGCCTCAGCGCTCTCTAAGTTCTCTCCTTCGATCATTTCTCCTGCTTCAATGTTAGTGTTTTCTGAAATCGGCTGCTTGTCAATGTAGAATTCAAGTCCGTCAACAAAATCACCCTCAAACGACTCCTCTATTTCAAATTCAATGATTCCCGGGGTTGCCTTCATGGCCAGTCTTCTCATCTGAGAAGTATCAATTATTGCAATGTATTTGCCCGGTCTAAGGCCCATGTAGCTAAAGTAACCATCCTCCTCTGTGAGAGTACTGCTTACAAGGGTATAATCTCTCTTGAATATGTTCACAATTACACGGCCCTGACCTCTATCCGAACCCTCTGCTCCCAGATATACCATGCCTGCAACCTCTCCCAAAATGTCAATAGGAACCTCAACAACCTTGAGCTGATTTGGATCGGCGGTTACCGCAATTGTCTTGTTTCTTGTCTGCCATGCAATATTGTCAAAGTTGCTACCATAAAGAGTAAGAAGATATGTTGTGTATGGCTCCATATCAAAAATCCTTATAAGTGTATCCTTCTCGTGATACTCAACCCTTCCTCCACTAACATTCAGATTTAGTCCATTTACCTTTGGTTCACCTTTATCGCGCACTCCGTTTGCATTAAGATCAAGAAACGGATAGATTGTAATACCACCTTTGCCTACACTTGATCTCAGATGAGTCCCTATGAACTTGGTTTTTGCATCTGCCATAATTGTACCGCTGGCAGTCTCTACAAATGTTGTTGTACCTCCTCCTCTGCGAACATTAATTCCTGCCTGTGCAAATTTGAAATCCCAACGGAAACCTACCTCAAAGCTTGTAAACTTTGATTTAAAGTTTTGTTCATATGCTAAATTGACTGTGCCTCTGTTTTTTATTCGCTTCTCCAATGCTCCTCTTACTGAGACAAATTGTCCATCAGAGTAGTTAAACTGAGTCTGTGGCATTAGAATGTACCCTTTTGGCAATCTAAGTGAAAATGCAAGATTACTGTAAACATCTGTCTTTGCAAAAGATGAGAATACAGCATTGGTTGTAAAATTGGTATTGATGCCCATAATTGGACCGGAGAACATAAGCTCAGCCGTAGTATATTCACTTTGAGCCGTTATAAATTGATTTACTGCCAGCCTTGAGTAGAGAGTTACGTTTTTGGTGCGGATTGGCGCGGTAACAGAAATTTTTCTCTCTTCAAGGTAACTGGTGTTGACTGCTTTTTGATTTTTGTCGTAAATTGTATAGTTTGCCTCAATTTGTAAATCTGAAGGTAGGCGATAATTTAACACACTTTTAATTCTCACTCCATGCATATACTCTCCTGAGAGCAAGAGATTGGCGCCAAGCCTTAATGACGAGCTTATAAATGGCATAAATTTGTCAGATTCAAGATTGGAGAGATACTCAACACCCGCCCCAATTGTAATAAAGTCAGCAAGGCCATAATCAAAATTTACTCTTGAAAAGCGAGTAGATGAGGTATCCTCCAGAATACCTGCAGTTGCCTTGTACTCAAACTCTCCTGTAGGTAAAAAATTAAAGGGGATGCTAATGCTCTTCTCTTTAGATCTCTCTTCTCCCCAGGGCCCATAAAACTGAAGTTTGACATTGGTATATCCATAAATCAATGGAACGTCAAATGAGAAAAACCCCGAAGCGTCTGCCCTTTTGTAATCAACCAAAACATTATTTACATACAGCTCAACTAACCAATCAGGTTCGGTCACATCACTTAGTGTATAGGTTCCGTATGAACGACGGTATGTTGTTGGTGAGTTCGAAAACTGAACACCAATAATAGATGAATTTAGTGTAGAAATGGCATCAGCAGATATTTTACCAACCATTGTCTGGCGCAGATATTTAAAATTATTATCAACAAATCGCCAAAAATAATATTGATCTCTTTTTTCAAATGGAGCAGAGGGGTTATAATTAAGGTTAACATTTGTTTCGCCACCAAGTAAAACTGAACCCAAAGTGAGAGAGAGGCGGGTATCTGTTTTACCGTTAACAATCTGTGTAGAAGTAGCCATCCAGTCAGCCATACCAAAATGAAAAAGAGGATATTTGCGCTTTATGGTTGTATCAGCAACAATGTCTCCCCTGATTTGCCCTACGTTTCTTCTCATCTGTTCGAGCCTCATCTCTCGGATAACAGGTAATTCTACAGATGTATTTAACACCACAGAGAGGCTCCTGAAATTAAATGAGCAGTTAAGGTCAAAAACCTCA
The DNA here is from genome assembly GCA_002842465.1 of Bacteroidetes bacterium HGW-Bacteroidetes-7. GTDB lineage: Bacteria > Bacteroidota > Bacteroidia > Bacteroidales > UBA932 > Bact-08. The sequence goes on from PHDA01000005.1 coordinate 30,743, forward strand.
CCAAAATAATTTGCCTTGAGGTAAAGAGTTGTCTCGGTCCTGATAAGATCACCGGGTTTAATCTGGGATGTTTTCTTATTATAGACAATGTTGTTGTTTATCCTGTCAATTGCATAAGTTGACTGTTGATTAACAAAAAAACCGGTTACTTGGTCAAACCCTGCTTCATATTCAACTTTAATCTTTAAAAAGTTAAAAAGGTCAACAACTGAAATGTAAAGTTGGTCGTCTTTAATAAGTCCCGGAATATCTGCACCACCAATACGTGGCACACTTAGAAAAACAATGATTTCGTCATAATCATCATTATTCTGGGCGATAAGATTTAACGGGAGAGTGATGCTAATTAATAAAAATAAAGTCGCAAAATATTTGATAGCTAAACCTTGCAACTTCCAACGAATATCTTTTGTTGTAAAGGTTTTCAGGCAGGCCATCTTTTTCTTAAAGTAGAGGTTGAAAATTAACTATTGTTGAATTGCGGTAACGGTAAATGTGCCTGAATATTGCCCTGCTGGGTTAGCTGAAATGGTGCCTATAGTTAAGGTTCCACCAACGCTAACATCCCTGTTTCTACCGTTAGAATTATTAAGAGCAAATGGAGAAGATGGATTTGTAGCCGTAAAGGTCAAGCTTAGCGAGCCTCCCCCCCCGGTACGAGTTAATGTAGTATTCGAAATGTTAATTGCTGTAATTGTTCTGTTTCCAGAAATTCTGATATTGAATATTGCCTGCTGAACAGTACTGCCCGATAATGCTATGACGGTTCCGGTGGTTGACCTTGCTCCGGTGTTGCTAACGGTAATAGTTCCACCGCTTGAACCCGGAGTGAAAGTTCCAAATAATAGAGGTTGATTATATGTTATTGTTTGGGAGTACGCAGTGGTTTTGCCTATGATAAGAAACATAAACAGGAGGAAAAATTTTACATAAGTGCTAACATTATGTTTTGATAAATTATAATTACAATTCATTTCCGGTTTAATTCATACTCCATTTGAGCATATATTTCAGGTCTGGTTTCAGATTGAGCCGAGTAAGTAATCTTCAGTTTGCCGTTTTTATAATCAACAGATTTATCTGTTTTTAGTTCAATTAATACCCTTCTAAATGGATTTGGGGAATATACAGCTAACCCATTAAGAGCTCCGATTGGGGTCTCTTTACCATCGTTTGAAATATATGAAATTTTGATATCACCGTAAACAGACATTTTGCCAGTTCTGTTGATTTTAAATTCAATTATTTTTGTTGTGTCACCTGAGTTGTGTAAGTTGACTTCAGAAAGATTGACCTTTGTGTCATTCTCTCCTATTCTTATAATAACAGGGATAGTTATTCCAAATATTGGAATAAGTTGAACATTTACTGAAGTTGTATCTGAACTTTGAGCTTCATCACCAAGAGCAATTAAATTTGGAACAGACCTAAAATAAACGTGAGATCTGTATTCCCCGGGAGCAAGCTTGTCTTGATTTGTTACCTGCATCCTTACTGATTGAGCCTCATTTGGACCAAGAGTCACTGAGCGTGGGAAAAACCTAATATTTTTATCTGCAAAATTTTGTCCAGGATCCGGCTCTGTAATTTCTGTAAAAGTCCCATCTTCATTCATTCTGTAGTGAAGCAAAGAGATATTGTACCTGGCGGTGTCAATACCAGTGTTTGCCAAATTTAGCTCCATGACTCTTCTTGTTCCGTCAAAAACAATACGCCTTGGAGTTATGAGGAGGTTCCCTTGTGCGTAGGCACCGGTATTATTAAAAAGCGATAAAATCGTAGAAATTACAACGAAAATACCAAATTTTGAAATTGTTTTAAACATGAGTGCGGTTATTAAAAGTTTTATACACTAGGTAAAATATCACCAAATATAATGAAAATTAATACAAAGTGTAAAACATAAGCACTTTTGGAGCAACTTAGTTATAAGAGAATGTTATCACGTAGGTTCCAGAATACATGCCGACAGGATTGTCAACCATATTTCCCACTCGTAATGTTGCTCCGACATTCAATGTTAAGACCCCACTACTCGGTATTTTAATACTTGAACTAACTGAGGGGATTGACTCCCAGTTTATAACTGTCATTGTCTTGCCATTTGTAATGTTCGTTAAAAGAACAGGTGCGGCAGGCAAATTTACAACAATAGAAAAATCAGGCTGACCTGACAAATTGAATGAAGCAGGATTATAAAGACCACCGCTTAGAGATACGCTCCCGGTAGAGGATCTTACCCCGTCTGGAGTTAGTCTGATTTCTCCTCCCGTGCTTTCAGGAGAGAAACGACCAAAATTAAGTGCTGAACCTTCTGTTGCTGCAAGAGCCTGTATAACCTCTGCGCTGGCGTGAGCTGTTACACTTACTTGTCCATAGACACTTAACGCTAACAACATTGTTATTAGCGTTAGTGTGATGGAGATTAAAAGACTCTTAATCATACTTTTTTAAATGGGTGTACTAGTTGTATGCAACTGTTACGTTGAATGTAGATCCGCTAGTATATGTTCCGGCAGCTTGGTTCATACCAACACCCAAGGTTGCGCCAACATTAAGAGTTTGTTTACCTGTTCCGTCTAAAGTACCGGTTGTTGCAGGGTCACTTACAAATGTATTAACAGTCATTGTTCCTGTTCCGGCTCCACCGCTGTGTGTAATTGTTAGAGTAGTAGGTAGTGTAATTGCATAGGTATAATTGGCCTGTCCACTTACAGTAAAAGATGCTGCAGAAACTGAACCTGTTGTTGCTGGCAGAGTAACACCACCGCTTGGAGTTCTAACCCCGGCGGTAGAAAGAGCAACCGATCCGGCTACTCCGCTTGCATTTACATTGCCAAAATTCATGTTATCTACAACGGCAATTGAAATTGGAGTAACAATTGTTGCCGAAGCGGTAGATTGAGCATAAGATACTACTGAGTAACCAACCATGGCTACGAATACAATTAGGATTTTTAGAGTTGTTTTCATTTTTTATTAGTTTTTGTTTTTTAAGATTATATCTTGTTATTATTAAATATTGTCATTTTCTAAATCGTTTTAATCAGAAAGCGTGCCATTTAATTGTTATGGATGTAATGTGTGCAATTCGACACACAAAACACAAGTATAAGCATAAGAAATACAGCTATATAGGTGTCATATAAATTATTGTTACAAAAATGTTACGAAGACAAATAGTTGTATTTGCGGGGGGGAGGTAAAAAGAAAAAACTTTACGAAGTGTAAAGTTTTAAATAGAGTAAAGATTTTTAACAAATGGTACTTTAGTGTTTGGATTTTTCTGATGACTTAATCTTTTTTAGTTGTAAGCAAGAATAATTGAATATGTTCCCTGGTAATTTCCGGATGCTTGCACCTGATTCAGGTTTGCGCTTCCATTTAGTTTAATGATTTGATTACCATTGGTTAAAACGCAACCATTATTTGTGGGTTTTGTCGGTGCAGGGTTAATGTTGAAATTGTTACCCGAAGTGTTAGACAAAGTAGCCTGAGAGATGATAAGGTTTAAACCTACATCTGATCCAGAGCTGATTTTAATCTCGCCCAAATTGACATTTGAATGGTTATTTGCGCCTTCTATATATATATCTGAATCTAATCCCGGTGAATTTGATAACTCGAAGTTTGTAACAACTTGTGATTTTACACTTACGGACTCAACTACCTCAGCAAAAACCCTACCAGTCACAGAAGTTTGACCAATAGCATAATCGGCTGTAAACAAACCGATTGTCATGATCAATATTGCTATTTTTAACGAGCTCTTCATCTCTCATAAAACTTCTCTGAACAAATATATATATTAAAAACTTTACATGCAACAAATGGTAAATAAAATATTTACATAAAGTAAAATAAACATACATTCAGTTTGATTGTCTGCTCTTTAAATTTTCAAAAAAAATTATATTTATATCATTTATAATATCTGAATGTGCATTGCTGGCTTGTTTTTGCTATATTTATGGAAAATCTATATATCCTTATTCAATGTATTCAACTGACCATTCTACTTCAAAGCTGACTAAAGAGATTGATGAGCTTAAAAAGAGGTATGAATCTCTAAAAATCTCCTACGATTTGTTGGTTGAAGAGCAGAGACGTTCACAAACAGAATTTTTTGATTCAAGACTTTCGGCAGAAAAGCGCCTTTCAAGCATTTTCAGGGTTGCTCCTACAGGAATAGGAGTTGTTGTTAAAAGAGTGATTAGTGAGGTTAATCCAAAATTGATTGAGATAACAGGCTATTCAAAAGAGGAGCTTATTGGTCAAAGTTCAAGAATACTATATATATCAGACGAAGAGTATGATTATGTTGGTAAGGAGAAGTACAACCAAATAAAAGAGAAGGGGACAGGCACTGTTGAGACTAAGTGGTTACGAAAAGATGGCCAAACAATTGATGTTTTACTAGCCTCTACCCCAATTGATACAAACGACTTGAATAAGGGGATTACCTTTACTGTATTGGATATTACAAAGAGAAAACGTGGCGAGGCCAGGTTAAAACAGAGTGAATATCTTCTCAATAAGGCGCAGGAAATTGCACATGTCGGTTCATGGTCGCTTGACCTTAAGTCAAACGCTCTTACCTGGAGTGATGAGATTTACAGAATTTTTGGGTTAGATCCAACTGAGAGTGAGCAAACTTATGAAACGTTTATTGAGGCTGTTCACCCTGAGGACAGAGAAAAAGTTGACAAAGCTTACAGGACATCAATTGAAGAAGGCAAAGACAGCTACGAGATTGAACACAGAGTTGTAACCAAAATTCGCGGCGAGGTAAGGTATGTAATTGAGAGGTGTGAGCACATAAAAGACTCTGATGGAAACATAACCTGCTCGATAGGAATGGTTCAGGATATTACAGAAAACAAACTGGCAGAAGAGAAAGTACGTGAAAAAGACATTCTATTCAGAAAATTATCGGCAAATGTATCAGACCTTATATACCAGTTTACGAGGAGACCCGACGGTTCTTATGTAGTCCCAATTGCTTCCGAAGGGATAAAAAACATTTTCGGATGCAGACCGGAAGATGTAACAGATAATTTTGAACCGATTGCAAGGGTTATTCATCCTGACGATGCCGAAAGAGTCATAAAGGAGATTGAGCACTCGGCCGAACACGTCTCTTACTTTACATGTGAGTTCAGGGTCTGCATTCCCGGAAGACCAGTAAGATGGATTCTTTCAAGATCAACTCCGGAGAAGCTGCCTGACGGGAGTATTACCTGGTATGGATTTAATGCAGATATAACAGAAAGAAGACACGCCGAAGAGCAGTTGAGAAAATTATCAAGAGCAGTTGAGCAAAGCATTAACGCAGTAATAATTACTGATACTAAAGGTATTATTGAATATGCAAACCCAGCTGTAATTTCATTAACCGGATATACTCCCGAAGAACTCATGGGGGAAAATCTAAGGTCATTATGCTGTCTGGAAGAACCAAACAATAATTGCGAAGAAATTTGGACTACTTTATATGCCGGCAAAGTATGGGCCGGAGAGATCTCAAACTACAGAAAAAACGGAGAGCATTACTGGGAGTCGGCAATTTTTTCACCAATTTTCAATGAACAAGGCGAAATTCTAAACTTTCTTGCAATTAAGAAAGATATTACTCTTGATAAAAAGATGGAAGAGGAGCTTGTTCAGGCTAAAGAGAAGGCAGAGGAGAGTGATAGGTTGAAGTCTGCATTTCTTGCCAACATGAGCCATGAAATCAGGACACCAATGAATGGGATTATGGGTTTTGCAGAGCTGCTTCGTGAGCCGGATTTATCAACGGAACAAATGCAGGAGTATATTAGGATAATTGAGAAGAGCGGGCAGAGGATGCTTAACTTAGTAAATGATATCACCGATATTGCCCGAATAGAGGCTGGTCAGATGAAACTATCGATTCACGAGTCTAATGTGAATGAAATCGTGAAGGAGGCATATAAGTTCTTCATGCCCGAAGCAGAGAGTAAGGGTATTAGTCTTTCTTTTATCACCTCAATGTTGCCTGAAGAGGCTGTCTTAAAAACAGATAGAGATAAACTCTTTGCCACACTTTCAAACCTCATTAAAAATTCACTAAAATTCACATTCTCAGGAAGCATAGATTTTGGATATCAAAAGAAGGGCGAATTCCTGGAGTTCTATGTAAAAGATACAGGTATAGGCATACCGGAAGAGAAACAGGCAGCTGTATTTGAAAGATTTATTCAAGCTGATATGTCAAATACAAGAATTTCAGAGGGTACCGGCCTCGGGCTGTCAATCTCAAAAGCCTATGTTGAGATGCTTGGCGGTAAAATCTGGTTGGAGAGTGAAGTGGGTAAAGGCACATGCTTTTACTTCACAATACCACTCCAAAATTAATCTCGACTTTTCTAACGGATTAACAAACTTATTTAACATGGAGATTGAAAGGAAGTTTCTGGTTTTATCAATGGACTTCAAAAATGAGGCTTTCAAACACTCACACATAATTCAAGGATATCTCTCATCTGTTCCTGAGCGTACAGTAAGAGTCCGCACTAAGGGAGAGTCTGCTTTTCTGACAATAAAGGGAGTTGCGAATGAAAGCGGCTTGTCACGTTTTGAGTGGGAGAAAGAGATTGATTTTAAAGATGCTGAGGAGCTTTTAAAATTATGCGAGGCTGGTGTTATAGATAAAATCAGGCATGAAATCAAAGTCGGGCAGCATATATTTGAAGTTGATGAATTTTTTGGAGAAAATTCAGGATTGGTAATTGCTGAGATTGAGCTTAAGGATGAAGATGAGGCTTTTGATAAGCCGTCATGGTTGGGTAAGGAGGTTACAAGTGATTCGAGGTATTACAATTCAAACCTTATAAAGAACCCTTTTTCCAAGTGGTAAAATTCCATTTATGACCAATTTACTGTTGGTCAATAAATTCACAAATCTCAGCAAAGTTCTGCTCAATTGTTAAGTTGCCATTAATCGGATGGTAAATGCCCTTCTTTTTATAAATTTCAATTAGCGGGTGGGTCTGTTCCCGGTACACCTCAAGCCTCTTTTTTACAACATCGGTACGGGCGTCATCCTCTCTGCCTTCAATGGCAGCTCTGCCCTGTATCCTTTGAATAATAACATCCTCGTCGGTTTGAAGCGATATAACCGCATCAATCTTCTGCCCCAACTTAATAAGTAGTGCCTCCAGTGCCTCTGACTGCTTTACAGTACGGGGAAATCCATCATACAAAAAACCTGCAACACCGTTTGAATTCACAAGAACTCTTTCAATAATCGCAATTATTAAAGCGTCACTAACCAGCTCTCCTTTGTCCATTAGGTTTTTAGCCTTTAATCCAAGCTCGCTTTCTCTTTTTACCTCCTCCCTTAGTATGTCACCTGTTGAGATGTGTTTAAAATTGTACCTTTTTGACAGGATTATGCACTGACTGCCTTTACCTGCACCCGGAGGGCCAAAGATTATAAAGTTTTTCATATTGCAAATTATAAGAAAGTACCTCTAAATATAGGAAAAAATTCAAAAATTATTGCTACAATTGCACTTTACGGGACTAACCAGAAGTGTAAAAAAGGGTCGTTGTTGCAACAAAACATCAACAGTAAGGATTTTCTTGTCTCTCTTAAGAGTGGCAGTGAGGACTCTTTTACCCAGTTGTTCAATAAGTTTAACCTGGACCTCTGCTCTTATGCATACAGGATTCTTAACGACAATAACGATGCAAAGGAGGTTGTCCATATTACATTCTGCAAAATTTGGGACAACCGAAAGAGTATAGAAATTAACGAATCCATCAAATCTTATCTTTACAAATCTGTTTACAACAATAGTATTTCACTTTTGCGTAAAAAAAAGCAATACTCAAAGTATGTAGATATGGGGCTTGGTGATTTATACTTTAACAGAATTGTCCAGGATCCTCATGCAGAGCTTAAGCTTATCGACTCTGAAAGCAGAAAAATTATCCTTTCGGCCATAAATGAACTTCCGGACCGTTGTAAGGATATTTTCATAAAGTGTAAAATTAACGGGCAAACATACAATAATGTGGCGGATGAGTTAAAGATCTCCGTGAAAACCGTGGAATCTCAAATGTCAATCGCCCTGAAAAGGCTCAGAAAAAATCTTGACTGGTTATTAATTTTAATTCTTCCTTAGGGGTCTTTTGAGTAATTTGCGTCATAACATTAGAACACTTAATTATGGCGCAAGAGATCATCAATCCGGAATCAGACATACTTCTGTCAAAAATTTTAAACAACAGTGCTACTACTGAGGAGATTATTGAATTTTCTGAGTGGGTTAAGGACTATAGGAACGAGGCATATTTCGAAAAATTTAAAGAGATGTGGAACGTTTCCCGGGATGTTTGGTATAAAAAAGAGTTTGCATCAACACAAAATTCTGACCGTTTTGTATCATATATAAGAAGGTCTAAACTTAAAGCAAGGGCAAGACGGGCAGTTACATTCACATTAAGCGCAGCGGCATCTCTTGTATTGATTTTTGGATTGTCTCAACTGCTTTTTGATGGGGGAATGAATTCCGTAAGAGTTGTTGATTTTAATGAGTTGAGCTACTCTACAGACTCTGTGAGGGTAGAGCTTAACGATGGACAACTTGTAAAGAATATTAAAAGTACACAGAAGTCACTCACTAATATTGAGGATATTGTTTCCGGGCAAGCTGAAGAGACTCCGGTTGCATCACCCAAGGTCTTTAATTCCATTACGACTCCTGCCGGAGAAAGAGTTGCCATGTTGCTATCAGATGGCTCCAGGGTCTATCTTACCTCTAATTCATATTTAAGATATCCATCAAGATTTGATGATGACAAGAGAGAGGTTACGCTTGTGGGCCGGGCATATTTTGAAGTAAAAAAATCAAAGGTGCCGTTTATTGTTAACACTTCGGATATGAATATTGAGGTGCTGGGAACCTCTTTTGATGTTGAATCAAGAAATACCGGCATAAACTCTTCTGTTATTCTGGTTGAAGGCTCTGTAAAGGTAAATGCTCAAGGCAAGAGTCAGATTATTTTCCCTGACGAACAAATAAGCCTCCACAGGTCATCAAAAGAGCTTACCGTAAAAAGTGTTGACTCTAGAATGATGACTATGTGGAAAGATGGAGTGCTGATAGTGCATGGCCAGACATTCGATGAATTGGTTGAAAGCCTTGCATCGTGGTATGGTGTTAAAATTGTTGATAAATCTAATGTTTCAAAATCTGAAAGATTCAATGGAAGATTTGACCGTGAAGACATTGAAGCTGCCATAAAGGCAATTTCAATTAGCGCCGGTATTATATATAAAATCGAAGATGGCAAATTAGTCCTGGAAGACTTGTGACTGACTAAACTATTTAATTAACCTCATAAACCAAACTTACAGCTAAACAATCAAACTATGAACAAACTATTCACTTTGCGGCAGTTGACTGCATTGCCGCTCTTATGTCTCCTTCTTCTTTCCGGGAAGCTCTATGGGGCTCCCCAGCAAGATAAGATTACATTAAGCCTGAAAGAGGTTTCTCTTACTCAGTTTTTTAAAGAGATAGAAAACAAGAGTACATATAAATTCTTTTACAAAGACTCACAGGTAGAGAATACATCTCCTGTGACAGTTGAGGCAAAGGATCTTTTTCTGAGAGATGTCTTAGATGCGGTGTTTGTAAAAACAGATCTTACTTACGAAATCTCGGGTAATCAGATCGTTATCAAACAAAAACCATCGCCAACAACAAAAAAAATTACAGGTACTGTTACAGATAAAGGTAAAGTGCCTATACCGGGAGTTGGAATACTTGTACCGGGAACCAAAAAGGGAACATACACCGATGAAAATGGTGAGTTTGCCCTTGAGGTTCCTTTGTTGAATTACAACATTATCACCTTTATGATGATAGGAATGAATGACTTCACCCTTAGATTGGATACAAGAACCTATTACAGTGTTGTAATGGAAGAGAGTTCGGTAAATCTTTCGGCGGTTGTAGTTACAGGTATTGTTGACAAAAGGTTAGAAAGCTATACCGGAGCCGCTTCTTCAATTTCATCAAAAGAGCTGATAAGAGCCGGTAATAAGAACGTATTTGAGTCGCTTAAGAATATCGATCCATCTATTTATATAATGGATAATCTTTTAAGCGGGTCAAATCCAAATGCTCTGCCGGGTATGGAGATTAGGGGAACATCAAGTTTTCCTGAAGAGAGCTCAATAGGTATTTCACTTAAAGGTAATTATGGCAACATTCCAAACACTCCACTCTTTATTCTTGACGGTTTTGAAACCAGCATTGAGAGGATTATGGACATGGATATGAACAGAATCGAGAGTGTAACAATTCTTAAGGATGCTTCTGCAAAGGCTCTGTATGGTTCAAAAGCAGCAAACGGAGTTGTTGTTATTGAAACTAAAAAACTTCTTGGCGGACAGCAGAGAGTTACCTATACAGGAAGTATGGATATCTCTATGCCGGATTTGACTAGTTACAATCTGGCCAATGCAGCAGAGAAACTTGAGGTTGAGAGAATGGAGGGTGTATACAGCTCTCCTAATACTATTGAAACTCAGCTAGAGTTAAACAGGTTGTATAACGACAGAAAAAAACTTATTGAAGAGGGTCTTGATACATACTGGCTTGCTAAACCACTCAGAGTTGGCGTTGGTTCAAAACATAATGTAAACATAGAATTGGGCGACAGTAAAAGCCTTAAGGGAATTGCTGACTTCACATACAACACTATAAATGGTGTAATGAAAGATTCTTACAGAAAGAACATTTCAGGAAGCGTGAACCTCTCTTACAGGTATAAAAATATTCTATTTAGGAATGTAATGACAGCGGTAAGTAACACAGGTCAGGAGAGTCCATGGGGTGAATTTGGTGTTTATGCCAAGATGAACCCGTACTGGAGAAGTAACGATCCTGAAACGGGTTTGCTTCTTCGTTGGGCTGAGCCTTCGACATATACTGCTAACCCTATGTACGATGCTACAATCGGAACAATGAATACTTCAAGCTACCTTGATTTCCTTAACAACTTCTATGTGGAATTCAGACCTACACAACATATTAAGGTTGCAGGTCGTCTTGGTATTTCTGCAAAGAGAAGCACTGCAGATGAATTTCTGCCTGCAAACCACTCTACATTCTCTACAAGTTCATATATGTACAACGAAGAACTTAAGATGAGACGTGGCTCTTACAGACTTGATAATGGTAAAAGCAGCAGCTTTTCGGGTGATGTGAACGCATCATATACAAGGAACTTTGACAGACACTTTATTTCGGCCAACATTGGTGCATTTGCTTCGGAAAGTATGTATGCTGCGTATGTAAACATTGCGGAGGGCTTTCCAAACAATCAGGCTGCAGATATCACTTTTGCGCGTCAGTATGCCGAGGGAACAAGACCAGTTGGTTTGTCTTCACTCAACAGAGAGCTCAGTTTTCTTTCAACCGCAAACTATGCTTACGATAATAAGTATTTGATAGATGCAACATACCGCATAAGCGCATCATCGCTTTACGGAAAAGATAACAGATGGGCACCGGGTTGGAGTGTTGGTATTGGTTGGAACATACATCATGAGGATTTCTTGAATCTGCCTGATTTTGTCACACAACTTAAACTGAGAGGATCGGTTGGTGTTACAGGTAATCAAAACTTCAATACAAGCTACGCAGTAGGAACATATCAATATTATATCGATTACAATTATGACGGTTTTACCGGTTCATACCTATCAAACCTTCCAAATCCGGCTTTGAAGTGGGAGCAGAAGAAGGATTACAATATTGGACTTGACGCTGCAGTTGGTGGCTTGTATCTGAGAGCCGATTACTACGACAGTTATACCGAGAATATGGTTACAAATGTCTCTGTCTCTCCTTCAACAGGTTTCAATATGGTAAGAGATAACCTGGGTCTTGTAAGAAATAGGGGTTACGAGCTTACAGCCAACTATAATGTTTGGCAGAAAGAGACAGGTTTTGTAAACATTTACGGTTCGATTGCCTCTAACATTAATGAAATTGTAAGACTTTCTGAAAGTATGAAGACCTTTAACGAGCTTCAGGAGAAAGAGGCTGCCGATAAGGGCAACAACAAACCTGTAATTATGTACAAAGACGGTATGTCTATGAGCTCTATCTGGGCAGTTCGCTCACTGGGTATTGACCCAATGAATGGTCAGGAGATTTACCTTAAGAAAGATGGAAGCAGAACTTATGTTTATGACCCGTTGGATCTGGAGGTAGTTGGAGACACCAGACCTAAGGCAAGAGGACACTTTGGAATTACTGCGGAATACAAGGGGTTTGGTTTCAGTACCACATTCAGGTATCTATTCGGAGGACAAATGTATAATCAGACATTGGTTGACAGAGTTGAAAACATTGATATTAACAATAACGTTGATAAAAGAGTTCTGTCGGGAAGATGGCAAACTCCGGGACAAAATGCAATGTTTAAAAGGCTTGGCAGATTCCAATATGTAGGAGATAATACCTCTTATCAGGAGATGACAAGAGCAACCAGCAGATTTGTTCAGGATAGAAACGAACTAACCTGGGGTACTGCTACAATGTACTACGATCTTCCAAAATTTATTACAGACAGCTGGAGAATTCAGAGAATGAGGTTCTCTGTCTATATGAACGACATTCTTACAATCTCTTCCATTGATATTGAAAGAGGTTTGTACTATCCGTTTGCAAGAACAGTATCTTGTTCACTTTCCATCACCTTTTAATTAGTTTGCTATGAAAAATAATATCATAAAAGTATTTATTATATCGGTCGGCCTTCTTTTAAACTCTTGCAGCGATTGGCTCGACGTTACCCCTCCGTCGCAAATCCGGGAGGAGGCGCAATTCAATTCGGTAGAGGGATTCCAGCAAGCTCTGGTTGGCTGCTACATAGGAATGACAGACGAACTGCTCTATGGAAGGGCTTTAAGTTGGTCAACAATTGAACTTATGGCCGGACAGTTTGAGCAACTACAGCCATCTACCAGTAATGACTTTAATATTTCCAATTACAACTATACATCTTCAAATGCCCTTAGATACATTGATGGTACATGGGCAAAATCATATAATGTAATTGCAAATGTAAATAATGCTTTAAAATATATTGAATTAAACAAAAGCATTCTGGACAACATTAACTATCAGGTTATTAAAGGTGAATTGCTTGCAATCAGAGCCTTTATGCATTTTGACCTGATGAGATTGTACGGACTTGGAAATCTTAATTCAAGAAACGATCTGGCTGCTAAATTTGCCATACCGTATGTAACAACTCTTAGCAAAGAGATGACTCCACAGATTACATACAAACAGACAATTGACCTTATGGTAGCAGATCTAACCAATGCTCTTGAGCTACTTAGAATTGATCCGGTAACAAAATTACACCCGGCTTCATTTTATAATGAGGTGAATATTGATGGTTTCTTTAGTAATCGTCAGCAAAGGTTTAACTATTATGCAACTAGTTTGCTGCTTGCAAGAGTCTATATGTGGGAGGGCAGTCAGCTAAGTATCGCCAATGCGCTTACTCTTGCCAATAAAGTAATTGAAGAGGCTGAGACCAATGCTGTTGTAAGCTGGGCTACAAGCACAAGTGTTACCAACGATGTGGTTATGAAATCTGAGCATCTTATGTCTTTGAACACTCAAAACCTAATAAGCAGAACTGCAGATTTCTTTAAACTCGAAATTATTGCTGCCGGCGATATAAAGGCTCAATATGTGTCAAATGCCAGAATGATGAGTATTTATGAGGCTGAAGGAGTCGGTAGTACAGACTTCAGATTTTCAAAACAGTTTATTCAGAACTCTGTAACTACAGACGGTAAAAATGCTTACACGCCACTGAAATTTTATGGTGTAAGCAATAATAATATCACCAAAAACTACATTCCTTTAATGAGAATACCGGAGGCATACTACATTGCAGCTGAATGTATGATTAAGAAATCAACTCCTGACGCAGCAGGCGCACTTACACTTCTGAACTCAGTAAGACAAAGAAGAGGTATCACTACCGATCTTACAGATGCAACTACATCTGTAATTATGAATGAAATTGTAAAAGAGTATGCAAAGGAGTTTTATTGCGAAGGAGCTATGTTTTTCCTTTACAAACGTCTTGGTAAGGAGTCAATTCCGGGATATACACAGGTTGCAGGTGATGCAATTTACATGCTGCCTTATCCTTCTACAGAACTTCAAATGGGTAGAAAACAGTAAAAAATGAGAATTATGAAAAATATAATAAAATATCTGCTTCTGGTTTTGATTGTCCTATCTGTTGCAGGATGCCAAAAGGACAACATAATGGTCTTTGACATTAACGATGGTGGGGTATTATTCCCGGGAGCCGGAGATGGAATGACCTACAAAGGATACAATTCTGCCGATAAGGTGTACTATGTAAACGAATCCTTTCTGAATATACCACTTACACAGGAAAAATACATTGTTGATTTTCCGGTGAGGGTTTCAGGAGATTCCCTTAAGCGTGACAGAGTGGTTGCGTTTGATATAGATCCTGAGATAACTACGGCTATCCCATCACAGTACAAAATTGTTGATGCGATTATCCCGGCAGGAAAACAATACGGAAGAATCAGGTTTGAACTAACCAGAGATCCTGTATTAAATAGTGCTTCTGTTAAAGTCGGAATTATTCTTAAAGATTCAGAAGACCTTAAGGTGGGCTCGAACGAGTACAAAAAAGGCATTCTAACATGGAGTAATATGCTTGCTATGTTCCCTAATTCGGCCAGCTATGTTAGAACTTACAACTGTATTATACTATCTCCATTTACAAAGCTTGGTACATCAAGCGCCTATTATAGCCCAAATGCACATAAGGCGATAATTGATGCACTTGGATGGCCTATTAATTTCTGGCCAACTTTCTCAAGCGGATTTGCTGACCCGAGTACAGGAACCAGTCCTATGTTTGGAGCATACTATACAGACCTTTACGCACAAAAGCTCAAGACTTATCTTGATGAATATGCTGCAGCAAATGGTGGTGTAAGGCTAAAACACAACGCAGGTACAGATAATGGAAAAGATATTCAGCCAAGAATCACAGGTGCTGTTTATATTCCCTAATCATTAAATGACATTAACAATGAAAAGAATAATATATAATTCAATAGCTTTATTGCTGGTGGCAGTACTTTTTAGCGGCTGTTACACAGACAAGTCCGGACTGGACATAAATAAAATCAGTGACATAGAGATTGAGACTCCAAATATGTCGTCTATACTCAGGGTTGAGTATCTTGAAGCTGTAACTTTTGAACCAACTGTTAAAGTGGGCACTGCCGTTAATCCAACGGGGATATCATACAGATGGGAGATAAACCAGACTCCCGGATCTACAGACTTGATTGTTCTGGGTGAAGACAGGGTATTAAATGCAACAATTAAAAACACAATACTGTCTGCGGCTTATACACTGATATTCACCGCAATTGATGATAAAAGCGGAGTTGAATTTCAGAAAAGCTGGCCTGTATTTGTAAGCAGTGCATTCCGCGAAGGAATTGTTGTTGCCGATACAAAGAACGGTACCACATCGGACCTTTCACTTGTAATGGATAACGACATTACTACTTCTTATGAAAAGGGAGAAACTATTAAGCGCAATCTTTGGGAGACCTCAACAGGTTCAGCACACTCCGGACTGATAAAGAGTATTGCTTATACACTTCACAAACCATCTCCAATTCTTACCAAGAATGTTATTACGACAATTTTTGCCAACAAGGACATCAAAATGTACGATAGCGAGAACTATTCGGTGTACAAGACTGCAGAGCAATTATTCCCTGGAAAGAACGCAAGTTTTGATCCTCAGGCATTTTACACAATAAATAATGCTACATGGATTCTGGTGGCCAACAATGTTGCATATCTTTTTGCAAACAATCAGGGTATTACCTCATTCCTTTTGCCTGCTTCAGGAGTGAACTATGTTGACAATTCAATTATGGTTGCAGATAACTCTTCCGGTTCCGGTCCATACGCACTTTGGTACAACAACAATACCGGTAAGTTCTACAACATCTCTATGACCTTTACAACTCCTGCAAGTGGTGGGGAATATACCAATCAGGGTGTATTTAATCCAACCAATGTTCCTGACAGGAGAATGGTTGCAGGTGATATCTCTGTTGACGGTGTTACTCCAACTATGCTTTTGAAAAATCAGGTGACAGGTAACTATGAACTTTATGCAATATCTTTCGGTTATTACGATGCAAACTGGAATCTTACACCCTCTGCTCCAAAGCTTAAGGTTGAACTTCCGGTTGCACTTACTCCAATCTTAAACTCTGCAGTATCTGTGTTTTTCAACATGTTTGACCCGATTATGTATGTTGCAACTCCAACAAAAATATATGCAGTAAATTTTGGAGGTGGTATTGTTTCATATAGTGAGAAGTACACAGCTCCAGCAGGAGAACAGATAACCAAGGCAAAACTCTTTGTGCAGGGCAGATACCGCCTAAACAGACAAGACTTTAACGAAACCAACGGTCCTGTATTTGAGGCTCCACTTGCCCTTAATACAAAAGCTGTTGTAATATCTACTTCAAAAGGCGAATATGAAGGTCAGATTTATGTTATCCCTCACGGAACACCGGGAACGGGTAATCTAAACGGAGCACAGGCAAAGAAATATTCAGGATTTGGTAAAGTACTTGACTTTACATTCCAGGGACAATAAAAAATATACTTAATGAGAAAATTATTCCTAACGAGCGCCCTATTTGTATTAACCTGCAGCCTTTTTGCTGCTTCAGGCGTAGCGCCGGTTTATCAAAACAAGAAAGATGAGAAAGAGAAAACTGCTCCCAAAAAGGATTCAGTTTCGGCGTACGACAAGTTGTTTAAAGAGAAGCATGAAACAGCAAAGGGTATGTTTACCCTGCATAAAGTAAAGGAGAAGGTATATTTTGAGATACCGCTCAATATGCTGGGTAGGCAGATGCTTATTGCATCAACGGTTACAGAGACCAGTGATAACGGAAATGGAATTGTGGGGGGTAAACCCGGTCCGATTCATATAGCATTTACTAAATCGGCTGAGAGTATTCAGCTTAGAAGAATAAACAGCGATGTGATAACAGACAATTCAGAATCCAATATTGCAGAGGCAATCAGAAGGAGTAGTATTGGCTCAATAATGAGAAGTATGAAAATCGAGGCATATTCCAACGACAGCACTGCTGTCGTTGTGGATATGACCAGTTTTTTTGTAGGTGACAATAAAGACCTTACACCGTTTGACATTTACAGTCAATACACAATGTTCAACGGTCTTAAAAGAACCGAGAGCTTCCAGCAGGATAAGTCATTTCTCGGAGGCATTAAGTCTTTTAGTGACAACCTTGTTGTAACCAGTACATTAAGTTATAATTATACCCTCACTGATGTAAGAACAAGCAGGACAATTGTAAAAGATGAGCCTTTTACGGCTGTAGTTTCCAGATCAATTGTTTTGCTCAGAGAACAACCGGTGAGGCCAAGAAATGCTGACTACAGGGTTGCAGTATTCCCTACCGGTAAGTATATGTTTGGTGAGAAGGAGCAATCTTCGAAGCTTATATATTATGCCAACAGATGGAATCTGGAGCCTAAGGATATTGAAGCATTCCGCGCAGGTAAACTAAGTGAGCCAGTTAAACCAATAATTTTCTACATTGACAGCAACTTCCCTGAAAAGTGGAAGCCGTTTATCAAAGAGGGAGTAGAGCAATGGAATGAGCTTTTTGAGGAGATTGGATTCAAAAATGCCATTAAGGCTGTTGATTTCCCAAAGGATGATCCCGAATTTGACCCGGATAACATTAAATATTCTTGCGTAAGATATGCTCCCATTGGAATTCAAAATGCGATGGGCCCATCTTGGGTTGATCCAAGGTCTGGTGAGATAATAAACGCTTCTGTATATCTCTATCATGACATTATCAAACTGTTGAATAACTGGATGTTTGTTCAGATTTCACCTGCAGACAAAAGGATTCAGACCAAAAATATTCCTGAAGATATCATGAATGACGGTATTAGATATGTTGTTGCCCACGAGGTAGGTCACTGCCTTGGTTTTATGCACAATATGAGTGCTTCCAATGTCATCCCAACCGACTCTTTACGTTCGGCAACTTACACAAACGAAGTTGGGACTACAACTTCAATTATGGATTATGCAAGGTTTAATTACGTTGCACAACCTGGAGATAAGGAGCGGGGTGTAAAGCTGACTCCTCCAAGATTCGGTGAATATGACAAATTTCTTATCAAGTGGAGTTATTCATACTACCCGGAGACAAAGAGTGCCAACGAAGAGGCAAAAATTTTGTCTGACATGGTTAGCGAGGCAATCAAAAACCCTGTTTACAGATATGGCAAGCAGCTCTCTTACCCTCTAGACCCAAGATCACAAACCGAAGACCTTGGAGATGATGCAATAAAGGCTACCCTTTATGGTATTCAAAACCTCAAGTACCTTTTAAACAACCTCAATTCATGGGTTGCTGCAGAGGACGAGGACTTCTCTTACAGGACTGAGATTTACGACGGTGTTGTTATGCAATACTTTAGATACATTAACCATGTTTTTGCCTATGTAGGTGGTATATACCTTAATGAGGTAAAAGTGGGTGATGATATGTTGCCTTTCGAAAGTGTAGAGCGTGAAAAACAGATAGCTGCACTTAATTTTATGATGAGCCAGGTAAAAGATCTTGATTGGTTACACAATGAAGAGCTTATGAAGAACATTACTATCATGGGTTCTGCTAAAGAGCTTTTGCAAAGAGTAATTGCGCAGGCTGTTGTTGCTGCTCCTGTCAAGGTTATGTTATCTTCTTCGATTGCAAAAGACCCATATACCTTTAATCAGTGTTCTGATGATGTTTTCAATTTTGTTTGGGAGCCTGCTGTAAAGAGAAGGAAACTTTCAGAAATTGAGAAATTTATGCAGACCGAATACATTACCAGTGTTCTTAACACAAGCAATGTTGCTAAGCTGATAAGTGGGATGGGAGTTTCAGAAAATGCACAGATTTCACTTAATGATATTCTTGCTAAGGAGGACAGGCAGTCACGGTTCACAAAACAGATGCAGACAATCTCTGCTTTTGAATCTCTTCCTTTAGCCGGACAAGATATGAATCCGGTTGCAGGTTACGGTGTCCCTTCTACAAAATTCAGCATTGTGTTCAATCCTGAGACCAATTTCTATAACTACCTTGTCAAGGCTAAAAAAGTTCTGGAATCTGCTTCTAAATCACGTGCTCCAAAAGAGGATAAGCTTCACTATGAGCTTCTTCTCAAAAAAATAAACTCAGTTCTAAAAGTACAATAGTTAACCAAGGATGAATATGATAAAGAAATTATTAATTCTGACTCTTATCTCCTGCAGTGCTTTTGTACTGAACGCACAGAGTAAGAGTAAGACAACGGATAAAAAAGATACATCAAAAACGGAGAGTGCCGACACTACAAAAAAACTCTCTGCTTATGAAAAGCTTTTTGACAAAAAGAAAAATGTTACCACTTCTGTGGGAATTATTACCCTTCATAATGTAGAGGGGAAGGTTTACTTTGAATTTCCATTAAACCTTATCGGCAGAAGTTTTCTGATGAGCTCTTTGGTTGATAATGTGAGTGATATGAGCCTGAGTTACGCGGGTCAAAGACCTTCGAGACCTTCTCATATCAATTTTTCAAAAACAGACTCTCTTGTTCAGGTAAGGCTCGTGCCGATTCCTAAAATTGTTGACTCTGATGATGCGGGAATTCAGGAGGCTGTGGACAGAAGTTCATTGCCATCAGTTATAAACTCAGTACCCATTTTGGCTTACAATAAAGATAGCAGCGCAATTGTTTTTGATGTTACCTCTTTCTTTGTGTCCGGTGCTAAGCATATAGGAACTCTTAACGCCTCCTCTTTTGGTGGTTTTATTCAAAAGGTTGCTACTTTCAGCAAAGAGCTTTCGGCTCTTAACTATGTCGAAGCCTATGATGATAACATATCTGTTGTAAGCAACATGACCTACACTTTCAAAACCTTCTTTCTTGGAATGGAATCCGGAGGTTCGGAGTACCTTACAGTAGAGATGAGGACAACTTTAAGCTTGCTGCCGGAGGAGAAATTCAGACACCGTTATGCTGATTACAGAATTGGTACAAGTGTGACTGAATTTGAAAAAATTGACAGCAAGGAGCAGGGGACAAAACTTAGCTATCTCTCCAACAGGTGGAGACTTGAACCAAAGGATGCTGAGGCTCATCGCTCAGGTAAATTGAGTGAGCCAATAAAACCAATAGTATTCTATGTTGATACTCTGTTTATTCCTTCGTGGAGAGAGGCTATTAAAAAGGGTCTGCTAAAATGGAATGAATCTTTTGAAAAGATTGGTTTTAAGGATGTAATCAGGGTATACGATTACCCTTCGAAAAGTGAGGATCCTAAGTTTAGTGCCGGTAATGCTTCTTATAACTGTGTTAAATATGCGCAGACTCCATCGAGGGGAATTGCCAGGCATATAAATACAGATCCAAGATCGGGTGAAATTCTGAGTGCCTCAATACTTTTCTTCAGAGACTCTCCGGTTACTCTTCAAAGGGAGAGAATTTACCAGACAGCCGCAGTTGAGCCGGGAGTGAGAGGTTATGAGCTTCCTGATGATCTGATGGCAAATTCAATTGAGTTGGCTATGATGAGGGAGATGGGCTATTGCCTTGGTCTCACCACCAACCTTGCTGCATCTTCATGGATGCCTGTTGACTCTCTCCGATCTGCAACTTTTACTCAAAAAGAGGGAATTACCTCTTCCGTTATGGATCAAATCAGGTACAACTACATTGCTCAGCCTGGCGATATTGAAAAGGGTGTTAAGCTAACTGCAGATAAACCTGGTGTTTATGACCACTATGCAATTGAGTGGCTCTACAAACCAAACTATGCTGCAAAGACGCCTGCTCAGGAGGTTGCTTCTCTTAGAGAACTTATCTCTTCAAAGATTGATGATCCTCGCTTTTACTATGGCAGAGAGCAGAACTGGAGCGCATATTTTGACCCGCGATCTTTGGTTGAAGACCTTGGAAACGACAAAATCAAGGCTGCTCAGTATGGGATCAATACTCTCCAATATGTAAGTGAGAATGCTACAAAATGGGTTAATAAAAATGAAGCTGACGAATCTTACAGAGAGCTCTTTATCGATTTTATTTTCCTTAAACTATACGACTATTACAGAAGTCTTATGGTAAACATAGGCGGAATAGAGATTAACAGCAAATATGAGGGAGATCCTGCACCTACGTTTGTTCCGGTTGATAAGAGAATTCAGAGGGAGAGTCTTTTATATATGCTCAACCAGGCTGATGACCTTACCTGGGCCGACAACAAAGATCTGCTTATGATGTCCGGTATGAACCCATCTTTCTCAAAATATCTCTCTAACAGCCTTGCAAGATTACCATTCCAGAGAATTTCGATGGTTGCTTTTGCTCAGACAAAATCTGCCGACGCATACACAGTTGATGAGATGCTTACTGACCTTTCTGAGTTTGCTTTTAAAAATATTAGCAAAGGTTTGGACCCATCTGAAGCTCAAAGGGCAACGCTCATATCCTTAACACAAGTTTTGCTTGGAGGCTCTAATCTGCCAAACGTTATCACAGCCAGGGCCAAGAATAGAGCGGCATTCCAGTTTGCTGACATTCAGCTTGCAGCAGAGGATAACTACATGTCTTACGAAAATATTAGGGCACGTTGTTTCCCTGACGAGGTGATGATTGATCATTCAGGCGATTTGAACAATTCCTTAATGTTCGATTTGAGCGACGACTCTAAATCTGGATATAACATGATCTCAGGATTTGGGTTCAACAACCTAATGGGAAATGGCTTAAACGGTTCATCGGATAACGGGTTTGAACGATCAAATTTTCAACCACTTGTCTCGATAAAATATTTGACCGATCAAAACCTCGCTCCGCTATACTACAAGCACCTTTTAGAGCTAAGATCGAAACTTAAATCCTACAGATCAAGGGCAAAATCTCAAGAGTCAAAAAACAAGATTGACTACCTTATTTTGTCAATAGATAAAGGGTTGGGCAAGAACTAGAACTCAAAAGGAGCTATTAATGAAAATATTAAAGGAATATATTACAATAATAATTCAATTGAATAAAAGGTTATTAGATAATCAGCAAAAAGCAGGTATCATGATGTTTGCGGAATATTCATGGTTCTTTAGGATGGAACTGGAAACTTAAGTTTTGGTTAGTATTTAAGTGTGTGCTCTTTTAGTTAGGGGAGCTCAAATATCTGCCGCTGATTTAAAGGGATCTCAAACGAGGTCCCTTTTTTTATCTCCGCGCCAGTTTGTGGTATACGCAATCGCCACTTCTGCAATGGAAAGCTCATTATTCGCAACGCAGTTTTTTTTAACGCTTTTTTCTTTGTGTTTTTCGGGGCTTCCGGAACGCCTCCCTTCGGTCGTTGAACGGTCCTCAGCCTTTTTCCGAAAAACAATACAGAAAATAAGCTAAAAAACAGATGTTGCTCATAGTTGAGCTTTTCCATTGCATTATTCAATCCCTGCAATAAAATTTCTCCGCGCCAGTTTTGGACAACTTATTGCTATTTAGCGCGTTGCAAATAAGACTTTTTGAAAATTAACACTTTATGGCTAAAGTCTATTTTATAAGCACTTGTTATTCAGAAACATGTCCAAAACTGGCGCGGAGAAATTTGCATTGTTGGAATTTTGTTTGATACATATGATCCCTGGGAATTCTTTCCTTTCGGCTCATAATCAGCAATTTAACTACATTGCCACAAAATAGCTAAGTGTTACATTATCAGCAAAGAGGAAATAATTCCCAGGGATTGATTTGAACTAATTTTTAATTTATTTAGTAAAATACTTTGGGTTATCATTTAAAGTATTAATTTTATGTCTCTGTAATATATTGGATTACAACCTCCAGGGTATATAATTTTATCATTTATTAACATTACTTTATTTTTTTATTATGAAAACTTCTTTTCCAATATTGACTTTGCTTTCAATTTTTATTCTATTAGGTTGTTCAAATAAACCAATATTCAAATCAATTGAAAGAGACTATCAAAAAACATCATTCAACCCAGTTGTCGTTGAAAATGAAATTATTCCAAATTTTATTATTTCAATTACTCCTCAGAATTACTTAGAAACAGACAGAGAGTCATTTATTTTCTCACAAGCTGATGGTGTTGGTGAAAATGAAAACGTAAGATCGTGGGTTTATAATTTATCGGATATTGAAGTTAAGAGTGATAAAAACAAAAGAATTATTCTTAAGATTTTTAATGAAATTGATCAACTTGTTCAGATTGGATTCTTAACTACTGAGATATCAAATGCTTTTAAATTAAAGATGATTAATAAAGGCAATATCAGTGATGGGTCAGAAGTTATCTCAATGTTAGATAATTCAGCTGTTTATTCAGACCAATATAATCCATATAAAGTAAATAATAGATATTTGAGTGTTTTCAAGGCTTCTTTTACTAATAATTCGGATACTTTAATTAAGTTAGGAATCAATAATTTTCAAGTAATAAGTGAAAATGAATTACTAAATCCTCTAAAAACTGAATATTTTGAGAAAGCTTTTGACAGAAATTCAGAAAAGCTTAAAAATATTCTAAGAATGAACTTATCCGATGATATTATAATTTTACCAAAACAATCAATTATCAAATATTTTGCTGTACCTACACTTAATCCATCCAATAAAGGGTTGAGTATAAAATTTCTTTATAACAGTAAAGTTTATAATTATGACTATGACCTTAATATTTTATCATCTAAAGAATCATTTAACTTTATTGGAGTTAAAATTAAAAAACAAAAAGATGCCATAACAGATATTGTAATTAACCAACAAGGCCGGATTTATTCCCTTACTGACAACATTATTTATGTTCTTGAAAATAAGCAAACAGAACCATTAACCATTTATTCAATGAAAGTATCAAATGGATATGCTGAGTATGGTAAAGTAGTCAATATTAGGGCCTATGACTTTCAAAATTCAAATATTATAATACCTACAAGATCATTAAATGTGATTAAAAAAAATCCTAATGATATTAAATATCTTGTTCCGCAAAAATCTGTTATTCGTTTGTAATCTTTAAATTTTGTTACATCATTTAACCATATTAAAAGGGGTCTCAAGCGAGACCCCTTTATTTCTCCGCGCCAGTTTGTGGTATTTAATTGTAAAACAAGATGTTGAAAATGAGCCAAATTTTACAAAATATTCCGCTCTTTTTTATATTGGTTGCAATGAACATGTTACCACAAACTGGCGCGGAGAAATTTGCATTGTTGGAATTTTATTTTTTACTTTGCAAAAAAAAGTGCTTTTCATATGAAAGAGGAAAAAAAATATATTAAAGATATTGGTGAAATTCGCTCTATGATGGAGCGAAGTTCAAAGTTCCTGTCACTTTCGGGGTGGGCTGGAATAATGGCAGGTATTTATGCACTTGCAGGTGTTTATGTTGCAGACTTTTATTTTGGATTTAATCCTGATTATATAATTGATTCAGGTGGGATAGGTTTAAATATTGTGCTTCTGGCAACAGCAATATTGGTACTGGCAATTGTAACTGCGATTTTCCTTTCGTATAAAAGGGCAGATAAAAGATCAGAAAAGCTGTGGAATTCAACAACCAGACGATTGGTCATAAATATGGCTGTCCCTTTGGTTGCTGGTGGAGTTGTGATCTTGATTCTTGCTGCAAAGGATTTGACCGGCATTATTGCCCCTTTTTCAATGATATTTTACGGCTTGGCACTTTTTAATGTAAGCGGCATTACAATAAAGGAAATTAAGGGGCTTGGTATAACTCAGATTATTCTAGGGCTTGCTGGACTATATTTTGTAGAGTATGGTTTGCTATTGTGGGCTTTAGGATTTGGAGTTGCCCATATTGTGTACGGCATAGTCATGTATTTAAAATACGAGAGGGGTTAAAGTGAAAACATTTACTGACAGACTACATAAAGCGTTCGAAAGCAGGGTTCGGCTTGGAATCATGTCGGCCCTCGCCGTGAATGATACACTTGATTTTAACGCGCTTAAGGAGTATCTTGATATAACTGACGGTAATTTGGCAAGTCACATTAAAGCGCTTGAAAAAGAAGAGTTTATTGGGGTGGAGAAGTCATTTGTTGGCAAGAAGCCAAACACCAGATACTTTATTACAAAAGAGGGGAAGAAAGCATTTAATGCTCATCTTGAGGCGCTTGAGGTTTTTATTAAATCTGGAAAAGCCCTTTAAGAAGAAATTTTATGAAAGATCAGGTTAATTCTAAATATAGAAAAACATTATAACGAATATATTTTTTTTATCTAAACACTTTGAAACACAAAGAACTTTTAAACAAACAAATAAATAATCAAATAAATAAACAAAAATGGAAACAGCATCAATGGTAAAACGAATGCTCATAGGAGCAGGTATAGCATTAGTATTAATCTCCCTATTCTTGTTGGGAGTAGATGAGCCTAATCCCGATTGGCCAAAGTTGTGGATGATAAGACCTCTTGTGGTAGTACCGATTGCCGGGGCATTCGGAGGCTTTTTGACATTTCAGATTGACAAAAGGTTGAATCAGGGCACATGGGCAAAAATTGCAGCGGTTATTCTAAGCTTTATTGCGTATGTATTCGTACTCTGGATGGGCAGTGTATTAGGTCTCGCCGGAACTTTGTGGAATTAATAATCCACTGGTAACATAATTAATAATACAGTTGTAAAATATGAAAGATCAGATTCTTTCCAATTTGAACAACCCTGGGGAACTTGAAAAGTTATACCGGGGTAATAAAACTCTTTTTAGAAAGGAGTTTTCAGAAATCTACCTCAGCATTCAAGGTCAGCAGCAAGGTCAGCAGCAAGGACAGCAGCAAGATCAGCAGGACTGTCTGTCTGTAGTTGACTTTTGGCACGAAAGGTTAAAGTTTCCGGATGCGGAGATCCAATCAGTAAAAGCTAACATCACACCTAACAACATCGCATCAAAGGATAACATAGGCGAGAGAACAGCTATAGGTATTGATGATATTAAGTGGGGTAACAAGAGCGATATAGTTCTGGTTGTTGTTCTGGTACTGGTTGCGGGTTTGATTGCAAAAATTCCTGCTATTTTTGGTATTAATGAGGAGTTCTTTTATTCAAGGAATGTGGGCTTTGTAATATTTCCAGCCCTGACTGCATTTTTTGTATTTAAAAACGGGGTCTCAAAAATTCATATAGGTGTAATATCCCTTTTTACTCTCATTGCGTTGGTTTTTATAAACTCACTCCCGGATGTTAAAGAGAGTGACACATTGGTACTCTCTTCAATTCATATTCTGCTTTTGCTTTGGGCAGTTCTGGGTTTTGCCTTTACTGGGGACCTGAGCATAAAACTCTCAGATATATTTCATTATAACAAAAGGTTAAAAAGACAGCCTCTCTTTATCAATGAACCAATTACAAATAACCAGGAAATCACGTGTAATTCGCCTCACTCGGTAGATAATATAAACGCTTCAAATAATTCTCCTCTGGAATTCCTGAAGTATAACGGAGATCTTATAGTTATGACAACCTTGATATTAATTGCAGGAGGTATAATGTCTGCAATTACAATTGGCCTTTTTGACCTTATCGGGCTCAATATTGAGGGGGTATATTTTGACTATGTTGCCATTTTCGGGCTTGCAGCTGCACCAATTGTCGGAACTTATATAATAAGAACAAATCCACAGCTGGTTGGAAAGGTTTCGCCACTGATCGCAAAAATATTCAGTCCTCTTGTTCTAATAATGCTCGTAATTTACATATTGGCAATCATTTTTTCAGGTAAAGATCCATATAATGACAGGGAGTTTTTGATAATCTTTAACGCACTTCTGGTTGGAGTTATGGCATTAATATTCTTTTCGTTGGCCGGGATTTCAAAGAATTCAAAAAGTCGTTTTGAAATATGGGTTCTGACACTTCTTTCTATAGTAACAATTGCAGTTAATGCAATTGCCCTTTCGGCAATTCTTTACAGAATATTTGAATGGGGAATAACTCCAAACAGAGCTGCAGTGATAGGCTTAAACACCCTTATATTTATAAATTTGATAATTGTAACACTCCGCTTTGTAAAAGTTATTAGAGGGGGAATTCAACATAGTTCAAAAAATGGATATATAGAAATTTCTGATGTAGGTAAAGCAATCACAGGTTTCATTCCTATGTATATCCTCTGGGCAGCAATTGTAACATTTCTTTTTCCATTTATTTTCTGACAGATAACTCTTTTTTATACCGGCATGTGAGATATGTGTAACTTTTGAGTGGAATACTGTAGCAATTCAATAGAGGTTAAGTCGCATCTTTGTCACTGAACCATTTAAATTCATAATGGTTTTTATAAATGACATAGAAATGAAAAAAACAATGAAAAAAGTAATTCTGGTTTTCGCATTTGCAACCTTTATTTTTGGTAGTACATTTGCTCAAACTAACGGTACAGATTTCAGGCAGAAATTATCATTTGGTATAAAGGGTGGTGCAAATTATTCTAATGTGTACGATACGCAGGGTGAACAGTTTAATGCCGATGCCAAATTCGGTTTAGCTGCAGGAGCTTTTGTAGCCGTGCCAATTGGAAAATATTTTGGTATTCAGCCGGAACTTTTGTTCTCGCAGAGGGGATATAAGGGATCGGGTTCTTTGTTAGGTAGCGATTATAGCTACACTTATACCAGTAATCATATAGATGTACCTTTATTGATAGCTATCAAACCGATTCCTTTTCTTACAATATTGGCCGGTCCTCAATACTCGTTCCTGATTAAAGACAAATACACTTTTAATAGTGCTATTGTTAATACAGAACAGGAACAAGTGTTTGAAAATGACAATATTCGTAAAAACACACTCTCGATTTTGGGTGGACTTGATTTTAACTTCAGCAATTTTGTTATAGGTACAAGAGTAGGATGGGATATTCAGTCTAATAAAGGCGATGGAACATCAGAAACTCCGCGCTATAAGAATATGTGGTATCAAGCTACTATAGGTTTTAGGTTCTAGAAATCACCTGAACCATAAAGAAAGAAGCACCTGTTTACGCAGGTGCTTTTTTGTATTGATGTGTACTGATATTGTTTTGGTATTTTTCTTAGAATGATTATCTAAGTTTTTTCATAATTTCAGCAGGTACTGCCTCTTTGTGTACCAATATCGAGATGGTTTTTGCCTTCATGTACTCCTGAGAGAGGTGGTTGTAGCCTCCAAAACGGTTGATTTCGGGCTTCCATGAGTTTTTGACAATGTAGTAGGTAGTTCCGTTTTTGTCCTTTGCCTTTCCAATCAGGTGCATAAGGTGGTCGTCGGTTGTTAAAAATGTCTCAAAGCCCTTCTGGCGTGAAGCTGCATCGACCTTCTCCTCCTTATAAATTCTGCCAAATGAGAGCTTGGACCCCTCTTCTGAGGCGATCTCCTCTGCTGTTGGCATCATAGCCAAACCGGCTTTGTCTGAGTAACTCTTTTCGCTCATATCTCCGTCCCAGCATACAGTGAATCCCTTTTCGATAGAGTTGTCTATGACTTTCATAAATTCGTCAAGGGGGAGGTTGTAATAGAGCCCACCGTTCCAGTTGTCCGGAATCTCAAGCAGAAACTCTTTGTAATATGGGTGATGGGTAAAGCTTGTGAAAAAGATGTAATCGTTGGTATTAAGCCCCAGGCTTTGGAAGAAGCTCTTAGGAGTATATTCTCTCCCTTTGTAGGTGAACTTTTGCGGCACAACCCCTAGATAGATATCCAGCAGAGAGTTGAGCAGCTTGTCAAACTCCACAGTTACCTCTTTGTTTTTTACAGGAACCTGCGAAATTACATTTACATATTCGTTCAATAGCGCATGGTTGTGGGTAGGGGAGTTGTAGTTAATTCCGCTATAAACCTCCTCGGGCACAATCCCATATTCATTTACAACATCAAACATCATGTTCGAAAGACTTCCCTCCTGCAGGTTTCCCTTGCCACGCTTTAAATAGTTGTCCTTAACCCTGTTTATATAATTGTATCTTACTGTATGCATCTCAGAAAGATCAAACACCCCTTTGCCCATTCTGATAAGTTCTGATTCAAAAAACGAGGTGGTAGCAAACGACCAGCATGTACCCGTTACAGCCTGATCCTTTACCGGAGTGGCAGGGAGCATTTTGGTGTATTCAAACTGATATACAGGGCATTTTTCGGTAATCTGGCCGTTGGATTGTTTTGGAAAGGCAAGCGCAGTAGTGGCAAGAAGAATTGTAAAGAGTTTTTTCATGACAGTCTGTTGGTTTATTTACGAGCAAGTTACAAAAACTTAGCACATGGATTAAGGTTTAAAGATGGTTTTTAAGAATTAAATAGACTTGAGCGATTTTTCTTTTAAATTTGTGTAATAATTACAAAAACAGAACTGATGGACGGTAAGTTTATATATGATCATCCCAGAGCAGCGCTTACCTCAGATTGCGTCGTGTTTGGATTCGATGGTGACAATCTTAATATATTGCTTGTTCAACGAGGTGTAGAACCTTTTAAAGAGAGCTGGGCACTGCCCGGAGGATTTTTAAAAATGGATGAGACAACAGAAGAGTGTGCAGAGAGAGAGCTAGAAGAAGAGACAGGCATCTCGGGTGTATTTATGAGACAGATAAGAACCTTTTCTACTCCTGACAGAGATCCGCGAGGACGTGTTATAACCATTGCCTATTATGCATTGATGAATCCTCATCACTTTAGCAGGGTTAGTGTTAGAGGAGGAGATGATGTTACAGATGCCGGGTGGTTCCCGATTGAAAGCGTTCTTGCTGACACCTCACTTGCTTTTGACCATCACGAAATAATTGAAGCAGCAATAGAAAAACTAAGGCAGGAGATACGTCACTATCCGATAGCATTTGAACTGCTTGACACCTATTTTACAATCAAACAGCTCCAGACTGTTTACGAAAGTATTCTTAATACAAAGTTTGACCGGGGCAACTTCCACAAAAAGATGGTTGGAAGAACAGAGAATGCAGCAGGAGAGGAAGGAGGCACAAAACCACGAAAAGAGCAACGGAAGAACACAGGTGTGCTGATTGACTCGGGTGAGGTTGTAAGCGGAGTTAAACATAAACCAGCAAAAATTTACAGCTTCGATCGTACACGCTTCAACCAACTCGTAAACAACGCAGATTTTACATTTGATTTTTAAATTGTGTTTAAGCAATACCATCCAATTCACAATGAAAGAGACAAAAGAGGAGCTGAATAAAGTTATTGAGTGGCTTACAGGTTTTGACAGAATAAATTAAGAGATCTTAAATGGTTTTTTATATTTAGTTATCAATTTTAAAAATCTGTTTTTCTATTTTTAAAAAATCTACTACCTTTATCTCAGGTATTCAATAAGATATTAAATCTCCACATAAAAAGTGAAGCGACTTCAAAATGCAAGAAATTACCTCTTATCACGCTAAATTTTTTGCCTATGAACTTACAAGGCAACGTCCGGCTAATGATATTGGTAAGTTAACCGCTTCATTACAGGATGCACAGGTTGATCTTAACCCACACCAAGTAGAGGCCGCTATATTTGCTTTTAAATCGCCTCTATCAAAAGGTGCAGTTTTGGCTGACGAAGTAGGACTTGGTAAAACAATTGAAGCTGGAATAATATTATCACAACAGTGGGCAGAAAACAAAAGAAAGCTTTTGATAATTTGTCCTTCAAATCTGAGAAAGCAATGGAACAGAGAACTAGCAGATAAATTCTATCTTAAATCAACAATTTTAGAAACAAGATCGTTTGAGAATATCATTAAAGACGGCAATTTAAATCCATTTGACAAAGAGAATCAAATTATAATCTGTTCGCTCCATTTTGCAAAAAACAAGGCTTCATACCTCAAGTCTGTATATTGGGATCTGGTAGTCATTGACGAAGCACACCGTCTTAGAAATGTTTACAAGCCAACCAATAAAATTGGTAACACAATAAAAAATTCACTGGACCATTGCAAAAAAATTTTACTTACAGCAACTCCACTTCAAAATTCGGTACTTGAACTTTACGGTCTGGTAAGCCTGATTGATCCTTATATTTTTGGAGATTTAAAGAGTTTTAAGAGTCAATTCAGCAGGCTGCTTGATGAGGAAAACTATGAAGATCTAAGATCAAGACTTGAGCCGGTATGTAAGAGAACCCTCAGGAGACAGGTTTTAGAATACATAAACTACACAGAAAGAATTCCCATCGTTCAGGAATATTTTCCAAACGAAGATGAAATTACACTTTACAATTGGGTAAGCGAATATCTGCAGCGCCCTACCCTGTTTGCTCTTCCTACGAGTCAGAGACAACTGATGACTCTTATTCTGCGAAAGCTTCTGGCCTCATCTACTTATGCGATTTATGGAACATTAGATGCATTGGTAAAACGCCTTGAAAAGATTATTCAAAGTAACAATCCAGTCATAGGAGATGATCTGTTTTCAAGTGACTATGATGTTTTTGAGGAGGTTGCAGAAGAGTGGGAAACAGACGATTATGCAGATGATGATGACGAAGAAAATGAAGAAGAGGCAAAAATAAGGGCTTACACATCTGAGGAAATTGAACAAATCAAAGAAGAAAAAGAAGATTTGGAAAGATACCGTACACTAGCTCAAATTATCAAGAAAAACTCAAAAGCCGAACAGCTTTTTGCAGGATTGGAAAGAGGATTTGAGGCATTGGAAAGACTTGGTGCAAATAAAAAAGCACTCATATTTACCGAATCAAGAAGGACTCAGGATTTTATTTGTTCTCTTCTTGAGAAGAGAGGATATGCAAGTAAGGTAATTAAATTTAATGGTTCAAATTCCGATACAAATTCTAAGTGCATATACGATGCATATCTAAAAAAACACAAAGGCACTGAAATCCTAACAGGGTCTGCAACCGCAGATAAAAGAGCAGCTATTGTAGATTACTTTAAAGAAAAAGCTACAATCATGGTGGCAACTGAAGCAGCTGCAGAGGGTATAAATCTGCAGTTCTGTTCCCTTGTAATCAATTTTGACTTGCCTTGGAACCCGCAAAGAATTGAACAAAGAATTGGAAGATGTCATAGATATGGTCAGAAATTCGATGTAGTTGTTATTAATTTTCTGAACAAGGCAAATGCAGCAGATCAGAAAGTATATGAATTACTCGACCAGAAATTCAAACTGTTTAGTGGTGTCTTTGGAGCATCAGACGAAGTATTGGGCAACATAGGCAATGGAGTAGATTTCGAAAAAAGAATAGCAGCAATTTATCAGAAATGCAGAACCCCTGAAGAGATAAAATATGCATTTGATCAGCTGCAGGAAGAGCTAAGAATAGATATTTCTGAAAAGGTAACAGAGACAAGAAAAGTTCTGCTAGAAAACTTTGACGAAGAGGTAAGAGAAAAATTAAGAGTGAATTTGGCCGAAACATCAAAGTACCTATCCGGATTCGAAGAGAGGTTATGGAAAATATCAAAGTTCTACCTTAAGAGCCTGGCAAATTTTGACGATTCAAATTATACTTTTACTCTAAACAAAAATCCATTCCCGGAAGAGCAAATCAATAAAGGGCCATATATGGTTCTGAAACCTGAACGGGGACAGCGGAAATCAGATATTGAAGTTCCGGATGACACTAACATTTACAGAATTGGTCACAAATTGGCGCAGAATATTCTGAATGCATGCAAACGAATGCCAGTCCCCATAAAAGAAGTAGTTTTTGATTATACAAACACTCCCACAAAAATAACGGTATTAGAAGAATTAGTCGGAAAGAGCGGATGGTTGCAAGTTAAAATTCTCACAATATCTTCATTTGAAAAAGAAGAGTATATTTTGCTTTCGGGCTTTTCAGACTACGGAATTATTCTTGACCCGGAAACATGCAAAAAGTTATTTTCTCTCAACGCATATGAAGAAGATAATATCAATGTTACAGAAGATTCCTTAGCCAAGTTCTATATCCAATCTCAAAAGCAGATTCTTGAGATTCAAGATGAGAACATGCGCAGGAATTCAAAATTCTTTGATGAAGAATACAACAAACTTGAAACCTGGGCAGACGACATGAAAATCAGTCTTGAAAAAGAGATAAAAGATTTGGATGCAGAAATCAAATTGCGAAAAGCAGAAGTGCGAAAACTAATTGATTTACAAAAAAAAATAACAGAACAAAGATCAATTAAGGACTTAGAAAAAAAACGAAACGAAAAACGCAAACATCTATTTGAAGCACAAGATAATATTGACGAAAAGAAAGACAATCTATTAAATGAAATAGAAAATCAGATGAATCAGAAGATTGAGGAGGCCGAATTGTTTACTATTAAATGGAGAATAAAATAATATGCTTTCAGAGAATTCTATAATTGAGTACAAGAGTCTCAAAAAAATTACATCAGGTGAGGGGGGGATGAAAGATCTTGCATCGACTTGTGTTTGTTTGGCCAATGCTCAGGGTGGAACTATTTATATTGGCATCGAAAACAAAGAGAAGTTACCTCCTCCGGATCAAGTAATTACTACAGAAATTACTAATAAAACAATTACCAAACTAAGAACGCTCTGTTATTATGTGGGATTGACACTCCAGGATACAGAAACACACCCAAATGGTGGTCAATTTTTTGGAATAAAAGTGCTTCCATCCCTCAAAGCCATAGCTACAACATCGGATGGTAAAATCTTAATTCGAATTGGAGACCAGTGCCATCCAGTCAGAAGCGAAGATCTGGTAAGGCTTGCAAGTGAAAAGGACGCATTTCAATGGGAACTTCAATCTCGTAATATTAACATCAAGAATATTTCTCCAGATTCATTAACATGGTTTGCTTCAGAAATACGCAATTCAGACAGAGTAAAATCGTTTGTGAAGGAACTAGGAGATATTGAAATTGCAGAGCATTATAATCTTATTCAAGATGGAACATTGACAAACCTTGGAGTGTTATGGTTGGGAGATGCTAATCAACGTAGTAGAATTGCATATCCTCTCACAGTGCAATATATTGTTTATGATGACCTTGAAAAGAAAATAAATAAAATAGACTGGAATGATTATAGCCTAAACCCTAAAGAATTACTTCTTGATATTGAAAACAAGGCTGTAGAGCTGACATACTATGACGAATTTCCAAATGGACTATTCAGAAATAAAATAAGGCATTATGATCCGCGTCTTATACGGGAATTACTGATTAATGCAATAGCACACAAAAGCTATACAATTTCGGGTGATATTTTCATAAAGGCATATCCGGACAGAATGGAGATAACGAATCCGGGAGGACTTCCGTTAGGTATAAATAAAGACAATATCTTGCATTCCGTGAACAGAAGAAATCCTCATATGATTAGAGTTCTTCACGATTTGAAATTAATGGAGGGTGAAGGAAGCGGATATGATCTGATTTTTGAAATAACCGGACGAGACTCAAAACCATTTCCAATTATTTACTCTGATTTTAGCACAACCTCTGTAATTCAATATTCAAAAATATTAGATGAAGAGTCTGTGCTTTTGATTGACTTTATAGCCAAGAATTACAAATTATCACAAAAAGATTTTCTAGTCTTAGGTATAGTATGCCGAGAGAAAAAAATACTTACTACCCAACTAACAAAATTATTACAATTATCTGACGAAGAGAGACTCCGCAGCTATACCTCAAAACTGCTTCGCGAAGGCATTCTGATACCAAGAGGGGTAAAAAAGGGAACAGCATACCTTATTCATCCTAAGATTATCTCAAGCTCAAAAATCAACATTAAGCCTACACTAATTACAATTGAACCCCACAGACTCAAAGCTTTGATAATAGAGGACATCAAGAGATACCCGGGTAGTATGATCTCAGATATTAGTAAAAGGCTGCCTGATGTATTGCCTGCAGACTTAAGAAAATGTGTTTACAAGATGGTGTCAGATAAAATACTAAGAACTGAAGGCGGAAGAACATATCGTAAATATTATTTGGCATAAAAAAAAAGAACAAAAAAAGAAATCAGATAAAGAAAAAGCTAACATTTTGTATCAGTGTGATATAGGCTAATGATTATAATAAAAAAGAAAAATAGCATATAATGTCTCAAAATAAAAAGCAAAAACTGGAACTAACCTGGATCGGAAAAGGGCAGGAACCAAAACTTGAACCCAGAATTCTTATTGAAAATCCAGAGTATAGTTATGGTGACCAGAATACAGAAAACATTCTTATTCATGGAGACAATCTACTTGCCTTAAAGGCTCTGGAACAAGAGTATGCAGGGAAAATTAAATGTATATATATTGACCCGCCATACAATACAGGAAATGCATTTGAACATTACGATGATGGGGTTGAACACAGCCAATGGCTGAATCTGATGAAACCACGGTTAGCATTACTAAAAAACCTATTGACAAATGATGGGTCAATTTGGATTTCGATTGACGCAGATGAGAGTCACTACTTAAAAGTGCTATGTGATGAAGTCTTTGGAAGAGATAATTTCATTGATGAAGTTATTTGGCAAAGATCATATGCACCAATCAATCTTAAAAAAACCCTTTCAAGATCACATGATACAATTCTCATTTATGCCAAAAACTTCACCCAATCTTTTGAATTAAACAAGATCCCTCGCAAAGACAGTATGCGAGGGATGTATAAAAACTACGATGATGACCCAAGAGGAGATTGGAAGTCTGACAACTTATCTGTAGGACCACCTATAGAAAAGAATATTTATCCTATAACAAATCCAAGTGGAAAAGTATGTTATCCACCGGATGGATATTCTTGGCGATTATCTAGAGAAAGATTTGAAGAATATGTTTTGGATAATAGAATATGGTTTGGAAAAGATGGAACAAATGTTCCTTCTATTAAGAGATTTATATCAGAAGTAAAAGAAGGTGTTACAGCTATGTCATTATGGACATATCAAGAAGTAGGACATAATCAAGATGCAAAAAAGGAAGCAAAAGAATTTAACTCAAATAATGTATTTGCAACACCAAAGCCAGAACGTCTTATAGAAAGGATTTTAACTTTAGGATCAAATCCAAACGACCTCGTGCTAGATTCTTTTCTAGGCTCCGGAACAACTGCCGCTGTAGCTCACAAAATGGGGCGTCGCTGGATTGGTGTGGAGCTTGGAGAGCATGCCAAAACACATTGCTATCCAAGATTAAAAAAAGTTGTTGACGGGGAGCAGGGAGGAATCAGCAAAGCTGTTAACTGGCAAGGCGGTGGTGGGTTTAAATTCTATGAGCTTGCCCCTCCTCTGCTGAGTGAAGACAAATTTGGGAATATGGTTATCAGCCCTGAATACAATCCTCAGATGCTTGCAGCTGCGATGGCAAAACATGAAGGTTTTAAGTATCTACCGGACCATGAGAAATACTGGAAACAGGGAATTTCATCCGAGAAAGATTACATCTTTACCACAACACAATACCTTACTCGTACGATTCTTGATTCAATATATGAAGACTTACCTAAAGATGAGAGCCTGCTGATATGTTGTACACAGTTTGAGGCAGGGATTGAAAATGCATACTCAAACATCAATATTAGGAAAATCCCATCTATGCTGTTAAACAGATGTGAGTTCAAACAGGATAGTGATTACAGCTTCAACATTATAAACAGTCCTTTAGATGAACTCAGGCCTGAAACAGGTGAGAGAATAAAAGCCGATTCATCAACCAAAAAATCCCCAAAACATACAACTGAGATTCCGGATCTTTTTAGTCAACAACCTAATGATTAATCTATGAACAAAAACGTAAACTATGTTAAAAACAGACTGAGTCTTCGTTATCCTCAAGAAGAATCATTAAATATACTTGCCGAGTTGTATGAATTACTGCAGCCTCAAAAGAATAAAGGAATATTGGGTTTGTCGGAGATGCTTTCTGCAGTAAAAGCAAAATATCCAACTTGTAGTGATTTTGAGAGAAACTTTCCATCTATCTGCTTTGCACTTGCAACAGGTGTGGGGAAAACTCGACTTATGGGAGCCTGTATATCATATCTTTATTTGGAGCACGGTATTAGGAACTTCTTCGTTTTAGCACCCAATCTTACAATTTATAATAAATTGATTGAAGACTTTTCAAATCCGCTAAGTCCTAAATATGTTTTCCGAGGTATTGCAGATTTCTCTCAAAATGCCCCAAGAATCATTAACGGTGATAACTACAACCAGTTCTCCGGAGATACTTTGTTTCAGTCGATAAATATTAATGTTTTTAATATTTCTAAGATAAATTCTGAGACCAGAGGTGGTAGTGCTCCCCGTATAAAACGGATGTCTGAATATTTAGGAGATTCATATTTCAATTACTTATCCGGACTTTCTGACTTAGTTGTATTAATGGATGAGTCTCACCACTACAGGGCAGACAGGGGAATGTTAGTAATCAATGAATTGGATCCGATTCTTGGGTTGGAATTCACAGCAACCCCTCAGACTCAATCCGGGACTAGATATACAAAGTTTAAGAATGTTGTTTATGAATATAGTCTCGCACATGCAATTAGTGATGGTTTTGTTAAAAAACCGGCTGTTGCAACAAGAAAAAATTTTGATCCAACTCAATATAGCCCAGCAGACCTTGACAGACTTAAACTTCTTGACGGGGTACGTATCCATGAAAATACCAAAGCAGAATTGGCAATCTTTGCAAGAGATAAAGGAGCGAAAGAAATAAAACCGTTTATGCTTGTTGTAGCAGTGGATACAACTCATGCTGCCCAATTAAAAGAGATCATACAACAAGATGTTTTTTTCAACGGATACTATAAAGACAAGGTAATGGATATCCATTCAAATCAGTCTGGTAGTGAAAAGGATGAAAACATAGAATTGCTTCTTAACCTTGAAGACCCTGATAATAGGATTGAAATAGTTATCCACGTAAATATGCTCAAGGAGGGCTGGGATGTTACAAATCTGTATACAATCGTGCCTCTGCGCACCTCGGCATCTCGCACTCTTACTGAACAAACAATCGGAAGGGGTTTAAGGCTGCCGTACGGAACACATACAGGTGATGATAGTGTCGATACTTTAACTATAGTTCAGCACGATAAGTTCCAGGACATAATAGATGAAGCAAACAAACCGGATTCGATTATTCGACTTCAAAACATAATCGTTATTGATGAAGATGATGAGGGAAATTACCGCAAAGAGATCATAACTCCCCAATCGAGCCTAAAGGCAGATATTGAAAAGCGCAAAGAGGAAGTTGAACAATTATCCGGACTAAAAAAAGATAAGGAGATTCTAAACATCAAAAGGGATGAGTTCATTTTGCCATTCCTAAATACAGTTGCTCCTAAAGCTGCAAGCTTTACTAAAGATGCAGTAACAAATACGGATTCTATCGAATCGTTTAAGAAAGCATATAAAACCCAACTGGAATCAGAAGGACATTTGTTTGCAGAAGAGGAGGCAAATGAAGCGGCTGTAAGGTACGTTGCTATTGCAGAAAAATTTATTGACAGCGTTATTCCCATTCCTCGTCTTGTAATTCAACCATCAGGTGTTACAAGACTTGTCTTTAATGATTTTGACCTTAACACTTCAAAGATGAAGTATCAGCCGGGATCTGAAGAAATTATTACCAGAGAATTACAATCAGGCAATCAAAGACTATTAACTGCCGGTGCAGTAAATTACAGAGAGAAGTATATTGAAAATCATATAATTTCTATACTTATAGACAAACAGGAGATTTGGTATGATGAACATAAAGATCTGCTCTATAAACTTGTACACCAGGCTGTTCAACATTTTAAGTCATATTTAACAAGTGATAAAGATGTTCTGAATGTTATCCTAAATTTTAAAATTCCTATTGCTGAACAAATCTACCAGCAGATGATGGTGAATTACGAGATAGTTCATGATGGATTTGAAAAACCGGTAATGACCGTACGTGCATGCTCTGAAATTAAAGATCCTTCAATCTCTAAAAATATGGGGGAGCGGATTTACGATTACAAAGAGAATATTGAGCCCGCATCTCAAATCCGCAACAAGGTATTTGGAGGGTTTACCAAAGCTCTTCATAATATTTATAAGTTTGACAGCAAAACGGAGAAAGACTTTGCATCAATACTTGAACAGGATAGAGATTGTTTAAAGTGGCTGCGTCCTGCTAAGTCGCAGTTTCAGATTTATTATGGACACCCTTCACGTGAGTACACGCCTGATTTTGTAGTGGAAACTCCTGAGTATATTGCTTTGGTTGAGACTAAGAAAAAAGACGATGTTGAATCTGAGCTTGTAAAATCCAAAGCAAAAGCAGCGTTAAATTATTGCATAAATGCAACCGAATACAATAAGAAAACCAGAGGAAAACTCTGGAAATACATACTTATCCCACATGACGTCGTTCAGTTTAATATGAGCTTGAAGTATTTGTTTCTGAAATTTGAAGTTACAAGTTAACTTATATCGGATATATGACTATAGACGATGAAAAAATAGCATTAGGATTCAGTAAAAGACCACACGTAGTGATACTTGGAGCTGGTGCTTCAATAGCTTCTTTACCTAATGGGGATAAAAACGGCTTCACGGTACCAGTAATGGACAATACTGTAGAAGTGCTAGGGTTGGATGGATTACTATCAAATGTTGATTTTGACACAAAATCAAATAATTTGGAAAGTATATTTTCTGAATTGTCCGAAAAACCAGAATATTGCTCAATTAAAAATGAGATTGAGACAGTCATATATCAATATTTTTCTTCACTTACAATACCTTATAAAACAATCATATACGACCTATTGCTATTATCTTTAAAGAAAAAAGATTGTATTGCTTCTTTTAATTGGGACGACTTAATTTTACAATCATGGCAACGAGTTTCCAAAATTGTAGGGATTAAAAATATGCCAACTCTAATATTTTTACACGGAAATGTAGGTGTAGGTTATTGTCCTCAGGATCTATCTTTAGGATGTATCCATAATATTTGCAAATATTGCGGTTCTGAATATAAACCTTCAAAGTTGCTTTATCCTATCAAAAGTAAAAATTATCAGGATGAAATTATTGAAGGCGAATGGAAAAAATTATCTCGCTTTCTTAATAATGCAAGTATATTAACAATATTTGGCTATAGATGTCCTGAAACCGATATTGAAGCGAGAAAAATATTATTAAACGCTTTTGACTGTTTTAAAGGTGATAATAGATTTTTAGATCAAATAGAAATTATTGAAAAGCCAGGGAGTAATAAAAACGAGATAAAAGACAAATGGATTGATTTTATCAAGGTAACAAAAGAGAATTTTGAAATTTACGATTCTTTTTTTGACTCAATTCTGGCACGAGCACCGCGACGTAGCGCGGAGTATCTCAGTAAAAGTTCAATAAGCGGGTGGTGGGGTGAACCCCAAATTTTTTTTAAGAGCACGAAATTATCGTTCAGAAAGATATCTAATACTATTAAGCCACTTATTGATGCCGAGAATAATGACGTTTATGAAGTGATTTAAAAAATTGACTCCTTTCTAATTGTATACTTTAATATGAGTTTATTCTTAACCTGAGTATAACGACCACGTTAGAATACATCACTGATAAATAATAATATATAGTTGAATATTAGCAATATGGAGCATAAGAATAAGTTTAAAAAGGTAAAGGCTTGCCCTGCAAACCCACTATGGAGTAAATTTATAGAAAGAGAAAATAAAATTTACTCAAGACCCAATGATATTAGGTCAGAATTCGCACGTGATTATACACGAATTCTCCATTCAAATGGATACAGACGTCTAAAAACAAAAACACAAGTTTTTTTTGCTACCAAAAATGATCACATATGTACACGTATAGAGCATGTTAACCATGTTGTCTCCGTGAGTACTACTATTGCAAAGTTTTTAGGTTTGAACGAAGAGTTAGTAAGCGCAATTGCAATTGGACATGATATTGGCCATGCTCCATTTGGCCATCACGGCGAGACAGTTATTCGAGAAATATTTAAAAGGGAAATACCAAACAGTAATTTTTGGCATGAGAAAAATAGTCTTTTCTTTTTAGATGACATTGAAACCTTAAAAAACTCATCAGGTTTTGAGGAGAATATGAATCTATCATATGCTGTTCGTGACGGGATAATAACACATTGTGGGGAAGTAAACGAAAACTCAATTTTCCCAAGAAAAGAATATATTGATTTAAATAAAATAGAGAAACCTAATCAACATCAGTCATTTACATGGGAGGGTTGTGTTGTTAAAATATCTGATAAAATTGCCTATTTGGGCAGGGACATAGAAGATGCAATGTTTTTCAGAATCCTTAGTTATTCAAATTACAGACAAATTAATGAAATATTAAAAAGACATTTACCAAAATCAAATATAAGAGAAATAAACAATGGGGTTCTTATTCATTCCTTTATTATAGACCTGATTAACAATAGTAATCCTGAGCGCGGAATAAGCCTATCTCAGCCATACTTAAACTTAATGAACGACATAAAAAGTTTTAATTACTCTGTTATCTATAAGTACTGGAGAATTGAATCTTTTAAAAATTATGCAACTCTAGTAATAAACGAAATATTCAAAACGTTAATACATTTTTATAAATATAAAAACTTTAATTCTACTGATATTTCTATAATTGAGGATTTTCCAACGCTTCGAAGATACTTTAATGACTGGTTGATAAAATATTCAAATATAGATCTAAAAAAGAAGAAAAAACTTAAGTTAAACAATAGAACAATTTATGACATTAATAGTAAGGAGTCCTATATAAAATGTTGTTTGGACTTCATTGCTGGAATGACTGATAGTTTTGCAATTAAAGTTTATGAAGAAATCATTTCATTTTGATCTAAGTAGGTCGCGGCATTAGCCGCAAAAGCCCCCTCTTGGGAGGGGGTTTGGGGGTGGGTAAAAAACGATGGGCCCGGGGCCCATAAGAAAAGCACCTGCGGTATTGCAGGTGCTTTTCTTGTGGGCCCAGCTGGGCTTGAACCAGCGACCCCCTGATTATGAGTCAGGTGCTACTAACCAACTGAGCTATGGGCCCGAAACGGAGTGCAAAAATAGTAAAATTCCGTAAAACCTAACTAAAATTTGCACTCAATTTATCAGACTTTGATTTCAACCTCAACTCCGCTTGGAAGTTCAAGCTTCATCAAAGCATCTACTGTTTTGGGAGTAGAGCTGTAAATGTCCAGCAGACGGCGGAACGAGTTCAGTTCGAACTGCTCACGTGCTTTCTTGTTAACGAATGTAGAGCGGTTAACAGTGAAGATTTTTTTGTCTGTTGGAAGCGGAATAGGACCACTAACAACTGCGCCGGTAGCTTTAACTGTTTTCACGATCTTATCTGCTGATTTGTCAACAAGCATATAGTCGTAAGATTTTAGCTTAATTCTTATTTTTTGGCTCATATCTTTAATTTTTTCTCTTTTATTCGTCTGAATCGGTATCAAATTTCTTACCGCCGGCCTTCTCGATAACCTCTTTTGCAAGGTTTGCAGGAAGTTCGGTATAGTGAGAGAACTCCATGGTGCTGGTTGCCCTTCCCGAAGAGAGTGTACGAAGAACTGTCACATAGCCAAATTGCTCTGAAAGCGGAACTTT
Source organism: Bacteroidetes bacterium HGW-Bacteroidetes-7 (assembly GCA_002842465.1). GTDB lineage: Bacteria > Bacteroidota > Bacteroidia > Bacteroidales > UBA932 > Bact-08. The sequence continues at coordinate 73,531 of PHDA01000005.1, forward strand.
AGCTTTAACGATTCTTGCATTTCCTTTGGAATCCATGTTGTTAATCTGGCCTCTGCGTTTGTTAAGGTCACCGATAACATCACCCAGATAATCTTCCGGAGTAACAACTTCAAGAGACATAATAGGCTCCTGAATGTAAGGATTTGCCTTAGGGCAAGCTTTACGGAATGCCTGTCTTGCGCAGATTTCAAATGAAAGTGCATCTGAGTCAACCGCGTGGAACGAACCGTCTTTAAGTATTACCTTAAGTGAGGTAACCTCGTATCCGGCAAGAACACCGTTTGCCAATGCTGCTTTGAAACCCTTCTCAACAGATGGAACATACTCCCTTGGAATATTACCACCTTTAACCTCATCAATAAACTGAAGTCCGGTAATACCTTCGTCTGCCGGGCCGATTTCAATGATGATGTCTGCAAATTTACCACGACCACCTGTCTGCTTCTTGAATACTTCGCGATGCTGAACGGTTGAGCGGATAGCCTCTTTGTAGTTTACCTGAGGTGCACCTTGGTTAATTTCAACTCCAAATTCTCTCCTTAGACGGTCAACAATGATCTCCAGGTGGAGCTCACCCATTCCGCTGATTACGGTCTGGCCGGTCTCGTGATCTGAACGAACAGTAAATGTAGGATCCTCTTCAGAAAGTTTTGAAAGCGCCATTCCCAGTTTGTCAAGGTCTTTCTGTGTTTTAGGTTCAACAGCCAGACCGATAACAGGATCAGGGAAAGACATAGATTCAAGAACAATAGGGTGGTTTTCTACACAGATAGTGTCACCTGTGCGGAGCTCCTTAAAACCTACTGCTGCGCAAATGTCTCCAGCCTCTACAAACTCAATTGGATTTTGTTTGTTGGAGTGCATCTGGTACAGACGGGCTACCCTCTCTTTCTTGTCTGATCTTGTGTTTAGTATATATGAACCGGAATCAAGCTTGCCTGAATATGCTCTGATATATGCAAGACGGCCAACAAAAGGGTCGGTTGCAATTTTGAACACAAGGCCGCAGAACGGCTCCTTAACACTTGTTTTGCGAATCTCTTCTTTTTCTGTGTCAGGGTTTATACCCTTAACATCTCCGATATCAAGCGGAGAGGGAAGATAGCGCATTACTGAGTCAAGCAGGTACTGAACACCTTTATTTTTAAATGACGAACCGCAGGTTACAGGCACAACAGCCATATCAATGGTTGCTTTACGTAATGCTGCGATGATCTCCTCTTCAGAAATTGAGTCAGGATTATCAAAAAACTTCTCAAGAATTGCATCATTGTATTCTGCAATAGACTCGATTAATTTTCCTCTCCACTCATCAACCTCATCAATCATATTTTCAGGCACGTCTTTAATTACGTAGTTAACAAGTTCTTTGTTATCCTGATCGTAATAGTATGCCTTTTTTGAAACGAGGTCAATAATGCCTTCAAATTTTTCCTCTGCACCTATAGGAAGTGCAATAGGAATTGCATTTGCACCAAGCTTGCTGTTAATCTCCTCTACAACCGCGTAAAAATCTGCTCCAACACGGTCCATTTTGTTAACATAAGCCATTTTTGGTACATGATACTTGTCGGCCTGGCGCCATACGGTCTCTGACTGAGGCTGTACGCGGCCTACTGCGCAAAATGTTGCAACAGTACCGTCAAGTACTCGCAGTGATCTCTCGACCTCTACAGTAAAGTCAACGTGGCCGGGAGTATCAATAAGGTTTACCTGATACAGGTTGCCGGCATAGTGCCAAAATGCTGTGGTTGCAGCTGAAGTGATAGTGATACCACGCTCCTGCTCCTGAACCATCCAGTCCATAGTAGCAGCTCCGTCGTGAACTTCACCTATTTTGTGGGTCTTACCTGTATAATACAGGATTCTCTCGGAAGTTGTCGTCTTTCCGGCATCAATGTGAGCCATGATGCCTATGTTTCTTGTGTATTGTAAATCTCTTGCCATCTAATTGGTTCTGGGGTGCTTAAAAACGGAAATGCGCAAATGCTTTGTTAGCTTCTGCCATTTTGTGCATATCCTCTTTTCTCTTATATGCAGCGCCTTCGTTGTTATAAGCTGCCATAATTTCTGCGGCAAGTTTATCTGCCATTGTATGAGCAGACCTTTTGCGTGCGTACATAATTAGGTTTTTCATCGAAAGTGAAATCTTTCTTTCCGGACGCACCTCGGTTGGAACCTGGAAGTTTGCACCACCCACTCTGCGGCTTTTCACCTCTACTTGTGGGGTTACATTCTCAATAGCTTTTTTCCAGATTTCGAGAGGAGCCTTTTCAGAATCTTTCATCTTTTCGCCGACAATGTCTAGTGCATCATAGAAGATGCGATAGGCGATACTCTTCTTGCCCTGTAACATCAAATTGTTCACGAATCTGGTAACACTAGTGTCGTGAAATTTGGGGTCGGGAAGTAGAATCCTCTTTTTAGGCTTCGTTTTTCTCATTACTTAGATAATTGAATTGATAATTACTTTTTAGCTTTTGCTGCCGCTGTTTTCTTAGGTCTCTTTGTACCGTACAGCGAGCGTCCTTGCTTACGTCCGTCTACACCTGCAGTGTCAAGTGCACCGCGAAGGATGTGGTAACGAACACCAGGAAGGTCTTTAACACGACCACCGCGAACAAGCACAATAGAGTGCTCCTGAAGGTTGTGACCTTCTCCCGGGATATACGCGTTAACCTCCTTCTGATTGGTGAGGCGCACACGAGCTACTTTACGCATAGCTGAGTTTGGTTTCTTAGGAGTTGTAGTGTAAACACGTACACATACTCCGCGTCTTTGAGGACAAGCGTCAAGCGCACGAGATTTACTCTTCTCTACGATAACCTCGCGGCCCTTGCGAACTAACTGTTGAATTGTTGGCATAATTAGTTGTTATTCTTAACTTTAACTATTTCCGTTATACAAAACGGGTTGCAAAGGTAAGATTATTTTCTTTAATTACAAACAACTTATGAACATTTTATATGTGAAATATGGCCTAAATTTGCTATGTTAGTCGCAATAAAAAAATCAACAAAGCCATATCATGAAAATTTCAGAAAAAGCAAAGTCATTTATTGAACAGGAAGATCGTTACGGAGCACACAATTACCACCCTTTGGAGGTTGTCCTTTCCAAGGGAAAAGGGGCCTACGTATGGGATGTGGACGGAAAAAAATATTTCGATTTTCTCTCTGCCTACTCAGCAGTTAACCAGGGCCACTGTCACCCGAAAATTGTAGAGGCTCTAACCACGCAGGCACAACAGCTTTGCCTCACTTCACGAGCTTTTTATAATGACAAGCTTGGACCCTATGAAGAGTTTATACACAATTACTTTGGTTATGATAAGGTTTTGCCCATGAACTCCGGGGCAGAGGCTGTAGAGACAGCACTAAAACTATCCAGAAGGTGGGGTTATTTAAAAAAGAACATTCCCGAAGACAAAGCCCTTATCATAGGATGTGAAGGTAACTTCCACGGAAGGACAATCTCTATTGTCTCTCTCTCAACCGATCCCGATTCGTACGCCATGTACGGTCCATTCACTCCGGGCCTTGTAAAAATACCTTATAACAATGCAGCTGCTCTGGAGAGAGTACTTGAGGAGCATGGAAAACACGTTGCCGCTTTTCTTGTGGAGCCTATTCAGGGCGAAGCCGGCGTATTTGTACCGGACGAAGGATATTTGAAAAAATGTTATGAATTGTGTAAAAAACACAATGTTCTTTTTGTGGCAGACGAGGTACAGACAGGCATTGCCCGCACAGGAAAAATGCTCTGCTGTGACCACGAAGATATTCGTCCCGATATTGTAATTCTAGGTAAAGCAATCTCAGGCGGAGTATTGCCGGTTTCTGCCGTACTTGCAGACGACCATATAATGCTTACGATTAAACCGGGCGAGCACGGCTCAACTTTTGGAGGATTCCCGTTGGCCTGTCAGGTAGCAAAAGCAGCACTTGAGGTTGTAATCGATGAGAAACTTACAGAAAAGGCTGCTTATCTTGGTGAAATTTTCAGAAGGGAGATGACTGCTTTTGATTCGCCGTTCATTGAACTGGTAAGAGGCAAAGGACTTCTTAATGCAATCATTATTAAACCATTCAACGGAAAAGAGGCTTGGGACGTTTGTCTTAAAATGGCTGAAAATGGCCTGATTGCAAAACCAACCCATAAACATATAATCAGGTTTGCACCACCTTTGGTAATAACCGAAGAGGAGTTGATGGAGGCAATAGGAATTATTAAGGCGTCAATAAAAGCTCTTGAAAATTAAAGTATAAATCAGAGAATTATAAAGTATAAACTTCATTAGAACAAATGCAGTCAACAAATAAAATATTGATGGTAAGACCATCAAACTTTGGCTTCAACAGTCAGACATCGGCAAATAACGCTTTTCAGAAAGAGGGCTTCGCAGATAACGCAAACGAAAAGGCAACAGCCGAATTCGATAATTTTACAGCAATGCTTAGAGAGGCCGGGGTAGAGGTTTTTGTTATAAATGACACACCGGAACCTCACACACCCGATTCAGTGTTTCCAAACAACTGGTTTTCGACACACGAAGGAGGCACGCTTGCTCTTTACCCAATGTTTGCGCCAAACCGCAGACTCGAGAGAAAAGAGGGTGTTATTAACTTTCTTAAGACAAACTTTAAGTTTAAAAGAGTTGTAGATCTCACAGATTTTGAAGAAAAAGGAGTTTTTCTTGAAGGAACGGGGAGTATGATTCTGGACAGAGATAACTGCATTGCATTCGCCTGTCGTTCACAAAGAACAGACGAAGAGGTGCTTGAGCAATTCTGTGATGAGCTTGAATACGACTACCTTATTTTTGACGCCTGTGACTCTGCGGGCAAACCAATTTACCACACAAATGTTATGATGTGCATTGGAACCGCTTTTGCAGTTGTATGTCTCGATGCAGTAAATGATATTGACCAGAGGGAAGATCTTATCGGCCTCATTGAAGAGAGTGATAAGGCGGTTATTGAAATATCGCTTGAGCAGATGGAGGAGTTTGCGGGAAATATGCTTGAGGTGAGAAGTAAAGAGGGTGAACCGCTGCTGGTAATGTCTGCCCGGGCAAAGAGAGCGCTTACAGATGAGCAGATTGCAGCACTTGAGAAGCACTGCAAAATTATAGCTCCCGAACTTGAAACAATCGAGAATAACGGAGGAGGTTCTGCCAGATGTATGATGGCAGAGATATTTGCTTAGCTCTCCTTAATTAATCCGTTTCTATACGCTGATACCAGATTCATTAGGTCGTCGATCTGCTTTTGCAGTTCGGCGCCTATATCTGTATCCCTAACAAGCCTTCTTTTATTGCTGAATTCTACTACAGTTGTCTCAGAAATAATGTCGTCACCATCTTCAATAGCCTTTTGAGTGGATATAAATGGCTGATGTTGAATTAATAAAAGGCCATGAGAGTTGTAGATTAGGGTATAACCTGCAATTCCTGTCTCCGGCTGGTAGGCTTTTGAGTAGCCTCCATCAATAACAAGCAGTTTTCCTCCGGCCTTGATTGGAGACTCTCCCTTACCGGTTTTTACCGGAATATGGCCGTTAATTATATGCGACTGACTATCTTCAACTCCAAACTCTTTAAGAATCATTTCGCAGATCTGTTTGTTGTCTTTCAGGTAGTAGTAATATCCCTTCTTCTCTTTGTGGGTCTCCTTTTCAGCAACAAAATATCTCTCAAAGGTTGCCATCTTCTCTTTATCGAACTGTGGAGAGTAGGGGCCGCACCACAAGTACCATATCATATCTTTTGCTGAGTGTTTATTAGGTCTCCCCCTCTCTTCAAAGAATGCCTGGCGCACCATTTTGTCGAATTTGTCAAAAAGAGCTTTACCTGCATACTCTTCGCCTGCAATACGAATGCTTTTAAGAGTTCCGTCTTCATTAAGAGGCATAGAGCCATGGTATAGCAGATTGGAATTCCTTACCAGATAAACAGAGCCGTGGTTGTACATGCACCTCATGTGTTTGTAAAGCTTTTCGCTTGTTAAGAAATAGTGCATAAGACTGTTCACCAGATCATGCTCCTCCTCTGTTAGTTTGTATGGATCGGCCGGGTCTATGGTAGGGAAGTTTGTATCTCTTAAAGCATACTCCACACCCTCCAGGGTAATTGTCCCCTTTTTGAAATCAATCAGGTGTAAAAGCCTTCTGTCATCCATCTCAAAGTCTTTATTTCTGGCAATAACGGCCCCTTCAAGTTTAAACTGAATTACCGAAATTGCCTTGTGCATTTGAGATATCATTTTTATATGCTTACTCTTAACGGGCTCATCCTGATTTGCCTTTGGTCTAAACAGGGAACAAGGGTCGTCACCGTAAGTTTCCATTGCAAAGGTTGCAAGAGGCATGAGGTTAATGCCGTAGCCCTCTTCAAGGGTTGCAAGATTTGCATACCTGAGTGAAATGCGGACTACATTTGCCATACAGGCCTCGCTTCCCGAAGCAGCACCCATCCAGACAAGGTCGTGATTGCCCCACTGAATGTCAAAGTTGTGGTAATTACATAGCAAATCCATTATTATGTGGGCACCGGGGCCACGATCATAGATATCACCGATTATGTGAAGAGAGTCAATAGTAAGCTGCTGTATTACATTACAAATAGCAATAATAAAATGTTTTGCCCTTCCGGTAGAGACAATTGTGGAGATAATTGCGGCTATATACTCTTGTTTGTTTGGCTCTGCCAGCGATTCATGAAGGAGCTCCTGAATAATATACGAATACTCCTTTGGAAGGGCCTTCCTCACTTTTGATCGTGTATATTTTGAAGATACATTGCCACATACCCTCATAAGCCTTACAAGAACAATTTTGTACCACTCATCTAACTCTTTACCCTCTCTCTCCTTAATAATCCTCATCTTCTCCTTTGGATAATAGATAAGAGTGCAAAGCTCCCGCTTTTCAGATTCGCGAAGAGAGTGCCCGAATATCATCTCTACCTTTTTGCGGATTACACCTGATGCATTTTTCAGGACATGGCTAAAGGCCTCATGCTCTGCATGTATATCGGTAAGAAAGTGTTCGGTTCCTTTGGGGAGATTAAGAATCGCTTCAAGGTTTATTATCTCTGTTGTAGCATCGGGAATCGTTGGAAAGCTTTTGGCAAGCAGTCGCAGGTATTTTAGGTCTTTCATAGGATAATCTATTAATGCCTGGTTATGAATTTTTCAACAACTTCAAGAAGTCGGACTGATTTGATGGGTTTTGTTATAATTTCGTTACATCCTGCCTCAAGAGCCTGTCTGTGGTCAGACTCAAAGGCATTTGCTGTTTGAGCAATTATTGGAACAAATGGGGATTCAGAACGGATAATTTTTGTTGCCTCAAGACCATCCATTACTGGCATTTTAATATCCATAAGAACAAGGTCAGGCTTGTGAGATTTGAAAAGCGAAACTGCCTCTAATCCGTTTTTGGCCCATAATATATTATAATGTTTCGAGAGAATAATTTTCAATAAGATGTAATTACTCTCTAGATCTTCTGCGATGAGAATACTAGGCGTGGCAACATTTTGGAGATTGCCGGCCGAAGTGTTACTATTATCCATATTCATATCAGTTGTTGGATGTAAATCACTTAAATAATTATCCGGTAATGTTTTATGTGGAAGGGAGTAGGTAATGGTTGTCCCTTTTCCCACTATTGATTCAGCTTTGATTGTGCCACCGAAAAACTCAATCAATGCTTTGCAGATTGGAAGACCCAAACCCGAACCCGAACTAAACTCATCTGCTTTATAGAAACGGCTGAATACCTTTTCGAGCTGACTGTTACTCATCCCTTTTCCTGTGTCCGAAACATAAATCTCTGTAAAATTACCATTAATTCTGGCTCCGATTCGTATCTCTCCCTTTTCTGTAAACTTAATGGAGTTGCCAACAAGATTATTCAAGATCTGGTAGTTGCGAAGTCTGTCAAAAACCAGCAATATATCAGCCTCTCCAAGGTCAGAAATGATTTTGACACCCTCTTTGACAACTCGCTGATGAATGGACAGAACCTCTTCTATTTGCTTGTTAAGGGAGAACTCTCTTATATCAAACTTTATTGAATTTGATTCAATTCTGGAGAGGTCAAGAATATCGTTAATAAGACCCAAAAGCATCTTTGCGTTGGAGCTGATAATGTCTGAGAACTCTGCTTTTTCTGTCTCTGTATATTCATTGTCAGAGAGAAGAGCCGAGAACCCAACAATTCCATTGAGAGGTGTGCGAATCTCGTGGCTCATATTGGAGAGGAATGCAGTTTTAAGTTTATCGGACTCCTCTGCCCTTTTTTTGGCCTCAATCAGCTCGCACTCACGCTCCTTGTAATCGTTTATGTTGATATCCATACCATAAACATTTGTGTTTACGATATCTCCCTCTCTGTTAAGCTGAATAATACTTCTGCGCTGCCACCATTCGTATTTGCCATCTTTGAGTACTCTGAAATCAGTTGAAGAGATATCCTCTTTATTATTAACAGACCCGGTATGTTTATGGTGTTCTTTAAGCTGGTTTCTGTCATCCGGATGAACCATCTCGAGGAAATCTTCCAATTTTCTTGTTTCGACAAAATATTTGCCTGCAACAGATTTAAAGCTCTCGTCAAAAATGAAGTTATTTTCAGCAGGGTTATAATACCATGTATAAAACATGGCAGATTCCATTGCGGTCCTTAAAAAACGTGAGAGACGATAAAACTCAGTGATATCTCTGAACACAAAAACCAATTGCCTGATCTTATCTTTGGTGTCAACAACGGGAAATATCTCACCGGTAATGAATTTATATTCAGAATTTTTAACTTTTAATACAAAATCGGGAAGCAAAGACTGAGGAACTCCGGATTTAAGGGCTAAAATCATGAAGTTCTCAAATGCAGGTTTTCCGGGTGGTTGAGAAAGGTTAAAAACTTCACTAAATTTCTTTCCAATATAAGGTCCTGAAGAGCCGGACATCTCTGCTGCCTTTATATTTATTTCGATAATATTAAAATCCCGATCAAGAGATACGACGCCCTCTGACATTACCTTAAGGGTGTTGTCGAGTAACTCTTTTCTCTTGAAATTTTTTGCTGCAAGTTGTTCGTTTTCAAGCGTAAGCCTCCTATGTCTAATGTGATACATGGTAAACACTAAAAGCGAAAGCAGTAAAATTGAAAAAAGAGCCAACAGAAAATTAATCTCAATCCGGTAATTATCCAGCAAAGAGTCAGGTTTGTTCAAAAACAGAGAACTCTTTGGAAGATCTTTTGAGGAGATGTTCCATCTGTCCATTGCACTATAATCAAATACCAGCCTATAGTCTCTTATTGTATCATGGAACACCCCTGAGGAATCCAGCTTGTTAGCCATTGAAGCAACCTTATACCCAACATCCCAGGTTGAAGAAGTGTAGCCACCAATTGTACCTGAACCAACCGAAAGGTATTGGGTTGCCAGAATTGGGAATTTCTCTATTTCAGTCAGAAATGGCTCTGTTGAGGTGCTCAGTTTGTAATTGCCATAGTTGTCTAATTGCCAAGAAGATAGTATGATAAATGTGTTTGATGGGAATTGTTTAATCTCGTCAATAAACTCCCTGAAATTGTTTTTCTTAATCCTAATATAATGGATTAAAACATCATCTATACTCCTGCCAAGCTGCTCTCTTGCTACGTCCACCTCAATATCTCCATACGGGCTTTCATCTGTTAATATCAGAACGTTCTTTGTTTGCGGGAATAGCCTCATTCCCAATTTAAAATTCTCTTTGAAAAAAAGCTGAGTGGCTACAGTTGAAATTTTGTCGTTTTTTTGAATTCTTGATCCGTTGTAAACAACCGAAATCATTGAAAGTCTTTTTGGGATGAGAGTGTCAGCATCCAGAATGAGCCTGTGTGCTTCTGAGTCGGTTGCAACTAATACATTGGTTGTAAATTTGATAAATGGTGTCTGAAGAATTTCTTTAAACCTTTCAATTTTATCGAAATAGGCACTCTCTCCTGTATTGTCAACGGTTAATGTCCTTACCCTGGATGGAATCTTATGACTTGAAAGATAACTTGCAAAGCCGGCATTTAATTCAGCCAGTCTTTCGGTATTGTGAATTTTTGTGTAAATTAGCGTGAATGACTTCTCTTTGTTCTGAGGAGGCTCATCAGGAGCGTAGTAGCTCTGAGAGCTAATGATGCCAAAACTGCCCAAATAGAGCAACAAAAAGAGAATGGTTGTGAGAGAGAGACGCATTAATTTGATTGTTTAGCCAAAGTTAATTAAAAAAACATGCTTCTGATAGAATAAGACTAGTACTTTAAATATTATAATCAAACTAAAAATAAAACGATATGTTTTTTGAATTACCAAAACTGCCTTACAAAACCGATGAGTTAAATCCCGCAATCAGTCCATTAACAATGGAATTTCATTATGGAAAACACCATCAGGCCTATGTTACAAACCTCAACAACCTTATTAAAGGGACTGAGTTCGAAAAGATGAACCTCCAGGAGATTGTTATGAAATCAGAAGGTGCTATTTTTAATAATGCAGCACAGGTTTGGAACCACACCTTTTACTTTCATTCATTTAAACCTAAAGGTGGAGGTGCTCCCAAGGGCCCTCTGGCCAAGGCTATCGAAAGCGAGTGGGGCTCTTTTGATGATTTTAAAAAGGAGTTTTCAAATGCAGCTCTTACAGTTTTCGGATCGGGTTGGGCATGGCTTGTTAAGGACAAAGAGGGTAAGTTATCTATTACAAAAGAGAGTAACGCAGGAACTCCCGTTAAAAACGGACTAACAGCCATTCTTACATTTGACGTATGGGAACATGCCTATTATCTGGACTATCAAAACAAAAGAGCAGATTACATTGCAGCCCTTTGGGATATTATTGATTGGGATATTGTGTCAGCAAGATTTTAAGCAATAGCTTTTGACAATACTTTCCTTTTCATTAGAAAGGACATCATTACGGTTCTAACTACCAGGTGTACCATGTATGCCAGATAGAGAGCCTGAAGCCCCATAAGGTTTTCCATTGAATAAAAGGTGATAAAGAACGATGCCGCAGAAAGCAACATTGTGTCTCTTATCGCCTTTGATGCAATGGCTCCTATGAATATTCCGTCAAGGATGAAGGCGGCACAACTAAGCAGTGGAACAACTAAAAGCCACGGAAGGTAATCAGCAGCCGAAGCCAGAACCTCTTGATTGTTGGTCATTAGTCTGAAAAGGAACTCATCTGCAAGAGCGTAAACAACTGTTGATACTGCGGCAACAATGAGTGTCCAGCGGAAAAGAACAGCTATTGCCCTTTTAAGGGATTTGAGGTCTTTTGCCCCTATGAATCGTCCTGTCAAAGCTTCTCCCGCATACGCAAATCCGTCAATAAAATATGAGTAAAGCAACATGAGCTTCATCATGATTGTGCTTACTGCAAGTAAATTATCGCCATAACGTGCTGCGATGCTGGTGAACCCGGAGTAGACTAGAAGAAGCGATACTGATCTTAGAAACAGGTTCCCGTTTAAAACGAAAAAGTCCTTCATCTGTCTAAGTTTGAGACTCTCTTTAATGTGGATGTATCTGAAGAGTTTTCGGTAATAGATTACCAACAAAGTTATAGCTATAGCCAGGCCCATGTATTGCGCCAAAAGTGTACCCAAGGCTATTCCAGGTATTCCCATTCCCAAACCTATTGCAAAAACTACACTCAAAACAAGATTTAAAAGATTTACAGAGACATCTACAACCATTGGGCTTATAGTGTTTTGCATACCAATAAACCAACCTTTGAATGCAAACAGCGACAGCGTTGCAGGTGCAGCCCAGATTCTTATATAAAAATATTGTCTGGCAAGTGACTCAACCTCAGTGGTGCAATCAATAATCAGGAATGCAGACTCAAGAAATGCAAATTGAATTACCCAAATGACCACCGCAGAGAGCAGAGCCGTTCCAACCGCCTGAACAAGTATCCTGAAAGCATCCTTGAAGTCTCTTCTTCCGTATGCCTGTGCTGCAAAACCACCGGTACCAACCCTCAAAAAGCCCATGTTCCAGTAAAGCAGATCAAACAGCATGGTGGCAATCGCTATGCCTCCTATACTGGCGGCATCACCCAGTCGCCCTGCAATTGCAAGGTCGACCATACCCACAAGCGGAACTGTAATATTGGCAAGGATACTTGGCGCAGCCAGCTTTAAAACCCTTTTATTCATCGGTACTTCTCCTCATCTTCAAGCATGCTCAGATAGGAATAGTATCGCTCCTCCATAATCTCTCCTGTTTCAACGCCGGCCTTGACCGCACATCCGGGTTCGTGGGTGTGGGTACACGGGGCAAAGCGACATTTTTCGAGAATTCTGAGCATTTCCGGGAAGTAGTGGCTTAACTCCTCCGGCTTCATTTCAAGAAGTCCAAATCCTTTTATTCCCGGGGTATCAATAATAAAACCTCCGCTTTCCAGAGGATGAATTTCATAAAATGTTGTAGTGTGTTTACCCATTTTGTGATAATCTGAGATATCACCTGTCTTAAGTCCAAGGTTAGGAGCAAGGGCATTAATCAGAGATGATTTTCCAACTCCTGAGACTCCGGAAAAGAGAGTCAGCTTATCTTTGCACTTCTCTCTCACAACGTTAAGATTCAATCCGGTCAATCCGGAAGTCTGTATTATTTCGTAACCGACACTTTTACCATATATGTCATAAAACCTCTCCAACTCATTTTCGAACTCACCCGTGTAGAGGTCTGATTTATTGAGCAGTATTATCACCGGAACCTTGTAAGCTTCACACGTTACCAAAAATCTGTCAATAAATTCCAGCTTTGTCTCGGGAAAGTCAAGTGTAACAATCAGGAAAACCTGATCCAGATTTGAGGCTATTATATGAGCCTGTCTTGAAAGGTTGGTTGATTTACGAATTATGTAATTGCGACGCGAATGCACCTTTGTTATAACTCCGATAATGCCATCTTCTGTTTCGTAAACGACTCTGTCACCTACTGCTACGGGGTTTGTGGTGTGGGAGTCCTTAAGGCGCAGTTTACCCCTTAGAACGCATGTTACTACGTCCCATTGAGGCAGCTTGCTCACAAGATATTGACTGCCCGTATGTTTGACAACGGTACCCTCTTCTGTTTTTCTATTTTCCACGGCCGCGAAGATACAAAATTTGAGAAAATGGATTAGCTTTGTCAAAATTAATTCTTTTATATATGTTTACCATAAGTGAGATTGATTCTATGGTGGAAAAGGGAATATATTCCCTCGATCTTAAAGGAGAACCGGGTGAACTCTATGATCCCATAGAATATCTTATCGCAATCGGAGGCAAAAGAGTAAGGCCCAAGTTAGCCGTTCTCACCTTTAACCTCTTCTCAGATAAAATTGACTACTCAATAATCTATCCTGCGATGGGTCTTGAGATTTTTCACGGCTTTACTCTCATTCATGACGACATTATGGATAATGCCGATCTCAGGAGGAACAGGGCAACAATCCATAAAAAATGGAATACCAATGTAGCCATTCTTTCAGGAGACGTAATGTGCATAAAATCATATCAATATATATCGCATGCTCCGGCTCCTGTTCTTAAAAATGTTCTGGATCTGTTTAGCCAGACTGCAGCAAAAGTGTGCGAAGGTCAGCAGTACGATATGAATTTCGAATCTATGCCTTTCATAACCATGGATGACTACATTCAGATGATTGGACTGAAAACGGCTGTTTTAATTGCTGCATCGGCCAAGATAGGGGCAATCATAGGCGGTGCTAATTCAAAAAGCGCAGAGTGTATTTACAACTACGGTTACAACCTTGGGCTTGCCTTTCAGATCAAGGATGACTACTTTGACAGCTTTGGCGACAGCAATGTTTTTGGTAAAAAGATAGGGGGAGATATACTTTGCGGCAAAAAAACCTGGCTTCTTGTAGAATCATTCAAAAGGGCAGATGCAACCACAAGACAGGAGTTGTACATCAACCTAAAGACGTCAGCTGCGGAGGCTGATGCAAAAATTGAAAAGGTTCTGGATATCTACAAATCTCTTGGCATTAAAGAGGCTGCTCAAGAGGCAATAGAGTTTTATCACAGCAAAGCGATAGACTCTCTTAAAGATGGAAACCTAACAAAAGAACAAACAGATCAGTTAGTTGAATTTGCCAGAAGTTTGACAGACAGAGAAAAGTAGTTGAGAGAAGGAAAAGAAGAGAAGAAGGAAAAGAAGAGAAGAAGAAAAAGAAGAGAAAGAAGAAAGCGAAGTAAGAGAGACAACTCAGTTGCTTAAGAAATAAAAATTTAAATCTAATTTGAAATATAACATCATGACTTTCAGCCAGGAATTCAACATTATTTTTGACAAAAGCGTTAACGATTATCATATTACAGACAGTGTTGATGCACCCGAGAACAACCCCTATCCAAAAAACACACTGCAGGGGCACCTTTACTCAAAAAACTGGATAGATGCAGTTCAGTGGCACCTTGAAGATATAATCAGAGAGCCCGGTATTGACCCGGTAAAGGCATTGGAGATTAAAAGGAGAATTGACTCATCCAATCAGGACAGAACAGACCTCGTTGAGTTGATAGACAGCTATTTCATGGACAAATATTCAGAGGTTAAAGTAGCAGCCGATGCAACAATCAACACCGAAACTCCTGCCTGGGCAATAGATCGCCTGTCGATACTTGCGCTTAAGATTTACCATATGAGAGCCCAAACAGAGAGGGCAGAGGCAACACCCGAACACAGAGAGAGTTGCAGTAAAAAACTTGCTGTATTGCTTACGCAGAGAGAAGATCTCACCGGAGCAATAGAGACACTGCTTAAAGATATTGAAGAGGGAAGAAAGTACATGAAATTTTACAAGCAGATGAAGATGTATAACGACCCTTCACTTAATCCTGTACTTTATGCCGGGAAAAACTCCTGAACATATACTTGTTTTGCGCTTTTCAGCATTGGGAGATGCAGCAATGGCATCACCTCTGTTAAAGGAGTATGCCCGTGCCAACCCGAGTGTCAAATTTACAATGGTCTCATCACCAATGCTTGAGCCTTTGTTCGAGGGAGAGCCTAACCTTGAATATTTTGGAACAGATCTCAAGGGGCGCCACAAAGGATTTAAAGGTCTGTACAAATTTTTTAAAGAGCTTATGAGGCTAAAACCAACCAAGGTGGCAGACATAAACTCTGTTCTAAGAACCTTTATTCTCAGAGCTTTTTTTGCAACAGCTTTTATCCCCTTGTCCTATATGAGAAAGGGAAGAAAGGAGAAGAGGGCTTTAACCAGAAAAGAGGGGAAGGTTCTTAAACAATTGATTCCAACCGTTAGAAGATACGAGCTGACACTTGTTAAACTGGGGCTTCAGGATCTAAAATTTGGATTACAGAGCGAAAATCCAGAGTTGGTCAAACCAAAAAGAGGTTATAAAAAAGAGAGTTATGTAATAGGAGTTGCTCCGTTTGCGACCCACAAGGGAAAAATTTGGCCGGTTGAAAGAATGGAGGAGCTGGTTTCAAGACTGAGCCAGGATGAGAGGTTCAAAATCCTACTTTTTGGAGGGGGTAAAAAGGAGATAGCCACCTTAAAAGGATGGGAGCAAAAATACTCAGGGGTAAAATCGCTTGCAGGCACCTGCAGCTTCAGGGAGGAGCTTAAGGCTATTGAGGAGACAGACTTAATGGTTTGCATGGACTCAGCAAATATGCACTTTGCCTCTTGTCTTAAAGTTCCGGTTATATCTGTCTGGGGGGCAACGCACATTTATGCAGGCTTTTATGGGCTGGGCCAGAGTTCTTCAATGGCCATTCAAAGCAGTATTGAGTGCCGCCCTTGCTCAATATTCGGGAAAAAAGAGTGTTTCAGGGGAGATTATGCATGTCTGGACCAGATTACAACCGATATGGCAGAACAGAAAGTTCTCAACTTTTTCAGCGGACAATTGTAGTAATTGTAGCTTAAGTAACCATTAATGAAAAACAGACACACAACAAATGCCGAGGCGATACTGCCCGAAGACATAGAGATAATGGCACCGGCGGGGAATTTTGAATCTCTGATGGCGGCCATTCAGGGCGGTGCAAATTCAATCTATTTTGGAATTGGTAATCTAAACATGCGGTCACACTCTGCAAACAATTTTTCTGAAGATTCGCTTGAGGAGATTGTACGGATTTGCCGTGATGCT
This sequence comes from Bacteroidetes bacterium HGW-Bacteroidetes-7, assembly GCA_002842465.1. Lineage (GTDB taxonomy): Bacteria > Bacteroidota > Bacteroidia > Bacteroidales > UBA932 > Bact-08. Next base: position 89,724 of record PHDA01000005.1, read on the forward strand.
GGCGTCAAGTCATATCTTACACTCAATATTGTTCTTTACGATGAGGATATTGAGCCCATGAAAAGTGCAGTTGACCGTGCCGTTAAGGCAGGAGTCTCTGCAATTATTGCCTCAGATATGGCCGCCATTCTTTATGCTCGTAATGCAGGAATGGAGGTGCACATCTCAACCCAGCTTAATGTATCAAATATAGAGAGTGTAAAATATCACGCACAGTTTGCCGATGTTATAGTTCTTGCAAGGGAGCTTACGCTAAATCAGGTGAAATCAATTCATGAAGCAATTGTCAGAGAGAATATTAAAGGTCCATCAGGGGAGCTTGTAAAGCTGGAACTCTTTTGTCACGGAGCACTGTGCATGGCAGTTTCAGGCAAATGCTACCTTAGCCTTCATGAATACAACGCCTCTGCAAACAGAGGCTCATGCTATCAACTTTGCAGAAGAGGGTACGAGGTAACAGATTTGGAAACAGGAATGTCGCTGGAGGTTGACAATAAATATATTATGTCACCAAAAGACCTTTCAACAATAAAATTCACCCATTTAATAATTGATTCAGGCATCAGAGTCTTCAAGATTGAGGGGAGGGCGAGGGCTCCTGAATATGTCAAGACAGTAACCGCAGCATACAGAGAGGCTGCAGATGCTGTTTGTAACGGAGAGTTCACACAAGAGCTGGCCGACAATCTTGAAAACAGACTTTCATCGGTATTCAACAGGGGTTTCTGGGATGGTTATTACCAGGGAGCGCGTCTGGGAGAGTGGAGTGATGTTTACGGTAATAAGGCAACCAAGAAAAAGAGCTATGTGGGCAAGGTGACCAACTTTTTTGGTAATCTTTCGGTAGCGGAGGTTCTTGTAGAGACGGGCGAGATTTGTGTGGGAGATGACCTTCTGATTATTGGCCCCACAACAGGCGTAGTTGAGCATACTGTAGGTGAAATTCGTGTTGCACTTGAGCCTGTTGAAAAAAGTGTAAAGGGAGAGTTTTGTTCTCTTCCTGTACCAGAAGGGGTAAAACTGAGAAGAAGCGATAAAATCTACCTTTGGAGATAACCAGAATGTTTGAAGATAATAGTAATGATAGAGCAACTTCCTGAAATAGACAAGAAAATTATTGAATTCATAAAGGAGCACCATCTGGCAGCTCTTGCCACAACAGATGGAGCCGAAATCTGGAGTTGGCATGCATTCTATGTATTGCTCGAAGAGGAGATGTCTTTTGTTATCACTTCTGAGGAGAAGACCAGGCACATTGGCATTTTCAGGCAAGGCCAGTCTGATATAGTAACCGGAGCAATCGGCCTGGAGACCGAACAGATAGGCCTTATCAGAGGAGTACAGTTTAATGCCCGAATGGAGTTGTTTGCAGAATCGTATGTAAACAGATATCGCCTGAGTTACCTCAGGCGATTCCCATATGCTATTCTAAAGGGTGGTGATTTGTGGATTCTTAGGATCACCGAACTAAAATTTACCGATAACCGATTGGGGTTCGGCAAAAAAATAATCTGGAAAAGGGAGTCTTAAAGGTTAAATGCCTTTTTGACAATCTCCACCGAATCTAACTTCTCCCAAGAGAAAAACTGAACCATCTCCTTAACCTTAGGGCCGTTTCCATTACCGTTACCTAATTCAACTTCGGCTTCAAACGGGTCTCTACCCATGTGACCGTATGCTGCAGTAACTTCATAAATTGGCTTTTTGAGTCCAAATTTTTCAATTATGCTTGCAGGTCTTAAATCAAATATTTTGTTTACAATCTCTGCAATTTCTGCATCTTTTTTAAATTTTGCGCTGTTGTTCTTGAAGGCGGTACCGTATGTATTTACAAAAATACTTACAGGTTTTGCCACACCTATCGCATAGGCAAGTTGAACAAGAACCTCATCTGCCACTCCGGCTGCCACCAGGTTCTTTGCAATGTGTCTTGCTGCATAGGCAGCAGAACGGTCAACCTTGCTTGGGTCTTTACCCGAAAAAGCTCCTCCGCCATGGGCACCCTTTCCTCCGTATGTATCAACAATAATCTTTCTTCCGGTAAGTCCGGTATCGCCATGAGGGCCACCAATAACAAATTTGCCTGTTGGGTTTACATGAAGAATGTAATCACCTTCGAAAAGCTTTTGTGTCTTAAGTGGTAATCTGTTTATTATTCTGGGAATAAGTATGTTTTTGACGTCGCTTTTAATTCTCAACTGCATTGCTTCGTCTGCATCAAACTCGTCGTGCTGCGTTGAGATTACAATTGTATGAACCTTTTCAGGGGTGTTGTCATCACTGTATTCTATGGTGAATTGCGATTTTGCGTCCGGTCTTAAATATGGCATCAGGTTGGTCTCCTTCCTTATCTTGGCAAGTTCTAAAAGCGCAATGTGAGAAAGGGTAAGCGGTAGAGGCATGAGCTCCTCGGTATCTCTGCAGGCATATCCGAACATCATTCCCTGATCACCGGCTCCTTGCTCCTCTCTCTTTTCAGTTACAACTCCACGGTTAATATCGGGAGACTGCTCATGAATTGCCGAGAGAATTCCACAGGAGTTACCGTCAAACATATATTCTGCCTTGGTATATCCTATGTTGTTGATTACTCTTCTTGCAACACTTTGAATGTCCACATAAGCGGTGGAGCTGACCTCTCCGCCTATAACAGCAAGGCCTGTGCTTACAAAGGTCTCGCATGCAACTTTTGATTCAGGATCCTGTCTGATGAATTCATCAAGGATAGCATCCGATATTTGATCGGCAACTTTGTCGGGATGACCTTCCGATACTGATTCAGAGGTAAAAAGATATGACATAATCGTAAAATTTAGTAAACAATAAAACATTCACAAACTGTGAAGGTTCAGCCGATGCAGCAAAAATGCGAAAACTTTAGGAGAGTATCCTAATAAGATCGTTTTAGCATTTTTTAATGTGGTTGCAAGCAGTCAAATCTCTCCACAGAACTTTCGGTTGCAAAATTATTATAAAAAAACTTATTAACCAAATATTGACAATCAATTGTGGGTAATTATATAAAGTGCAGTAAATGAAGTGTGTGACAAAAGCGAACAAGATTTAAGTTTTTGTTAAAAATTTGATAATAATTATATGGAATAGGATGGAATTTCTTATTTTTGCCTCAGAATACTTAACAAATTATTTAAATACTTATGAAACAATCAATTAAGCAGTTTGCCCTAATAGTTATAAGCTTGCTTGTAACGTCAGGCCTTTTTGCTCAGGTAACAACATCATCTATGAGCGGTCGTATTACCGAACCTGATGGAGCAGCAATTGCCGGTGCTACGGTAATTGCGGTTCACGTCCCTTCAGGGTCTAAATACTACTCAGTTGCCGACAATGCCGGTAACTACCGCATTCAGAATATGCGCGTGGGTGGTCCTTATGAAGTTGAAGTTGTTTTCCTTGGCTTTGGTACGGTAAAAAGAGGTGGCATTTCGCTACGCCTTGGTGAAACCTTCGTTTATGATGCTCAGCTGAAAGAGGAGGCGTTTTCTCTCTCTGAGGTTGTAGTATCCGCAGGCCTGGTTAATCCGATACTTAACAGTAACAGGACAGGTGCATCAATGAACATAAGCTCAAGAGAGATGACCTCTCTTCCTTCAATCAGCCGCAGTTTGACTGATTTTACAAGAATGACTCCTCAGGCAAACGGGAACTCGTTTGCAGGTCGCGACGGCAGGTTCAACACAGTTACCATTGACGGAGCTGCTTTCAACAATAACTTTGGTCTTTCAAGCAGCGCAATGCCTGGTGGATCTTCTCAGCCAATCTCTCTCGATGCTATCGAGCAGGTTTCGGTTAACCTTGCACCATATGATGTACGTCTTTCTCAGTTTACAGGCGCTTCGATCAATGCTGTTACCAAGTCGGGTGACAATAAACTTAAAGTGACTGCATACACATACCTGAGACCTAAATCTTTCACCGGTGAAAAGGTTGGCGAATCTATTGTAAACAATGCGAGAAACAACTCATCATCAACTTACGGTATAACAGTAGGTGGTCCGATTATCAAAGATAAACTCTTCCTTTTTGCTAGTTATGAGTATGAGAAAGAGACCTCTCCAAGTAATGCATGGGAGCCAAGCACCAACGGAGTAGCTGACCTTACAAACAGAATTTCAAGAACTACAGTTGCAGATCTGGAGAGAGCTAAAAATCACCTTCTTTCTGCGTATAACTACGATCCGGGTGAATACCAAAACTTTAGCTCATTCCCTTCGGAGAACTATAAAATTCTTGCACGTCTGGACTGGAACATTGCCAGAAATCACAAATTTGCATTAAGATATAACAGACTAAGAAACACAAGTACCAGTCTTACCAATGCAACATCAGGTCCTCCATCAGTTCCTAGAAGCAACAACAGCCGAGTGGGCGAATACTCAATTTCATTCTCGAACGCATTCTACGGAAACGAAAATGCAATTGACGCTTTCGCAGGTGAGTTAAACTCAACTTTCGGTAACAGATTTTCAAATAAATTCCTGGTATCTTATACTAAGACTATGGATCCAAGAAGAACAAGTAATAGTGATATCTTCCCGTTTGTTGATATTTACAAAGATGGTAACCCTTACATGTCATTTGGTTATGAGCTTTTCACATATCGCAATCAGGTTCTTAACAACACATTCTCTGTAGTAAATAACCTTTCGATTAACCTTGATAAGCACACACTTACAGCAGGTATTGCTTACGACAATATTTTCGTAAATAACTCTTATATTCGTGAAGGAACCAGCTACTACAGGTATGCATCACTTGATGATTTCATCAGCAATGCAAAACCTACAGGATTTGGTGTAACATACGGTTATAACGGAGCAGATCCTAAGGGTGTTGAGATGAGCTTTGGTCTTGGTAGTCTCTATGTTCAGGATGAGTGGATTATGAATAAAAAATTCAAACTCACCTACGGTGTTCGCGCTGAATATCCAATGTACCACAATTCACTTTTGGACAACCCGGCAATCTCTGCTCTTAAGTTCAAAGATGGTTACAAATTTGATGTAAGTACGTGGCCTAACACCAAACTTCAGATTAATCCAAGGGTTGGTTTCAACTGGGATGTTAAGGGCGACAGAAGCCTTCAGGTTCGCGGAGGTACAGGTCTCTTTACAGGTGTTCTTCCATTCGTATGGTTTACCAACCAGCCTACTTCGTCAGGTACAGTTCAGAGTCCTGAGATTGGTATAACAGGTGCAAACCTTCCTGCAGACTTCAGATTCAATCCTGACTTTAGAGCTCAGGTAGCTAAATATCCAGGTCTTTTCCCTCAGGCTGTTAGTACAACGCTTGCATCCGGAGCAGCTCTTGCTCAGGTTGCCAAAGACTTCAAAATGCCAAGAATCTGGAGATCTAACCTCGCAGCTGATATTGAGCTTCCTGGTAACATGATTCTTACACTTGAAGCTTTGTTCTCTAAAGATGTGAATGCAGTTGTACAGAAAAACATGAACCTTCCTGGTCAGAACAAAGTTTTCTTTGGTCCTGATAACAGACCTTACTGGTCGGGTAACAGAATAAACAGCGGTGTATCATCTGCTATGCTCCTTACAAACTCAAGCCAGGGATATCAGTCATTGTTAACAGCACAACTTACCAAGAACTTCTCTAATGGTCTTTCAGGTATGCTTGCGTACACTTATAATGTTTCTAAAGACGTTTCTTCAAACCCTGGTTCATCTGCTGCTTCTGCATGGACTAGTAACCTTGATGTTTTTGACTTGAATAATCCACAGCTTAGCCACTCAAACTTTGCAGTTCCTCACAGAGTTGTAGGTACAATTTCTTACAGAGTTGAGTACATTAAGCACCTTGCTACAACATTCTCCATTTATTACAATGGCGCAGCAATGGGTCGCTCATCTTATGCGTACTCTAACGATATGAACGGGGACAACTCAGCTTCTGACCTGATTTATGTACCAAACAATGCTAACGAACTTACATTTGTTGATGTTGCAGGTAAGATGACAGCTGCAGAGCAGTCAGCAAAATTCTGGCAGTATGTTGAGGGTGATAGTTACCTAAGCACAAGAAAAGGCCAGTATGCCGAAAGATTTGCTCGCGTTAACCCTTGGAGAAACCGTTGGGATGCCAAAATCCTTCAGGATGTATTCACAAACTTTGGTAGCGATCGCAGATACACACTTCAGTTCAGCCTTGACATTGTTAACGCAGGCAATCTGCTTAACAAAGATTGGGGTCACTTTACAAGAAGCGGTCTTGCTAACCAGTATGACGTGATTATGCCTCTTACATATAAGGGAGTTAACTCGGCAGGTGTTCCTACATTCACATTGAATGCAACAGACATCGCACATTTTGACACAAAGAACCAGCAGGTAAAATCTGTTACAACCGGCAGTACCTGGGGTATGTTGTTCGGAGTTAGATTTATCTTCTAGAAAATAAAGATTTTTAAAACATTAAAGCTTGTCCGAAATCGGGCAAGCTTTTTTGTTTTATTTTGTTAAATTTGTTTAAAGATTGTGCGGATGGAAAGTGAAAAGGGCTCTTTTTCACGATTGAAGGGAAGGAGTGAGAGGGGGAAATTGGCGGAGGATATTGCACTTGAATACCTTTTGAAAAGAGGGTTGACTCTCTTAAAGAGGAATTACAGAGCGGGTCACAGAGAGATTGATCTTATAATGAAGAGTGGTCATTTTGACCTCAAAAACGAGATGATTCATATAGTTGAGGTTAGATCACTTTCAGAACCGCTTGTTCAGCTGCCCTATGAAACAGTTGACAGAAAAAAGCAGAGAGTTGTGATTTCTGCAGCTGCAAGATTTATTTACAGAAATAATATTCACTTTGATACCAGGTTCGATATTGTCTCTGTAGTTTTTAAAGAGGGTGGCTTAGTTGAGATCAAATATTTTCCTGATGCATTTGCTCCTGAATGGTAATGTTTTAACAAATAAAAATATGGCTGAAAATCACTATTGTATAATTATGGCCGGTGGCCTTGGAAGCCGCTTTTGGCCTGTTAGCAGAAATTCGAAGCCAAAACAGTTCCTTGATATTCTGGGAACAGGTAAAACTTTCATAAGGCAAACCTATGAGAGGTTTGAAAAAATTATGCCTCGTGAAAACATATTGGTTGTAACCTCTGCATCATACAAGGATATGGTAACAGAGCAGATTCCTGAGCTTACTCCTGATCAAATACTTTTGGAGCCATACAGAAGAAATACAGCACCATGCATGGCTTACGCGACATATAAGCTCCTCTCAAAAGACCCTGAAGCCACAGTTGTTGTTACACCTTCGGACCACTTTATTCAAAAAGAGGAGATTTTTCTTGAGACAATAGAGAATGCTCTTAGCTATGCTCAAAAAAACGATGTGCTTATCACCCTCGGCGTTGAGCCTAACAGACCCGAAACCGAATACGGATATATTCAGGCAAACAAGCACAACTTCTTTAACATTAATGGTAATGTTGCATATACTGTCAAGACATTTACCGAAAAGCCCAACGCGCAGCTTGCAGAAGTGTTTGTAAACAGTGGGGAATTTCTCTGGAACTCAGGTATTTTTATATGGAATCTTAAAACAATTCTTAAGGAGATTGAGACACATCAGCCCGAAATTGCAACCATTTTTGGTGAGGGGGCAGGAAAATACTATACTGCACAGGAGCCTCATTTCATTAATAAGGTTTATGAGGAGTGCAAGAGCATATCTATAGACTACGGCATAATGGAGAACACAGATAAGGCGGTTGTCTATCCTGTTTCGTTTGGCTGGTCCGATCTGGGTACATGGGAGTCATTATATTCCCAGTTCGAAGGAAATAGCGGCGATAACCTTGTTCAGGCAAAAGAGACTTTGTTGAGGGGAGTAAGCAATTCGATAATTGTATCTGAGGGCGAAAAAAAACTTATAGTAGCTGCGGGTTTGGATAATTTCATGATAATTAACACTAATGATATAATATTGATATGTCCAAGGGACGAATCTGTCTATAAATCAATTATGACTGACCTTCCTTTGATAGATCTTAGCAAGTACCAATAAATAAAAGTATATGAAGGAAAAGCTTCTTAATATTGAGGTAAATTCAGAGATAGGTAAGCTGGAGGCTGTAATGCTACACACCCCGGGTGCCGAGGTAGAGAATATGACTCCCCGCAACGCGCAGAGAGCTCTTTACAGCGACATATTAAACCTATCCATTGCGCAGAAAGAGTATGAGCAGGTATCCGGAGTACTCAACAAGTTTACCAAGACTTACCAAATTGCTGATCTTCTTTGCGAACTTTTAGACAAGCATGAGGAGAGGGAGGCACTTATCGGAAAAATTTGTGTGAGTGAAGAGGTTACTGAGTATTTTGAATACCTCATGGATATGTCTTCAAAAGCACTGACAAAGGTGCTTATTGAGGGGTTGCCGGCAAGGATTAACTCTTTAACAGCATACCTTAAAGATGACTACTACGCACTTCAGCCTCTTTATAACTTCTACTTTACAAGAGATGCATCTGTATCAATAGGAAACAAGGTGCTGGTTTGCAAGATGGCCAGTAAGGTGCGGATGAGGGAGTCGTTTATTTGCGAGGCCATTTTCAGGAGCAAACGAGTTTTCGATTGTGATGTGTTGAATGCTCACGATTTTCAACCCGGTAATAACGAGGTTTATATGGAGGGTGGGGATATTCTGGTTGCCAGAGAAGATATTTTGCTCGTGGGTAGCGGAACCAGGACAAGCAGTCAGGGGATAGATATGCTCATAAATCGTCTTTGCAAATCGGGGTGCACCGAAAAGAAGCACATAATTGTACAGCAACTTCCGGATTCTCCAGAGTCGTTTATACATCTTGACATGGTGTTTACCCTTCTTGATACCGACAAGGCTATGGTATTTGAACCATTGATTCTGGGTGAAAATCAGTTCCAGACGGTTCATATGATTATCGAAAACGGTAAAGTTTCAAAAATCAAGTCAGTTAACAATATTCCTTCTATACTTAAAAAGCTGGGAATGGAGGTTGACACTGTTATTTGCGGAGGAAGTGCCGACGAATGGAATCAGGAGAGGGAGCAATGGCACAGCGGTGCCAATCTTTTTGCTCTTGCACCGGGTAAAGTGATGGCTTATGCAAGAAATGTACATACCCTGAATGAGCTGGATAAGATTGGCTTTGAAATAATACCTGCATGGGATGTTATTTCGGGTAAAAAGGAGATTCAAAAGATAAAGAACTGTGTTGTAACCATTGAGGGTTCGGAGCTGCCAAGAGGGGGAGGAGGCGCAAGGTGTATGACAATGCCGTTAAGAAGGTCTCCGGTAAAATGGCCAGAATAATTATAAAAACCTAACAATTCAGATATGTTAAAACCGGCACTATCACTTATTGCTGCGCTTGTCCTGTGCTCAGGAGCTGCAGCTGAGAATGTTACATTTACCTCTAAACCGGCACTTACCCCCGACGGTTCTCAAATATATTTTTCATATTCGGGTGATATTTACAAAGTTGCAACCGATGGTGGTCTTGCTTTAAAGGTGATATCAATGGGTGGAAACGAGTCAAACCCAAAGATTTCTCCTGACGGAAAACTCCTCGCCTTTTCTTCCAATGAACAGGGCAACAACAATGTTTATGTTGTTCCGGTTGCGGGAGGTGAGATTACCCAGTTAACCTTTCACGATGCTTCAGACATTCCTGCATCTTGGTCGCCAGATTCAAAAGGGATCTATTTTGAGTCAAACAGATATAACACCAGGAGCACATACTATGTGGCTGTAGGCGGGGGAACTCCGGTGCGACTTTTTCCTCACTATTTTAATACAGTAGCAAATCTTGTGAAGAACCCTGTAACAGGTGAATACTATTTTAACCAATCTTCGGAGAGCTTCGCTTTTGCCACAAGAAAGGGCTATCGCGGGGACCACAATCCGGAAATAAAATCATGGAACGAAAAGACAAAAGAGTATAAAGAGCTTACAGATTTCAGGGGCAGAGATATATGGCCAATGGTTGATAAAGATGGTAATCTTTACTACGTTTCTGAGGAGGGTAATGGTGAGGCAAATATTGTAAGACATGCAGATAAAAAAGATCTCACATCATTCACAGAGTCGGTTCAGTACCCGGCCATCAGCTACGATGGGTCTAAAATTGTATTCATTAAGGGTTATAGAATAAATGTTCTTGACCTTAAGAGTGGTGAGAGCATTGAACCAAAAATTGAGCTTGCCGATAATCGGATTCTTAATGATGTTTCGGTTGCTCTGGGCAGGCCGCAGAGTTTTTCAATTTCACCGGATGGAAAGAAACTGGTGTTTACATTCAGGGGTTTGCTTTTTGTCTCTGATTCCAAGGGTAATTTTGTGAAACAGTTGACTACGCCTGCCGGTGAGAGGGCTGACGAGGTTTTATGGGCTTCTGACAGCAAGGGAATCTATTACACAAGAACCAACGGGGGCTGGACGGGTTTGTACTATCAGAGTGCCGATCTGAAAACTCCCGAGACACCTCTTTTTACACCTGAGTCATCTGTTAAGTCGCTTGTAATATCGCCTAAGGGAGATAGAGTTGTGTTTGTAAATGGAGGCAAATCACTCATGATGCTCAATACCGCTACAAAGGCTACAGAGGTTTTGCAAAACCATGAGTTCTGGGCATTTCAAAGCTATCCTTTGAGCTTCTCATTTGATGGAAAACACCTTGCCTATGCTGCGGTTAACCTCTTTGAAAGAGATATATTCATTTATGATTTTGCTGAAAAAAGTTCTCTGAATCTTACAAACTCTGCAAATTTTGAAAATGACCCTGTTTTCTCTCCTGACGGAAAATACCTCTACATTCTCTCAAACCGTGTGAGTTCTGCTTTCCCAAGAGGTGCGGGTACTCAGGTTTACAAAGTGGCTCTTGAAAAAATTGTTGGCCCGTTTGCTGCCGATGAGTACGAAAAGTTATTTGCCGGCGCTCGTGAGAAGAGGGATTCTTCTGTTGTTATAAGACCCGATAACATTCAGCGAAGATATGAGCGGGTAATGAGCAGGGGAGAGCAACATTCGTTGTTTATGGTATCAAGGGGAGATAAGAGTTATCTGCTGTTCAACTCTAATCACGAGGGTGACTGGGGGTTGTATGTGACCGAACTTAAGGAGTGGGATCAAAAGCCTCCTCAAAAAATAAAAGGGATTGGGATGGCCTCTGCATACAGCAACGGAGGAAAGGAGCTTTTTGCTGCAGACAGGGAGTCTGTGTATAGGGTTGATTTGGCCTCGGCATCAGCTACAAAAATTGATATTAAACACAATTTTGCAAAGAATATTTCAGATGAGTTCAGGCAGATGTTTTATGAGGTTTGGGCCTCATTGGAGCAAAACTTTTATGATGTTAAGTTTCATGGGGTGGATTGGCGTGCGAAAAGGGATTACTATGCAGGTTTTCTGAATTATGTTAAGTCCAGAGATGATCTAAGGGTTCTGCTTAACGATATGCTCAATGAGCTAAATTCTTCGCACATGGGCTTTAGCACTGCAGGCAAAGATGAGGAATCTCCTGCGAGATACTCTACCATTGCTACCGGGCTGGTGTTTAAAAATGATTCACCTTATATTCTTGAACGAATTGTTCCGGGATCTAAGGCTGACTATTCAGGGAATCCGTTGAAACAGGGCGACATTTTGGTGGCTGTAAACGGCGTTAAAGTTGAGAGCGGGAAAAATCGTGAATTTTACTTTACTTCTGCTGCTTTGCCTCGTGAGGTTGTGCTTAGATTTCTGAGAGAGGGTAAGGAGTTTGATGTGAAAATTCACTCAATGTCAACTCCTGAACTCAGGTCACTTTTATATACTGAGTGGGAGGATTGGAACAGGGCCTATGTAGATAGCGCTGCCAACGGAAAGATTGCATATCTGCACATGAGGGACATGTCGCCCGAATCTCTTGAGAGATTCTATATTGACATAAATACAATTGCTGTACATAAAGATGCTCTTATTCTGGACCTTAGGTTCAATAATGGGGGCAATGTGCACAAAGAGGTGATTGACATGCTTAGCCAGAGGGAGCATTTCCGCTGGAGCCACAGAGATAACCCGCGAGTTTCACATCCAAATGTAACTCCTGCAAGCAAGCCGATAGTTGTGCTTGTTAACGAAAGGAGCTTAAGTGATGCCGAGGTGACATCAAATGGTATTAAAACTCTCTCGCTGGCCAAAATAGTTGGAACTGAGACATATCGCTGGATAATCTTTACCTCCTCAGCACGTCTGATTGATGGATCTAGTGTGAGACTCCCTGCCTGGGGTTGCTATACTCTTGATGGTAAGAGTCTTGAATTTGAAGGTGTCTCTCCTGACATCTACGTGAAGAATACATTCAAAGACCGCCTTGAATCAAAAGACCCTCAACTGGAGAGAGCAATAAAAGAATTATTACCTTTGTAGCCGTATTTGGAAAAAAATGAAAGAGAAAATTGAAAGATTAATGGCCGAGATTGCTGAGCTGACTGCTCAGAAGGAGTCGGAGATAGAAGAGTTGAGAATTCGCCTGATGGGTAAAAAGGGTGAAATTACCCAATTGTTTGATGACTTTCGGAATGTCTTACCTGAACAGAAACGTGAGCTGGGGCAGGTTCTGAATACTCTCAAGGTTGCTGCATCTCAAAAAATCGATGAGCTTCGCGAGGTTCTTGAACAGAATCCCGGAGAGTCTTCAAGTGCATACGACCTTACAAAACCCGGCGATCTTGTTGAGCTTGGCGGAAGACACCCCATCTCTGTAACCAGAGACGAAATTCTCTCAATTTTCAATAAGTTTGGCTACGTGCTTGCCGAGGGTCCTGAGATTGAAGACGATTGGCATGTTTTCGGGGCACTTAATTTTCCTCCTGAACACCCGGCCAGAGATATGCAGGATACATTCTTCATCACATCGGGCGACAATCCTGTGCTTCTGAGAACTCACACCAGTTCGGTACAGGTGAGGGCAATGGAAAAAATGAAGCTCCCAATAAGAATAGTTTGTCCGGGCAGAGTTTTTCGTAATGAGGCTATTTCGGCCAGGGCGCACTGTATTTTCCACCAGGTGGAGGGGCTATATATTGATAAGAAGGTTTCATTTGCCGATCTCAAGCAGGCTGTGCTGCTTTTTGCACGCGAGATGTTTGGTGAGGAGACTCAGATTCGCTTAAGACCTTCGTACTTCCCGTTCACAGAGCCTAGTGCTGAGGTTGATGTAAGTTGCAATATCTGTAAAGGTAAGGGTTGCAACATTTGTAAAGGAACAGGCTGGCTGGAAATTATGGGTTGCGGTATGGTTGACCCGAATGTTCTGGAGGCCAACGGCATTGATAGTACTCAATACACAGGCTTTGCCTTTGGAATGGGTATAGAAAGAATCGCAATGCTAAAATGGCAGGTGAAGGACCTTCGTCACTACTTTGAAAACGACATCAGATTCCTAAAAGAATTTGATACTGTGATTTAAATTTTTTGGAGCTTGCGAAATTTTTATTACTTTTGCAATCCCAAACGCGGAAATAGCTCAGTTGGTAGAGCATAACCTTGCCAAGGTTAGGGTCGCGAGTTCGAGTCTCGTTTTCCGCTCTGCAAAACCTCTCCGCAAAGGAGAGGTTTTTTTGAATTAATTGAAATATTGAATTTTTGATTTCCACCGGGATTCTAAAGCAATTTGGAAACCGGCAGAAACTGGCTCGGGTGGTGGAATAGGTAGACACGCAGGACTTAAAATCCTGTGGGCAGAAATGCCCGTACGGGTTCGATTCCCGTCCCGAGTACAAAAATGAGGTTGGTAGTTATTCGCAATAATTACCAACCTTTTTTCATTCTTAAAAAACTCCAAATTAAACTACCTTTGTGTTTGGAAAGTATAGAACAAAATAAATCACTGTCATCATGAACATTAAAGAGATATTCAGCGCCTTCATAGTGATGTTTGCAGTTATAGACATCCTTGGTTCGGTTCCGATTATTGTGGGAATGAAAGAGAAGAAGAAAAAGTTCAGCCCGTTTAATGCTGCATGGATCTCCTTTGCAATTCTTACCGGTTTTTTGTTTGTAGGTCAGGCATTGCTTGGTCTGTTTGGCGTAGATATCTCATCGTTTGCGGTAGCAGGTGCCCTTGTTTTGCTGGTGCTGGCAATTGAGATGATATTTGGTATTCAGATTTTTAAGGATGACGGTCCGACTGATTCTGCCACAATTGTTCCAATAGTATTTCCGCTTATTGCAGGTGCCGCCTCATTTACCACACTTCTGTCGTTGAGAGCAGAGTACGAATTGGTCAACATAATCATCTCCCTGTTCCTTAACATTCTCATTGTTTACATAGTTCTTAGCAACATTGACTATATCTCTCGCAAAATAGGCAAGGGGGGCATTTATGTACTAAGAAAATTCTTCGGCATTATACTTTTGGCAATCGCCGTAAAGCTCATCGTTTCTAACCTGCACACGCTGCTGAGCTAGGAACACAGATTTGCGGGGAGATTATTTTCACGCAGAACTTGCAAGTAGATTAATTATTTCTATATTTGTATACCTCAAGAGATTATAAGATTCCATTATATAATCATAGTTTTTCAATAGCTATTCTATATGGTTCGCCATTTTCGCACAGTTTTAGTATTCGTGTACATTTTGCTTCTTGCAATAATGGTCAATTCGTGTGTAAAGATTCCGGATATGGACAAGATTAGAAGAGAGATTGAAGAAACTATTTCAGTATATAAATACCCATATAAAGATGAGGCAAAGGATATTGTTGCTGAAATAATAATTCAAACTGATGGGAGCATTAATGCTAATCTTATCGAAACAGAAATTCCTCCTTTAAAATTCAATAAAAGCTGGCTTTTTATGCTAACACAGGACGACTGCAAGCATGATGCCTTTAGCTCAATGTGGGCATCAATAAACGGAAAGCCATTATCACCAAAACATTACTATGACATTGCCCACTTGTTGATTGGAGATCTCCCTCCGGATATTTTCAGTTTTGGTAAAACTTTAGGATCTACCGACGGAACCGGAAATGTGGTTAGATTTTCGTTCACAACTACAGTTTCACCTCAGTGGCAATGGATGGATGCAAAAAGCATTATAAAAAAGAATAGTACGAACCTAAGTAGATTTAAAATGAAGTCCGGCCTTACATGGAACAATTTGGTTGAAATGTTAAATTTTGGTACCTCTATCGCTTTCCACGATTTTAATACGAAAGCTGTAGATAATCCTGATTCGATTCTTTGTCACTTTAATATTGCCCAAAATATCATAAACGATAAGCTCTCAGGAAGGGTTTGTAAGGTGCTTGCAGAACCTAATGGAAATAAAAACTACATTTATGCAGCCAATAATTATACCCCAATTTGTATAATGACAGCTCAATCGGAAGTGGAGACCTTGTACCCCTATAAAATAAGCAGTGCATTAAATAAAAACATAATTGGAAGAGGGTTTTATACTCCCGCCCAAGTACAGAATGAGGTTATAAAAATTTTAGCACTGCCAAAAGAAGATAGACCTGCATTTCATGTAGGAGTTCATGGTGCTGGCATGGATTGGCCTAACCTTCTGTTATGGCTTAATGACACATACGGAAAAGATGGTGCAGATGATGTCTGGATGACCAGTCTTGAGGAGTATTTTGAATATAATAACTATAGAGCAAGAGGAACAATAGATAAGGTTATCACAGGCAACACGATCAGATTACAAATTAATCTTCCGATGGAACCAAATTCCTACTACCCGTCAATAACACTAAATGTTAAAGGAATTACTAAAGAGAATATAACCTCTTTAACTAGTTCTGCCACCATAACCGGCTTATCATACGGGAATTATGATGCGGGATTAATGATAAATATTGATTTTCGAAAATTTCTAAGCCAACTTGCAACACACTATGTAGAGAGGTATGAGAAAAACAAAAACAGCCACAACCTCAGTGATGCAAGATATTTTGTGGCACAACTTAAAGAGTCTGAAGTGAAAAAAGCCTTACAAAACCGGCTTAAATAACTTTTCTTCCCCGCCATTTTTTATGTGGATATCGTGTTAATAAATTTGAGCTACCGTTTGGATTTATAAGATTTTATTGTATCTTTGCAGCCCGCAAATTTTATGCGGGATTATTAATTAATTAAAAAACACCAAATTAAAAACCAATGCCTGGATTAATTGGAAGGAAAGTCGGAATGACTTCTGTTTTTGGTGCCGATGGAAAAAATATTCCATGCACCGTTATTGAGGCTGGTCCGTGTGTTGTTACGCAAATTCGTACAGAAGAGAAAGATGGTTATGCCGCTGTACAACTTGCCTATGACGAGAAAAAAGAAAAACACACCAGCGCTGGCCAACTTGGCCACTTCAAAAAGGCAAACACCACACCTAAACGTAAACTCATTGAGTTTGCCAATGACTTTGGCAAAGAGTTTGAGCTAGGTGAAACTGTTACCGTTTCTGATGTCTTCGGTCACGAATCATTAGAGTGGGTAGATGTAACCGGTATTTCTAAAGGAAAAGGATTCCAAGGGGTTGTGAAACGCCATGGTTTCAGCGGAGTAGGAGGACAAACTCACGGACAGCACAACAGACTTCGTGCTCCCGGATCATTGGGTGCCTCTTCATGGCCTTCAAGAGTATTTAAAGGAATGAGAATGGCCGGCCGTATGGGTGGCGATCAGGTGAAAATCCAGAACCTTAGAATTTTAAAGATTATTCCTGAGAATAATCTGTTGATAGTAAAGGGATCTGTTCCCGGTGCTAAAGGTTCATATGTAATCGTGGAGGAGTAAGCGAATATGGAATTATCAGTTTACAAAATTGACGGAACAGAGTCAGGAAAAAAA
The DNA here is from genome assembly GCA_002842465.1 of Bacteroidetes bacterium HGW-Bacteroidetes-7. GTDB lineage: Bacteria > Bacteroidota > Bacteroidia > Bacteroidales > UBA932 > Bact-08. Next base: position 106,581 of record PHDA01000005.1, read on the forward strand.
GTGACTCTCGACCAAGGCATCTTTGGAATAGAACCAAATGATCACGCCATTTACCTGGATGTAAAGCAGTATCTTGCTAATCAGCGTCAGGGAACTCACAAGACAAAAGAAAAATGGGAAGTTAACTACAGTACCAAAAAGGTCATTCGTCAGAAAGGCTCAGGCGGTGCTCGTCACGGTAGTATTAAAGCCAACATTTATGTAGGTGGAGGTAGAGCTTTTGGTCCAAGACCTAGAGACTACAGCTTCAAACTAAATAAAAAGCTTAAACAACTTGCACGTTTTTCTGCACTCTCATACAAAGTGAAAGAGCAAGCTCTTACAATTGTAGAGAACTTTAACATTGAAACACCTAAGACCAAAGAATTTATCAAGATTATTGAAGGTCTTAAAGTAAATGCAAGGAAAGTGCTTTTTGTTCTACCTGAGAATATGAATAATATTTATTTGTCTTCGCGTAACATTGAGAATGTTAAGGTTATTACTGTTAATGAACTTAGCACATACGATGTAGTTAACTCAACATCACTCATCTTTATTGATGGTGTTCAGGATATTCTGCAAGGACAACATGGAAATAATTAAACCGTAGATCGATGGAAATTTTAATTAAGCCTATAGTAACAGAAAAGATGACGATTCAGGGCGAAAAGTTGAATCGTTACGGTTTTATAGTTGACCGCCGCGCAAACAAAATAGAGATCAAATTGGCGGTTGAGGAGATGTACGGTGTTAAGGTATCAGATGTGAATACCATTAACTACCACGGGAAACGCAAAAGCCGCTTCACTAAAGCGGGAATATTGTCAGGCCGTGCCAATCACTTTAAAAAAGCGATTGTAACACTTGCCGGTGAAGATAAGATAGATTTCTATAGTAATATTTAAGTCCATGGCAATACGCAAATTCAAACCGGTTACACCCGGTACAAGACACAAGGCGATTAGCGCATTTACCGAGATCACGACCTCTACCCCGGAAAAGTCTCTTTTGGAGCCTATTCGCAGATCAGGTGGTAGGAACGGTACCGGCAAAATGACTATGAGATATATTGGTGGTGGTCACAAAAGGATGTATCGTTTAATTGACTTCCTCAGAGAGAAAGACAATTTTACAGCAACCGTTAAGACCATTGAATATGATCCTAACAGAAGTGCACGTATTGCTCTGGTTGTTTACGCAGACGGAGAAAAGCGCTATATTATAGCTCCTAACGGAATTAAAGTGGGTCAGGTGATTGCATCAGGCCCGGGAGTTGCCCCCGAGATAGGGAACACTCTTCCTCTATCAGAAATTCCTCTAGGTACACTAGTTCACAACATTGAGCTTCGTCCCGGACAGGGAGCCGCAATGGCTCGCAGTGCCGGAACATACGCTCAACTTACTGCACGTGAAGGTAAACACGCAATTCTTAAACTCCCTTCAAGCGAGATAAGAATGGTGCTTGTAACCTGCCGTGCTACTGTTGGTACTGTATCTAACCCTGATCACAACCTTGAATCATCAGGAAAAGCAGGTAGAAATCGTTGGCTGGGCCGCAGACCAAGAACGCGCGGTGTAGCAATGAACCCTGTCGATCACCCAATGGGTGGTGGTGAAGGTCGTGCATCGGGAGGACACCCTCGTTCGAGAAAAGGTTTGCTTGCTAAAGGTTACAAAACACGTAACCCTAAAAAGACAACCAAGAAATTCATCATTGAAAGAAGGAAAAAATAACGGAATTAAACTGATAGAATTATGAGTCGTTCACTAAAAAAAGGACCATACATACAAGCAAGTCTCGAGAATAGAGTGCTTGCTATGAATGAGGCTGGCAAGAAAGAGGTCGTTAAGACCTGGTCAAGGGCCAGCATGATATCACCGGACTTTGTAGGTCACACCATCGCGGTTCACAACGGGAACAAGTTTATTCCGGTATATGTAACCGAGAACATGGTAGGCCACAAGCTTGGTGAGTTTGCACCTACTCGTACCTTTAAAGGTCACTCGGGTAATCGTTAATTTATTTTAATGAGTAAAACAAATTCACAATAATGGGAGCTCGAAAAAGAGAATCAGCCGAAAGGCTTAAAGAAATAAAAAAGCAGACAGCTATAGCAAAGCTGAATGATGTTCCTACCTCTCCGAGAAAAATGAGACTGGTTGCAGATCTCGTAAGGGGGGTGGAGGTTAACCGCGCTTTGGATATTTTGAAATATACCAAAAAGGAGGCATCAATTCGTTTAGAGAAGTTGATCCGTTCGGCAATAGCCAACTGGGAAGCTAAAAACGAAGCAGACCGCAAAGAGTTAGAGAATGGCAATATTTGTGTTCAATCAATTATGGTTGGTCAAGGTCGTTCACTCAAGCGTATCAGAACAGCACCACAAGGTCGTGCGGCAAGAATTCGCAAGCGTTCTAACCATATCACCATTGTACTGGGCAAGAAATTGAAAACCGTAAAAGAGGAGCAATAAGATGGGACAAAAGACAAATCCTATATCAAACCGACTTGGTATTATCCGTGGCTGGGACTCTAACTGGTACGGTGG
>PHDA01000036.1 GCA_002842465.1 Bacteroidetes bacterium HGW-Bacteroidetes-7
CTTGTGGGATAAGAGAAGAGAGAGGAGTTTGGGGAGATAGGATGAGAGTGCCGTTTGAAGAGGTTTATAAAAGCGTGTAGTGCTTGGGTAACCAAAATGTGGGAAGAATATAAAAAAAACACAAAAAAGTATAAAATGTTTCGGAGTGAATATTTGCAACTTTGAACAGTTGTGAAAATTCATTCACATTTTATAATTCAAAACATGAATACAACAGAAATGAAGGGAAACTGGAATGAGCAGAAAGGTAAGCTCAAACAGAAGTTTGCAAACTTAACTGACGACGATCTGTTGTTTGCTGAGGGTAAAAAAGATGAAATGCTTGGTAAACTTCAGATAAAACTCGGAAAATCCAAAGAAGAGATGCATAAAATTTTGTCAGAACTTTAGTATTTTAATTGTTAGAACAAATGCCGTTTAGCGAATATTGAGCTAAACGGCATTCTAAATTATGAGAGCAATAGGAGTTGAAATTGATAAAAAAAGAGTTATCTGTTTTGCTTTAGAGCGAGACAGTCAGGGAAATTATGTCAATTTAACAGAGAACTTCAGGTATCTCGAAATTAAAGATGACCAGGACAACGGACAAATCAGAAATTTTCAATCAGCTATATACGCCTTTTTCAACAGCATAAACCCTGACGTGATTGCTATTATCGCAAGACAACCAAAGGGAAGATTCTCTTCCTCTACGTTTTCGTTTAAGCTCGAAGGGTTAATTCAATGCTATGACAGGGCAGAGGTTGAGTTTGTTTCTCCCAGAACTCTTGCAGCTTATTATAAAAAGAATTCTTTTTCGGTGCTATTTGACAACAACTATCAAGAGAATGTTGCCAAGCTTGCAGGCTATTTATTGAATAGATAGAGAAGCACCAAAGGGAATTGCGTTATTAATATCTATTACGTAATAATATTCTTAACTTTATAAAATGATTTCGCAACATATAAATATCCTTCTTGCAGATGACGACAAAGACGATTGCCTTCTTTTCAAGAATGCTTTGGCCGAGCTGCCAGTATCTGCAAATCTTTCCATTGTACGCAATGGTGAAAAGGTGATAGAGGAGCTTACAAAAAAAAGGAAAAAACTGCCCGATGTTCTGTTTTTGGACCTTAACATGCCGCGAAAAAACGGTTTTGCAACTTTAGGAGCAATAAAACGCAATAGCGAACTGCAGAATCTTCCGGTTATTATATTAACCACCTCTTCAGATCAGGATTTGGTTAAGATTGTATTCAGAGACGCAGCGCACTATTTCATCTGCAAGCCGATTGATTTTTTGCAACTGAAAAGAGTTATATATGAAGCGCTTACCCTTATTACACAGAACAATAATCCACTGCCGAGGGAAGAACAATTTATACTTACAGGCGACTCGATAATAATTCCTTAAATGACAATTAAAAAGATCAATTCAAAATCCGCCACATCCAAGCCTCTTCCTGAGTCTGGCAATCACTTTCCCGTTGTTGCCATAGGAGCATCGGCAGGTGGGTTGGAAGCTATGATAGAGTTGTTACAATACTTACCATCTGACACAGGAATGGCTTTTATTTATGTTCAGCACCTAAGCCCTGATCATAAAAGCATGTTGGTTGAAATTTTGTCTAAGAAGACAAAAATGAAGGTGCAGGAAATTGATGACATGCATAGAATTAAACCCAACAGTGTTTTCGTTATTCCTCACAATAAAGGAATTGAGGTAACATCCGGACACATAAAATTAATCCCAAGGTCAGAAGGTAGCCCGTCAATCTCTATTGATACTCTTTTCTCCTCACTTGCCCATGCTCAAAAAGAGAGAGTTATTGGTATTATCCTTTCCGGTAGCGCAAGTGATGGCACAGTTGGCATAAAAGACATTAAGCATGAGGGCGGTTTAACTTTCGCACAAGACAACACTGCAAAATTCACAAGCATGCCTCACTCTGCAATTGCTGCAGGTGTGGTTGACTTTATTTTATCTCCAAAAGAGATCGCACTCGAATTGGCGCGACTGAGCAAACATCCGTTTGTAAAGCCCAATGGTACAAAAAATAAAAACGAAAACCTGATAGACAACAGTAATCCTGATCTAAAACTCATTCTTAACCAATTATATACGGCTACAGGTGTCGATTTTAGTGTTTATAAAATGAACACAATTAAGAGGCGTATTATTCGCAGAATGTTGTTGTATAAAATAACCACTCTCAAGCAGTATGCAAAACTCCTTACTCAGAAAAACGAAGAGACAGATATTCTTTACCAGGATTTGCTTATTAATGTAACCAGTTTTTTCCGGGACACCGATACTCATAAATATTTAAAAGAGACTCTTTTTCCAAAATTGCTAAAAAGCAAAAAATCAGGAGAGTCCCTACGTATATGGGTGCCTGCATGTGCAACTGGCGAAGAGGCCTACTCTATAGCTATGATACTTCTTGAGATTCAGGGAGGCCAAACTTCTAATATTCCCGTACAGATTTTTGCTACCGATCTCAGTGGTTTTGCCATAAGCAAAGCCCGGATTGGTGTTTATACCAAGCAGGAGTTAGAAACCGTTTCGCCTAAGCGAATCCAGCGTTTCTTTACAAAAACAGATGGTAGTTTCCGTGTTAACAGAGCTGTACGCGATATGTGTGTGTTCGCACAACATAATATTTTAAGCGATCCCCCTTTTTCACGACTCGATTTTATAAGTTGCTGTAACCTTTTTATTTACCTGGATACTGCCGCACAGAAAAAAGTGGTTACCACTTTTCATTATGCATTAAAAAGCAATGGATTTCTGATGGTTGGCAATTCAGAAAACATTAGCCATTCTGCTCATCTTTTTGCAAGTTCCAATAAAAAACATAAAATTTTTACCCGTAAGGTAAATCTTGGATCACAGCGACTTCCCGAACTTATGCCTCGCTTTACACAACAAATTGTTCTTAAAAAAAATGTTCCGGCAGCTAACAGAATTATAACCCAAAAAAATAATTATGTTAACCAACATTGGCTTGACAATGCTATAGATAGCGTGCTTATTACTGTTTTTATGCCTGCAAGTGTTGTTGTCAATCATCAAATGGAGATCGTTCAGTTTCGCGGTTCAACCGATTTATATCTGACTCACCCGAAAGGCAAAGCCACTTTTAATATTTTAAAAATGGCAAGACCCGAAATTGCATTTGATTTGCGCAGTTCAATTTTAAAAGTCATCAAAACCAAACATCGCATTCGCAAAACCGGAATTGAATTAAAAGTCGATTCGGTAGTAAAAATTATTAGTTTAGAGATTGTACCACTTGCGATTGAATGGAACGAACCATTGCTACTTATTCTTTTTACCGAACAGGAGCAATCAGAAATTTATTCTCAACTGGTAAAAAGCGGGAAAGATATCTCTTCTGTAAAGGACCGAAAGATAAAAAGATTAGAGGAGGAGTTAGCAGATGCACATGCCGAAGCCCTTTCTGTTGCCCAGGAAAATGAGGCATTTGCCGAGGAATTTCAAAGTACAATTGAAGAGGTGGTTTCCAGTAACGAAGAGCTGCAAACCGTAAATGAAGAGTTGGAAACTTCGAAAGAAGAGATAGAGTCTGCAAACGAAGAGCTCACCACCGCCAATCAGGAGTTGCAAACACGTAACGACTTGCTAACTGAATCGTATGCGTATTCAGATGCAATCGTTTCAACAATGCACGAACCAATGCTTGTTTTAGGAAAAGATCTTAGGGTTAAATCTGCCAACAAAGCATTCTACCAAAAATTCGGTGTTACCGAAGAACAAACAGAGGGAGTTCTTTTGTATGATTTAGGTGACAAACAATGGAACATTCCGGCACTACGCGAATTACTTGAAGAGATTATTCCTAAAAACGCTCACTTTTATAATTACGAAGTGAAACACACCTTTTTGAACTTAGGTGAAAAAATAATGTCACTAAATGCAAGCCGTGTTATTCAGAATGCACATCGTGAACAATTAATTCTTCTGGTTATAGCTGATATTACTGAAATAAGACATCTGTTAGTAGAAAAAGAGCTGAAAGACAAAGCATTGCTTAAAAAAGAGATAAGAGAACGCAAAACAGAAAAATTAAGATTGGAAAAGGCCGTTGACCAAAGAACAAGAGAGTTGAAAGAGGCTAATGAATCGCTCGAAAATAAAAACAAAGAGCTTTTGAATATAAACAAAGAGCTTGAAGCATTCACCTACGCTTCCAGTCACGATATGCAAGAGCCTCTTCGCAAACTGCAAACCTTTGCAGGTATAATTTTAGATAAAGAGAATAATAACCTATCTGATACAGGGAAAAATTATTTCCGACTAATGCAGCAGTCAGCTGAGAGAATGCAGCGACTCATTCAGGATTTACTTGCCTTTTCACGTATCAGTGCTGCCGAGAGGAAATTTGAAAAATCTAACCTCAACTTAATAATTGATGAGGTTAAAAAAGAGTTTAAAGAAGAGATTGCTGAAAAACATGCAGTTATAGAAGCAAAAGAGATATGCGAAGTCCAGATCATTCCTTTCCAATTTCGACAACTAATGCATAACCTTATTGGCAACTCTCTCAAATTTTCTAAACCTCAAACGCCACCTCATATTATTATAAAAAGTCGGAATATTAAAAATGAAAAGCTCACCTTAGAGGGGCTCCTACCTCATAAAGAGTACTGCCATATAAGCATTTCAGATAATGGTATCGGCTTTGAAGATGAATTTAACACAAAAATATTTGAGGTGTTTCAAAAACTACATAGCAAAGAAAAATACAAAGGGACAGGAATTGGTCTTGCTATAGTTAAAAAAATCGTTGAAAACCACAAAGGAATAATTACCGCAACAGGCGAATTGAATAAAGGAGCTACTTTCAATATTTATATACCCGTTTCATCATAAAAACAATTCATCATGAACAAAAAACCGTTACACATCCTACTTGCCGATGATGATGAAGGGGACAGACTACTTTTTACAGTAGCCTTTTCAGAATTAAAAATTAAAACCGTTGTCACCACTGTGAATGACGGAACAGAACTAATGGAATGGCTTAGCTTAAACGACACCCCTTTACCTTATCTTCTTTTCCTTGACCTAAACATGCCTCCAAAAGATGGATTGGAATGTTTAAAAGAGATCAAAAGCAATGAGAAACTAAAGGATATTTTCATTGCTATTTATTCTACATCCGATAGTGAAAAGGATGTGGAAGATACATTTCTCAATGGAGCAAATGTTTACATCACAAAACCCAATGATTTTGATCTGCTCAAACTTGTTTTAGAAAAAGCAGTTATAACGGCATCTCAATATCAAGACCAAAGTCTGATAAGAGAAAACTTTTTACTAAAGGTTTAATTATTATTTGCTATTGAGCAACCTATTGAAAGTCCAACAATGTTTCAACACAATTGGTCTGCCTTCATCTACATTGTAATATGAAGAAGAGCGTCTAAATGTGTGAATTATTAAAAATTTCCATTTTATTATATAACACTTATTGGAGCTGATGCACTTAGTTTTGTGTATCTATCTTTATTAATAATTAAAAGTTAATGTTATGAGAATAGCTGGAATAGTATTATTGATTCTTGGAATTGTTGGTACTTTAATTTTTGGAATTCAGGCAATGCAGGATACCGAAACCTTCAGTTTTTTAGGAATCAACATAGGAGTATCGGGCGCTGACTGGACTCCTGTAATAATAAGTGCAGTAGTTGCTGCGATTGGCGTTGTCCTAATGATCTTTAGTAGAAGGACTTCTGGTAATTGAAGAAGATATGAGAATGCTTTAATTACTTAAAATACATTATTATGGCAGAAATTAAGATTGAAAAGAAAAAACAGATTTGGCCTTGGTTATTATTTGGCCTTATTGTTTCGGCATTGCTTTTATATTTTCTTGTATTTAGCAATTACGATAAAATTACAGAAACTGTAACTGAAGCAGGTTATAATACCAATACGGACGATTATGACCTCATACAGGTAAAAGAAAATAACAGCACTGTAGCTGCTTATGTAGATTTTGTGGAAAACACTAATCAAATGATGAGTCTGGATCATGCGTATACAAATGAAGCACTTTTGAAACTAACCAATGCTACGGATGCTATGGCCACTGAAGTTGGTTATGAAGTTAGGGCTGATTTAGAAAAGGTAAAGGAGCATGCAGAAATGATTACAGAAAATCCTTTCGAAACAACACATGCAGATGCCATAAGAAAAGCGGCTGATATTTTAACCAGGGTATTGCAAAACATCCAAAAGGCAAAATATCCAAGTTTGACTCAAGAGGTTGACGAATTAAAAAATGCAGCAGCATCAATAAACCCAGAAGTACTTACACTTGATCAAAAAGATGCCGTTAAGAACTTCTTTGCAAAGGCTTCGGACCTTCTTAAAAAAATGAATTGATTAATTTCTAAAAACACGAATGATGACAGATAAAAACAAAAATCTTTTTTACCTGGATGAATTATCCGATTATAAAGTAGCCGATAATTACAGCGATGTACGAGGTTGGGATGTAAAAGATGCAGATGAACGTACTATTGGAAAGGTAGATCATTTGCTGGTAAATAAAACTGCAGAGCGTGTGGTTTACCTTGATGTTGAAGTGGATGCAACCTTGATTGAGGCGGGGCATAACACTTATCAAGATAGGGTAAGCGCCGGTGTTCATGAGTTTTTAAACAAAGACGGGGAAAATCACCTGATTATTCCAATTGGTATGGCATATTTTGATGAGAAGAATAAACTTGTAAATACAAATCAAATTGATAGCTCAACATTTGCTAAAACCAAACGGTTCAAAAATGGAGATGATATTGATTTTGGTTACGAACTTGGTGTAATTCGCCATTATAAAGGAGATAACACGATTCACAGCTCGAATACTGTTGACGGATTTTATGATAGGGATGAGTTTAAAAACCCTTTTCATAAGAAAGACTTGAAATAAAGGTTGCATTCTGAATACTTTAGAATAATTTGGGTATTTTTGTTAGGTTATATCAGATAGTCATAGCTGAAAAAGAGATAAACAATTTTCCGACAGCTTTTCTATCAGGTGGCTTATTAAAAAAATTCAAAATGAAAAATTTCAGCAGCAGATTGAACAAAAATTTCCTTCTCTTTTTTTTAATTGCACTATCAGGCATAGTCATTTATTCTTGCTCTAATAAGAGTGGTAATGAACCAGAACCGGGACAGAGTTTAGGTATTGCCTCCACCCCTAATCTGAGAGACCTTGGGGGTTACAAAACTTTAGATGGAGCCACAATTAACAGAGGATTGGTATATCGTTCAAATCAACTCTACAATATCAGTGTAGATGATATGCTTTTGATTGAAAAGCTCAATCTTAAGAACGACTTTGACTTGCGCACAGCCTCAGAACGAAATGCCAAACCAGATGAACTGCCTTTTGGTGTAAACAATGTTTGGTTGGATGTGATGGCTGATTATCCGTCAGCCGGTCCTGCAAATCTGATGGAGCTATTGTCTGATCCTCAAAAAGCCAATGCCGAACTTGGCGATGGCAAGATTGAAGAGATGTTTAAAGAGGCTTACCGACAGTTTGTTACATTGCCAAGTGCACAAGCAGCATACAGAGAGCTTTTCCTGGCGCTTGGAGACAAAAATCAATTACCGGCAATCTTTCATTGTACTACCGGTAAGGATAGAACCGGATGGGCAGCAGCATCGCTGTTGACCCTGCTTGGTGTGCCAAAAGAGGTGGTTATAGAGGATTACTTGCGTAGCAATGAGTACATTCTCCCAATGTATAAAAACGTAATTGAGCAATTTATAGCGGCGGGTGGAGACCCGTCTATTCCCACAGCCAGCCTTGGTGTGAAAGAGGAGTATCTAAATGCTGCGTTTGACCAAATGCAGACAAAATATGGCACTATTGAAAATTATTTTTCTGAAGCTTTAGGTATAAATGATGTTCAGCAAGCTGCTTTACGGAATTTATTTCTAAATAAATAGATACAAAAAATAAGAATGACAATGACGTTAAAAAAATTTGGCAAGGGAGTTCTTTATTCCCTAGGAGCTCTATTTGTTGTTCTTTTATTGGCAACAACTTTTTTGTGGATTAAGAGTCCCGGAAAGCCTCAGCCGATAACAGATTCCGCCGGAATAACAATACCGGGAAGCATCTCTTCAATAGAGAAAATAACTCTTGGAGGTGTCGATCAGTACCTTATTGTACGGGGAATGGACTCCACAAAACCGGTTATGCTTTTTCTTCACGGAGGGCCGGGCAGTCCGGAGTTTACCTTTATCAACAAAACAAACCCACATCTGGAGAAAAACTTTGTCATGGTTTACTGGGAGCAACGTGGTGCCGGTAAATCATATTCAAAAAAAGTTAAGGGTGAAAGCATGACTGTGCCTCAGCTCATCTCAGATACCAGAGAGTTGACATTATTCCTGGCTAAGAGGTTCAAGCAGGAAAAAATATTTTTGATGGGACACTCCTGGGGCTCTTTTCTAGGGATACTTACCTCTTATCAGTACCCCGAGCTATACCATGCATATTTTGGAATTGGTCAGGTTTGCGACCAGTACAGAGGTGAGAGTGTGTCGTTTGAGTGGGTTAAAGAGCAGGCGAAAATTAAAAACGATAAAAAGGGGTTGAAGAAACTGTCATCAATGACCTTTCCCGATTCACTTGCAACTACTGATACCTGGATCAATTTTATAATGTACGAAAGGATGTATGTTTCTAAATATGGTGGCGGAGTCACTCGTGAAATGAAAAGCATGTGGCCTTATATAAAAATGCTTCTTGCTGCAAAGGAGTACACATTGAGCGAAAAGTTTAAATATATGGCTGGGAGTATTTTTTCGCTTAAACATCTGTGGAAAGAGGTTGTAAGTACAAACCTATATACAGAGATTGACAGCATGCAGATTCCTGTTTATATTTTTAATGGCATATACGATTATCAGACACCTTTTGTTGTGGCTAAAGATTTCTTTGACCAGTTGAATGCTCCCCAAAAAGAGTTTTTCACTTTCGATAACTCTGCTCACAGCCCTATTGTTGAGGAGGTTGAAAAGTTCAACTCAATCGTTTTGGATATTCTCAATAAATATTAAATATTTCAAAACTCATAATGAAAAGATTAACCCTTTTATTATCAGCACTATTGATCAGCCTGTTTTCTTCATGCGAAAAAGAGGTCTCTCCATGGAATGGGGTTAATCCTTTTGACAATGGAGGAAAAGAACGGAATATGATAGTTGTTATTAGCGACATCCATTTGGGTGCCGATCTATCCTATGCCGAGTGCAATAAAAACCTTAAATCGCTTGAACTATTTCTAACAAAAATAAAATCAGCCAACAATGTAAAGGAGCTAGTCATTGCCGGAGATATGCTTGATGAGTGGTTTGCTCCAGCAACAGTAGATATTTATAAGGGTAAAGATCAGGTAGATTTTGTTAAAAGCATTGCAACGGCTAATAAAGGGGTAATAGCTGCTTTTAACAACATAATTAAAGAGAAGAAGATACTAGTCACATATATCCCCGGGAATCATGATTTAACAATAACTGCGGAGAGCGTAGAGAGTATACTTCCCGGAATAAACCAGGCTAGAGATTTTGAGCAGGGTTTAGGTTCATACTCCCCGGCCGGCAACCCGAAAATAATTATTGAGCACGCACATCGTTACAATTTCTTCTGTGCACCCGATCCAATCTCAAACCAGGATATAGCTCCCGGTACCATTACTCCTCCGGGATATTTTTTCACAAGGATAGGAGTTCATAGTTTCGTGAACAACTTTCCACCAGCCGGAGATACAATCCCTGCTGTTACTCCAAATGCTACCGGAAATACCAGTCAGAATATGCTATTCATATATTGGAGTGTATGGAGCCGAACCTTGAGCAAATACACAATACCAAACAAATTTGACGAGAAAATAATCGTTACAAATATGGATGGATTCACAGGAGCGTACTCAGTTAATGATATTTTGCCATATCAGAATACCCCCGGAGGAATTATTGATGTAAATCTTTATAAAGGGATTCAGGATACTTGGGACCAAAGACAGATTCTCAACAAAGTTGCTGTGAATATTCCGGTTAGTCAGGCAATAGCAAATGCTGCCAAATCAAGTGAGTCTGACATTCAAGCTCAAAATCAATATTTTCTGAATCCAAACTCAGATAAAAGAGTTGTAATTTTTGGCCACACTCACGAACCAAAAATTATATCCTCCAATAACCATAATGGACAAAAGTCAATCTACGCAAATACCGGAACCTGGATTGACCATAATAGCGTAGCTAACACAATTATGAGCTTTGTAGTTATTACTCCGCAAAATGAGAAGGCTACATCACTCACATACGTTAAGCTCTATAATTTTGAAAATGAAATTGTAACTCTGATGTCAGAAGACTCTTTGCGATATTAGAGTGCAGACTTGCAAAAACCTGAAAATGGAATTCAATTACAAAATATATCAAAACATGAAAAATTTTATTAAGTCGTTAGCTGTGTGCTTATTGGGCATCTTGTTTTTAGGTTTAACATCATGTGGCAATTCAGGCACACAAAATCAGGCAATTGACCCATTTAGCAATGGCGGAAAAGAGAGAAATATGATTGTCGTTATCAGTGACATTCATCTCGGGGCAGACCTCGCTTATGCAGAATGTAACAAAAATCTTGAACCGCTTGAAGAGTTGCTAAAGCAGTTAAAAAAATCTCCTAATGTAAAAGAGCTTGTAATTGCCGGAGATTTACTTGATGAGTGGTTTGTACCGGCTACAGTTGATACATATCAGGGAAAGGATCAGGCCGATTTTGTACAACGCATAGCGACTGCCAACAAAGGGGTAATTGATGCTTTAAACAGTATTATTAATGAGAAGAAAATTTTAGTGACATATGTGCCGGGTAATCATGATTTAACAGTTACTGCTGAAAGTGTAGCCTTAATCCTTCCGGGCATAAACCAGAAACGAGATCCTGAACTGGGCTTAGGCACCTACTCTCCGGCCGATTATCCAACAATTGCAATTGAGCACGGGCACCGCTACAATTTCTTTTGTGCACCTGACCCAATTTCTAACCAGGATATTGCCCCTGGTACTATAATGCCTCCAGGCTACTTTTTCACACGTTTGGCTGCTTTGCACGTGTCTCAGAAAAGACCAATCGCAGCCGATGTTGTCCCTGTTGTTACAAGGAATGCTTCGGGAAATCAAAGCCAGGATCTGCTTTTTGCATACTGGAAATTATGGGAATGGTCAATTAATCTTTTTACGATTGAAAATAAGTTTGATGAAAATATTTTTGTAACAAATGTAAATGGATTGACAGGAACATATTCTGTAAACGATTTACTACCCTTTCAGAAAACTGCAGGAGGTTTAATAGATGTCAATCTTTATAAAGGAATTCAGGACACATGGGATCAAAGGCAGTTACACAATCGTGTAGATGTTAATATTCCTGTTCAGCAAGCTATTGCCAATGCATCAAGTGCAACTGAAACAGATGATATGGCAAAGATTCAATATTTTTTGAATCCGGATTCTGATAAAAGAATCGTTATTTTTGGCCATTCGCACGTTCCTGTAATAGTTACTTCTGAAGACAATAACGGACAAAAAAGTATCTATGCAAATTCAGGAACATGGATAGACCATAATCCTAACAAAACCACTGCAAATTTTATTGTTATCACACCTCAGAGCAAAGATGCCTCCTCAAATACTTTTGTAAAACTTTACAATTTTGAGAATAAAGTTGTCACTTTAATGGCCGAAGATTCGTTACGCTATTAAAAAGTAACATGTGAAGATAATGTGTGAATAATGATAATATTTACTAAAATGCTGTAAGGTTTTTCATTGTTAATATCCGCATCTTTCAAAAACTAAATGTTATTTGACGGATTAATATAAAATACAATGGAATTACTTACAAAAGAATTGATTCAGGAGCTCTTGGCAATAGATCAGGAGCCCTGTCTTTCATTATATATGCCTACACACCGAAAGCATCCTGAAAACCTTCAGGATGTAATCCTGTTTAAAAATCTTGTCAGGCAAATGAAAGAGTCCCTGCTGCAAAAATACTCATCAGGAGATGTTAAATTACATCTTGAGCCTTTTGAAGCTCTTGCTGAAGATGATAGTATTTGGAATCACACATTTGATGGATTGGCAGTTTTTAGCACAACCGGGTTGTTTAAAGTTGTAGGAGCGCATAAGTCGTTTGATGAGTTGGCATTAGTGGCCGACAGTTTCCACACTAAACCGCTAAGGCAATATTTGCAATCTCTTGACCATTTTCATGTATTGGGTTTAACGCTTCGTGATATCCGTCTTTTTGAGGGCAACCGTCACTCATTAATTGAAGTTAAACTCACTGCTGATACTCCAAAAACCATAATTGAAGCACTTGGAGATGAATTGACAGACAAGCATTCAACAGTTGCATCTTATGGTGGGTCAGGAGGAGAAAGCTCAGCTATGCACCACGGTCAGGGCGGCAGAAAAGACGAAACTGAAAAAGACGCTGAACGATTTTTTCGTGTTGTAGCTAGTTCAATTTATGAGCATTATTCGAAACCTTCTGGCTGGCCACTTATTCTTGCAGCTTTGACAGAACACCAAAGCCTTTTTCAGAAGGTAAATAAAAATCCACTATTGATGCCCAATGGTATTACAATTAACCCAACTTCGGTTTCAGTAGAGAAACTAGCAAGTATGGCCTGGGAAATAATGGAACCCGAATATCATCTGAAACTTGACAAAGTGGTTGCCATTTTTGAGCAAGCAAGGGCAAATGGTAAGGGAAGTGATGATTACAAAGAGATTGCCGTGGCGGCAGTTGAGGGAAGGGTTGAAACGCTTCTTGTTGAGGCCGACCGGATAATACCTGTTAGGATTACGAATCTTGTAACAGGCAATACTCAGAAAAAAGATTTAATTAACCCCAAAGTTGATGACCTTTTAGATGATATGGGAGAATTGGTAATGAAGATGGGTGGACAAGTGATGGTACTTCCAACCGCAAAGATGCCATCTGAAACAGGGCTTGCAGCAATATTTAGATATTAATCAAAATGCTAAAAACAAATAAAGTTACTGCCAGGGCTGAGTACATTCAAGTAGAGCCCAATGTTCGTCTTCATATTACAGATGCAGGAGAGGGAAGACCAATTATATTGATACATGGCTGGCCATTAAGTGATGAAATGTATGAATATCAATACAATGACTTGATTAATGCAGGCTTTCGTGCAATCGGAATTACTCTTAGAGGGTTTGGTAAGTCAGATAAACCTTACGGGGCCTATAACTACGACACACATGCATCAGATATAAAGGAGGTTCTAAGTGAACTTGGAATAAAAGATGCTGTTATGGTAGGCTTTTCGATGGGAGGATCCATTGCAATACGCTATTTGTCATATTATAATGGTGCTCATGTTTCTAAGCTGGTATTATGTGGAGCAGCAGCCCCAATTTGGACTCAGCGTAAAGATTTTCCGTACAACCTGCCACAGAGTGCTGTTGATGAGTTGATTGAATTGAACAATAGCGACAGGCCAAAACTTCTTTCTAATTTCGCTAAGATTTTCTCAGCCACTGAAACCGCCTTAAACGAAGGAATAGGGGGCTGGCTTAATGGAATCGGACTAAGTGCCTCCTCTTATGCAACTGCTCAATGTTTAGTGGCTTTGCGCGATACCGACCTTAGGCCGGATATGAAGAAAATTAAAATTCCCACATTGATCATACATGGTAAAAAAGATAAAATTTGTTCTTTCGATTTGGCAGAACAGATGAAGTCGGGCATACAAAATTCACAACTTGTTGCCTTTGAAAATAGCGGGCACAGCATGTTTCTGGAGGAAACTTCTAAGTTTAATAAAGAACTGATTAAATTTGCCGAGAAATGATCTTAAAACATGAAATCAGAAAAACAATCATTGATTCTATCAACAGTAGCCTCTTTAATGGTTGGTATTTTGGGAATCACTTTTTCAATAATTACAAATTCAGGTGTCATATTACTTGATGGTGTCTTTAATATCAGCTATTTTGTAACGGCAATTATTACATTAAGGATTCTCAATATTATTAAACGCCCCGATGATGACAAGTTCCCTTTTGGATATGGTTACTTTGAAGCCCTGATAAATGCAGTAAAGGGATTACTAATTCTTGGGGTATCGTTAATTGCGTTCTTTGAAGCTTTAATGTCAATCTTTGCCGATGGAAGGGAGATATCCTCCGAGCCGGCAATAATTTATGCCTCAATCGCAAGCCTTGTTGGTCTTTCTGTTACATTAATGCTTTATCGCTCATACAAAACAAATAAAAGTCCATTGGTAAAAGCTGATTATCAAAACTGGACTGTAAATACTATAATCTCCTCTACGGTTTTAGTGGCATTTGTCACAACATGGTTTTTGCAGCACACTTCATTTACAGAGCATCTTGCATATATCGACCCGGTGCTTACTGCGCTGGTTGCCAGCCTTTCAATTGGAATACCTGTTCGCATGACCTGGAATGCAATAATGGGCCTGTTAAATAAGGCTCCATCATTGGAGACTACAGCAACGCTTGAAAAGTCAATAAATAAAGCATTAACGGGTCTTTCTATAAAAAAAACATACGTAAGGATGGTACAACCGGGGAGAGTTCCCTATGTGCTAATCCATGTCTTAATCCATGAAGAAAACAACGCGCTTACAATTGCGTCGTTGGACTTATACAGAAACAAAATTCTTGAAGGCGCTTTAAAGTTGCACAACCCGATAGTGATTGATGTGCTCTTTACTGGAAGTCAAAAATTTGCAGAACCCACAAGTGGTTTCTCAGAAATTTAAAAAATTCTTTCAGTATTAAAATAAGAGGTTTAAGCATACTACATTTTGTGCTTCGGTTACTGGTGTGCTATTATGTGGCATTTTAATGCTACGGTCAAGATTTGGATAACCAATAATAATGCAAAAAAATTCCAATTATTTATAATATATGAATAAAGCCATTTACCTATATTTGGGAGAATATAATGGTTATTATATTGGTTATAAGATTGTTGAATATCATGAAAAAACAAATAAAAACGAAGGCAAACATATTAGAGGAGTTATATGCTTCTGAACTAAGCTATCGAAGCTTGTTTGAATCAGCAAAAGACGGGATACTAATACTTGATGCCAAAAACGGGAAGATTGTTGATGTTAACCCGTTTTTAATTGATTTGCTTGGCTATACAAAAAAAGAATTTATAAAAAAATCGGTTTGGGAAATAGGTGCTTTTCGGGATATTTTTGAGAATAAAGAAAAATTTCTTGAACTACAGCAAAAAAAATATGTTCGATATGATGATTTACCTCTTGTAACTTCAGATGGTCGAAAAATTCATGTTGAATTTGTTAGTAATGTATATTTAGTAAAAAAGAAAAAGGTTATTCAATGTAACATACGTGATATCACAACAAATAGAAACAAAGAAAATTCCTTAGAAAAAATCAATCGTGCAACAAGTGATACTTTAAACATCCTGTTGAATCACATGTATACTCCAATGATTATATGGGATAAATCTATGAAAATAAAACGTTTCAATCGTCAATTTGAGCTGCTGAGCGGTTACGATTCGTCTGAAATAATAGGAAAGAAAATAGATGTTCTTTTGCCAAAAGAAAAAATTGCTAAAACACTTGAGTTGCTAAAAAATCATCTGGACGATGAGCATAAAGTTAACGAAATAGATATTTTAACAAAGGACAATAAAATCAAAACAGTTTTATGGGACTCATCGCGTATTCTTGATGATAAGGGAAAAAATATTATTGCAACAATTTCACAGGATATAACAAGTCGTAAGTTCACAGAGGATGCTTTGAGCCTTTCTGAATCTCGCTACCGCAGACTTTTTGAATCTGCTCAGGACGGGATACTTATCCTCAATGCCGATACCGGAAAAATTGTTGATGTTAACCCGTTTTTGATTGATTTGCTTGGCTATACAAAAAATGAATTTATTGAAAAATTTATCTGGGAAATAGGCTCTTTTCATGATATGTATGAGAATAAAGAGAGGTTTCTGGAGTTGCAAAAAGAAGAATATATTAGATATGATGATTTACCTCTTGTAACTTCAGATGGGCGTGAAATTCATGTTGAGTTTGTCAGTAATGTATATTTGGAGAATAAGGTTAAGGTTATTCAATGCAATATACGGGATACAACAATTAGAAGAAAATCTCACATGGCACTTAGGAAGAGTGAATCTCATCTCCGCACACTTGTGAATACTATCCCGGATTTAATTTGGTTAAAAGACGCTAACGGGGTGTACCTTTCGTGCAATCCTATGTTCGAACGATTCTTTGGGGCCAATGAAGATGATATCATAGGTAAAACCGATTATGATTTTGTTGACCGGGAATTGGCCGACTTTTTCTGCGAAAACGACAAAAAAGCAATGGAGGCAGGAAAACATACCAGCAACGAAGAGTGGGTCACCTTTGCAGACGACGGGCATCGTGCGTTACTGGAAACCATAAAATCCCCATTATACGATTCAGATGGGACCTTGCTTGGTATTCTTGGAATTGGGCGGGATATAACAGAACGGGTGCTTGCAGGTCAAATTATTCAGGACAGTGAAAAACGTTTTAGGGCCATTTTTGATCAGGCGCCAATTGCTATTGCACTGATTGATTTGAATGGAAGTCCAATAATATCAAATTTCCGATTATCAAAAATGCTTGGTTACACTAAGGATGAATTATCTAAAATGAAGTTTTCTGACTTTACTCATCCGGAAGATATCGAAAAAGATTTGAATCAGTTTACTGAACTGACAGATGGAAAAATTTCCTGGTATAACATGGAAAAAAGATACATCCATAAAAATGGAAGTTTAATCTGGGCAAACCTTTTTGTTACAGCACTAAAAGATAACAACGGTTTACCACATGAAATTATTGGAATGGTTGAGGATATTACCGAGCAAAAAAAGATTCTCAACGAAATAAAGTTCCAGGCAAATTTGTTAAACAATGTAGGTCAGTCAGTTATTGCTACTGATTTGTCAGGCAATGTAATTTATTGGAACAATGCGGCTGAAAAGATATATGGTTGGTCTTCGGCAGAAGCAATCGGACAAAATATAATTAATTTGACACCTGCCATACAATCTAATGAGCAGGCCATGGATATAATGAAACAATTAAGCGAAGGAAAAACATGGTCCGGAGAATTTAATGTGAAAAGAAAAGATGGAGATATTTTTCCTGCGTTTGTAACCGACACCCCAATACTTGACTCAAATGGTAAGCTTGCCGGCATTATTGGAATTTCAAGCAATATTACCGAACGCAAACTTGACGAGGCAGAAATGATAGCCGCTAAGGAGAGGGCAGAGGAGAGCGACCGCCTTAAAACTGCTTTCCTACACAATATTTCACACGAAATCAGAACTCCCATGAATGCCATAGTGGGCTTTTCTGATTTTCTTAATGACCCGGATTTAACATCCGAGAAGCGTAAGGATTTTACCGATATTATTATTCAAAGCAGTGATCAGTTGCTTGCCATAATTGATGATATAATCAGGATTGCCTCAATTGAGGCCGGGCAGGAAAAAGTTCAGGAAAATGATATCAATATTAATACCCTATGTAGCCTTATTTACGAGCAGTTTTCCCCAAAAGCTAAAGAAAAGAGTATCGCACTTACACTCAAAACGGACCTGTCAGATAATGAGGCCATTATTATAACAGACTCAACCAAGCTATCTCAAATACTTACCAATCTCATTGGTAATGCCTTAAAATTTACCCAGCAAGGTTTTATCAATTTTGGTTATTTGGTAAAGAACAATCAGTTGGAGTTTTATGTTGAAGATTCCGGAATTGGTATTCCGCTGAATATGCAGGAAATAGTATTTAAACGCTTTCGCCAGGTTGAAACCACCGATACACGCAATTTTGGAGGTTCAGGATTGGGGCTCTCTATTTCAAAAGCCTATGTCGAAATGTTAGGAGGAAAAATGTGGTTGACTTCTGAATTGGGGAAAGGAACCGTCTTTTATTTTACAATCCCTTACAAAAACACAACTCCAAATAACCCGCCTGACACACTCACAGTTAAAGATTTAAATTTAAAATTTCACACCACTAAAACATTATTAATAGCGGAAGATAGTGATTCCAGTTTTGACCTATTGAAAGAAATATTGTCGGATAAAGGAATTATATTAATTAGGGCTGTTAATGGCATCGAAGCTGTTAATCTCTGTAAATATAATCCCAATATTGACTTGGTGTTGATGGATATTAAAATGCCTGAGATGGATGGTTATGAAGCAACAACTCTGATTAAAGAATTTAAGCCATATTTACCAATAATAGCTCAATCAGCATATATTTCTGATACTGACAGAATTAAAGCCTTACAGTGTGGTTGTTCCGATTTTATATGCAAACCAATTAACAAGAAAATATTGCTCTCAAAAATAAGCGAACAACTGCACAAATAGGTATTTAATTTCAAGAATTATAGATACTTTTGTTAGGAATTGCCAGCCTAAAAAAAGTATAATTTATGAAACGTGTTTTAGTTTTATTACTCATTTATATCTTCTCATTATCTGCACACGCTCAGAACAACGATGATACAGCCCAATTAATCCTGACCTTAGCAAAAAGAGGAGGTGCGTTGTCTTCTTTTTACACTAAATACTACAAGGTAAAAGCATGGTCAGCAAAGCAGAGTATGCCCATTCCCAGAGAATATGAAAATTGGACACTATCTAATTTTCAGGCAGCAATGGATGTCTCAACCAAAAAACCTATTGATTGGGGTGAAAACGGAGATAGATATGTAGTAGTAAATGTGGTACTTGACCCCAATAACCGGCCTCATCGTGTGATTGATGATTTGGCGGGAACTAAAAACTGTATGACCTTTACCCTTGAACTGTATGAGTATGACGGCACTTTTGTTAAAACAGTTTCTAAATGGGGCTACCTTCTAGGATCTGGATATCATGGTGTTGTATATGTGCAACAAGGAGTCTATCCAACATTTTTATCTGATGTTGTTGTAGAAAAAGGGGGTTCTTTGACATATCAGGTGTATGATGGCGTGCAGACCCGTTTGTCAAACCTTGTTTCAGAGGAAGACATGAGAAAGACCCTAAGAGAGAGAAAAGTTAATCTGGATGATAATATCCCATTACAGCTGTCATCCGTCTTTCCTCCTAAGCCCGTTTTTGACGCTGAAAAAACAGCAATGCTCGAAAAAATAAAACAGGAATCCCCCTTTTTACAAGCAAAATATTATCAAAAAGATATTTTTGATTCGGGGATGAGGGATTTTCCAGTAGCAAAACAAAAATGGAATTTTTGGAACATGTTTATAGCAAGTGATATTGCAAACCAATGCCCAATAGACTGGGGTCCTAATGGAGACAGGTATGTTCAGTTTGATATAGAATTTGAGGGAGCTCGTAATTATTCTGCATTACAAGACGATCTCTATTCTACAGGTAAACGGTTTCTCTTCCCTCTACGGCTATATGAAAGTGATGGGCGTTTTGTAAAGACAATTTCAA
>PHDA01000006.1 GCA_002842465.1 Bacteroidetes bacterium HGW-Bacteroidetes-7
AAGCCCGTTTGCGCCGATGGTACTGCTATACCAAGTGGGAGAGTAGGTAGCCGCCATCTTTTACAAGCCCGATGAGAAATCATCGGGCTTTTTTGTTATGAGTTACTCACTGGAGAAGACTATTAGATAGGATACTTGGTGACGGACAAAGATTTTTGCTAACTTTGATGGTTTGAGAAAAATGTTTAAGCAACATATTTATATATCAGACAAAAAGTACGCATTTAAAGAGATCTTTAAAGACTTTTATGCGTCCCAGGTTCTGTTTGCAATCAAGTTGATTGGAAGTAAGCATGATGCAGAGGATTTAGTCCAAGACGTATTTATGAATATCTGGCGCTCAAAACCAATATTTAGAAACGAAATTGCTTTTAAATCATACATATACCTATCTACAAGAAACAGATGTATAGATTTTCTGCGAAAAAAGAGACCTCCGGGCGATACAATAGAATCAATCGAGCACATTACACATGAGGTTGATTTTGCTGTTAAAGAAGAGGCATTTCGAATATTGGAAAAGGCAATTGAAAAACTCCCAACCCAAACCAAAGAGATAATGAAACTCTCTATGTCAGGTCTTTCAATCCAGGAAATTGCCAATCAGTTGGGAGTATCGGTAAATACGATTAAAACATTAAAATCAAGAGCTTACAAAAATCTTAAAGAGACATATGGTGATGTATTTATGATGTTACTGGTTACATTGTTATCTTTTTAATCACTGTTAAAAAGAATTAGGCTGTCATAATGAATATTGATTAAATTCAATAAATGGTTAAACGGAGGCGTCGCCTCCGTTTTTTTTTATATAATGACATTAAAATTAATAGATGCAGTCACCCTTTTTCTGATTTATTCGTTTATATATTAAAGAAATATTGTTTTATGACAGAAGATAAATTTTACAAAGCCTTTGAGGAGATTGAAAAAGAGGTGGATAGAATTCTTGAAAGTCCTGATAAAGAGGACTTGGAATATATTGAATACCGAAAAGGGGCAATTTCTGAAATTAATGTGACCCGAGCCTGGTTAAAGATTTTGTTTAAACGTAATAAGAAATCCCTATACTACTCTACAGCTGCAGCTGCTGTAGTTTTACTTATGTCTGTATTAATTTTTGCCCCGACAAAAGATGAATCAGTAATTGATTCAATGATTGTTCAAGAGATTATGCCTGCAGATGGATCTGTCACATTGCAGCTTGCATCAGGCAAAATAGTTGATTTGAGTTCAACTGATAACGCGAAGGAGTTATCAGGAGGAGTAGTTTTAGATACAAAAGGGGGAGAGATTTCATATGAAGGCATCACTAATGATAATGATGATGAAACCATACTTGATCAATCAGCTGAAATGCCAAACGAGTATAACGAACTATCAACTCCGAAAGGACGTTCTTTCTCTATTGTCCTCAATGACGGATCAAGAATATGGCTAAATGCTCAAAGTAAAATTAAATACCCAGTCAGATTTGGAAAAAGTGAAAGGAGAATCCAAATTGCCGGCGAGGCCTTTTTTGACGTTAAACATGATCCGCAACGACCTTTTATTGTAGAGACTACAGATTACAGCGTAAAAGTGCTGGGTACAAAATTCAATGTTAATGCATACGATCAGGAAGAGAGTAGCGCAACCACTCTGATCTCCGGCTCCGTTCTGATTCCAATGAAAACAGGCATCGAGAATGTGCTTACTCCGGGAGATCAACTAAAATATTCAAGGTCAGATAAATCAATTTCAATTCAAAAGGTAGATGTTGAGTTATATACCTCTTGGATTGACAATAATTTACGTATTGAGCAGATGTCTCTTGAGGAGATTTTTAAGATACTAATGAGGAGATATGATATAAACGTCTATTATTCTGATGATATATCCAAATCTGAAAAATTTAGCGGGAAGATACCCCTGAATGATAACCTTAAAATAGTTCTTGATCAGATGTCTAAGGTGTCAAATGTAGATTTCCAGTTTGAAAAAAATCTTGTTGTTGTAAAATACAAAGTTTCAAAGTAAAAAACAGCATGTTAGCAGTTATACAAAAAGGTCATTTATATAATAATTTATGAAAAAATTTAGCAGCGCGATCTTCTTAATCTTAGTGGTTTTTCTGATGCCGGGTTTTGCTTTGATGGGTTTTTCCCAACAGATAAAATCCTTTAGTGTACAGAAAGCTACTCTGGAACAGTGTTTAAAGCAGATAGAAAATCAAACAGGTCTAGGATATCTCTCTAAAGGAGAAGACATCAAAGGAATAAAGGATATAACCTATTCTGCAGAAAATAAAGATGTTAAGGTGATATTGAAGGATATCCTGTCAAATACAGGCTTCACATATGAAATTGATAACGGAGTAATACTTATAATCAAAGCTCCTCCTACCCAGCCAATAAAACAGAATCCACCAAAGGGGGGCATTCTTACCTTGAAAATTCATGATTATGAGACAGGAGATCCGTTAGTTGGAGCTTCGGCATTAATCAGGCAATATGGAGCATATGGAATTGCAAATGGCACTGGAATCGCTTCTATTAAAAATTTGCCGGGAGGTAATGCAAACCTGGAGGTTATGATAATTGGATATGAAACATATAATAACCAGATTATCATAGATGGAGATCAAGAGATTGCTATAAGGCTTAAACAGACCTCACTTGAACTTGACGAGGTTGTTGTAACAGCTACAAAAAGTGTAGCAGGCACATCGACAAGTTCTAAGATTGGAAGACAGGCCATGGATCACCTTCAGGCAACAAGTTTGAAAGATATTATGCAACTTATTCCCGGTCAGCTGCTTTCAGGTGTAAGCAATATGACTTCGTCTGAAAAAATCACTATCAGAACATTAAATACCGCAAGTGCAAATAACGCATTCGGAACATCAATTTTGGTAGATGGTGTTCCGGTTTCTGACAATGCCTCACTTTCTGATAAAACAGCGATTAGTTCAACCGGAGGAACTGGGGTAGATCTAAGACAGATTGGAGCTGACAACATCGAATCTATTGAAGTTATCAGAGGTATTCCATCTGCCGAATATGGCGATTTAGCTTCCGGAGCAGTAATTGTAAATACAAAGGCTGGTTATACACCTTATGAGATAAGAACTAAAATAAATCCAGTCACATTCAATACCTCCCTAGGAAAAGGTTGGAATTTTGGGAAAAACAAGGGTAGTATGAATGCAAATATTGATTATGCTCAGGCATGGGGTGATCCAAGGCAGAAAAGCACCTCATTTGACAGAATTTCAGGAGGGGTAACATACACAAGATCAATTGGTAAAATATGGTATACAAATTCTAAAGTATCTTTCAGTAATCTACTAGACTTCAGAGGAACTGATCCTGACGTCATTATTGAGGGATCTGAAAACACACAAAAATCAATGTCATTAAGACTAAGCCATAACGGTAGAATAAGTGTGAATGCTCCATTAATGAGAACTCTATCTTATGCAATGGGTTATTCGCAGTCATTAAATGAGTCCGAAAACACTACAATTGTTTCTGCAGGAGGAGGATTGCCAATTATAACTTCTCTAACTCCCGGCTACTATGAAGTTCCATATATTACTAACTCATACAGAGCTACGGGGGGTACAATTGGCAGACCAAGAAGCTTTTTTGCTAAAGTTTCGAATGCCTTTTTCTATAACATTGGTGATTTTCATCAGAGATTTAATATGGGGGTAGAGTATAGGCTAGAGGAGAACAGGGCTAAAGGTTTTTACAACGAAGATGATGCACTGCCTTTAAGACCAAATAGCAACGGAAGACCTAGACCCTACTATGATATTCCAAGAATCAATCAGGTTTCTGCATATTTTGAAGATAATATTAATTGGAAATTTAGCGATAATATGGGATTCAAACTACAGGCAGGTGTAAGGTTCGATATGCTTCAACCCGGGCAGCCTGAACAGGTTTCCTCTATATCTCCAAGATTTAATACATCACTGAAGTTAGCAGATTGGATTGAACTGAGAGGTGGCTGGGGCAGAAACTCAAAAACACCGGGTCTTTCTCATTTATACCCCGAGCCAAGGTATTCAGACAGAGAAGCAGCTAAATATCTACCTACAAGTATTCAGAACCAGCTGGTTATGTATCAAACATATATAACTTATGTGGAGAGAAACAATATGCTAAATAATGCTACTAATACAAAATCTGAAATTGGAGCAGATATTAAATTGCCAAATGATATGTCGTTTTCGGTTGTCGCATATCGTGACTACATGGCTAATGGATTCGGAAATTTAACGGAATACGAGATCTACTATTCAAATTATTATACAGCAAATCAGGGTATGATTATTACACCGGGAGAGAAACCGATAATTGACTGGAACAATCCGGCTAGAATAGATACTGTATTTACTACAAGTGGGAGAATAGGCAACACTCAGGCAAGTCTTGACAGAGGTGTCGAGTTTGATTTCAGTTTTGGTCAGATCAAATCAATAAGAACCTCTTTTGATTTGTCGGGAGCATTTATGGAGACATCAAGTTGGGAGAACGGACCAAACTATTCAAACCCGGTAGGTATTCCCTCAAACTCTGTTTATGGACAAGGTGGTGCAAACACACCTCCATTTAAGCTTGAATACCCTACCGGACTCTCTAAAAGCATACAACGCAGATTCAGTACAGTGTTAAGGGCTGTCTGCCACATTCCTCAACTTAGAATGGTTGGGTCTGTGAGCGGCCAAGTTATATGGTATACATACTCTGTTACAACCAACCAAAGCTCATCGCCGCTTGGATGGATAGATACAGACCTCTCTTATCATGGTATTACACAAAATATGCTGGATGATCCGGAGTATCGAATCAAAGGACTCTTATTAAAAGATCAGATAAAAGCTCCTAGAGATACAGATCCAATTACAATGCCTCCGCTATGGATATTGAATGCACGTCTTACAAAAGACATATCAAAATCTTTGGGATTCTCATTCTTTGTAAATAATATCTTCTTTTATACTCCTTACCAATCAAGTAGTGCTTCCGGGACTCTTATAGAAAGAAATACAGGAACATTCTCATTTGGGATGGAACTATTTGTAAAAATTTAATTAATTGAAAATGAAAAGAATATTTATAATTCTCGCATCTATAAGCTTCTTTGCCTTTGGTTGCACAAGAGAAGAGCCTGTGCAGGTAAGAAATATGAAGATAGAATTTGAACTCCCTTCAAACTTCAAGCCGGGGATCAAGTACGCAAATAAAGAGGTTGTTTTTACCAGCCCTTACAAAACATATAAATTTTCCACAGATAATAATGGTGTTTTAACCATTCCTGAAATAATCCCTGATGAATATACAATTAACACAAGTTGGGAGATTAGTGGATCAGAATATAAAAGTATTATTACTACCAATGAACTGATTGAAGATAAGGCAACAGTACTTTTAAGGGCTACATTAAGCAACTATCAAGTCTTTACTCAGAAAGATATTAAAATGGCACTTGATATGCTTGTTATGAGGAGTCTTTTAATATCCAAAGTTTATTTTTCAGGAACAAAAGATAATTCTAATAGAAATTACATAGTTGATTCTTTTATAGAGATTTACAATAATTCAGACGAGGTTGTTTATGCCGACGGCAAATATCTTGCTCTTGCTGAATCAATGTCACCGGCTGCTTATTTAGCAAAAGATAACCCGGAATACATTTACACTAGACAAATATGTAGGTTCCCCGGTAATGGTACTACATATCCGATATTGCCTGGCAAGAGCATTGTAATTGCGGCCAGAGGTGCAAGAGATCATAGAACAAGTGCTTCAACATCGGTAAACCTAGCTGATGCCGATTTTGAAGTCAAGGATCTAGATGGTACAGGTAACCCTGATGTTAAAGCTCTTCCCGTAATATCAAGTTCAACTTCAATTAAATTTTTCAATCTGATTACAGGAGCCCCTAATGCAGTTTTCATATTTGAAACAGATGAAGACATAATGCAATGGCCTGAATATTTCGCTCCCGGAAGAACCTCAGGAGAGAGATTCAGAAGAGTACCGATCAATACTGTTCTTGATGGAGTTGAATGTCTTAAAAACAACGCCGGAACAGGCCCTGATGTTAACCTGAAACGTTTTCAGGACATTGTCGATGCTGGTTTTGCGTTTATAAATGCCTCAGCGGGATATGTAAATGAATCAATCGAGAGAAAAATTAGCAGTGTGATAGATGGCAGGGTTGTTTTAAAAGACAGTAATAACAGCACTCAGGATTTTGTTATTGTGTCAGGGCCCGTGCCAAGAAATTATGATAATCCATTATTGCTTAACTAGAAAATGTATATGAAAAAAGTTATAATAATTATAGTTGCTATTGTTTTTATTACATGCACATTATCAGGACAAAGCAATGATTCGATTCAAAAATATCCTGACTTCCAAAAGAGGGAGTTGCAAGCTTTAAGGCAATTGTGGAATAAAAGCGATAACGCAGCGGGAATGGGATTTTCGAATGTAAATACAGGTAGTTTAACATCTCTGCAAAAATATTACAGTAATGGAGACCACCACAGGGTTCAGGAGGGATCCGCCAATAATGGTCTAACCTTTTCAACCGAAAGATATGACCGATTTAGCGAAAAGGTGTATGTAAGGGGTTCATTTGCGTTCAATATGAATACAGAAGAAGACCGGGCGTGGTCGGATGTTGTTAATACTTACAACTCCAATCCATACATTTATGGCAGCAGCGTTAGAGGTAATTATGAGTCTCAAAATTTTGATCTCAATCTGAAAGTGTTTTCAGTTAGGCAGAGTGGACTGAACTACGGGCTTACCATCGATTACCATGTTGCAGATATTTCCAGACAGAGAGACCCAAGATCAAGAACATATGTCCTGGATTACTCAATAATACCATCTTTGACATATACTTTAGATAACCATAATTCTATTGGTATTAACCTTAATTACCGCTTTGATAAGGAGAAGATGCCAGGACTTACAACCGTACAGACCGATCCCAACCTAAAATATTATACTTTTAGTGGCTTAGAAAATGCTATTGGCAGAATTGGTGGTTTCCGTGCATTTTCAAGACAATTCATTGGTGATAATGCTGGAGGAGCACTACAGTATAACTATAAAAACAATAGTATTAACTGGCTTGTCTCTTTTGGAATGGATGCCAGTTGGCAGGAGACGCTCGGTGATAAAAAACAGACTCCGGGATCATTTAATTCATTTAATTATAATTTGTTATCAAATCTGTTAATAAAGAAAAACAGCTACTTGCATAATTTTCTTTTAAATGTTAATATTAAAGACGCAGGAGCCGACGAACACAGGCAGAATCTTATAAGCACCAGAGACACATTAACAGGAATAACAACTGAAAACTGGGTAACAATCTATACCTACAAAAATAGGTTTGTATCACTGACTTCTGATATAATCCTCAAGTGGGATCTATATTCTTTACAAAAGAATAGTGATTCATACAATTGGAAAGTTGGAGTAAATGCTGGATACTCAACCTTTTCGAATATCTATTACTTACCAAAATCGGAGTACTCAGCAGGTAAACTCGTTGCCGGATTAAGTGGAGCTTATGTTATCACAGCAAAAAAACAAAGAAAATTACTTTTTGAAGGAAGCTTCAACAGTGGTATAAATACAGGCGCTGAGCTGAATCTGGCTTCACAGACAGAAATTGCAGAGAACATATTGATACCGGATCTCGAATTTCATAAACGAAATACAGCAGAGCTATTTGGAAGTGTAAAGTACACATTCCCTCTTCAATTTATTAAGAATGCCAACTTATCAGGATATGCCAGAATATATGGTGGTAACCTCTTTGCTGGCTCTGCCAATTGGAGCAATTTTGGATTTGCAGTTGGAATATTAACCTTATAAAACAAATATAATGAGAAAATTAAACAAGATTAATTACTTAAGAATTTTTCTATTGATACCTTTTATGGTATTATTCATGTCATGTGAAAAGATAGATGATAACAAAGTGAAAATTCCATTAGTAACATTTGAAACATCACAGATAAGCGTTAACACCGAAACCGGATCATATGATGTTGTATTAAAGCTTTCAGAATTGGCTTCCAAAGAATTGACAATCAAGGTGGGAATGTCTGGGTCTGCAACAGAAAATGAGCATTATACCGTTGCTGCAAAGGAGATTAAAGTTCCTGCAGGCGCAAATGAGGGCAAGTTGCCAATAACAATTTTACACAATAATATATGGGATGAAAATCTTGAAATTATAGTAATTCTAGCTCCGGGAACAGATTATGTTATTGATCCCAAACAGGTTTCAGAGATTAAAATCAAATTGACCAAGCAGATAGTTTTACCTGTTATGTCATTCGATATGGAGGGTACTACTCTGCATACAAATCCTTTTAATGCAGAAAATATTACTTTGAAACTAAAACTTGACCAGCCGCTAAGAGCTGAAAGTCAAGTAAATCTTGCTTTTGAAGGTGATATGACCATTGGAGCTGATTTTGCAGTGAATGGAGGTAATTCTAATAAACTTACTATACCAAAAGATGTAACAGCATATACCTTTACCCTGAAAATCAACAAAAAAGACAACGCAGGGTTTAATAAAAATCTAAAAATAACTGCTTCTCCTGTTGATCAAAAAACCTTTACTGTTAGTCAGGAAAAATCATCTTTTACATTGAATGTCCATGATCCATTGGTTGATATGACTCCGATTTTAAAAACAGCAGCATTACTTAGCGGAAGTGGATTTCAGATTTATCAGAATGTTAAAACAACTACAGGCTGGTCATCAAACGTTACTGTAAACGCTTTAGCGAATTCAGTTAAAAAGAATTATTTAAAAACCTTCAGAAATACTTCATTTAACACTGCATTTGGTTGCGAGTCAAATGCTCCCGGCGGAGATGTTCTAAGACTTGGAGATATGCTAAATTTTGCAAATACAGATACTGTTATTGCAGATTATGGAGTGGGCAAAACAACAAGGCATTTCAACCCTTCTGACTCCCTCTTAAGATTTGTTGCTGACGGTGAGAATCCTCTTAAAGGCACTGTAACTACAGTCCCACAAAAATTCAGAGCGAATATTATTCTTAAAGTTGACTGGGAAACAGGTGCAAATGGTTTTAAACAGTGGCATCTGGACTCAAAAGCAACCGGCGGAAAAATTGAAATGAGTACCTATCCGGTTATCGCCGCTGTTGTTATTGATCTGGTTAAGGTAGAAGGTAGTTATGACTTCACACTAGCAACTCCTGAAATACTCTTTACTGCTTGGTTCAAAAGCAGTTCACCTTACTTTATGAAGAATCTAAACAGTACATACGATATTGTTAAAGAGGGTGAACATTATAAAGTTTCATACAGATATATTCCAAGATAATTATGATTAAAAAGATAGCTCTATTATCCGTATTTATTCTAATTTTCAGCCATCTCAAATCAGAGGAGACCTTTATTAAAGTCATTCAAGATGGGAAGAATTTCAAGTTTGAAATCCCGGATTCAATTCTTGGTAGAGACCTCTTGTTTGGTTCGAGAATAGTTGATATTAGTTCTCCTAACGCAAAGGTTTATGCAGCCGGCCAGATGAGAAGACCTCCCGTTTTAGCTAGATTTTCTAAAAGGGGTCGCACTTTGGTAATTGAGGAGGTTAGCAGCTTTGTAGACACAGAGGCAGATAATCCAATAAATGAGGTGCTGGAGAGAAATATGAAAATTGGAGGAGTTAATCTTTTTGACATTGAATCCAGAAATCCTAAAAACGATGCATCAGTTATTGATGTAACAAAATATTTTTCGGAGGAGGTTCAGCTTGCATGGCCTCTTCCGGATAATGTTAAAAAAGGCAGACTTGAACCCAAAATTAGTGGTATTCAGTTTATAAAAGAGTTTGAAAACAGAGTAAATATCAGAAGTTATTATGAGTTCTTGGGAGGTAAAGAGACATTCACAATAACGGTTCAGTACTTTTTACTCCTCCTTCCTAAGGAGCCTTTAATGACAAGATTCAACGACGACAGAGTAGGTTATCAACCTTTTAATAAGAAAAGTTATAGGTCGGGAAAGCCTGTTTCTACAAACAGATATATTTCAAGATGGAGGATAGAGCCATCTCCCCAAGATATTGACAAACATTTCAAAGGAGAAGTAGTTAAGCCTGCAAACCCCATTGTGATATATATTGAACCATATTTTCCAGAAAGTTGGATCCCCTATATAAAAAAGGGAATTGAAGACTGGAACTCTGCCTTTGAGAAGATTGGATTTAAAGATGTACTTATTGCAAAAGAGTTTCCCAATGACCCATCTTTTGACCCATACGATATAACAATAAATGCAGTTAGGTACATTCCTCTTGAAGAGGCAAATGCAGCAGGACAGATATGGACCGATCCAAGGAGCGGAGAGATAATAAACGGCGAGGTTTTGTGGTGGAAAAATGTAGTTAATCTCATAAATATGTGGAGATTTACTCAGACTTCAGCTGTAGACCCGGCAGCAAGAGCATTGAACTATTCTGATGAGATTATGGGAGAGATGGTTAGATATGCAATTGCTCATGAAGTTGGTCATGTGCTTGGATTACAACATAACATGAGAAGCTCTTATGCCTACCCTTCAGATTCCCTTAGATCGCCCACTTTTACTGCAGAATTTGGAACAACGGCATCAATTATGGACTATGCAAGGAATAATCACATTGCCAGACCTGGAGACCTGGAAAGAGGCGTTAAACTTACACCCCCAATTTTGGGGCCCTACGACTATTTATCAATAGAATATGGCTACAAATATTTGCACAATATTATTAAACCGGATGATGAATTACCCTATTTAGAATCGATTTTTACATCAAAAGGTGAGGACCCTATCTATCAATTTGCACCATTTATCGCCTCTCCAATTTCTCCAGATCCGGCTGCTCAGGCAGAGTCTCTTGGCAATGACATAATCACCTCATCAACTAACGGCATTTTAAACACAAGAATAATACTAGACAGCCTTATTAAATGGACCACAGAAGCAGGAGGTGGAACTAAAGAAATAGAGACTAGATATGACGCTCTTTCTAAACAATATTTTAGATACATTACATTAACAATGTCTTACATCGGAGGCACATACGTTACGCAGGGGCCACTCTCTGCTAACCCTGTAAAATTCAAAAATGTCTCAAAATCAAAACAAAAAGAGGCAGTGCAATTTGTATTAAAACAACTTAGAGAAGCACCACAACATCTAGACAGAAAAGATCTTACCCCAATAACAGGCACTCAAACAGATGCTGTCCTAAAAAAACAGGGCGAGGTTCTGACCTCTTTGTTAAACAACTTCATTTTACCCAGAGTTGTTACAAGCAGCTTCCCCTTAAATGAGGGGTACAATATAAACGAATACCTCTCTGATATTGATTCACATATGTGGAAGATTGATGGGAAGCTTAATATTTACGATAGAAATCTTCATATAGTTTATATTCAGACACTGCGTTCCATCTCAGTTATTCAGAAAAGAGGGGATGAGTCCGTTTTTGGAATTCCGGTAATAATTAGCGAAGCTGCATTCAGACAATTACAGAAAACCAGAATAATTCTGGAAAAGAAGAGAAGAGCCAAAAGTGAACGCGAGCATTATGATTTTCTGCTCTCAATAATTACTAAAGGCTAACATTTCTAATCACAATAGGAAAATTATATAACAGAATGAAAAGATTACTTATTATATTTTTATCAATAACATTTTTATCAAATTTTAAAGCAACTGCTGACGAGGGAATGTGGCTTCCACTACTTTTGAAAGAACAGAAATTTGCTGAAATGCGAAAAATGGGACTAAGATTATCAGCAGAAGAGATTTACAGCATCAATAAAGCATGTGTTAAAGATGCGGTAATAGGACTGATGGGAGAGGGTGCTAATTTGAGGAGTTTTGGCACTGCAAGTTTTATCTCCGAAAGTGGTCTGATCATAACTAACTACCATGTTGTACTCTCTTATATTGAGCGATTTTCTACAGAAAAGAATGATTTCTTAAAATATGGTTACTGGGCCAAAAATTCATCAGAAGAGTCTCTGTGCCGAGGGTTGCAAATGAAGCAACTTATTAGGATGGAAGATGTAACTGATGCAATTCTTGTGGGGACAGAGGGTTTGACAGGAGCTGCAAAACGAGATAAAATCGACCAAAACGGTAAGGAGATAGCAAAGAGTGTAACCAAAGGCACAAGATATGAGGTAAGAATGCAATCTTTGTTTGGTAATAGCCAGTATATTATGAACGTATATGCAGTTTACAGAGATATCAGAATGGTTGCCGCACCACCTTTTGCTATAGGAAAATTTGGAGGTGACAAGGATAACTATAGCTGGCCAAGGCACACCGGTGATTTTGCAATCTTAAGGGTATATGCAAATAAAGAGAATAAACCAGCACCATTTTCAGATAAAAATGTTCCTTATAAACCAATTCATTATTTCCCAATTTCATCTAAAGGTGTTAAAGAAGGTGATTTTATTATGATACCTGGTTATCCCGGATCAACCAGACAGTACATTCCATCATTTGCTCTTGAAAAGATAATCTACACCGATAATGCCCACAGAGTTGCTATCAGAAAGGATAAAATGCAAATTCTTAATAGTGCAATTAATGAAAATCCAGACTTAAAATTTAGATATACATCAAGGCTTTCATCGGTGGGCAATAGTTATCTTAGATGGAAAGGTGAGATTATGGGCGTAACAAAGATGGATTTGGTAAACAGAAAAAGAGAAGAGGAGAGAAAATTTACTGAATGGGTGAATTCTGATAAACAAAGAGTTGAAAAGTACGGTGAAATCCTTAAGCAAATGGAAGATCACTATAAGGATGTGTCACTTTATAACTTGGCTGAGATCTATTTTAATGAAGCTGGAATTAATGGTTCTGAGATTGTCCCTTTCATAGGAAAATTTGAAAAACTAGCAGCAATCTATTCAAGAAAGAATCTGGATTTAAAGGCTGCAAATTCAGAGGCTTCAAGGCTAATAGGGCTCACTCATCAGTTCTTCAACAACTGGGACTACGAAGTGGACAGACAGATGTTCCGGAATATGCTTTATAGATACTATAAGGAGATGCCTGATATGTTTAAACCGGAGTCTATGAACAGGTATATTTCTATTTATAACGGAGATATTGAGCTGTTATCTAAAGATGTGTTTGAAAAGTCTGTTTTTACCAACAAAACCAAGTTATTGGCATTCCTTGAAAATGATGACAGAGATGTATCAACTTTAATTAAAAATGATCCCCTTTACCAATTATCAATAGGGTATTATATGGTTAATGTTGATAAAATTAGCAGACAGCGCGGTGCACTGCAGTCCAGATTATTGGAGATGAACAATACTTATATCTCAGGAGTGTTGGAGATGAACTCAAAAAAGAGTCTTTACCCAGACGCTAATAACTCACAAAGAATTAGTTATGGTCAAGTGAAAGGTACAGCCGCACAAGATGGTATGATTTACACAAGTACAACATACCTAAAAGGTGCAAATGAAAAATATCTCAACAACATTGAAGAGTCAGATTTTTATCTGCCCAAAAAGATAAGAGATCTCTTAAATAATAAAGAATTTGGTAGCTATGCCACAAAAGATGGTAAAATGGCTGTCAATTTTTTAACTAACGCACATACCACAAGTGGAAGTTCCGGCTCCCCCGTTTTGAATTCAAAAGGAGAGTTGGTAGGTCTTAATTTTGACAGAATTTGGCAGGGTGTAGCTTCAGACTACAAATATGACGACGATATTTCAAGATCAATAGCAGTTGACATAAGGTATATACTTTTTATTTTAGATAAGTATTCTCCTTCTGACTATGTTATAAAAGAGTTAATTATAAAGTAAGGTTAAGTTTGTATTGTTTCTGAAAAGGGAGTGTCTGTTAGAAGTCACTCCCTTTTCTATTTACAATCTCTTTAATTTTCCTGACAAAAACACTAAAAATGTTATATTTGTAAACCTAACTAAACTTAACAATGATCAAAAAAATCTTACTCACCACTCTGGTGATTACCACCGCGACAATAAGCTCATTCTCCCAAAGTGAGACAAAAAAATGGGCAATAGCACTTCACGGAGGAGCAGGAGGCGCTCCATCTTCAATGACAACCGAAAGAAAGGCTGAGTATGAAAAACATCTTCTTGAGGCAATTAAGATTGGTGAACAGCTTTTGGCTGAAGGAAAAACATCTCTTGAGGCGGTAGAAAAGGTTGTTATATATCTGGAAAATTGCCCTCTATTTAATGCGGGTAAAGGGGCAGTCAAGACTATTGACGGTACTCATGAACTGGATGCCGCTATAATGGATGGTTCAAACCTTATGGCCGGAGCAGTTGCAGGGCTTAAAGACATAAAGAACCCAATCATGGCAGCCAGACTTGTTAAAGATAGTACATCTCATGTGCTCCTGATTGGTGAAGGGGCTTCATCTTTTGCTAAAATAATGGGGCTTGAAGTTGTAGAAAATAGCTATTTTTCGACCAGACAAAGAGAAGAGCAATTCAATAGAATTCGTGAAAATAAAGAACATACAGATCCCAGAGGAACTGTAGGATGTGTCGCCTTAGACATTTACGGCAACCTGGCAGCAGCAACATCTACAGGTGGAATGTCCGGCAAGAAGTGGGGTAGAGTAGGTGATGTACCAATTATTGGTGCCGGAACCTATGCAAACAACAATACAGCAGCAATTTCCGGTACAGGACACGGTGAATTCTGGATAAGAAGAGTAGTTGCTTTTGATATTTGTGCCCTTATGGAGTATAAAGGAATGTCCCTTGAAGCGGCGGCTAACGAAGTTATTTTTAAAAAAATTGACCCCATGGGAGGGTCAGGCGGTGGAATAATTGCTGTAGATAAAAAAGGCAATATATCATTTGTATTCAACACAGGGCTTATGCATAGAGCTTGGTCAAAATCTGATGGTGAATACGGAGTAGGAGTTCTCAAAGGTGAAGAAAAATCATTTAAGAGATAATCTTCATGAAGACAAAATTCAAACCAGGACTCTTAACCAAGATTATAATAGCAATTTGTCTTGGAATTTTATTCTCTCTATTTTCTCCTGTATGGGTAGTTAGAATCTTTGCCACAATTAATGGAATATTTGGCAATTTTCTAGGATTTATCATTCCGCTTCTTATTCTGGGCCTTGTTGCTCCCGGAATTGCCGACTTGGGTAAAGGCGCAGGAAAACTTCTCGCAATAACAGCGGCAATAGCTTACGGATCAACAATCGTTGCCGGTTTCTTCTCATATTTTACTACCAGATGGTCGCTACCTTTGCTGCTAAATCCTGAAGATACTTTTGGAGGTAGCGGTATTGAACTTGCTGAAAACATTGGAGCTTTCTTCTCTATTGAAATGCCCCCGCTTATGGGCGTTACAACCTCTCTAGTGCTTGCTTTCGTTATAGGGCTTGGTGTATCTGCAGTAAACGGCCAAAAGCTAAGATCTGCCCTTTGGGAATTCCGGGATATTATTATTGTTATTATTAAAGATGTTATTATACCATTTTTGCCTTTGTACATTTTTGGAATATTTCTTAAAATTGGTGCAGAGGGCCAGGTATCTTCAGTACTTTCTCTCTTCTTCAAAATAATCCTGGTGATATTTGCAATGCATATTATACTGCTTTTAGTTCAGTTTTCAATTGCCGGTATAGTTTCAGGGAAGAATCCTCTTAAGGCTCTCTACACAATGCTGCCGGCTTATGTCACTGCCTTAGGTACTCAATCATCTGCTGCTACCATCCCTGTTACTCTTGCTCAGGCTAAGAAAAATGGAGTTGATGATGAAATTGCAGACTTTGTAATTCCGTTATGTGCAACTATTCATCTTTCAGGAAGCATGTTAAAGATTGTCTCCTGTGCATTTGCTGTAATGTACATGACCGGAATGAGTACTGGGCTAGACCTGTTTTCCGGCTTTATTATGATGTTGGGAATCACCATGGTTGCAGCACCGGGTGTGCCGGGTGGAGCAATCATGGCTGCAGTGGCGCTGTTACAGTCAATGCTTGGGTTTGATCAGACACTTACAGGTCTTATGATAGCTCTTTATATAACTATGGACAGCTTTGGAACGGCCTGCAATGTAACAGGAGACGGAGCAATAGCGCTGGTATTAAATAAAATATATAAAAAACAGGTTAATTAATGAAAAAAATTGCTCTTCACTGGCAAATTCTGATTGCAATAATAATTGCAGTGCCATTTGGAATTCTATTCCATGAATTTACACCATCAATTAAATGGCTTGGTGATATGTTTATCAGAGCGTTAAAGATGATTTCAATCCCAATCGTCTTTTCATCGCTCATTATGGGAGTTTCCAGTCTGGGTGGATACAAAGACTTGGGCAGATTAGCCGGTAAAACATTCTCATTCTACCTACTTACAACCTTGCTTGCTACAACTCTCGGAGTTTTGCTGGTAAATATTTTTCAGCCGGGAGTTGGAGCAGATCTCAATCTTAGCGAAACCGTCACAGATCTTGCTGTTACAAAACTATCTTTTAAAGATCAAATTGTAAGCATTATACCCGAAAATATATTTATTGACCTGACAAAAGGAAATATGTTGCCGGTAATATTTTTTGCAATCCTGTTTGGTTTTTTTGCAACTAAAGTTAGCGAGAACTCATCTCTTACTATGACTAACTTCTTTACATCGGCTTTTGATGTCTTTATGAAGATGACTCTGTTTATTGTAAGGTTCACTCCACTTGGTGTATTTGCAATTGTTTCCAATATTGTTGCAGCACAGAATGGTGATCCTGAAAGACTGATAAGTATAATCAGCAGCCTAGGAGTATATACTGCAATTGTTTGGGCCGGTTGCATTATCCATTCTGGGGCGGTTTTGCCAGCTTTGGTGTTTGGCTTCACGAGGCTTAACCCCTACAAACATATGAAACAGATGTCCATTCCTCTGTTGACAGCCTTCTCTACCTGCTCGTCAGGAGCAACGCTGCCATTAACCATCAAGGAGTCTCAGGAAAAAACAGGCATTTCAAATAAGATTGCAAGCTTTGTGCTCCCATTGGGAAGCACTATCAATATGAATGGAACTGCTCTATATGAAGGAGTTACTGCTATATTTATCGCCCAGGCTTATGGGATAGATCTCTCTGTTGGTCAACAGTTTGTTATTGTATTAACTTCTGTTCTGGCATCAATAGGAGCTGCAGGAATACCAATGGCAGGTCTGGTGATGGTAGCGGTAGTGCTTAGTGCCGTAGGTTTGCCTCTTGAGGGTATAGGACTTATTTTGGCAGTTCAGCAACTGTGTGATATGCCAAGAACAGCAGTAAATGTACACGGTGATACCTGTGCTGCTGTTGTAGTGGCTCATTCTGAGGGAGAGAAACTAAATCTCTAATCCTCTGCCGGATTCAGAAATCATTTTCTTAACAGAATTTTTGAAGAGGTTATCATTGGTAATCTCTTCAATTGTTTTATGTATTCTGTAGTTCCAGATATGCTCAGAATCTGCCGGAATGTTAATCCTCTCCTCGTTAAGATCTCTTTGTGACAACGTGTCAGAGAGATTAAACCAGTCCTGAAGCGGAATTATTGTTGCGAAGGAAGGTGATTCAAGGTTGATTTTTATAAGCTCTTTTAGGATCTCTTTTTGACTTTTCGATTTTTTCTCATCGCTTAAGCCAAGCTCCGTTCTGTTAATATCTCCCATCTCTTCTAACTCATTTAACCATTCCTTTAAAGTAGAAGTATCATGAGTTCCTGTGGAACATATTGAGAAGTACGGATATTGTGTTGGATTTGCAAATTTGTGACCACTGCCTTTTGGAAATCGCTGTATATCAAGGGTAAGAGTTTTGAAGTGTCTAAGCACTTTGGGTACAGATGCAGGAATCATTCCCAGATCTTCTGCACATGCCAGCATTTGAGTGAATGAGAGCAACTCCTGAAGTTTACAGAATCCGTTTTCTGACCACAACTTCTCGTTGTTCTGAAAGTAGTAGTGATTAAATAAATTATCAAATGCCTCTTTGTCGAATTTGTCTAATAATTTGTAGCTATTTGATTTTCTTGCGTTAATTTTTGGAATGTAACTCTTATTCTCACGGGGAGATTTAATTAACAACCCAAATTTTATCATCTCTTCTGCTGATTTCTTTAAGTTGAATTGTGAAAGTTGTTTTTGGTTATATGAATATGAGGGGTTAAAGCTCCCTGATAGGCCATCTTTGAATTTCAAAGGAATCTCCCAAATCCTGAAAAAGCCAAGAATATGGTCAATTCTGTAAGCATCAAAAAAAATTGACATAAAATCTAATCTTTTGCGCCACCACATGTAACCGTCGCTCTTCATAACCTCCCAATTGTAGGTGGGGAACCCCCAATTTTGCCCGGTTTCAGAAAAATCATCAGGCGGAGCTCCAGCCTGCATGTCAAAATTAAACAAAGAGGGCTCAGTCCAGGCCTCAACTGAATTTCTGCTTATTCCAATTGGAAGATCACCTTTGAGAATTACTCCTTTTTTTGAGGCATAATCTCTTAAATGCGAAAGCTGCTTATATAGATGATATTGAACGAAGTAACATATTCTTATATCTGACTTGCAAGCCTCATCACTCTCTGAAAATGCCTTAGTTTCTTCATAATCATATGTAGAGAAATGTGGCCACATTCTGAAATTTGCAGTTTTATACCGATCTCTTAAATGGCAGAATATTGAGTATGGAGTGAGCCAAATGTAGTGCTCTTTGTAAAAAAGTTCAAATTCAGATGAATTCAAAAGCTCCTCTCCGTACATATCAAACAACTTTATGATATAGCTCCATTTCAATCTCTCTGTAGTTACATAATCGATTTTTGAGAGTGAATTGACTATGAAAGCCTCTTTATTGAAATTTTCAATAAACTCATTGTCAGAAATATCTCCTACCATTTTAAGGTTGAGATAGAGGGGATGAAGTGCAAAAACAGAGATAGAGTTATACGGGTAACTATCTTTATCGGTATGAGTTGCAGTTGTGTCATTAACAGGCAGAAGTTGAAGTATGTTCTGCGAAGTATCACTCAAGAAATCGACCATTTTAAATAGGTCACCAAAATCACCAATCCCACAGCTCTCAGTGCTCCTAAGTGAAAAGACAGGGATTGCGGTACCGGCAATATGTGGTGTCTGAATTTGAATGTGTACTATGTTGTGGTTAATGACTGTAAAACCATGTGAGTCATTTACATAATTCCTGTTGCAGCCCTCTTCCCAAGTGTACTGAATAGTTTCACTATCAATAAATCTAAAAAGAAACTTATATTCAAGTATTTCCGGGAGGTCGGCTTTATCCATAGTAATACTCCACAAACCTCCTCCGGAATAATTGAGCTTCTTTGACTTAGATATCTCCCAGTCACCAAGTGTTTTACAATTGCCGGATATTACAACTGTTATATTATCACTGAGATTGAGTGCAAAGACATTAAATGTAAGATCTCCATCAAATGATTTTTTATAGGAAATTCTCCGGTATAGAACATCTGTAAAGGCTTTTGTATAAAATGGGGTGTAACCATTGTAATCTCTCCATTCATCCCAAACTTCTAATAATTCTTCCGTCTCAAATATCTTTTCAACCTCTGACCTTCCTCCACTCTTTGAATAATCTTTACCCGGAATTATTAACAACCTGTCGCAACCAGCTTCATTTATATCAACTGAGTGAGTTTCAGAGATACGATATCGGTATTTAAATTTGGATATTTTATTCGTACGAACCTCTGCAATCCAGGTGCCATCAATGTAATTCATTTTTGTTGCCCGGAAGAGTTCTGAGCTCATCTCCTCGTTAACCATCTGGATATCCAATACAATCTCCTGACCGAATTTTGTGGGATAATTAATATGAAACTTGACTAGCATTGAATACCTTTTGTAATTTTAGTTATCTTTTTAAGGTTATCTTTGTGTATTGAGCGCACCAATATACAACATATTTTTTTTGAATGAAGATAGTACTTGTAAACTGTGATATTGAATGGGAGTCTCCTGCCATAAATCTCTTCAAGTATAATATTATACTTGAGAGTATTATAAACGAAGAGAAAGACAAGCCAGATCTTATTGTTTTCCCGGAGATGTTCACTACCGGTTTTTCTGTTAATGCCAAATTTGCCGAGACTGTAAACGGAGAGACACACAAATGGATGAAAGGGTGGTCTAAAAGGCTCAACTCTGCAATAATGGCTTCCGTTCCTGTTAAAGAGGGTGATAATTTGTACAACAGAGCCCTTTTTGTTACACCTGAAAGTAACTATCATTACGATAAAAGACACCTCTTTTCTCTAGGGGGAGAGGAGGGTGTATTTAAAAATGGAAATAAGCCGGTAATTGTTAATTTTAGGGGATTTAACATTTTTCTGCAAATCTGTTATGATCTTAGATTTCCGGTATGGAGCCGCAATTCAGGACTCTCATACGATTTAATAATTAACATTGCTAACTGGCCTACTGCAAGAGACAGTGTTATTGAACCCATGTGTCGCTCAAGGGCAATTGAGAACCTTTCATATTTTGCATTTGTTAATAGAAAGGGAAAGGATCCAAATAATGAATACAGCGGACAAAAATTCATAGTTGATTTTAAGGGTAACTTTATGACACCAGTTATGGAGCATCCCTATTATGATACATTTGAAATTGATACGGCTAAACTGAATTCATTCAGAGAGAAGTTTCCTGTATGGAAAGATGCCGACAGTTATAGTATTGAATATTAATAATTAAAACCATATGAAAAAAATAAATTTTATTCTTCTGCTCATTATTTCTTCACTTTTTATTCACTCATGTTCAGAAAAAGTCAAAGACGGAGTCTATTTAATTGATATATATGCTACCAACGATTTACACGGAAGACTGTTCGATACACTTTATACAGAAAATTCACAAACTACGCAGATTCTTCAAAATAGAGTTCACCCTTACTCGCTCTCAGCTGTATCGACATTTATAAAAGATGCAAGATCTAATTCAGATAGGAGTATGGTTCTTCTTGATATGGGAGATCACTTGCAAGGCGACAACTCTGTATTCTACTACAATTTTATTGACACAACCTCTAATCACATATTTGCAGAGGTGATGAATTATCTTGAATATGATGCAGTAGTAGTTGGCAATCACGATATTGAAGCAGGCCCGAAAGTTTACAATAAAATTGTAAGAGAGATGAAAGCTCCATATCTTGCTGCCAATGCAATCGATGAGAAAAGCGGGAAACCCTATTTTAAACCATATACTATTATTAAAAGAGAAGGTATTAAAATCGCAATAATTGGAATGACCAACCCAAATATCCCAAAATGGCTTTCACCTGATCTATGGAAAGGTATTAAATTTCAAGAGACTGTAGAATCACTGGAGTATTGGGTTGATTATGTAATATCAAAAGAAGAACCGCATTTGATTGTTGCAGCTTTACATGCCGGACTTGGTACAACAGAAGAGAATTCATTGGAAAATCCGGCAAGGTTTGTTGCATCTAATGTAGATGGTATAGACATCGTTTTTGCCGCTCATGACCACAGGAGTACTGCAGAGGTCGTGTATAACGGAGACAGACCGGTTTGGGTCATGGAAGGTGGGTCAAGAGGCAGCTCCCTCTCACATGCTTCAATTAAAATTGGGGTTTCAGATGGTATAATAGTTTCAAAAAACATCGAAGGGGCTTTAATCTCAATGAGAGAAATTGAACCGGATAAAGAGTACAATAACTATTTTAAAGAGAGTTTTAATAATATTAAGGAGTTTACCAACAGATATGTAGGATCTCTTACCAAAAGCATTACAACCAGAGATGCATACTTTGGATCTTCTGAGTACATAGACATGATTCATACACTTCAGCTTGAAAACTCAGGAGCAGATATCTCATTTGTTGCACCGCTATCAATGGATGTAACTGTTAAGGCCGGCGATTTGAATTTTCAGGATTTATTAAACATTTATCCCTACG
Organism: Bacteroidetes bacterium HGW-Bacteroidetes-7; assembly: GCA_002842465.1. Lineage (GTDB taxonomy): Bacteria > Bacteroidota > Bacteroidia > Bacteroidales > UBA932 > Bact-08. The sequence continues at coordinate 22,041 of PHDA01000006.1, forward strand.
AAAATCAACTTTATGTAATGGAACTAACAGGTGAGGAGATTAAAAACTACCTTGAATTCTCTTATTCAAAATGGGTTAATAAAATGGAAGGAAAAGATGCCTCTCTTTTGCTGCTTAATATTGGAGGGAGAGGTGACAGAGGCAGATTCAAAAATATATTCTTCAATTTTGATTCAGCTGCAGGCCTAATATATGAAGTAGATGCAACAAAAGGCGATGGTGAGAGAATAGTAATATTCTCCGAGAGTAATGGCCAGTCTTTTGACCTTCAAAAGAGATACAAGGTTGCCATTTCGTCATACAGGGCCAGCGGAGGAGGTGATATGCTTGAACTTGGCGCAGGTATTCCCAGAGAGGAGCTTGAAGGCAGAGTGGTGGAGCGTTTGTCAGATATAAGAGAGATGCTTTACAATAAATTAAAACGTGATGGTTCTATCACTCCTGAGAGGCTTAACAACTGGAAGTTTGTTCCTGAAGATTTGGTTAAAGGAGCTGCAGTAAGAGATTACAAAACACTTTTTGGCGAATAAACTTTGTCAAATAGAAAAGAGCCAACAAATTAGTTGGCTCTTTTTTTATATCAATAAATCAGATATATGCACAAATTTGACTTGGAAGTTTATTTAGCAAAGCTTACCGAGCGAGTCTCTCTGATTACAGTTATTTTAACCTGACCGGGATAAACCAGTTCATCCTGAATTTTCTTTGCAATATCGAGAGACAGTTGTTCAGAATCTTTATCTGAAACGTACTCGCTGCCTACGATAACCCTAAGCTCCCTACCTGCTTGAATAGCGTATGATTTAGTAACACCAGGATAGGAGAGGGCAAGATCTTCCATCTCTTTTAGCCTTTTAATATACGACTCAATAACCTCTCTTCGGGCTCCCGGCCTTGAACCGGAAATAGCATCACTTACAAGGACAAGAGGTGAAATTAAAGAGTTCATCTCGGTCTCTTCATGGTGGGCACCTATAGCGTTGCAAATCTCAGGTTTCTCTTTATATTTTTCGGCTAACTTCATACCCAGTAATGCGTGTGGCAACTCCGGATCTTCGTCGGAAACCTTTCCAATATCATGTAGTAAACCGGCTCTTTTAGCCGTTTTTGGGTTAAGTCCAAGTTCAGATGCAACAGTTGCTGCAATATTTGCAACCTCTCTTGAGTGCTGTAGCAGATTCTGACCATAGGATGAACGGTATTTCATTCGTCCAATCAGTTTCACCAACTCAACGTGCAATCCATGAACGCCAAGGTCTATACATGTTCTTTTTCCGGTTTCAAGAATTTCATCGTCAAGCTGCTTTTGAACTTTGGCAACTACCTCTTCAATTCTTGCAGGGTGAATACGACCGTCAGTAACCAGCTGGTGAAGTGCCAGACGGGCAACCTCTCTTCTGACAGGATCAAATGCTGAAAGAAGTATCGCTTCAGGTGTGTCATCAACAACTATCTCAACGCCGGTTGCCGCTTCAAGAGCACGTATGTTTCTTCCCTCTCTTCCAATAATTCTTCCTTTGATTTCGTCACTCTCAATATTGAAAACAGTCACCGCATTTTCAATAGCAGTTTCAGGTGCGATTCTCTGGATTGTATTGATAATGATTCTTTTTGCCTCTTTACTTGCTGTAAGCCTGGCTTCATCCATTACCTCGCTTATGTATGACATTGACTGACTTTTTGCTTCAGACTTCATAGTTTCAATAAGCTGGTTCTTAGCATCCTGAGCTGATAATCCTGCAATATTTTCAATTTTTTGAATAGCCTCCAGTCTTAATTTTTCATACTCTTCACCTTTTCTTTCAACAATTTCTTGCTGAAGCTTAAGGTTGTCTCTGATGGCGTCAACCTCCCTTGTCTTTTTTTGAACTTCGGAATTTTGTTGATTAAGTACAAGTTCGCGTTGTTTAAACTTTGCCTCTTGTTGAATTACATGATTTGAACGTTCGAGAATCTGTTGTTCATGCTCGGATTTGAGTTGCAGAAACTTCTCTTTGGCTTGAAAAATTTTCTCTTTCTTAATGTTCTCACCGTCTTGTTCTGCGCATCTTAATATTTCGTCTCTTCTTCTTTTAAGGATAATATTGTTTCCCACATAATAGGCAACGCCAAAGCCTGCCAGTGCGGGTAGCAAAATAGTTAGTATAATTTCCATTTTTAAGTTTATATATATGTAATGTGTTGGGCAAGTTAAAAAAGCCGTTGATCTAGCTGTTTAGGCTAAAATCTTATAAACAAGATTTGAGCTCCGATTATTGATCGCAAACGTCCAACGTCCCGTAAACGGAATCCCCGAAGGTAAATAGGCCTGTTTTTGATCATCGAGTTGGCTCGGTATTTTAATAGTGTTGATTTTGGCAAAGAGCTAAACCAACGGCTAAACTAAAATGGCCGAATCAGCTAAGATTGATTTTGATGTATTCGTCAAGAAGTGTATCGAGTGAGCGCAACTCATCAGTTATCTGATTGGCCTCCTCTTTTTGTTCTGCCTCAATTAACCTGATTACAAATTGCAACAGAGCCATTGAAAGAGCATCCTGTGTATCACGATTTGCATACCTCTTTTTATAGAGTGCAATTTTTTCGTTGATAATCTTGGCCGCTGCTCTGATCTTCTCCTCGTCATTAGCGGGGATTCTCAGTGGGTAGTAGCGGTCAGCGATGCTGATTTGTATTGATTGTTGTTCCATTGCTTAATCATTTAAAAGAGCTATACACTTGTCTATCTCTTTCACTATCTTACCAATCTTTTGCTTAGCCTCCTTAACATCGGTCGATGATGTCTTGAAAGCTTCAACCAATTGTAATTTGTTTACTTTTTCTTCCAGTTCCTTTATTTTGTTAATATTCTTTTCCTCTTCTGCCTTGCAGATAATGAGCTCCTGCGACAACTTGCGGTTATCAGCAGCAACTTGTTCGTATTTTGAGATTATTGTCTCAATTTTTGTCTTTAGTCCGTTAATGACTGTTTGATAATCTGTGCTCATAATCTTTCGTAGCAACGCAAAGATAATAATTAAAATGTATAAAAATAAAAAATGCTCCCACTTTGATTAACAAAGAGGAAGCATTAAAAATTTGTTACAGTTTATCAGATTGTGTTAATATCCTTAACTTTTTCCATTCCTACACTGATTGCTTTCTCATTCATAGGAATCAGAGAATGATGCCTTTCCGGTATGGATTTCTTAAGACCTTTAATTACATTCTCCAGTGAAACAATGGGTTTCTTCTTTAAAAATGCTCCAAGAACTACCATATTGTAAGCTTTTGAGTTTCCAAGCTCCGCAGAAATATCAACTGCTTCAATAGTGCAGATTCTAATGTCTTTTCTTACCGGATGGCGAGTTATACCGTTTGGATCGTAGATTAAAAGTCCTCCCGGTTTAACCTGATTTTCAAACTTATCAAGCGATTGTTGGTTCAGGATAATAGCTGTATCAAAGTTGCTTAATATGGGTGAACTTATCTTTTTATCACTTAGGATAACTGTTACATTTGCAGTTCCTCCCCTCATTTCAGGGCCGTATGAAGGCATCCAGGTTACCTCCTGATTTTGCATTATGCCGGAGTAGGCAAGAATTTTACCCATTGATAAAACCCCCTGTCCGCCAAATCCTGCAATTATTATCTCTTCTTTCATATTTGCTGTATTTTTATCTGTCTTTAATGTCACCCAGTGGATATTGAGGAAACATGTTTTCAACCATCCATTCATTGGCTTTTACTGGGGAGAGTTTCCAGCCTGAATTACACGCGCTTACTACCTCGACAAATGATGTGCCCTTAGAGAGTGCAGAGTTTTCAAACGCTTTGCGAATAGCTCGTTTTGTTTTTCTGGCAGCTGCTGCAGATTGAACTGATTGTCTGGTAACATAGCATGTTCCTTCAAGTTGAGCAATAAGTTCAGTTATTTTTAGAGGTTTTCCGTGTAACTCTTCAGATCTTCCGTAAGGAGATGTAGAGGTTTTCATTCCAATAAGGGTTGTAGGGGCCATCTGACCGCCTGTCATACCATATATGGCGTTATTTATGAAAATCACAACAATGTTTTCACCTCTGTTACAAGCGTGCATTATCTCTGCTGTACCAATTGAAGCAAGGTCACCATCTCCCTGGTATGTAAATACATATTTATCAGGAAAAAGTCGCTTTGTAGCTGTAGCAACAGCAGGGGCTCTGCCGTGAGCTGCCTGTTGCCAGTCAATATCAACGTAGTTGTAGGCAAAAACAGAACAACCAACCGGAGAAATGCCAATGGTCTTTTCCTGAATTCCCATCTCTTCAATAACCTCTGCAATTATTTTATGAACAGTTCCGTGAGAGCATCCCGGGCAGTAGTGCATTACATTCTCGGTAAGAACCGGAGTCTTGGCGTAAACCCTGTTTTCCGGTTTGATTATATCTTTAAGATCCATATCTAATACTTTTATTTATTTGATCTCTTTTTTAAATGCTTCGAACACCTCTTCAGGAGAAGGAACAATACCGCCCAGTCTGCCAAAAAAGTTTACAGGAACTCTACCATTCACTGCCAGTCTTACATCTTCTACCATTTGACCGGCACTCAACTCAACAGACATCATTGTCTTTAATTGAGGTACCAACCTGTTGATCTCTGCTGTTGGAAAAGGATAGAGAGTAATTGGACGAAGCAGGCCAAGTTTAATGCCCTCTTTGCGTGCAAGTTCAACTGTACTTTCACATATTCTTGCCATGCATCCGTATGCTACAATTACATGCTCGGCATCTTCGCACATGAAGGTTTCAAACCTAACATCCTCTTGTTCCATTTGTTTGTATTTCTGCTGAAGCTTGTAATTAAGCCTCTCATGAACAGCAGCATCAAGTGCGAGTGATGTGATTACATTTTGCTTTCTGTCAGGAGTTTTACCGGTAGTTGCCCATTTGAAAGTTGACTTAATATAGTCATCACTCCACCTTGGTTTCATTGGTTTCAGCTCTACCTTTTCCATCATCTGACCAACAACACCGTCGGCAAGAATCATAACCGGATTTAGATATTTGAAGGAAAGATCAAACCCAAGATCAACAAAATCATACATCTCCTGTGCCGATGAAGGGGCAAGCACTACCATTTTGTAGTCACCGTGTCCGCCGCCTTTACATGCCTGAAAATAATCACCCTGACCGGGTTGAATAGTACCAAGACCGGGACCACCACGCACAACATTAACTACAACACAAGGCAATTCGGCTCCTGCCAAATAACTCAATCCTTCACACATAAGACTCAAGCCGGGGCTGCTTGATGATGTCATAACCTTTTTACCGCATGAGGCTCCTCCGTACAACATATTGATTGAAGAGGTCTCACTTTCTGCCTGAAGTACGACCATACCGGTTGTTTCCCAGGGCTTTTCCTCCATCAGGGTCTCCATAACCTCCGATTGCGGAGTAATAGGGTATCCGAAGTATCCGTCACAGCCGTTTCTTATAGCTGAGATGGCAATAGCTTCATTCCCTTTCATTAAAATGTGTTCTGCCATATAATAATTTATTTTTTTACTGTTATACTTTAACCCGGTAGACTGTTATGCAGGTGTCGGGGCAAACTGTGGCGCAGTTTGTACATCCGGTGCAATTTTCAGGATATGCCATATAGGCAAAGTTATATCCTTTGCTGTTTACCTCTTTGGCTAAAGCAATGGTATTGGTGGGGCAATTTACAAGGCATACGCTGCATCCCTTGCACTTTTCTGTATCCACCACAATAGCTCCTCTAAGTGCCATTTTAAATTTGTGATTAAGTTTATAATTATTTACAAAAATATAATATTATATCTAAAAGTGAAAGCATTTTGGATAAAAAAGATATAATTATTTAGAAAAATATTTAAATCCGTTATATGCCTCATCAATTATAAAACGCCATCGGACAATAATACCTATTATGACAATCAATAATATAACAATAAAACCCCTGGTCACAGGAGTGAATTCATTCCATTTTATGAGCAAACTGTTAAATCTGGTTTTAATGGTCATTTTAATTCTTGATTTGTTTTTCAATACGTATTCTTGCATCTACGGCAATAACCTGCTTGGAGTTTCCAAGAAGAGGATTGAGGTCCATTTCAAAGATTTCAGGTGCAAAATTACATAATGCAGAGACTCTTCTTATCGCTTCACTAAAGAGGAACTCATTAACGCCCTCCTGGCCTCTGCTCCCTTTTATCAGTGAATAGCTTTTTAAATTCTGAATCATCTCAGATGCCTCTTGTTTTGAAACCGGGTTTAGCGAAGTGTTTACATCTCCCAATGCTTCAACGAAAATACCTCCTAGACCACACATTATAAGATGTCCGAATTTATCCTCTCTTTTGGCGCCTATGAAAATCTGTGTTCCGGAAAGCATCGGCTGAATAAGAACAGCAGTTGTCTCGTCAATTTTCATCATCCTGTTAAATTCAATAACAAGTGTCTCTTCATCTGTTACATCCAGCACAACTCCTCCCACATCGGATTTATGAACAGGACCGACTACCTTCATAACCAAAGGATATCCAATCTCCTTAGCTCCTTTTCTAAGTTCGCTTTCAGTTTTAACCACTATCTCTTTTGCACGAGAAATACCTGCAGCATCAAGTAATATCTGAACATCCTCAGGATTTAGGTATCCATCGGAGGCGTTATCGATAACAGATTTAATCATTTTTGTGTCAACAGGAGGGAGGTCAAATTTGTCCGGATTGGCCTTCTGGTTTAAAACCTTGGCAAGAGCCGAGCCAAAAGCAACCTCATCAGGGAAAGAGATACCTCCTTTATTCTGGAAATGTTCTATTTCATCTTTAACATTTACCACCGAAGGCATAATGGGGTAAATTGGCTTTTTTGAACTTTTAATTTTGTCTAACAGAACATCGTAAACATCATACACAGTTGTAAGGCCTGGAGATCCAAAAATTACAGCCATTGAGTCCACATCAAAATCTTTTTCACAGGCATCAATGATATCAGAGAGTTGAGCCGCTGTACCGGTAGCTAGAAAGTCCACCGGATTTGAGACAGATGATCCCGGGAATAGCTTCGAAAGCAGTACATCAGCTTTTGGTCCTGAAATTTCAGGAATTTCAATTCCGCCGGCTGAGAGCACATCTGTAAGCATAACAGCAGGTCCGCCGGCATGTGTAATTATTGCTATCTTCTTCCCCTGTGGTTTAGGGTACATCAGAACTGAAGCAACTGTTACAAGTTCGGTTCTGCTGAAGCATCTGATAATGCCAGCCTTACTGAATAGTGCCGAAACTGCTTTATCGGGGCTTGCAAGAGCACCTGTATGAGATGATGCTGCCCTGCTGCCTGCCTCACTGTAACCAGATTTGACTGCAGCAATTTTAGCCCCCTTTTTAATAAGTGACTGTGAATGTTTAAGCAGCTTCTCAGGTTTGTTAATGCTTTCAATATATAATAGCTTAACAGGAGAGCTTTTCCCATGGATATATGTATTATCAAGATATTCAAGAATATCTTCCACTCCAAGTTGAGCGCTGTTACCTACAGAGAAAACAGAAGAAAATGTAAGACCAAGTTCAATAGAGGCTTCGATAATAAATACTGCTGTAGCTCCTGAACCGGAGATAATATCAGCACCCATTGGGTTTAATCTCGGAATAGGCTTTGTAAAAACACCTGAGTAGCCAGGGGTCAGAACGCCTATGCAATTTGGACCGATAAGAGATGCTCCTGCTTTGTTTACAATCTTTACAATCTCCATCTCCAGCAGTGCTCCTTCACTACTCGACTCATGAAAACCAGAGGAGTAAATTATTATGGCTTTACACGCCTTTTTATTGCAAAGAGTCTTAACTGCAGAAACACACATCGAAGCCGGAATCGCCAGAATTGCAAGATCAACCTGCGGGAGTTCATCAACTGTCGAATAACTTACAACTCCCTGAACGTTTTCAGATTTTGGATTAACAACATATAAATTTCCTGAAAACTTAGTCTCTATTAGGTTTTTAAGCACGTTACCACCTGGTTTGTGCGTATCTTCAGAACCTCCGACTACTACTATGCTTCTGGGAGAGATAAGCTCTTTTGTGATCATATTTTAAATTTTGATTGCAAAAATATAAAAAAGTAACTAAATTAAGCCATATTGCTTATAATATTTCAATAAAATTTGAAATTGGTTTATAACTGTTAATTGTTTTACTAAATATAAACCAAATTCGCTCTTTATCCAAATTAAAATATTTGTAATAATAATCTCTACTGTCACTTCGAAAAACAGGATTTATTATTATGTCACCAAATTTCCAGTTTTTTAGAAGTCTGCCAGGTCCTTTGTGATGAGAATAGCCACTTCTAATCCACTCTTTAACAATACAATCATGTGAATTTTTGAAGTAATTCAAACAAAAATTCCATAATAGAAGTGCCCTTTTTTCGGCACCTGAGTTATAATCAAAGTTAGCATTATCATAAAATTCAATTAACAGTTCAAGAAAATTCTCATTCTCACTGCACAATTTTACAAAACTCTCTTTCAAAATTTTGCCATTAAAGAATATATCTAAAATTTTTGATAAAGTATCTGCCTTTTTCAGTTCTTCAAATGAGGTATGACTTGTCTGAAGAACCTCATATGGAGGGAGAGGTGAATAGCAGATGTCATATTTAAAGGCCTCATCTCTTAATTTTGTTCCAGGTAGTAATTTTAAAGATTCGAGCTGAATCTCCTCCGGGTTTAATAATATCAATTCCCGGACATCGCGCTTCAGCCGATCGAAGGTATAAAAGGGAAGCCCTGAAATAAGATCTGTGTGGATTTCAAATGGTGTGTCTCGCACCAAAAACCTGAGACCTTCGAATGAAGAGTCTGCATCTCCCGATCGATTACACTCTGAAATGACTTTATTGTCAAGGCTTTGCATGCCAGCCTCAATGTGCAAAAGATCTGGTGGCAGGCTCAAAAGAGAATCCTTAATTTCTTCATTTAGAAGAGATGGATGAATCTCCAAGTGAAATTTTATATCGGGAGAGTATTCGGCAAACAGATTTAGAAGAGAGATTGCCCGTTTTGAATTGGAATTAAAGGTTCTGTCCAGAATTCTAACCTCTTTTACTCCTCTTTCCCTAACTTTATTTAACCTCTTCCTTAATAAAGAGACAGGAATATTGTCAATTTTTCTTCCGGTTCCACTTATACAGAAAGAGCATCTGTTAAAACATCCTCTGGAGGTCTCAATTTGAACGAATGGCCTTTCCCATTCAAAAAATGAAGAGCTTTCAGGCACTTCAACAGCAGAAAAATCACTAACCTCAGCAATGTCATTATCACAATAGTTTCCTTTTTTATCAATGTGGCAAAAACCCGGAAGAGTTCTCCACTCATGATCATTGGAGAATTTCTCAATAAACAGAGGAAAAACCTCCTCGCCCTCACCCCTAAAAACCGCATCAATAAAGCTATTGCGTAACAAATATTCATAGTTGTTACCCAGAAATTCAGGTCCTCCCAGAATTATTGAGGCATCTTTCAGGAGGGCTTTAGATCTTATCAGAAGAGAGTATAGGTAATTGTGGTTGAAAAGCCATGCGGTTGAGAGAATAAGATTTGGATTAAATTCAAAAATTTCTCCAATATATGATGAGATGTCCCTGTTAATTGTTCCGGATATGACCTTCCACTCAATTTTTGACCTTTCGGATTCCCTTAACTGTGCATCAAGAGCGGGAATTGCGAGAGATGTGTGAGAATAGGAAGAGTTTATGTTTAACCAGAGAATTTTCATTTTTATTGTAAAGTTACTTAATTATCCTACAGAGAGTTTTTTTTAAATATTGGCTCAAAAATGATTATTTTTGGAAAATTTTAAAAATTAAATGAAGAAATCAATATTAATTAGAAATATAACACTAGACGATAAAGTCACAGACATTTTTATTAATGGTGATACAATCGAAAAGATTTCAGAGAGAATCGATGTTAATGCAGACAAGGTTATTGATGGTAAAAACAAGACAATCATACCAGGTTTTGTCAACATGCACACACATGCTGCAATGACATTGATGAGAGGCATTGGTGAAGATATGCTCTTAATGGATTGGTTATACAAGAAGATTTGGCCTACAGAAAAAAAACTGAATGATGAGATGGTTTACTGGGGTACAAAACTAGCTTGCCTTGAGATGTTAAAGACGGGTACAACTTGCTTTAACGACCAGTACTGGAGCCTTTCACATGCCGTGAAGGCAGTTTCGGAGATGGGACTTCGTTCTGTACAACCTTTTGTGATTCTTGACCTTTTTGATAAGGAGCGTTGGAGTAAAATAAAGGAAGATTGTCAAAAAGCTTACGAAGAGTCTGCGGGATGGAATGAAATTAATCGTTTTGCAATTGGTTTGCACTCACCATACAGCGTCTCTGAGGAGATGCTGGTTTGGGGAGCTGAGTTTGCAAAATCGAAGGGGTTACTCGTGCACATTCATATCTCCGAAACCAAAGGAGAAAACGAAGATTCAATAGCCAAACATGGGCTTACGCCAACAAAATATCTTGACAGCCTGGGTGTTCTGGGGCCAAATACAATTGCAGCCCACTGTCTCTGGATTGATGATCAAGATATGGAGATACTTGCAAAAAGAGATGTTAAGGTTGTTCACAACATTAACTCCAATCTTAAAATTGCATCGGGATATAAATTCAGATATAACGAATTTCGCGATGCCGGTGTGACTGTAACACTGGGAACTGACGGTTGTGCATCTTCTAACAACCTTGACATGATTGAAACCATGAAGACAACTGCCCTTCTCCAAAAAGGGTGGAGAGGTGATCCAACAGCTATGCCTCTAAATGAACTTATGGATCTCACAACAAAAAACGGAGGAATTGCTCTGGGGCTTAATACCGGAGTTATAAAAGAGGGGGCATTGGCAGACCTTACAATAATAGATACAGACTCTTATGCCTTTACACCAAATATTAGTTTCTATGCAAATCTTATCTATTCTGCAAATAGTTCGTGCGTAGATACTGTGATTTGCAACGGTAAAGTATTGATGGAAAAAAGGTTAGTTGCAGGAGAACACGAGATACTAGATAATGTTAACAGACTTTATAAGAAGTTATTATAACAGAAATTGATTAAATAACAGGGATATGGAATTAGATATTCTAAAAAGAATTGAAGAGGCTGCTCAATTTGTGAAATCAAAAATTGGCAGTAATAAACCATTTGCAGGAATAATCCTCGGCAGCGGTTTAGGAGAACTTGCAGAAATAATTGAAAATAAAACGGTTATACCATACAGTCAGATACCCCACTTTGCCACATCTACTGCGGTTGGGCATAAAGGTAACCTGATTGCCGGCCTTTTGGGAGGCAAATTTGTAATTGCTATGCAGGGCAGATTTCACTATTATGAAGGGTACGGAATGGATCAGGTAACCCTTCCTGTTAGAGTTATGAAGGTGCTGGGAATATCTTATCTTTTTGTATCTAACGCGGCCGGAGGGGTAAATGAGAAATACAGGGTAGGGGATTTGATGATATTAAAAGACCACATTAACCTTATGCCAAACCCGCTAATCGGAAAGAACCTTGATAATTTTGGGCCAAGATTTCCTGATATGACACGCCCTTACGATCTTAAATTGATTTCAAAGGCAGAAGAGATAGCGGCAAGTAACAATATTTTGGTTCACAAAGGGGTATATCTTGCCGGAACCGGACCAACTTATGAAACTCCTGCCGAATACTCATTTTTCAGAGCAATTGGAGCCGATGCAGTAGGAATGTCAACCGTTCCGGAGGTTATTATTGCAAGACATTCATCAATACCGGTTTTTGGTGTCTCTGTAATCACAAACGAAGCATTCAGCTTTGCCGAAGACTTTGTTAATGATGGAGATGATGTTGTAGATGCTGCAAACAAGGCAGCAGATAAAATGACTAAACTCTTTACTGAACTGATATCTGTACTCTAAATGGCCATAATTCCCGAAAGATACACCCAAGCTGCAAAACAACTTGCAACATTTTCGCATTTGCTTTATCAAAAAGGATTTGCAGATGCAAACGGGGGTAATCTCTCGGTTAAACCAGACGAAAACATCATTATTACAACACCCACACTTGAATCAAAAGGGACCCTTAAGTATGGAGATATGGTAATAACTGACAATAATGGCAACCATTTGTATGGTTCAAAAAGAGCCTCATCTGAACTTACTTCTCACCTTGCAGTGTACAGAGCTAACCCAAAAGCAGGGGCAGTAATCCATTCGCACCCTCCTTATGTTTGCTCCTATGTTTACACAAGGTGTACACCTCTCTTAGACTCAAGCCCCGAAACCCTAATATGGACAGGGGAGGTGTGTGATATTCCTTTTATTATGCCCGGATCGCAAGAGTTAGCGGAAAAACTGCAACAAGAGTGTCAAAACAAACATGTTGTATTACTTAGAAATCATGGCCTTATTACATGGGGCGGAAATTTAAGAGAGGCATGGTGGAGAACTGAAGTATTTGAACACCATTGTAAAATTTCACACCTAATACAAGTTAGGGGAGATAGTCAGGTTGCACTTGGAAAAGAGGCGGTAAAACGTTTGAATGAACTAAGAAAAGATTTTTTAAAAAAGTAGTTCAATGGTTGAAAATCTTTTTGAATACGATTCAGTTTCGTTATGCGATAACGGAGAGGGGTTAAAAATTCTTGATCAGACAAAGTTGCCTAATGAAGAGGTTTTTATCATTTTGCAAAACGAAGAGGACTTCACAGATGCAATTTGCTCTCTTAAGGTTAGAGGTGCCCCTGCAATAGGAATAGCAGCAGCATACGCTCTGTTTGTGCTAATGAATAATTCCGGGATAATGAGGGTTCCCGATTATAGCGCTGAATTCTCAAGAATTAAAAATTTGCTTTTAAATACAAGGCCCACAGCAGTAAATCTTTCTTATTCCCTTAACAGGATGGAGTTTAGATATAACGAGTGTTTGAAGGACAAGAGCATTACAACAGAGCTGATAAACCAGAAACTGAGAGCAGAGGCAGAGTTAATCAAAAAAGAAGACATTTGTTCAAATCTTGAGATTGCCAAAAATGCCATAACCCTCTTAAAGCCATCAATGTCAATTCTTACTCACTGCAATGCGGGTCACCTTGCAGTTTCGCGACATGGTACTGCGCTTGCTCCTATATATCTTGCAAAATCAAAAGGTTGGAATATTAAAGTTTACGCATGCGAAACCAGACCTTTACTGCAGGGTGCGAGACTAACCTCATTTGAGTTAAAGAGAGCAGGAGTTGACGTTACACTTCTATGTGATAATATGGTCAGTTCGCTTATGTCAGAAGGTAAAATTGATGCTGTAATTACCGGTTGTGACAGGATAGCACGAAATGGAGACACTGCAAATAAAATAGGCACATCTTCTATTGCTGTTCTAGCTGCATATTATAAAATTCCATTTTATGTTGCAGGTCCTTCAACAACAATCGATCATTATTCACTTACCGGCGATAGTTTTGTAATTGAACAACGCTCACCTGATGAAGTAACTGAAATGTGGTATTCTAAGAGGATGGCACCAAAGGACATAAGTGTCTATAACCCTGCTTTTGATGTGACAAAATCACAACTTATTAGTGCCATAATAACAGAAAAGGGCATTTTTAGATATCCTTATAATTTTGAAATTTAGTTTTATGATAAAAAATATAGTATTTGATCTTGGAGGTGTTCTTGTTCCCCTTAACAGGCAGGAATGTGAGGCGGCATTTGGAAATATTGGTTTTAACGATTTCGGTAAAATCTTAAATGAGTACGTTCAGGGAGGGTTTTTTCTCGACTATGAAAAGGGAACTATAACAACAGGTGAATTCAGAGACATCTTAAGGGGTTATATCGATAATAAAGTAACAAATCATCAGATAGATACAGCAATGGGATCATTTCTCGAAATAATACCTGATGACAAACTAGAACTACTCATATCACTTAAGAGTAGATTCAAATTGTATATGCTAAGCAACACAAATGAAATTGCTATGAATATTGTCAAACCTTTCTTCAACAAAGGCAATCTGACAATTAGTGATTATTTTGATAAGCTTTTTCTCTCTTACGAGATGAAAATGGCCAAACCAGACAGTGAAATATTTATTAAAATGGCAGCTGATGCCTCTCTTGAGGCTTCAGAAACCCTCTTTATTGACGATTCTCCGGCAAATATTCAAACAGCCCGGGAGTTAGGCTTCAAAACACTGCTCTTTAACCGCGATATGGATTTAAAAACTGAGGTTGAGAAATTGATATGATAAGATTTATTAGCCTAGCAAGCGGAAGCAGTGGCAATTGTTATTACATTGGAGATGAATTTGCCTCTGTTTTAATTGATGCCGGACTAGGACCCAGAACGATAAAGAAGAGATTAGCAGAATATTCAATATCAATTGATTCCATTGATCTTATACTGGTTACTCATGACCATTCAGACCACGTAAGACATCTTAAAGCAATTGTAGAAAGGTATAACAAGCCCTTTATCTCTACCGCTCCCATAATAAAATCATTAAGCACACATCCGGTAACTAAGGGTATTAAAAATGGTTTTATCAAAGAGATTGAAAAAGAGGTTCCTTTTTCTTTCAAAGAGATAAATATTACAGCATTCGAAGTATTTCATGATGCTACCGAAACATTAGGTTATCACATTGATTTTAAAGGGGAAAAATTTACGTTTGTCACCGACATTGGCAGAATAACCCAAAAAGTAATTGATTTTTGTAAACTATCACACAATCTAATCATAGAGTCAAATTACGACTGCACGATGCTCGAAAAAGGAGGATATCCACTAATGCTTATTAACCGAATAAAAGGGGGCAGAGGTCATCTAAGTAACAAAGAGACAGCCGGAGCACTAAAGCAGATTTATAATCCTGCAATTAAAAACATATATCTGTGCCATCTTAGCGAAAATAACAACACCCCAAATCTTGCTTACGATGAATCATTCAAATCGCTTTGCGAGATTGGAGTGTCGGTAGGTAAAGATCTCTCATTGGAGTGTCTTCCCAGGAGAGATCATATCTGTTACTTAGTCTGAATCATTGCATTAGGCATCAATTCGCGAAAAAATATTGCATTCATGAATAGTCTTGATGTACCAAACCAATAGGCTCTGAAATTTGGGTTGTCACTAAAATAGACAGCACCTCTTCCTGTAAGTACAGAGGTCATTCCTTTAACTCTTTCAAGGTTTGAAGCAGATAGATAACCACTTACAAGCGGATCTTTGCTGTATTTAACAGGAACAGTAAATAGTGCTGCAGGCTCAGAAATAATTGTTCGCCCTCTTTTAAAAATATACAGATTGTCTGAGTTTACGCCATATAAAAGTGGATTTCCCCTATCTATATCGGCTTTAAGAATAACACCGTTAATATTTGTATTTCCTCTATTATACCTGCTGTCAATGTAATTGGTTTGAGCAGACACACCTCTTTGATCGGCGATCTCTTTAATATCAGATATGCCAATTTCGTTTAGTGTTATATATGACTGGTCTATTGCCACAAATCTATTTCCTGTCATTTGAGACCAGCTTTTGAGTTTGTCATTTACATCTTTGGGAAATCTGTAGTTACCATTGATTATTATTGTGTTGTATGCTGCAAGATCCAAGTCGGATAACATAGCCGCATCTATTAATGATGCAGGAATATTATATTTCTGATCGAGCAGATGCCACAACTCACCAATTGAAGAGTAGGAGGCACCTCTTCCAACTATAATTGCAATTTTAGGCAATGTAACTCTTTGAAAATGTGAGCTTCCAAGATCGAATTCAACCCCCATGCTGGTGTGCACCGCTAACATTTTTACACAACCTTGATTATTAAGTTCAACTATCTGTTTGTGAATAATATCCGGGCTTTGCTCTTGTTCTCTGACCGGGATAAATATTGTGCCGTAATCAAAAAAGTGTTTAACGCCATCCTTTTCAAATGTAAATGGCATATCTGCCACTTTTAGCTTTATGCCCTTTTTTTGAAGAGAGTACATGAGGTTATAAGAACCCAAGTCTTTAAGTTCGAAAAGGTAGCCAACTTTGCCAAGTTCCGGTTCAGAATAGTTATTTCCGTTAATCTTCTCCACTTTACTGCCAATAAGCCCTGCCGTGGCTGAAATTGGTTGGTAGTTGAGGTTCATTGCAAGAGGAAGAGTCCATGCAGTAATATCATAAAAGGTTGTATCTACATAATGAGTTAGCTTATCAAAAAGCGTTCTGATAATACGATACTCTTTCTGCTCAAGAGGCAATATATAGCTTGTGGATTCTTCGAACTTCCTACCATTTACAGTAACATCTTTAGCAAGAGCGTATATGTCAATTCTGTGGACTGAGAGAATATGCAACAACTCTCTCATGAGACTCTTGTCACCATTGCTGTTTATAACATAACCTTTTGTAAGCCCTTTTGAGGCCATATTTGAAGCCTCTCTATAGGCCTCCATCTTGTATTTGTTAAGCTCAATCCGTTTATCTATGCCTGCTTTTATTGCCGAATAGGAGCACATAGCCTGGTATCTTACAATGTCAGGAAATTTAACGGTTACGCCATTAACAACTTGATGATGGCCTCTTGATGATGGCATCTCATAAAGTATACCTATAGCACCCAGAAGATCGGGGTACGAAGCCCCCTTACCGGGATAAAAATTGTCATATACCTCTTTGGTGAAAAAGAGAGACCCATCGCTTGTAATAGCATCGGCATGATAAAGGGCAATATCCTCAGTTAGTTTACGATTTCCGGCAGGAACAATTTCGTTGACGCTCCCTTTCATCCCTGGAGAGAAGTAGGGGCTGCTGGTGCTTCCCTGCTCATGATAATCACTCACCAAAACCGGATGCCAGTCATGGAAGAGTTTCATTCTGTTATATGTCTCGGGGTGCTGACCCAAAAGCCAGTCCCTGTTAAGATCAAACCAATAGTGGTTGGACCTGCTGCTTGGTGCCTGCTCTCTGAATTCTCTGGAAAACTGATCTGTCACTCCCGAGTAGCTTCTGGCAGAGTTTACCCAATTAGCAAACCTCTGAATTCCATCGGGATTCTGAGCAGGTTGGATTATTATTACAGACTCTTTTAGAATTTTTTCTATCTCTGCACCCTCTGCGGCTGCAAGGTAATAAGCTACTGCAAGAGATGCATTTACACCACTTGCCTCATTTCCGTGAACACTGTAACCGAACCATAAAACCGCAGGCATATCATTGAGGTTAAGTGTAGAAGATTTTGCCGGATCTGTTAGTAAAAGTTGGTTTTTTTGAATGTCATCAATTTTGGCAATATTATCTATAGAACTAATAACCAAGAAAATAAGTGGTCTGTTTTCGTAAGTTACACCAATCTCTTTTGCAATAATTCTGGGAGATTTTATGGCAAGTTCTCTCATATAAAAGAGTAACTGATCATGACTTACATGATGCTCTCCAGGGTTGAATCCAAGAAACTGTTTTGGTGTAGGTATTTCAGGATTAAGTGTATAGTCCCCTTCGGGAAGGAAATAATTTAATTCTTGTGAATAGGCTGTTATCTGCACACACATTGCAAACAACACAACCATAATGTGTTTTATCTTAGACATATAATAGTTTATTAATCTACAAACTGACTTGCATAATATTTGGGTGTAAGCTTCTCACCTGTAGCTGCTTCTATCATATCATTCCACTTAAGCTTCATGCCTGTTTCGAAAACCTTCTCCCTGATCCAGTTCCCAACTTCTTTATTTGCGATGTATGAGTCGCTCTTAATGTTTCCTGATTTTGTAATGTTATTTACAATATAGTAATGGAACTGTGATGCTAAAAGCTCACCCAGTTGGTAGTTGTGATAGTAGCAAGGATACAATGCCACGTGTATTTTTGTAGCCCAGTCAGGTTCGTTTCTGCCTTCTGGTTTTGTCAACATCTGGTATTTAGAAACCAATGTCCACCATAGCTCGTTAAGATCTTGGCTTGGATTTGAATACATCTCTTTTTCAAAGCGATACATAACCTGAACCCACCTACTGAAAACAAGTTGCTGCAAACGTGATGATTTGTGACAATCATCCATTATCTTCTCCATTTCAGAGAGAGGTAATTCAAGCATTTGAGCCATCCACTCAGGGTTTCTTGAGAGCCTTCCAAAAAGCATGGCCACAGCCTCAGTTGTAAATGAGTGCGCAGCCTCTCTTAAAAAATATGGGTTAGCAGGATTATCATGTCCCTGAGCATAAACAGCATGACCAAATTCATGGAGCATAGTACCCATCCACGGTTCGTTATCTCTAATGTTGCACAATACTCTTACATCACCTTCTGAATCAATATCAATGCAGTACGCATGCTGATTTTTGCCAGGTTTTTCATAAAGATCGCTATTAGCCATAATTTGCTCAACATCCAGGCCGATACCTAAAAAATAAGATTTTGTAAGCTCCTCAAGATTTTTACCAGAGTAGTATTTGTCAAGTTCAACGGGGTAAAGCTGTGGTGATTCCTGGAAAAATCTGCCCTGATAGTGCCATGGCATAAGTTTCTCCTTTTCTGTTTTGTATCTTTTTGAAAAGTGGCTGTCCATCTCATCTTTAAGCTGTGCAAATGCATCTTTAGTAAGCAAATCAAGTTCATCAAATAATTCAGAAACCTCATTTGGATTTTGCCCTGAGAGTTCAAGACTCATGGAGTGATAGTTGTCGAATCCCAAAGAGATGGCTACCATATTCCTCAACTTTACAAGTTCAATAATATCCTTTTCAACTGTAGGGCCTATCTTTTTATGAGCCATCCAGGCCTCTTTAAGGTCATTGTTGTTTAGTGAGGTCTGAAGGATGTTTTCAACTTGATTATCAGAAATGTCAGAACCCTTGTAATTGGCCCTGAAAGTGGCATATTTTTGCTCAAGTGCAGATGAGCGTTGAATAATATCGTTTAATAAAGATGTATCCGTTTGATTGCCGAGAAATCTGTTGTAAACAACCTCAAGTTCTCTAATTAGCAACGGATCTTTGATTTTATTGCTCTCGAATATACGTTTCAGTTTTGCAAATAGCTCCCTGTCTGAGTAAACCTTTACTATCTGCATGTTTGCAGCAGAATACTTATCAAACTCAACAGGATCTCCTGTAATTGTACCATTCCAGTAGGCTAGTGCGGCCTCTTTATTGAGAGGTCTTACCTGCTCCTCAATACCGTTAATTATGTTTTTAAGTTCCATCTCTTTTTGTTTTGTGCATCCGATAAGCACCAGCACAGTGGTTATAATTAGTAAGTTTTTCATATTGTAGTTTTATTTAAGTTTTCGGGATTTTTTGACCTTTACTGACAAGATTATCACATCTGTAACCGGTCTGTCATTCGAGTCTGTAGGAAATGCCGAAATCTTATCAACAACTTCGTATCCGCTTACAACCTCTCCAAAGACAGTATATTGTGTGTCCAGGTGTGGAGTACCACCAATTGTTTTATAAATCTTTTTCCATTCATCAGGAATTATGTGTTTTTCGTGAATGTTGTTGGCAACATTTCGGGTATTAATTCGATTTTCTACAGTTATAAGACCTTCATCATCAAATACCTTTCCCTTCACAATGTAAAATTGAGACCCTGAAGACTTTCGTTCAGGATTGACACTGTCTCCCTCCCTTGCCGAAGCTACAACACCTCTTTTATGGTATAGTCCGGGAACTATCTCCGCAGGAAGATCGTAGCCGGGGCCCCCGTTTCCGTAAAGCTTACCGGATTCTTTTGCCTTTGATTCCGGATCACCCCCCTGAATCATAAAATTATCAATAACCCTGTGGAAAAGAATGCCGTCAAAGAACCGCCCTTTTGCAAGTTTAACGAAATTATCTCGGTGTAAAGGGGTTTGATTGTAAAGACGAAGTGTTATTTCACCTACATTTGTGTTAAGTGTAATATAGCTGTGCTTTTCTCTCTTTGCCAGCAGATTAGTACCGGTCGTAATGAGAAACAAAATAATAAAAGCAACCCGTATCAAGGCATTAGCTGATACGGATTTTAAAAAAATAATTTTCATTTTTAGAAGTAATATTATAACTGAGGCCCCGAATGTTTAAGAGCTTCAGCAGCGGGATTATCACAATACTGTTCAAAGTTAGCAATATATTTTGCTGCAAGAGATTTTGCCTTTATTTCCCACTCATTTTTGTCCTGATATGTATCCCTTGGATCAAGAATCCCTTGTGATACATTATTTAAAAACTGAGGTATTGTAAGGTTCAATATAGGTATATGTCTCGTATTTGCACTCTCAATTGAGCCGTCCAGTATTGCATCTATGATTGCGCGGGTATCTTTAATAGAGATTCTTTTTCCGGTGCCGTTCCATCCTGTGTTTACAAGATATGCCTTTGCCCCGTGCTGTTCCATTTTATTGGCGAGTATGCTTGCATAAATGGTTGGGTGAAGTGTAAGAAATGCCTCCCCGAATGCAGGTGAAAATGATGGAACCGGTTCGGTAATTCCCCTTTCAGTTCCAGCAATTTTCGAGGTAAAACCGCTCAAAAAATGGTATTGCGCCTGATTTCTGTCAAGTATTGAAACCGGAGGCAAAACTCCAAAAGCATCAGCTGAAAGGTAAATCACCTTTTTTGCATGACCTGCTTTTGATGGAAGCACAATTTTATTAATATGGAAAATGGGGTAGGAGACCCTTGTATTTTCTGTAATAGAGCCATCTGAAAAATCTATATTACCCTCATTATCAATTACTACATTTTCAAGGAGAGCATCCCTTTTAATGGCTTTCCAAATATCCGGTTCATTCTCTTTGCTTAGATTAATGGTTTTGGCGTAACAACCACCTTCAAAATTGAATACCCCTTCATTATCCCAGCCGTGTTCGTCATCTCCAATCAAATATCTCTTAGGATCGGCAGACAGAGTAGTTTTGCCAGTGCCGGAAAGTCCGAAAAATACTGCTACATCTCCCTTTTTTCCAACATTGGCCGAGCAGTGCATTGATGCAATACCTTTAAGTGGTAAATAGTAATTCATAATCGAAAAGATGCCCTTTTTCATTTCACCACCATACCACGAACCTCCAATTACCTGAATTTTCTCTGTCAGATTAAACAGTACAAAAACCTCTGAGTGAAGGTTGTGCTCTTTCCATTTAGGATTTGTTGCCTTTGATGCGTTTATTGAGACAAAATCAGGTTCGCCAAAATTGTCCAATTCGTATTTTGTAGGCCTGATGAACATATTTGTCACAAAGTGAGCCTGCCATGCCACCTCCATTATAAACCTCACCTTTATACGTGTCTCTTCATTTGTGCCGCAAAATGTATCTACTACATATAGGCACTCTTTGTCAGAGAGTTGCTCTCTGGCTATCTCCAGACACTCATCCCATACCTCTTTATCAACCGGTTTGTTTATATTGCCATCCCACCAAATTGTCTTTTCTGTTGTACTGTCTTTAAGAATATATCTGTCTTTTGGAGAGCGGCCGGTGAATATGCCTGTTTTGACGGCAACTGCTCCGGTTTTTGTTAAAATACCTTTTTCAAAGCCTTGATTATTCTCTGACATTTCTGCCTGATAAAGTTTTTCATAAGATGGATTATGAATTATTTTTCCGATATTTCGGATACCATAAATTGAGAGGTCAATGTGTAACATAAAGTTGTTTAAGTTGTGGTTAGTTTGGGTTGAAGTAGTAAATCATAACGAATTTAAGTAAAAATCTTCACAAAACAGAATATAAATATTACTATTTTTGCTAATTAATGGACATTATGTTACCTCACCTTGAAGTATTAAAACAATACTGGTCTCACGACTCTTTCAGACCAATGCAGGAAGAGATAATAATGTCTGTGTTAAATAACAGAGATACTTTAGCCCTTTTGCCTACCGGAGGTGGCAAATCTGTATGTTTCCAGATTCCGGCAATAATGAAAGAGGGAATTTGTGTTGTAGTTACTCCCCTTATAGCATTGATGAAAGACCAGGTAGAGAATCTTCGAAAAAAGGGGATAAAGGCACTTGCTGTATATTCAGGAATGACATCAGGCGAGATAGATGCAGCTTTTGACAATGCAATTTACGGCAACTATAAGTTTTTGTACCTCTCCCCGGAGAGGCTTAGAAGTGATATTTTCAGGGTCCGCCTTGAGAAGATGAATGTGTCGTATCTTGTTGTTGATGAGGCTCATTGCATTTCTGAATGGGGTTACGATTTTCGTCCGGACTATCTTTTAATAAGAGATGTCATGGAGATTACAGGCCCTATACCCGTTATTGCACTCACAGCAACTGCAACTCCCAAAGTTGCAGCAGATATCGTAGAAAAACTTGGTTTTCGTGAATCAAATATCATTAAATCAAGCTTTTCGAGAGAGAATCTGGCATACATCGTAAGATATTGTGAAGATAAAAACGGTCAACTTTTAAGAGTAATACGAGGGGTCAGAGGATCGGGAATTGTGTATGTAAGAGAGAGAAAGAGGGCTGAGGAGGTAGCCCTTTTCCTAAAAGCACAGGGTCTTTCTGCTGATTCATATCACGCAGGTTATTCTACAGATTTAAGATCACGTAAACAGGACGACTGGAAGAACGGAATTACTGATATTATAGTCTCTACCAACGCATTCGGCATGGGCATTGATAAACCCGACGTAAGATTTGTATGCCATTTTGATCTCCCTGAGTCACTGGAGGCTTATTTTCAGGAGGCAGGAAGGGCCGGTAGAGATGGTGTAAAGTCATATGCAGTACAACTCTGGAACAACAACGATGTCAAAAGGCTGAAACAGATTGTGAATATCTCTTTCCCGGAGATTGAATATATTAAGGACGTTTACCAAAAGCTCTACAAATTCTTTGACTACACCTACGGCACAGGCAAGGGAGATGCTCAGCGATTTAACCTTGTTGAATTTTCACTTAAATACAAACTACACGCCGGATCTGTCTATTATGCAATCAAATACATGGAGAGTGAGGGCTACCTTGAGCTGACAGAGGAGTTGGATAATCCGTCAAGAGTAATGTTTATTGTAAATAGAGATGAACTATACATGGTTCAGCTAAAAAATGAGTCTCTGGATTCATTTATTAAATCTCTTTTGCGCATTTACACAGGTCTCTTCTCTGAATTTGTCTCAATTGACGAAGAGTATATTGCAAGAGTCCTCAGAAACAGCAAAGCAGCTGTAACCTCAATGTTGATGCGTCTCTCAAGAATGGGAATAATGTCTTATATACCAGGAGCAAGATCGCCGCTTTTAATATTCAACGAAGAGAGGCTGGAGGAGAAGGGAATATATCTGCCGGAAAGCAGATATAACGCAAAAAAAGATATGCATATGGGAAGAGCAGAATCAGTGATAACCTATGTATCTCAGGATAGCAGCTGTCGCTCTCAGTATCTGCTTGACTATTTTGGGGAGGATAGCTCACCCGAATGTGGAGAGTGTGATATTTGTATCGAAAACAGAAGGTCTGATGGCAGGTCTAAAGAGATTGAACGACAAATACTTGAGGCGCTAAGTAACGGGCCTGTTGAAGTATCCGGGTTCACCTCTTTTATCTCTGCAGAAAACAAAGTGATTATAAGTTCAATAAGAGATATGTGTGACAGAGGAATCCTCAAAATTGAGGGAGATACTGTTAAGCTTGCTTCAAAGCGATAATAAACTCCTTAAGTTTATCACTAAGTTTCTGAACAGGTAATCCTACAACATTAAAATAGGAGCCCTCAATCCTTTTAATAGCGGTGTATCCCAGCCAATCCTGAGCTCCATAGCTTCCTGCCTTATCATAGGGGGAATAATTATCCAGGTAATAGTTAATTTCATCATCATCAATCTCTTTGAACCACACAGTGGTCTCTGCAGAAAATGTAGTTTCCTTTTCTTTTGATCTTAAGGTAACCCCGGTAGAGACAATATGTGATCTACCGGAGAGTCTTCTAATCATTTTGAATGCTTCTTCTCTGTCAAGAGGTTTTTCAAGAATCTCTCCCTCACAAATTACCAGAGTATCAGCTGTTATGATTATTTCATCATCGTTTAATAATCGGGTAAATGAGTGCGATTTTCTAACAGAGAGCATTAATGGAACATTCAAAGGGTCGAGAGAAGGATCAAATTCCTCAGATACATTGCCATTAAGTTCTACCTTAAAATCTATTCCTAAACCGGCAAGAAGATGACTCCTCCTTGGAGAGGCTGAGGCTAGAATAATTTTATAATCTTTAAGCAGGTTGGCTAAAACAGGCATATTAACATATTTTTTGGTTAACCTGAATAGGCCTCAGGATTGGCACTCCATTTACCTTGAATTTTTAGAGTTTGTTCAATAACATCCCTAACACAGCCTCTGCCACCATTAAACAGAGAGACATATTCGCTCACCTCTTTGACCTCATTAACTGCATCTGCAGGGCATGTTGCCAATCCACAATTTTTAAGAATTCCAATATCCGGAATATCATCGCCCATAAACAGTACCTCTTCAGGTTTAAGGTTGTGCTTAGAACAAAACTTCATGAAATCGGGCATTTTTTTGTGTGATTTGAGATAAATATCCTCTACTCCAAGTGGGGCAAATCTTTTAATAATACTTTCAGATGTACCACCTGTGATAATTGCAACAGGAAAGTTGTTTAGAATAGCCATCCTCACAGCATATCCATCCTTCGCATTATGAGAGCGCAAAAGATCACCCGATTCAGTTACTATAACAGTGCTGTCTGTAAAAACTCCATCTACATCAAAAGCAAATGCTTTAATCTTTGATAATTTTACTTTATAATTGGACATAAGAACTTAATTTTCTTTATTTTATATTACTCTTTGTTGGTATTCTTATCATTTACCAATGTTTTTTGCTTCAGTATTAACATTGAAATTGTCTCATAAACAAGCTTATGGTCTTCCATATTCTTGAGTAACTCAAGGTGCTTGTCCATTGTTTGATGATCATCTCTTACCGCAGGGCCTGTCTGAACAAGTGAAGGGTGCTCATATAGAAATGCCTTCCTCACAGTCTCAATCGCAAGGGGCATTAAAAACATCTGATTTTGCCCTGAAATATCAAATGCCAATCCGGTAAGATAATTGACAAAATTGCTTACAAAAACTGCAGCCGTATGCACTTTAAGCCTCTCTTCAGACGAACAGACCTTGTATTCTGATTTTAAAGAGTAACACAGAGAAACAAGCTCTTCCATGACTGCACTATTGTTTGCCTCAAGAAAAAAAGGAATAAGCCTGAAGTCAACAGGCTTTGTTTTAGATAAGGTCATCAGTGGATAGAAGACTCCATATTGCGGCCAATTGCTAAGCAGGCTTATATCAGTTGCTCCGCTTGAATGAAGAACAACAGGTAGGTTGCTGTTTATATTGTATTTAAGTGCCAGGTACATCTTATTTGAAACCTCATTAATGGCGTTATCTGAGACCGCAAGAATTATAATGTCACTTCCCAAGAGCTCTTCAAAACTATCAGTACCCTTAGTTTCAATAATCTCATCTTTTTTAATGTGATTAACAGAAGGTTTATGCTCCAGTATTTCGGGTTTATTTAAAATGTATGCAAGTTTGTTTGCCTCATTCAGGTCTCTTCCGTAAATATTAGGAACAGAGTGACCGGCACTCTTTAAAGCAATAGAGAGCCTGTAGGCCACATTTCCGCAACCAACAAATGATATCTTATAATGCTTGTGTTTATGCATTTAATGTATTGCTTTAACTATTTACTAATCGCCTCTACCTTACACCTTTTGAAAACACGGGAAGACTTTCGTTTCCCTTTTCGCTAACAGACTGAACTCCAAAGAAATAGTTATCTTTGCTCAAAGGAACCTTTATTTCTGTGCCTTTAACAAAAATCTTTTTTTGCCAAATAGGAGAGTCTGTATCTCTTATTAACAGATAGTATCCGTCAGGTTTGGGACCCTTCACTGGCTCTTTCCACGAAATATCTGTAAAATTTGAAAGGGATGAAACATTTGTAGAGACATTGAGTGGCTCATACGGTGCAAGGGCTAGGTTCATTAGTGAAGATAGATTTACAGAGGTGTTCTTGCGAAGATATTCAAAATCGACACCTTCAATTACATCTCCGTATTGTTTTCCGTCTCTAACCTCTGTCTTTTGATGAGTTCTGTCGTAGTTTTCGTAGAATTCACAAATTCTCACCGCCGTAAAACCCTTTCTGTTGAATGGAGTATGGTCTCCACCTCTTCCGTAGCGGTCATTACGGTAAATGAGTTTAACAATAAGATTATGTGTATAACGCTCTCCGCTCTCTTTAACATATCTCGCAAGCTGTCTGGAAGGGGAGTCATTCTCTGCAGAGTTAAAAAGCCTCTCTCTTGCCTGTGCCTCGTTTTCGGTAAACGGGATATTCTCCGAAAAGACTCTGACTATAGAATTGTTTCTTATATCAGTATCACTGGAATGGCTGTTGCTTATCATATCGTTGTTTAATACAGCAATAAGATTCCACTTTTCATCCTGAGCAAGCTGAGCCATATGGGCAGCGCCCAAAAGTCCGTGCTCTTCTCCAGAAAGGAACATAAGTTTAATTGTAGCGCCAAACTCTTTACCGGCAAGAATTCTTGCTATCTCCAACAAAGCAGCAACACCGCTTCCGTCATCATTTGCCCCCGGAGCATATGTTGTAGAGTCGGTGTTATCTTCCGAGCGACTGTCATAATGAGCAAGAAGAGCAATAACTCTGTCATCCGAAGAGTTGCCTTTAATAGTTGCAACAACATTTGTAAGAGTTATTTCCCTGCCCAGACGTGTTCCGGCTCCTCCCGCTTTGTAATTCACTCTCTCAACAGTAAAACGGCTGTCAGATTTTGCATATTCTTTTAATTTGTTCTCCAGATAAGTTGCTGCAGCTCCAATTCCAAAATCAGTTCTGCTTTGAGTACTTAGGTTGTGACGAGTATGAAATTTAAGCAAACCAGAGATGTTATCCATCATATTATCTGTAGATATCTCGTTTACAGCAGCCTCAATTCTAGGATCTTTGTTTATGATAGTCTGCGAAAAAGCAGTGTTGACATGAAAAAGAACAAATGCTAAAAGCAATGTTCCTTTTATAAATTTCCAGTTTGAATATTTGTTCTTCATATTGAGGAGTTTAAGTTTAGCATTATGTTGATTTACTTATGTTACTAAATTTCTGACATATACTTCATGACCCTTTTAAGTACCTTTTTGTTTTTGCCTGGAATCAGAATTGTGTGGTTACCCAGATACGAATTCAGGTAATCATCCATGTCATCATCCGATTTAAAGATAAACTTAATTTGAGTTCTGCATCTTTCAATAACAGATGTGTTTTGAACCACCTCTCCTTCAAATAGATAAAACTTATTTAGTTTTTCGCCGGCACATTTAAACAGGTTGTATTTACCTAATGACATTTTTGCCTTAACTCCAATTCCCAATTTTGATTCATAGTGGCTTGTAAGGGTATAACCTTCCGACAAAGATAGTGGAGCTGTGCAATGTGCGAAATCGATACTGTTGTCAACCCTTTCAATTGAAGCAGGATTTGCCATAAAAGAAATTTTACCGCAGAATACTCTTGAAATTATCATACTCCACATCGAAGGTATATCACCTTCGCATCCGGCTGTAATACCATTATCGTTAAGTAAAGCAAGGGCCAGACAAGCTGTTGTATTGCATGGGACAAGGATATCAAAACACTTAATGGTGAGAGAGGTCAGTTTGTGTTTCTTACAGTATTTTAAAAGTACATTATAGAATCGTACAGCATCTTTTAGTGTCTCTTCGTTGGTGTGCATATCCAGACGAGATGCAATTTCGAGAGCAAAATCTGTGACCGAAGCATCCTTAACGCTCTCCTTTTCGAAATCCTTAATCAATTCCTGCGGATCAATTTCAATGAATGTGACTCCATATTTTTCTCCAATATACTCTTTATCAATTTTTGAAGAGATAAGCCATGGAGATTCTCCTCCAATCAGCCCGATTCTCTCGTGTTTTAACTGAGAAAAGCCGCTCTGAATAACATCTGTATAATCAAGCTCTTCGAGTATCTCCTCAATTACCTTCCTTGAGGGTTCTGCCGGAAAAACAATATGTTTATGCATA
Source organism: Bacteroidetes bacterium HGW-Bacteroidetes-7 (assembly GCA_002842465.1). GTDB lineage: Bacteria > Bacteroidota > Bacteroidia > Bacteroidales > UBA932 > Bact-08. Next base: position 50,188 of record PHDA01000006.1, read on the forward strand.
ATGTTATTGTTGTGCATCCATGAACAAATCTCTAGTGATGCCGCAAGCGAGTTGTGATATGAATCACTCAGAATAACAACAGGTTGAGGTATCAACTTATGGATTTTCAGAAAGAGCTCCTCAGTACCGCCGGTTGCAATAAACAGAACCGTGTACCCTTCCGGCTGCAACCCGGTTAATATTTGATCGTATGAGAACTCTTTTGCTACAAAGTGAGACCGCAAAACCGGCAGTATATCTCTATTAGAAGTTATCTCCTGTGAATTGCCGTGAAGAGGCGAGGCGAGTGTAATTATGTTAAGTGTTTTCTCCATTTTTCTAATTATATCGGACAAAATTGCCGTAGTTATATCTAACAAAGTTAAAAAATTATCGCGATCAAACTTTTGTTTGTAATTTCAACCCGTTTTTAAGTTATTCTTAAGCCTGAAAACCTACACTTCACTTTTTTGCCATTAATATAACATCAACAATTAAAGTAAATAAACAAAAACCAATATAAACGGTTATTAATAAGATAAAAAGTTCAAAAAATGTCGCAAGACCATACACATAAGCACAGTGCAAATAGCAACAGCACAAAAAACATTGTTTACGCATTTGTTTTAAACCTATCATTTGCGCTGATGGAGCTGGTTGGAGGGCTTTTAACAAATTCGGTGGCAATTCTCTCTGACGCTGTGCACGATTTTGGAGACTCTTTGTCACTTGGAGTTGCCTGGTATCTTCAAAAGTATTCGCAGAAGAGGGGAGACCGTTTCTACTCGTATGGTTATAAGAGGTTTTCACTGCTTGGTTCAATTTTTATTTCGCTGGTTCTTGCAATCGGTTCGGTATTTATTGTTCAGGAGAGCGTGAAGAGAATTATTGAACCTCAACAAGCGCATGCTCCGGGGATGATTTTGCTTGCTATAATAGGGATAATTGTGAACGGAGCGGCAGTATTGCGTTTGAAACATGGTACGAGCCACAATGAAAAGGCTGTTTTACTTCATATGATGGAGGATGTTTTGGGATGGATAGCTGTATTTATTGGAGCAGTTCTCATGTATTTCTTTGATCTTCCTTTCCTTGACCCTCTGATGTCATTGATAATTACCGCCTGGGTTCTTTGGAATGTTTATCGCAATCTCAAAAATACCGTAAAAATAATGCTTCAGGAGGTTCCCAAGAGTGTGAATATTGAGGAACTTGAAGGCCGATTACTTTCAATTAAAGAAATTACCTCTGTTCACGACCTGCATATTTGGAGTCTTGACGGAGAAAACCACATATTGACACTTCACGTTGTGGTTGCGGATGAAACCGATTCATTAACAATTTGCAATCTAAAGGAGAGGGTGCGTGAGATTACATCCTCGTCAGGAATAGATCACATTACAATTGAGGTTGAACGCTCAGGAGAGGCCGACAACTGCAAATACACAAACTTCTGCGGGTAATGTCTAACTGCCTTGGTGTACACTACGAAGAAAACGAGCCAATTCTGTAGTTAGAATCGGCTCGTTCGTATTATACCATGTGTAAATATTTGCAGTAAACTATCTTAGAGAAACTCGCAGTGGTTTACGCCTCCTTTACGTGTTCCTCTTTAACGGCCTGGAATGCGCTAAGCTGGAATGGTGAGAAGTTCTTCAGATAGCTGAATCTTTCGTCATTCCATGATTGAGCTTTAGTAATGTATATTTGCGCTGAGTTGTCAAAGCTGGAGTCAATCTGAGCGTCATTAAGCAGAAGATATGACATTGCTATGTGCGCAGCCATCTCTACAAGTCGCCTTGCGTGGAAATCGATGTATTCGTTGTCTTTGCCAACAAGCATTTCGACAGCCTTCTCATATTGATTTGTCATTTCGACAAGTATCTTTTTGAGCTGCTCGTACTCTGCCTTAACAGGCTTACTCTCATATTCACGAAGCTGTCCAAGGTAGCCACCGTTGGTAACATATCTCTGAGCTGCTACAACCTGTAGTTGTGAAGTACCTTCATAGATGGTTGTAATTCGGGCATCTCTGTAGATACGCTCAATAGGGTAGTCCTTCATAAAGCCCGAGCCACCATGAATCTGAAGAGAGTCGTATGCATTCTGATTTGAATACTCCGATGCCATAAGCTTGAGCATTGGGGTAAACATATCTGCTAATTTTTGGAACTGTTTTGATTCAGTTCTCTCCTCGGGAGTGAGCTTTCTTGTCTCAGCAACAAAGCCATACGATTTATATACATCAACAAATCTTGTTGTTTCATAAAGCAGTGCCCTTGAAGCCTGTAACTTGGCCTTAATCACAGCAAGCATTTCATAAACTGCCGGAAACTGAATTATGGGTTTGCCAAATTGAGCTCTCTCATGAGCATATTTAAGTGCCTCACGGTATGCAGCTTCTGAAATACCAACAGACTGTGCACCAACACCAAGTCTGGCACCATTCATAAGAGACATCACATACTTGATAAGACCCATTCTGCGTTCACCTACCAGTTTGGCAGGAGCGTTTGCAAATACCAGTTCACAAGTAGGTGATCCCTTTATTCCAAGTTTGTTCTCTATTCTTCTTACAGTAACACCTCCCCATTTTTGATCATGAACAAAGTAAGAGAGACCTCTGCCGTCAGTAGTGTTTTCTTCTGAACGAGCAAGAACCAGTTTAATCTGTGCATCACCGTTTGTGATAAACCTTTTAACTCCATTCAGGTACCACATACCATCCTTTTCGTTAAGTGTAGCCTTAAGCATAACTGCCTGAAGGTCACTACCGGCATCCGGCTCAGTAAGGTCCATAGAACAGGTTTCCCCTTGATGAATTCTAGGAAGAAACTCCTCTTTAATCTCTTCAGTAGCAAATTCGTGAATAGTTTCGGCACAATCCTGAAGACCCCAGATATTGGCAAATCCCGCATCGGCTCTTGCAACTATCTCGGCAGCCATAACGTATGGAACCATTGAAAAATTAAGTCCTCCAAACTCTCTTGGCAGAGACATTCCATAAAGGCCTGCCTGAGTGAGGGTATCCTGGTTTTGCTGAGTACCTTTTGCATAAGTTACCCTTCCGTTCTCATGATGAGGGCCGGAGTGGTCAACCTCTTCGGAATTTGGAAAGATTACATCACCGCAAATCTCTCCAAGTATCTCCATAACCTTGTCATATGAGTCAACTGTATCTTCGAAAGATGAAGGTGCATAGTCAATATTTCCAGAGTCTTTAAAATCCTGTTCCTTGAGTCTCACTATTTTAGACATCAAAGGATGACTGAACTGAAATTTTAAATCGTTATTATCTTTATAAAAATTGGCCATACTATTTGCTGTTTAGTTTGTAAGATTTAATCATCCGCGGGATTATTTCATTCAGATCACCTACAATTGCGAAGTCGGCAATCTGATGAATAGGAGCCGCAGGATCGTTATTGATTGAAATTATCATTGCAGACTGGTCCATTCCGGCAGTGTGCTGAATCTGACCAGAGATTCCAACTGCAATGTAGAGTTTGGGTCTTACAGTAACTCCTGTCTGTCCGATTTGCCTTGCAGATTCCGCAAACCCGGCGTCAACAGCTGCTCTTGAGGCGCCAACCTCGGCACCGAGTACTGCAGCAAGATCGTAAAGAAGTTTAAAGTTCTCTTTAGAACCCACTCCAAAACCTCCGGCAATAATAATTGGGGAGCCTTTTATATCAATTTTTCGCTCCTCTATGTGTCTTTCAATAATCTCAACTACAAAATCTTCATCTTTAAGAATAGCAGCAGTATCAATTACCTTTACCTTACCCTTTACTGCCACATCTAAAGGCTCCTTCTTCATTACTCCCTCTCTCACTGTTGCCATCTGAGGTCTGCAATCAGGGTTTATAATTGTTGCTATAATATTACCTCCAAAAGCAGGTCTTATTTGATAAAGTAGATTTTTGTACTCTTTACCACTTTTAACCTCTTTATGATCACCTATTTCCAAAGAGGTACAGTCAGCAGTCAGTCCGCTCACCAATGCGCTTGATACTCTCGGTGCAAGATCTCTTCCAACGCTTGTTGCTCCAAAGAGAGCAATTTGCGGATTCTCCTTTTTTAGAACCGATATTACAATTGAAGAGTATGGTAGAGTCAGGTAATGCTTTAGCCTTTTGTCTTCGGCAATATGAATTGTCTGAGCACCGTATTGGAAGAGTTCTTCCTTATGTTGAGCCACACTGTCACCTATGATAAGTGCCTCAACCTCACATGAGAGCTCTTTTGCCAGAGAGCGGGCTTTGGTCAGAAGCTCAAGGCTTACATCAGCAATTTTTCCCCCCTCAGTCTCTATATAAATAAAAATATTGTTCATACTTATTGATTTTCTGTTATCCAATGGTGTGTGATGAGAATAGTTCTTTAATTAGCGAATCGATATCTTCGAATGATGAAGTGAGTATCTTTGACTCTTTGGCCTGATGCACAATGTTCTCAATCTTTTTCACCTTTGTTGGTGAGCCCGAAAGGCCGTAATGAATCTCATCTCCTCCAACGTCGGCAACACCCCATTCCGGGATTCTTAGATTTGCTTTTGCCTCAATAGGGAGGTAAGAGTTATGTTCGTTGTCCTGCTCCTCTGTAAATGTACGGGCATGTTTGTATTTCATCAGATGTTTTGCGTGTCTTGGGCGGCAGTCAGGCGCAGTAGCATGAACAGTAATGACAGCAGGAAGCGGGGTTTTTACTGTCTCAACTCCTCTTTCAAGCCTTCTCTTAACAACAAGTTTCTCTCCGTCTAATCCGGTAATGTCTTCTGCATAAGTTACCTGAGGATAATTCAATTTCTCGGCAACCTGAGGGCCCACCTGCGCTGTATCACCATCAATAGCCTGTCTGCCGGCGATTACAATATCCGGTCCGATTTTTTTGATAGCCATTGAAAGAGCATAGGATGTGGCAAGTGTGTCTGCACCTGCAAATTTACGGTCGGTAAGAAGTACTCCTCCGTCTGCTCCCCTGTAATATCCTTCACGGATTATTTCGGCAGCCCTTGGTGGCCCCATAGTCAGGAGCAACACCTCGCTTCCGGGGAAACGGTCCTTAAGTCTTAATGCCTGTTCCAATGCATTCATATCTTCAGGGTTGAAGATTGCCGGAAGGGCAGCACGATTTACCGTACCATCCTCTTTCATTGCATTTTTCCCAACATTACGGGTGTCCGGCACCTGTTTGGCCAGAACAACAATTTTAAGTTTTTTTGTCATATTTGATTAATGGAAGTTTATGCCTCGGCCGAATTATTACCGAAGTTTATTGGTACTTTATTAATAGGTTCGTTGTGAAGTTCTATTTCACCATATTGACTTTCGAATTTGTCAATATTATCCTTTATGGCAAGGAGCAGTCTTTTGGCATGTTCGGCAGTCATAATTATCCTGCTGTGTACCTGAGCTTTTGGTACCCCGGGCATCATTCTTATAAAATCAAGAATAAATTCACTGCTTGAATGTGTGATTATCGCAAGATTTGAGTAAGATCCCTGTGCCACATCGTTGCTCAATTCTATATTCAGTTCATTTTCAGCACTCATGTCCTTCGTATTTTTTTAGATCAACGCAAAGATAAGATTTTTTCTTAATTGCTAATTTGTTCACTTTTTTTAAAATTGATTAACTTTGTAGTTTGTATTAAACATCACTCATTAACTCTATATGGAAATTTCCACAAAATACGACCCGTCACTTACCGAAGATAAATGGTACAAATTCTGGCTGGAAAAGGGCTATTTTCACTCTGAACCGAATGAAAAAGAGCCTTATACTGTTGTAATACCTCCTCCAAATGTAACAGGAGTACTGCATATGGGACATATGCTAAACAACACCATTCAGGATGTGCTGGTCAGAAGGGCAAGAATGATGGGCAAAAATGCCTGTTGGGTACCCGGAACAGACCATGCCTCTATAGCAACCGAGGCAAAGGTTGTGGCCAAACTAAAGGAGATGGGACTCGAGAAGAGCAGTATTACCCGTGAAGAGTTTTTAGAGCACGCATGGGAGTGGAGAGAGAAGCACGGAGGCATTATTTTGGAACAGCTAAAAAAGCTGGGAGCATCATGCGACTGGAACCGTACAACATTCACAATGGATCCCGAATATAATAAATCTGTAATCAATACCTTTATTCACTTTTATAACAAAGGGCTCATATACAGAGGTGTTCGGATGGTTAACTGGGACCCTGAAGGACAAACGGCAGTCAGTGACGAAGAGGTAATCTACAAAGAGACACCATCTAAGCTCTACTATCTTAAATACTTTATCTCAAATGACGGAAAACCGTCGGAAGAGTATGTAGAGATTGCCACCACAAGGCCCGAAACAATAATGGCAGACACCGCAGTTTGTGTACATCCAAATGACCCGAGATATACAAAACTCAAAGGAAAAAAAGTATTAATTCCACTAATAAACAAAGAGATACCGGTAATTGAAGATGAGTATGTTCTAATGGATTTTGGCACTGGCTGTCTTAAAATTACCCCTGCACACGATATAAACGACTACGAGATTGGAATCCGACACAATCTGCCAGTAATTGACATTCTTGATAACTACGCAAAACTGAACGAAAAAGCGCAGATTTTGATAGGTGAAGATAGGTTTGTTGCAAGAAAGAGGATTATTAAGATGCTTCAGGAGAGTAATCAACTGGTTAAAGAGGAGCAATACAGCTCTCCTATTGGCTACTCAGAAAGGACAAACGCTGTTATTGAGCCAAGATTGTCACTTCAATGGTTTTTGAAGATGACAGAGGCTGCAAAACCTGCACTGGAGTATGTAATGAACGACACAATCAAGATTATACCTGATAAATTCAAAAACACATATCGCCACTGGATGGAGAATGTGAAGGATTGGTGTATATCAAGACAGTTATGGTGGGGTCAGCAGATTCCAGCATGGTATATGCCTGATGGAAAGATTGTTGTGGCAGTCGATAAAGATGAAGCACTGGCAAAAGCGAAACTAATCAATCCTGATTTGACAGAAAATGATTTGAAACAGGACCAAGATGTTGTTGATACGTGGTTCTCATCATGGTTATGGCCAATTTCGGTATTTGACACTTCAAAGCCGGGTTTCCCCGATAAAAAACCAAACAGTGAACTTGCTTATTACTATCCAACAAACGATTTAGTTACAGCACCGGAAATTCTATTCTTCTGGGTTGCTCGTATGATAATGGCAGGAAACGAGTTTTGTGGTGATATTCCATTTAAAAATGTATATCTGACAGGGATCGTAAGAGATAAACAGGGCAGAAAAATGTCAAAATCGCTGGGAAATTCACCTGACCCCATTATGCTAATGGAGAAATACGGTGCTGACGGCGTGAGAGTAGGGATGCTTTTATGCAGCAGTGCAGGAAACGACATTCTCTTTGACGAAAGTCAGGTGGAGCAGGGCAGAAACTTCTCAAATAAAATTTGGAACGCATACCGCCTTGTAAACGGGTGGACAATTGACAAAGATATTGAACAAAGCGCCCAAGCAGCGGCAGCGGTTAAATGGTTCGATGGAATTCTCAGTGAGTCTCTTGAGACAATAACTGACCACTTTGAAAAATTCCGTCTCTCTGACGCCCTGATGCACGCATATAAACTTTTCTGGGACGATTTCTGTGCCTGGTATCTTGAGATAATCAAACCCGAATTTGGAAAAGGAATTGACAGTAAGACACATGAAGCCACGCTTGAACTTTTTGAGAAACTGCTTAGAGTTCTGCATCCATTTATGCCTTTCATCACAGAAGAGCTTTGGCAGCACCTTGCGAAGAATAAAAATCATGAAAGCATCATGATTTCAAATATGCCGGAACCTGAAAACTACTCAAAGGAGTATGCAGCTGCATTTGAACTGGTAAAATCTGCAATTGTTAACATAAGAAACATAAGACAATCAAAGTCCATCTCACCTAAAACAGAGCTAAACCTTTATGTAAAAGGAGATGTTGACAGAAACCTCTATTGCGTAATACAGAAAATGGCCAACATATCACAAATCGAAGATATGTCAGCCAAGGATTCCGGGCAAACAGGAAACTCATTTATGGTTGGCACTTCAGAATTTTTTGTACCGCTTGAAGGTATGGTAAATGCCGCCGAAGAGTTAAGCAAAATTGAGACAGAACTTAAGCACCTCGATGGATTTCTTAAATCTGTAAATGCCAAACTTAACAACGAAAAGTTTATGGCAAACGCAGCAGAAAACATCAAAAACACAGAGCTTAAGAAGAGGGCAGATGCCCTCGAAAAGATTGCCAAACTATTAAAACATAAAGAGGAGTACAGTAAGTAATGTATATATCAGAGACCATATTAGAGGTAAGGTATTACGAAACAGATCTGATGGGTATAGTGCACCATTCGAACTACATCCGCTATTTTGAGTGTGGCAGAAGCGATGCTTTGGCCAATCTGGGACTACCTATTCATGAGATTGAAAAGTTAGGCATTATGATGCCGGTTGTAAGTGTCACCTGTGACTACAAATTACCGGCAAAGCTTGGAGATAAGCTAAGAATTGTGAGCACAGTAAACGAATTACCAAAAGCAAGAATGATTATTGACACCGTTATTTACAACCAAGAGGGCAATACTGTTTGTGCAGGTTCTGTTACTCTGGGCTTCATTCATGTAAATAACCGAAGGCCAACAAGGGCTCCTTCCTTTATTATTGATATCTTTGCCAAATACTATAAAGAAAACGACTAAATTTTACAGATATGAACCATTTTCTACTATTCGGAACGCTTGGAGCAACCGAAATCATTATTATCGCGCTAATTGTTTTATTGCTTTTCGGCGGTAAAAAAATTCCCGAACTTATGAAGGGAATCGGTAAAGGTGTAAGGAGTTTCAAAGATGGGATGAAGGGCATTGAAGAGGAAATAAAAGAAGATAAAAGCTCCGAAGAGGAGAAAAAGTAAACTGACCCCGCCGTGAGCAAAGAGATGACATTTTGGGACCACCTTGATGAACTGAGGGGAGTACTCTTCCGTTCTGCGATTGCATTGCTTATAGCAGCAATCGTAATTTTTTTTAACAAAAGCTTTGTATTTGACACGGTAATTTTTGCACCTACAAGTTCGGACTTTATCCTTTATAAATGGTTTGAACAGCTCGCAACCTTTACAGGAATTGCAGCCATGAATCCGGAGCCATTCTCTGTTAACCTCATAAACATTGAGCTGTCGGCACAATTTTTCACCCACGTAAGCGTCTCATTAACACTTGCATTTATTTTAACTGTCCCTTATATTATATACCAGCTTTGGACATTTGTAAGTCCGGGACTGTATGAAAAGGAAAAAGCAGCTATAAGAAAGGCCTTTGCATTTGCCTCTGTGCTCTTTTTTATAGGGATTTTAGTTGGATATCTATTTGTTTTCCCTCTGACTGTAAGATTTTTAGGTACATATCAGGTTAGTGACTGGGTTCAAAATCAGATTTCTTTAAAATCATACATATCTATGTTTACATGGCTGATTCTTATTATGGGAGTGGTATTTGAGATGCCCGCCCTTGCAGCCATTCTCTCAAGACTTGGAATAATTTCCAAAAGTATGCTCAGAAAATACAGAAAGCATGCCTTTACAATATTAATAATAGTTGCGGCAGTTATTACTCCGAGCGGAGACGCATTTACCCTCTTTATTGTAGGGACACCGCTCTATTTACTTTACGAATTTAGCATACTTATTTGCCGTGATATCGATCAATAACCTTACAGTCTCTTTTGGTGGATTCACCCTCTTTGACAATGTTAATTTCCACATTAACGAGAACGATAAAATCGGACTTGTCGGCAAGAATGGTGCCGGTAAGACAACTATTCTCAAGATAGTAGCAGGTATTATTGCTCCATCAGGCGGCGCTGTGCAGCAGCCATCCGAAATAACAATCGGCTATCTTCCTCAGGAGATGGAGTACTCAAAAAAGAGCACAGTTATTGACGAGACTCTCAAAGCATTTTCACATATAAAGACTATTGAAGATAGAATAGCCAAAATAAACAAAGATATTTGTGAAAGAACGGACTTTGAAAGCGACTCCTATCATGATCTTATTGTTAAGTTTAACGAATTAAACGACAAACTTAACCTTTATGGAACTATCAACCCTCAGGCTCTGTCAGAAAGAGTGCTAAAGGGTCTTGGATTCAGCCGCAGTGATCTAACCAGAGAGAGAGCAGAACTCAGTCTTGGTTGGAACATGAGGATAGAGCTTGCTAAGATATTATTGAGAAAGCCCGATATCCTGCTGCTTGATGAGCCAACTAACCACCTTGATATTGAATCAATAAGGTGGCTTGAATTATATCTGCAGGGTTTTCGCGGAGCACTTGTACTTATTTCCCACGACAGACGTTTTCTGGACAGCGTAACAAACAGAACCGTTGAGATAATGCTAGGCAAGATAAATGATTACAAAGTACCATATACAAAATACACACAGCTTAGAAGGGAACGTCTTGAACAACAGAAAGCTGCGTACGATAATCAGCAGAAATTGATTGAGAAGACCGAAGATTTCATAGAGAGGTTCAGATACAAAGCCACTAAATCAAATCAGGTTCAATCAAGGATTAAACAACTAGATAAACTTGACAGAATTGAGGTTGAGGAGGAGGACAAAGCAAAACTTTATCTTAAATTTCCACCTTCACCGCGTTCGGGCAACGTTGCATTAAAATCTGTTGATGTAAAGATGTCATTTGGTCAAAAGTGCGTCTTTGATAAGGCCAACATTGTGATAGAGAGAGGAGAAAAGATTGCTTTGCTTGGTAAAAATGGCGAGGGTAAAACAACCTTTATGAGGCTGATCACCGGAGAACTCACCCCTGTTTCAGGTAGAATTGAGTTAGGTCACAATGTTTCATTAGGATATTACGCACAAAATCAGGAAGATTTATTAAGAAAAGAGGAGACGGTATTTGAAACCCTTGACAATGTTGCAACAGGAGATGTCAGAACAAAATTAAGGGACATTCTTGGTTCATTTCTTTTCAGAGGAGAGGATATCGATAAAAAGGTGGCAGTTTTGAGCGGAGGTGAAAAGTCACGCCTGGCAATGGCAAAACTGATGCTTAAACCATACAACCTTCTTGCGCTTGATGAACCTACCAACCACATGGATATCAGATCAAAAGATATTTTAAAACAGGCACTTCTTAAGTACGACGGTACACTTGTAATCGTTTCTCACGACAGAGATTTTCTTGACGGACTGGTAAATAAAATTTATGAATTTAAAGATGGAGCAGTTCGCGAACATTTAGGTACATTTGAGGAGTTTCTTTCACGGAAAAACATAGAGAGCCTTGATGAGTTAGAATTGGAAAAATCTGCTTTAAAAGCCACTCCGGAAGCAAGACAACAGGAGAGTGTTGTGCCTGTTGACCATAACCTAAAAAGAGATCAGGAGAGAGAGCTAAAAAGAAAGAAAGCAAAAATTGAAAAGTGCGAGAAACGCATTGAAGAGCTTGAATCAAAGATAGCATCAGCAGAAATCGAACTTGCCGATGTTACTGATGCTGTTAAAGCACTCTCACTTGTTGAGAGTTATGAGAAACTTAAAAAAGAGCTGAACAGTGAGATGGAGGAGTGGGAAAAGCTTCACAATAACCAATAAAAACAATAAGAAATGGAGAGTAATTATATTTGCGGAATACACCCCGTGACAGATGCAGTATTAGGAGGTAAAAAGATTGAGAAGGTTTTGTTTAAGCAGGGTATGGATAGCCCACACTTTAGAAACCTGATGGAGCTATTACAGGAAAAAAACATTTCAATTCAATTTGCACCCATCGAGAAACTAAACTCTTTGACAAGAGCAAACCACCAAGGTGTAATTGCATTTCTCTCTCAAGTAGATTATGTGTCTCTTGAAGAGATGGTTGCAAAAGCAATTGAAAATAAGAAAAACCCTGTAATAATACTGCTTGACGGCGTAAGCGACGTAAGAAATTTTGGAGGAATTGCCCGTTCAGCAGAATGTGCATCAGCAGATGGCATTATAATGCCGGCAAAAGGGAGCGCAGCCATAAATGCAGAATCAATTAAGACATCCGCAGGAGCACTGATGAGAATTCCTGTAGCAAAAGTATCAAACCTCAGGGAAGCAATATTTTATCTCTCACAAAGTGGTTTTCAAATAATTGCAGCAACAGAAAAGGCAGATAAAAACATTTACGATGCCGACTTTAGCAAAGCAACAGCAGTTATTTTAGGATCTGAAGATAAAGGCATATCTAAGTCATCTCTATCCCTGGCAAACGAATTGGTTAAAATACCTATAACGGGAGTAACCGGGTCACTTAATGTGTCCGTAGCCGCGTCGGTTGTCCTGTTTGAAATTGTCAGACAGAGGATCGTTTAAATTCCGAACATATTACAGCAGTTGCGATTGCGACATTTAGAGATTCACTGCACTTTTCAGAAATTGAAAAGGATGGAATTGCTAATCTTTTATCAATCAATGACTCTATATCAGGGGATATCCCCTCGGATTCACTTCCCATAACAACAAGTGCCCCCTTTGGCAAACTCTCATTGTAGATATTATTCCCATTCATAAATGTGCCATAAACCGGCAACTTGCCTTGAAGCTCATCAATTAGTTTGGTAAGATCGGTATAAACAACTTTGGTGCGGAAAATTGCCCCCATTGTTGACTGTACTACCTTAGGATTGTACACGTCAACACAATTGTCTGAACAGTAAATTGTATTAATACCAAACCATTCAGAAAGCCTGACAATAGTACCCAGATTTCCCGGATCTTTTACTGAATCAAGAGCAAGTGAAAGAATGTTTAAATCAGGCGATGTAAAAGATGTTGGTTTTGGAATTCTGACCACCGCAAGGGCAGGAGAGGGGCTGGAAAGAAGTGTTATTCTTGACATTAGATCTTCGCCAATCTCATCAGTGGTGAACACTGCAACAATATCCCAGCCAGACTCAATGGCCTCCTGAACAAGTTTCTCGCCCTCAACAACAAACAATCCGTTCTCCTCGCGATTTTTTCTCTTTGCAAGGGAACGGATTAGTTTAATCTCTGATTTTGAAGGGGTCATCAATATCCTAAAATCTTAAGCATCGACTTGTAAGTCTGCTCTTTACTAAAGAGTTTTGTATAATACTCGCCGTTTTCGTCAACATCAATGGTAATATGCTTTGGAGCAGGCTGCAAACAGTGCTGAATACCTCCGAATCCTGCGATAGACTCCTGGTAAGCACCGGTATGAAAAAAGCCAATATATAGAGGTTCTTCGCCATTTACTACAGGAAGAAAGATTGCATTAGCATGAGCCTCTGCGTTATAGTAATCCTGACTATCGCATGTTAATCCACCCAAAAATACCCTTTGATACTCCTTGTCCCACTTATTGATGGGAAGAAGAATAAATCTCTGCTTAATTCCCCAGGTATCAGGCAATGTTGTCATAAAAGAGCTATCAACCATATACCACCTCTCTCTGTCGTTCTGCTGCTTCTGATCGAGCACCTGATAAATTACAGCACCGCTTTCACCAACGGTAAAACTCCCAAATTCGGTAAATATGTTTGGTTCAGGAGTTCCTCTTTGATCACAAATGCTCTTAATTTGAGCGATTATCTCTTCGGCCATATATTCATAATCGTAATCGAATGCCAAAGAGTTCTTTATAGGGAACCCACCTCCAATATTAAGGGAATCAAGTTCAGGGCAAAGTGCCTTTAGATCGCAATATACAGAGACGCATTTTGAAAGCTCATTCCAGTAGTAGGCATTGTCGCGCATTCCGGTATTAATAAAGAAATGAAGCATTTTGAGAGAAAACTTCTTGTTCTTTTTAAGTTTTTCCTCATAAAAGGGAAGTATGTCGCTGTATCTTATACCAAGGCGTGATGTATAGAATTCAAATTTCGGCTCCTCCTCTGCAGCTATGCGGATACCAATTTTACAAGGCTCCTTTACACAAAGATCAAGCTCGTCAAACTCCTGCATATTGTCTAGAACAGGAATAATGTTTGACCATCCGTTATTTCTAAGATTTGCAATATTCTCGATGTATATGTCCTTCTTAAAGCCATTGCAAATAATATAAAGCTCTTTACTTACAGTCCCTGCCTCCTGCAACGCCTCAATAAGATTCAGATCGAAAGCCGATGATGTTTCAACGTGAATATCGTTTTTTAGCGCCTCTTCTATTACAAATGAAAAATGAGAGCTCTTTGTGCAGTAGCAATAGTGGTAAGCGCCCTTGTAATCAACCTTGGCCATTGCCACGTTAAACATCCTTTTAGCCCGTTGAATCTGAGAAGAAATCTTGGGTAAGTATGTAATTTTTAAAGGTGTTCCATATTGCTCTATGATATCCATAATTGGAATATCGTGAAATAGAAGTTCTCCGTCTTCTACCTTAAATTCATCCTGTGGAAAGTCAAAAGACTGTTCAACCAAATCTATGTACTTGTTCTTCATTTCAAAAATTCAGGTGAGTTAGTTTGTGATTTTATATGCAATGTAAGTCAATCGGATTATTTGCAGAATGCAAAGATATCTTTTTTTTATTTTTTTGAAAAAGAGAATCGATTATAATTGTTATTTTTGTTGAAAATAAAGAGTTGATGACCAGAAATTCACCTTCATATATTCTACCTTTTTTTATTTTAGCTCTTATTGTTGCATTATATTCATGCAGCACAGTCAGAGTAATACCTGAAGGCAGAAGTATGTTAAAAGAGAACAAAATCGTGATAGTTGACTCTAAAGTGGTGAACTCATCGGATTTAACCTCTTATCTAAGGCAACAGCCCAACAGCTCTTTTCTTTTCGGATGGAATCCATTTGTTGTACTTTATAATTGGAAAAACGGAAAAGATGGCGGATGGGACAAATTCGTTGAAAAGATAGGTCAGGCACCGGTTGTGCTTGATACTTTCCTTGTAGAAAAGAGCCGTGAGAACCTTGTAAACCGGCTTTCGGTACTTGGTTATTTTGATTCAAAGGTAACAGATACAATAACTACCATCGGAAAAAAGAGTAAAGTAAAATATTATGTATATCCAGGCAATAGTTTTGAAATCAAGGATATATCTTATCAGATAAAAGATACCATAATTGAAAAAATTGTTCAGAAACATATGTCGGCTTCATTGATTAAAAAGGGGATGAGATTATCTGAGCTGACACTTGAACAGGAGAGCGTAAGAATAACTACACTTTTGAGAGAGAGAGGCTATTACAATTTTACCAAAAATTATCTAGCATTTGAGGCTGATACCTTCAATAAAGCAGGCTATGCCGATCTGTACGTAAAACTTGAAAACTATACAAGAAATGAAGTTCCCTCTGATGCCAGGAGCCATGAAACATTTAAGATAAGAGACATATCAATCTACCCTGACTATGACCCAATGAGGCTTAAAGAGGATTCAATATCCTTATTCAATCTTATTGCTATCGATAGCTTAAAGATTTACTATAGAGATAAAAAGAGTATGCGTCCTCAGGTTCTCTCTAGAATGAACAGGCTTAATCCGGGAGACCTTTACAGTGAGAAAGATGCTACATCAACGTATGAACGTTTTGTCGCACTGCGCTATTATTCAGGCGTAAACCTACAGTTTGACGAAGTTCCTGCATCAGAATCCACTGATGGAAGGGAGGTAGATTGCATAATCCGCCTCACACCGTCAAAAAGCCAGGGTTATAAACTAAATCTTGAGGCATCAAGCAACTCAAATAACCTACTTGGAGTCTCTCCTGCAATCTCATACTACCATAAAAATCTCTTTAGGGGAGGTGAGTGGCTAACGCTAGGCTTTATGGGTAATTTTCAGTTTAAGCTGAACGATCCTGTAAAATCATCAGAATTTGGTATTTCTGCAGGTATATCTCTTCCAAAATTCTTTTTACTCGCTGACTCAATTTTCAAAACAAGTGTACCAAGAACGGATATCAATTTAGGATACAATTACCAGAACAGACCGGAGTTCACCAGAAATATTATCTCTTTTAACTATGGTCACAGCTGGAGAGAGGGAGAGAGGCTGTTCTATATTTTCAATCCCATACAGCTGAATATTGTTAAGCTTTTCAATATGAACCCGCAGTTTTATGAGAGTCTCATGGACCCATTTCTTAAAAGTTCATACAGAAACCACTTTGACCTTGGGTCTGGTGGCACAATTTACTATACCACTGACGCCTCTGTTATTCCAAAAAAGACATTTTTCTATGTGCGCTGGACATCGGATGTTGCAGGAAATATGCTAAGTCTCTTTAATTCTACCTTTAACAAAGATACAAGTGGTTCAAGAAAGGTGTGGAATACGCCTTATTCGCAATACATAAGAAGCGATCTTACTGTTGGTTATACATGGAGAATTGATAATAATAATGCTCTGGCAAGCAGGTTTAACATTGGTGCTGGTCATGCATACGGCAATTCAAAGGTGCTACCGTTTGAAAAGCTTTTTTATGCTGGCGGAGCAAACAGTTTAAGGGGATGGCAGGCCAGGTCGGTCGGCCCGGGTTCTGCACCTGTAGATACAACCTTTTCAATTCCCAATCAGACTGGCGATATAAAAATTGAGTTAAATGCCGAATACCGCTTTAATATGTTCTGGAATTTTGAAGGGGCTTTGTTTATTGATGCAGGTAATATATGGAACACCAGAGTCGAACCCGGAAAAGAGAGCGGACTTTTCAGAATGAAGGACTTTTATAAAAGCGTTGCAATAAACTGGGGAACCGGAATAAGGCTAAATCTTGATTTTCTTATTCTCCGCCTCGATTTGGGTATGGTTGCATACGATCCGTTAAAAACCAGCTGGATAGGGCCGAAAAACTGGTTTAAACGGGATACCTACGCACTACAGTTTGGTGTAGGATACCCGTTCTGATTCTATTATCTAATCTTCAAAATAAATATTCCCAAAAAATTGTGGAGTGTGAAAATTGGGTCTCTCGGTACCAATCGGGTTCCATGAAAGGTAATGCTTAACAGGCAGTTCGTCGCCACACTTGTAAAAATTGGCCTTTACAACTCTACCTTTAAGTGGTTCAATGCTGCTTAGTGAGAATAAAGAGATAGGTAAAGCAACGGTTAGAGTCCATTCAAAATCACCCTCTTTCACATCAAAACCCTCATTTCCAAGCGTAGATGCTCTCCTTATTTGTGAAGTTACCTCTTTACCGAATCTGGTTCTGTTTTGTCTGTCAGGACCACCTGCAAACGTTCCCACTCCTATACAGTTAAGTTCAAGATTGTAATAAATTGTATCTGTAGATGAGGGGATTAAAAAAAATTCAACAGCCGAATCTTTGTAAGGAGCCGAACCCTCGTCCTGTGTGTAAAAAGCTCTTATATATCTTTCTTTTACAACATATTGGAGATAAATTTCATCTTTTGAATATGCAATTCTGAACTTTACCATCGGCTTTTCCGGAAATTCACTCCAGTTTACCTTGTCAATATTGTAAAAAGGAACATTAATGCTGTCGAGCATCTTTTCCACAAGTTTGATCGGTGGATTTTTGCAGGGAAATGAAATTTTCTTAACGGTAATCATCTTATTTTTAGTAAAAAAAGACTCCTTCTGAGTCTGACCGGAAAGTGTTCCGGCAGTCAAAAGGAGCCCTGTTATCAGAAGCTTTAAAAGCATATTTAACTATTTTGAAACTGATGTTCTGATTTTATATCCCGAAACTCCGTAGTATAGAATATAGATGAAGATAGGGAGAGCAATCCAGTATGAATTTTGAGCTCCAACAACATCTTTTAAAAATCCGTAAGCAGTAGGAATTATTGCACCACCTGCAATTGCCATTACCAGTAATGATGAACCGGTTTTTGTGAATTTGCCTAGATCTGCCATAGCCAGAGGCCAGATTGCAGGCCATATAAGCGAACATCCGATTGCAATTAAGGCAATGAACCAGATTGACATAGCTGCCGGAGTAAGCACGACAAGCAGCGAACCTGCTATACCCAACACTGCACATATCATTAAAGCATTCGCCTGACTCAGGTATTTAGGTATGAAAATAATACCGCAGATATACCCCAGAACCATTCCGATAGGGGAGATCCATGCATAGGATGAAGCATTTGGCAATTCAAGCCATGTTGCATAATCGACAAGGGTTCCCAGAGCTACGGTTTCAACACCTACATACAAGAATAGAGCAAGTACACCAAGCAAAAGGTGAGGGAATTGCCAAATTGAGCTCTTTGAAGCTGCATAAGGCGACTCCTCGGCACTGTCCGGATCTTCACCCACAGCCTTAACCTCAGGTAGTGGTGCCATGAGTGAGATTACTCCCAGAAGCAGAAATACACCAATGATTATGTAAAATGGAAGGTATAGATCAGAAATCAATGTATCTGTTGTCTCTTTTCCTATTACAAACGCAAGAAATACAGGGGCCACAGGCCATGCAAGCTTATTGCAAATACCCATTATTGATATTCTTCTTGCCGCACTTTCTATAGGGCCCAGAATTGTAATATATGGATTAACAGATGCTTGAAGGAAGGTGTTTCCGATGCCGCTAACAAACGATGCTACAAGAAAAAGAGCAAAGCTTTCAAATTTTGCAGATGGTATAAACAGAGCAAAGGCAATAGCAAAAAACAAAAATGATAATGCCATCGTTTTTTTATACCCAATTTTCCCTATCACCAGCGAGGCCGGATATCCGAAAATTATGAATGTTGAGAATGTTGCAGCAAGAATCAGATATGACATTCCTGAAGAGACCTCAAGCGTTTTACTTAATACGGGTATTAGAAATGAGTTTATGCCCAGCGCAAATCCAATTGCAAAGAACATCATTCCGATAAAGGCTATCGGAATAGCAAAATTTCTTTTTTTATTCATTATTCAGCAGTTTTAGGTTAGGTTAAGTTTTCAATTATACATTGTATCTTACAAAGAGCTCAATTGCCTGATATTCTGCCATTCCAAGCTTATCGAAGAGAACTGCAGTGTTGTGGTTTCTCTCCTCGGCCCTTTGCCAGAACTCTCTTTTGTCAGAACCCGGGAACAGAGGTCTGTCTTTTTGAGACTGGTGTTTAAAGATAGCCTCTCTCTTAATGTTTACCTCCTCCGGGCTTAACGGAACTGCCATGTCTGCATCAGCAACATCCCACTCCTGCCAAGCACCTCTGTAGAGCCAAACTCTGCAATCCTTAATCCACTCTTCGTTTTTAAGCTCATTAAGAGCGGTAAGAATAGCCTGGAGACAAACCCTGTGAGTTCCGTGTGGGTCGCTCAAATCCCCGGCAGCATAAACCTGGTGAGGTTTAACGCTTTGAAGAAGATCCTTTACAATTTTAACATCCTCCGGGCCTATTGGGTTCTTCTTAACACCGCCTGTCTCATAGAAAGGCATATCAAGAAAATGAACTCTCTCTTCAGGAATTTGAAGATATCTGCAGGCAGCCTTAGCCTCTCCTCTCCGTATTGCTCCCTTTACATCCCTTATTTGGTCTGAATCAGGTTCTCCTGGATGTTTTACACTCAACTCCTTAAGGGCATCTTTATAAATATTGGAGCTTAAATCAGAGTCAAACCCGTAAATCTTTGAACTGTCACGAATAAAGTCAAGGAATCTTATAGCATCGTGGTCAAAAACGGCAATATTACCGGAAACCTGATAGGCAAGATGCACCTCATGGCCATGTTCGGCAAGTCGTGCAAGAGTTCCTCCCATTGAGATAACGTCGTCATCAGGGTGCGGAGAAAAAATGATTGCCCTTTTAGGGAATGGAAAGGCCCTTTCGGGACGGGTTGAATCGTCAGCGTTGGGTTTTCCGCCCGGCCAACCGGTTATTGTATGCTGAAGATCGTTGAATGCCTTAATGTTGATTTTACTTGCAGGACCACGTTCTGTGATAAGGTCACTCATACCGTTGTCGTTATAGTCTCTGTCGGTGAGCTTTAGAATTGGTTTTTCTAGTTTTTTGCACAACCAGAATACTCCTTTTCTTGTAAGCTGCTCGTCCCATACGCAAGGCCCTGTCAGCCAAGGAGTTTTTATTCTGGTAAGTTCTGCAGCTGATGCATAATCAACCAGTACTTCCAGATTTTCATGCTTTTGAAGGTATGATGTTGGGTTTTGTTCGTTAATTGTGCCCTCAACAAGTTTTGCAATTGTTCCAGCTTTTCCTTCGCCCCAGGCAAGAAAGTAGATTTTCTTAGCCATAAGAATGGTCTCTATACCCATTGTCAGGGCATGAAACGGAACATATTCAACTCCGAAAAACTCAGAAGCTGCAGAGATGCGGGTATTGTGGTTAAGGGTGATTAGCCTGGTGCGTGAATTGTAGTGAGAACCCGGCTCGTTAAAGCCCATGTTTCCTATTACAAGCACATCTATACCGCCAAGGTTGTGAATTTTCTTCTCATAATCGATGCAGTAATCATGAATGTCTTCTTTTTTGACCTCACTGTCAAGACAATGTATGTTTTCGGAAGGGATTTCGATAAAATCAAGCAGATACTCTTTTAGAAACCTATAATGGCTCTGAAGCTCCTTTTTATTCAACGGCCAGTACTCGTCAACACTAAAGATGTGAACATTTGAAAAGCTAACCTCCTTATTTTTGTTTAGTTTAGCCAACTCCTCATATACCTGAATTGCAGAAGATGCTGCACTTAGGCCTAAAACTGTATGTAAATTTTTGGCCTCTCTCTTTTTAATAGTCTCTGCAATGCTCTTAGCTACCTTTAAACAGGCGGCATCAGATTCTTCAAAGATATCAACAGGGATCTTCTCATACCTTTTTGTAAAATCTGTATTTATAATCATAATCGTTTATAATTTGAAAATTAAAGTAATCTATTCTTTTAAAGCTTTTTGTATTTTTACAAGGGTCTTTAATAACTCCTCCATTTTATCCAATTTAAGCATATTTGCACCATCTGAGAGTGCTTTGGAAGGGTCGGGGTGAGTCTCCATAAAGAGGCCATCAACTCCGGCTGCTATACCGGCTCTTGCTATCAGGGGAATGAGATCTGGTCTGCCACCCGTAACTCCAGATGGTTGATTGGGCTGCTGCAGGCTGTGAGTAACATCAAGCACAACAGGATAGCCAAAACTCTGCATCTCGGGTATAGACCTGAAATCTACAATAAGATCGGAGTAACCAAACTGCGTACCTCTTTCTGTTAGCATTATATTGTTATTGCCCGCTTTAGATATTTTTTCTGCAGCAAACTTCATTGCACCGGGTGAGAGAAACTGCCCCTTTTTGATATTTACATATTTACCTGTTTTGGCAGCTGCCTCCAGAAGATCTGTCTGTCTGCATAAAAAAGCCGGTATTTGCAAAATATCAACACCATAAGAGGCTGCAAGAGCAGCTTCGGCAGGGCTGTGAATATCTGTCACAATTGGAACCTTAAGGGTCTCCTTTACCTTTTGAAGAATCTCTAAACCCTTTTCGTCACCGAGGCCGGTGTAGGAATCTGCTTTCGATCTGTTAGCTTTCCTGTAAGATGCCTTGAAAATAAAGGGTATTGAAAGTGATTCAGTTATTGCCTTTAACCGGGTTGCCGTCTGAAGTGTAATTTCTTCATTTTCAACTACACAAGGGCCTGCTATTAGAAAAAAAATGTCCGTAAAAACCATAGTGGTGCAAAATTAGATAAAAAGTGTCAAATATTGTATTTTTTCCAGAGTGATTGTAACCTTTTTTTAATCTCTGCCTCTTTTGTATTGGATCCTGGCTGATAAAAGTTTGAAACTGAAAGGTTATCGGGCAAAAACTGCTGTTCTACGAAATTACCGGGGTAGGAGTGAGCATATTTGTAATCGTCGCCATAGCCAAGCTCTTTCATCAGTTTGGTAGGGGCGTTACGAAGATGGAGCGGTACGGGCAGATCGCCGCTCTTTTCAACCTCGGCAAGTGCGGCATCTATTGCCATATAGGCGGAGTTGCTCTTTGGAGATGTTGCCAGATAAATGGCAGCTTCAGATAGAATAATGCGGGATTCGGGCATTCCAATCTTATGAACGGCATCAAAACATGCCTGAGCAATAAGCAGGGCATTGGGATTTGCAAGACCGACATCTTCAGATGCAAGAATTATCATTCTGCGGGCAATAAAGAGGGGATCTTCGCCTCCGGCAAGCATCCTCGCCATCCAGTAAACAGCTGCATCGGGGTCAGAACCCCTTATGCTTTTGATAAATGCAGAGATTATATCGTAATGCTGCTCTCCATTCTTATCATAAATGGCAATATTTTCCTGCAGAACCTTTGTAACATTCTCGTTACTAATGATTATACTCTTATTTTCACCAGAATTTGATGCTATCAGATCAATTATGTTGAGCAATTTTCTTGCATCGCCACCAGAAAATCTAAAGAGGGCCTCTTTCTCCTTTAAAACGACCTTTCTTGACTTAAGAATCGGGTCAGTTGTGATTGCTCTTTGAAGTAGCTTGTCTAAATCTTTTACTTCTAAGCTCTTAAGGATGTAGACCTGACAACGGGAGAGCAGGGGAGTTATAACCTCAAAAGAGGGGTTTTCGGTAGTAGCACCTATTAAAACAAGTGTACCATCCTCAACTGCTCCTAAAAGGGCATCCTGCTGAGTCTTACTAAAGCGGTGAATCTCGTCAATAAAGAGAATTGGCCTTGCTTTGGCAAAAATGGAATTTGAACGTGATTTATTTATAATCTCTCTAAGATCTTTAACTCCGGAGCTGATTGCCGACAAAATATGAAAGGGACGCTCAAGTTGATTTGCAATAATTCTTGCCAATGTTGTTTTACCTACACCAGGAGGACCCCAAAGAATGAAAGAGGAGATATTTCCTGACTCGATCATTTTCCTGAGCACAGATCCCTCACCAACCAAATGTTCCTGACCGGCGTACTCTTCAAGAGACTTTGGTCTCATTCTCTCGGGGAGGGGTCTTGCATCAGGGCTATTTAACATAATATAAATTGTATTAATTATCTCGTTTTCTAAGCTGTCTGATTATCCGAGCAATAACATTCTCTATAGATTGATCAGGCTCAATGATGTTATAATCCTCCCAGAAGTTCTCATCGGTAAAATCATACACCTTTGCCGACATTATATCGCGGGAACGTACTCTGTTTTCGGGATCAATCCGGCGTTCTAAATGTGACATGTCGGTCACTGCAATTTCTGAACCAATCGTATAAATACTGCGGAACCATTTTTTATCCCACTTTGCATTAAACTTTACTTCTGTCCTTGAGTAGTCAAAATGCCACAGACCTGCAACCTCTTTGTAGTTGACCAGGTAATTTGCACTAATAACATCCATCTTTAGTGTTGGCGGCTTTTTACGAATAAAATATGAATTTGCCTGAGGCCTGCCCTCTACGTTCATTGCAAACTCAACCCTGCCCACAGCAAGTGATTCTGATTCAATGTAAATCTTGCCCCTGAAATATACATCAGGAAGATTTTCATTTTCATTAAAATTAATCACATAGAAGAATTTATTGTCTATTGTAACAGGTTCTGCCATAGTGAACGTATAGATCTTATCCAGAAGCACAAGGTCTGTTCCCAGGAAAAGGTCTTTCATAATGTCCAGGCTAAGAGCCGAATTGGGGCCTCCTTGGTATTTAACCAACAGAGTATCAATGCGGTTCATATCATAACTGCCTCGGGCCTTGTAGATACCAATCTGATCAGCCCTGTAGCTGTT
Source organism: Bacteroidetes bacterium HGW-Bacteroidetes-7 (assembly GCA_002842465.1). GTDB lineage: Bacteria > Bacteroidota > Bacteroidia > Bacteroidales > UBA932 > Bact-08. Next base: position 73,886 of record PHDA01000006.1, read on the forward strand.
GTATGGGGCCTTGTTAATATCAAGAACAGCCTCATTTATTGAGACATAGTTACTACCCTTTCTTATCATTTCTCTGTAAAAGGCTGTCATCTGCATAGATTTGGCTGTATAGTTCTCCCCTACCCTTGCGAATGCCATTTTTACGATGGATGTGGCATCCTGAGGACGCACAGTTATTGGCTTTAAAGTCATAACAGACTGTTCCATTGAGATTAACAACTCGCCTCGTTGAAAATCCTTTACAGAAAATCTTCTGGATTTATACCCAAGATATGAGATTTGGACCGTATCTGCAGTGACGTGTGCCGGAATTTTAAGTACAAATACACCCTCTGAGTTGGTCACATTACTAATATTGGTAGATAGCAGCTGAATTGAGGCAAAGCTAAGGGCCCGTCTTGTAGAGGCATCCTGAACCTTACCCGTTATAGAATTGAACTCCTGACCTATGCTCACTCCCGTGAGCATAATCATTGAAATGAGCGTTAACAAAATCTTTTTCATAACCGTTTTTGTTATGGTTTACTTGCGAATTTACTATTTTTATACTATTATATAAACGATTGAGGTTAAAAAAGGTTAATTTCGCGCTCTAATAATTACACCAATGGGAAGAAGAGACAGAGAGTTATTTCAAAATATAGAGATTGAGACAGTTGCAGCAGAGGGAAAATCGCTTGCACACGTAAACGGCAAGGTTATTTTTGTACCATTTGCCGTCCCTGGCGATGTTGTTGACATTCAGGTTAAGATTAAAAGAAAGGGATATATGGAGGGTTATGTTACAAATATGATTAAGCCCTCACCAGATAGAATTGAGCCTTTTTGCAGCCATTTTGGCGTTTGCGGCGGGTGTAAATGGCAATCGCTTCCCTACTCGACACAGCTCCAGTTTAAACAGCAACAGGTAACAGACCAGCTTACCCGCATTGGCCACCTGAAACTGCCCGAAATCACACCAATTTTGGGATCAGAGAATGAGCAGTACTACAGAAATAAACTCGAGTTCACCTTCTCTTCAAAGCGCTGGATAGAGAGCCTTACCGAGGCCGAGAACCTGCCCGCAGAACAGCGCACAGGGCTAGGATTCCACATTGCAGGGCTCTTTGACAAGGTGCTGGACATAGAGCATTGCTACCTTCAACCATCTCCGTCTAATGAAATCAGGCTCTTTGTGAAGCAGTTTGCAATGAAAAATGGCTACACATTCTTTGACCTAAGGGAGCAGACAGGCTTTTTACGCACAATGGTTATTAGAACCTCTACAACAGGCGAGGTTATGGTGATTGTGGTATTTGCAAATGAGAATAAAGAGGATCGCGAGAGGCTGCTTGATGCGCTAAAGGAGAATTTCCCGGCAATTACTTCGCTAAACTGGATAATTAATGGCAAAAAGAATGACTCAATAGCTGACCTAGACTGTTCAAACTACTCGGGAATGCCATATATAACCGAGAAGATGGAGGAGCTGACCTTTAGAATCGGGCCAAAATCGTTTTACCAGACAAATTCTCACCAGGCATACCGCCTCTACTCAATAGTAAGAGATTTTGCAGAGCTTAAGGGTGACGAAATCCTATACGACCTCTACACCGGAACCGGCACTATTGCTCTGTTTTTGGCAAAGGGGGCATCTAAGGTTGTGGGAATTGAGTATGTACCTGAGGCAATTGAAGATGCTAAGATTAATGCTGCCGAAAACAACATTCAAAACTGCAGCTTTTTTGCAGGCGACATGAAGGATATGCTTTCGCCACAATTTATTGAACAGAACGGAAAGCCAAATGTTGTGATACTTGACCCTCCAAGGGCCGGAATACACCCCGATGTGGCAAAGGTTTTAGCAGAGGCAGCTCCCGAAAAGATTGTTTATGTAAGTTGCAACCCTGCAACACAGGCAAGAGACATTGCATTATTGGGAGATAATTATGAGATAAAAAGGGTTCAGCCCGTTGATATGTTCCCTCATACTCACCATCTGGAAAATGTTGTACTTCTGGTAAAAAAGGGTTAATTTAACCGGATAATTTACAGAAAAATGAACGCAAATAAAATAGATACAATCTGTGCACTCTCAACCGTACAGGGCAGAAGCGCAATAGCAGTCATAAGGGTAAGCGGCCCGCAAGCCATAACCATTACCGGCAAATTATTCAAACCCAAAAGGGGCAAATCACTCTCTGAGACTCCCGGCTACAGACTCCGTTTTGGAACCATCTGTAGCGGAGACAAAGTAATTGACGAGGTTCTGGTATCTGTATTCCACTCCCCAGACTCCTACACAGGCGAAAACATGGCCGAAATCTCTTGCCACGGCTCATTTTACATTCAGCAAGAGATATTAATGCTCCTTTTGAATAACGGTGCAAGGCTTGCCAAACCGGGTGAATTTTCACAGCGGGCATTTTTGAATGGCAAAATGGACCTTGCACAAGCAGAGGCAGTTGCCGATCTTATTGCATCTGAAAATGAGGCTTCTCACAGAGTTGCACTACAACAGATGAAGGGTGGATTCTCAAAAGAGCTCTCACAGATGCGCGCATCTCTGCTTGAGATTGTTTCCCTAATGGAGCTTGAACTGGACTTTGCAGAGGAGGATGTTGAATTTGCAGATAGAGGGCGGTTGAAATCGCTTCTTGAGAGTGTAACCGGCCACATTACAACTCTAATTGATTCGTTCCGCCTTGGAAATGTGATCAAAAACGGAATTCCGGTAGCTATAGCCGGTGCCACAAACACAGGCAAAAGCACCCTGTTGAACCTACTTTTAGGCGAAGAGAGGGCTATTGTCTCTGAAATTCACGGTACAACAAGAGATTATATTGAGGGTCAGATGAATATTAACGGAGTAGGCTTCCGTTTTATTGATACTGCAGGAATTAGAGAGACTCGTGAAACCATTGAGATGATTGGCATAGAGCGCACCTACGAAAAGATAAGGAGCGCATCTGTAATTATACTAATGCTTGATGCCGAAAGGGTTGAATTCTTTGCACAAAGCATCTCTCAGCTTGCTTCAACCGCAGATTGCCAAAATCAGAAGGTGATTGTTGTAATAAACAAGACAGACCGCATTTTGGACATGCTCTATGATAGCAACATAAACTCCCCGACCGTTTACGGAAGCGCTTATGACTCAATGGCGGGAGAGGATTCACAGACAAGATATTACGATAAAATCATAAGCGATTTTACCGCTGAAACAATCTCATTGTGCAAAGAGCACAATATAGTACCGGTTGCAGTGGTACCAATATCGGCAAAAGCTCTTAACGGAATTGAAAACCTCAAGACTGCCCTTCTGGAATGTCGTATTGATACCGCCGATGACTCCTACTCTACCCTCGTGACCAACATACGCCACTTTGAAGCGCTAAAAGAGGCCAAAACAGCCCTCTTAAGGGTATCCGAAGGGCTGGACAACACAATCCCAACCGACCTTCTTGCACAGGACATAAGGGAGGCCCTCTTTCATATAGGTGAAATTGTAGGAGAAATAAACACCGAAGAGATTCTTGGCAATATTTTCAGCAAATTTTGCATCGGTAAATAATTCATCAAGCTTTGTTATATAGTATATTATGATAACCGTCTTAAAGCAATTGATTAAGAGCAGAAAGCATAAGAACAGCAAGTTGCTTTACTATCTAAAAAACGGTATCAGATGGTATTGTACGCCTCATTTTATAACTGAGTTGAGGTGCAGGAGTATTATTAACTCTTTTAATAAGCTTGAAAAACAGGAGCAGAATTACATTCTTGAGAGGGTCAACTATTACAACAAGCTTTCGGGTTCGTTTGAGCCTAAAATGGTTAAGGGAAACGATGGTACAGAGCTGGTTCCAGTGAATAACCTTAGGCCTGGGGCCACTTTAAGCAACAGAAGAGTTGGTAGTATGTATTTCTTTGACACATACGAATATATGAGATACTTTAAAAAGGATAATCTTGCAAGCTTTCTGTTTGGAGACATAACCTTTGCACCAGAAGTTCCATCATTTGTAAAGAGCAGGCCAATAGGAAATGATAACGGCAATTCTGTTCTGTTAAACCTTGACAAGAACAGACATTTTACCTTTGTAAAGGACAATCGCAAATTCATAGATAAACAGGATATGCTCATAGGCAGAGCATTTGTTGACCAGCCACACAGAGTAAGATTCTGGGAGATGTACTTTGGTCACCCAATGTGCGATCTGGGCAATATAAACAAAAAACTTGGCTCCCACCCCGAATGGAACGTTAAACCCATATCCATTGACCAACACCTTGATTACAAATATATTTTGTGCCTTGAGGGTAACGACGTGGCATCAAATCTCAAATGGGTAATGTCATCAAACTCCGTAGCCATAATGCCTCTCCCCGTTTACGAAACCTGGTTCATGGAGGGCACCCTTGTGCCAAATTTCCACTACATTGAAATCAAACCCGACTTCACCGACCTAATCGAAAAACTCAACTACTACAACGCTCACCCCCAAGAGTGCGAACAAATAATCCAGAACGCTCACAGCTACATTAAGCAGTTTCAAAACCCAGCCAAAGAGCGACTGATTCACCTGCTGGTTATTGAAAAATACTTTAATAATCTTAAAGGAAATTAATATTGTCAATCTTAATGACAAATTAGATAATTTAAAATCAGGATTCGGTAAATTTGATTTTCTCCTGAATCAAATTCATTAATTACCCTAAATTTACATACACTAAACTATTGTAGTCATAAATATTATTTATGATTCTGTTGCACTTTAGTGAAACTTATTATACCTTCGTAAAACAAAATCGCGATGAAAATCAGAAATGTAATTTTCTTTAAGGATTATTTTGAAAATTTTTTCATCAGGCAATCTGAAAAAAACAAAGCAAAAATCATCTGGACAATTCAACTGATTGAAGAATTAGAGAGAGTACCTGAAAGTTACCTAAAAAAAATAGAATCAATAGATTGTCTATATGAAATTCGTGTAAAACAAGGTGGCAATATCTTTAGAATCTTTTGTTTTTTTGACTACGATAAGCTGATAATACTTGCAAATGGATTTCAAAAGAAAACACAGAAAACACCAAAAAAAGAGATCATAAAAGCACTCAAAATTATGGAGGAGTATAACAATGAAAAAGAATAAAAGAATAACTCTGGATGAGTTTAAAGAAAAGCACTACGGTGTTATAGGATCAAAAAGGCGCGACGAGCTTGAAAGTGGTTACGAAAACTTCAAACTTGGTACTTTGCTGCTTGAAGCACGCCTTGAAAAGGGTATGACTCAAACTGAACTAGCAGAGAAAGTTGGCACAACAAAATCGTATATATCTAAGATTGAAAATAATTTAAAAGAGGTTAGAATCTCCACCCTACAGAAAATTGTACATGCTGGTTTGGGCGGACAACTAGAATTATCAATTAAGCTATAATTTTAGGCTATTCACTATTTAACAAGTCATTGGAAAACAATGGAGTTTATCGGCTCAATATCTCTTTTTGAGCAGTTTTGCTTAAAGATTTAAGTACCAAATCATAGGATTGGTCAATCATCTCTATTAGAACCTTTTCCGGCACGTTACCTTCAATAAAGATTGAACTCCAGTGGACTTTGTTCAGATAGTACCCGGGTATTATATCCGTGTATTTATCTTGAATATCAATTCCATAATCCGGCGTGTGTTTTAACGAGACAATGGGCCTGCCATCTTTATAATTTCCAACCATTACAAACATCTTCCCACCTACAAAATACCTTACAGCATCCCACTCCTTTTTATAATCCTCAACTGCACCCTTTTTAGAAAGGCAACGCTCTTGTATTAATTCGTACATGATAATTGATTTTGCTCACAAATATATTAAAAAGTTTATCTGAAAAGCATATTGGATGGCTTTAGAATAATGAAAGATGTTTTGATTAAAGAAGATCGTATTTTAAAAGCAATTAATAAATAGATAATTCCAACATTATTTTCACCATTTCTCTTTTTTATTGTACCTTTGAACTTCTTGAATTTTACCCTATTAGAATTATTAACCTTAAAATTTTTCAAATGAAAAAACTATTTATTATTTGCATTCTATTTTGCTCATTTACAGCAGTATTAAGCGCTCAGGACAAGGCGGCCGATATTAAGAGGTTGCTAGAGGTTATGGAGAGCGAAAAGATGATGGATATGGTAACTTCTCAGGTTTCCGGAGCATTTTTGCAACAGGCAAGAGCCAGTGTTCAGGGAGAGGAGCAAAAGGCTAAATATGACAAGTTTGCTGAGTATGTAATGCAGGAGGGCAAAAATATGTCAATGAAAATTTTAAACGAAGAGATGGTTAAATCTTACGATAAGCACTATACTCAACAGGAGATAAAAGAACTTATTAAACTTTACGAAACCCCTGTAATGCAAAAGGTGCTTAAGCTTTCTCCCATAATCAACCAGGAGATGATGTCAGCTGTGACAACTAAATATTTGCCGGAGTATCAGGCTAAGGTAATGCAAAAATTGAATGAGCTTAAGTAGTTGATGTAACCCTATTATCACTATATTTGGGCTGTTTTCGGTTTAAATATATTCATAATGGTTATAACAGTTATTGGTCTGGGTCTTATGGGTGGTTCTGCCGCCATTGACCTTAGAAAAAGGGGCTTTGCCACAAAAATCATTGGAGTTGATAATGACCGCATTAATGCTAATGCTGCGCTTAACATCGGGCTGGTAGATGAGATATGTGATCTGGAGGAAGGAGTTAAGCAGGCAGAGTTAGTGATTATTGCAATACCTGCAGATGCAGAGATTACTCTTCTGCCAAAGGTGATGGACATTGTTGACAAACAGTTTGTAACAGATATGTGCTCCACAAAGGGGCAGATTGCTCAAATTGTTAAATACCACTCAAAAAGAAAACAGTATGTGGCCGCCCACCCTATGGCGGGTACTGAATATTCAGGTCCCTGGGCTGCGATTTCAGGGCTGTTCGATGGCAAGGCGGTTATCTTTACCGATACAGAAGAGAGTGGCATTAAGTCACTTGCCGTTGTCAAGAGAATGTACGAGGCACTTAACATGCGCATAATTTATATGAACAGTACCAACCATGATGTTCATGCTGCATACGTATCCCACATTTCACACATAAGTTCATTTGCCCTTGCACTAACGGTTCTTGAGAAGGAGAAAAACGAGAAGCATATTTTTGACCTGGCAAGCGGAGGTTTTGACTCCACGGTGAGGCTAGCCAAGAGTTCGGCAGATATGTGGGCCCCAATCTTCAGCCAGAACAGAGATAATGTGATTACCGTATTGGACACCTACATCAAACAGCTCCAAAAGTTCCGCAACCTCATTGCAGAAGATGAACAAGATCAGGTTAAAGAGCTAATCAAGGAGTCAAACAAGATTAAGAGAGTTCTTAAGCAATAATCTGGTTATCAATCTGTAGCCTATATCATACAATAATCGGGCACCAGTTGTTAATCAGTTATATTTTAAGCAATCATATTTAAATGAAACTGGGAAGTATTTTCATCAAAAATTCATTCGAAAAAGATAACGTAAATATTTTTCAGTTCTTTCAAAATCTTCTTTAATCACAATATTCAAGGAAACAATTTGCATATCTGTGTTAATCTTAAAGAAAAAGGGAACATTTTCTCTTTCAAGCGGAAGTCCTAATTCATTTAATTGTAAAATAAGTAACTGTTTTCCAAAACAGTCATTTCTAAACCGTTTTGGATAGTCTGGAGATATAAAAATAATCGAATCATCTTCATTATAACTTGGAATGAACTTTTTTAATAGATCAATTGTGAAGTTTAAGCAAGGAGGACATGTATTATAAGAAAAATAAAAAAAAATTGGATCATTGCTTATTATTTTTTTTATTTCAAAAGCATTAAGTGAATCGTCTCCAAAATAAACCAGTTGATTTTTAATCAAGTAACCCAAGTATTCCTTTTCCAATTCAGTTACTTTATTTACAACTAGTTCTTTATATTTCCCCATGAATGTTTCTTCATTATTATTTTTCGCTAAATGCTTGAATAGCAACAATATAACTATAGATAGAGAAAGAATAATTAAAGATAAGATAGTTAATTTACAATTTTTCATATTTATGTAAATGATTATCTCTTCAAGTTGTATATTATTAAAAACGGATTATCATTGTCATTATTATGTGTTTCAATCGCTTTTAATTGTTTCTGGGATAATATGTTCTTAGCATAGAAAGATTGGCCTATGTCAGAGTCATAGAGGAAAACTGACTCATTATGCAGGTTTGTGAAAAAAAACTGAATACCTTCTATTGTCTTGGCAAAAACATAATTTCGATCGTCTTTTTTATCAACAATAACTGTATGAATAGCATTTTTGTATTCTAACAAAGCAATACGATATCTATTAGTTTCATAGCTACTATAAATAAAATAGTTTAGTTTTTTTCCTTCTCCAATAAGATCTTTCAGATAAAGTGATTTTGATCTGTTTTTTTCCTGCTGTTTTAAAAAATCATGGAAAATAGAAATCTGTTTTGAAGTGTTATTTTTTTTACCAAAATCCCAGTAATAAGCAACTTCCTGTTTACTGTCAGACATATTTATAACCTCATTTGTTAAAATTGAATTAAAGTAAATGTTTCGATTATATGTAAACGATCTGTCTGTAGCCGAAAAATAGCTTGGTATTTCATTTGGAAAAATTTCATTTATAATCGTGTTATTTTTTTTTGAATAATACACAGCTTGGTATTCACTAAGAGATATGAACAGTAATTCAGCTGCGTTTAATGCATATACTTCATTGTAAGCTTTTGTTTTACTTGGAAGAGAAACCTTAGAAAGAAAATGACCATCTAAATTAAAATACAAAATTTCTCCAAAAGGGACTAATAGCATTATTTCATTATTATAGGGATCTATGTTAAAGTCTGCAAGATATGAGTATTCTTCTGGACCACGTCCTCTTTGGTCAATTTTAAAAAGGAACTTTCCATTGTTTTCAAAACAAAAGATAGCCTGCAATCTCATGTCTAATATATAATACCTATTATTATAGGGTATAATTTTTGACAAATCACCAATCAGGCTTTTATCATTAGTTTCAAGTAAAACGATACTAACAGAATCAATAAAATCAACAATTGAAACTTGATCGTTCTGATCAAGATCAATACTATTTCTTTTAGAATCTATGGCAATGCAGCCAACCACAATAAACATTCCAACTAAAGGCAGTAAGATTTTCATATATTACAATGTTTTTACTAAATAAATGTCTCAGAGTAAAAAAATTGAAATAATTTATTCTGAGACATTTTTTCATAACTACTACCACCCAATAAATGTGTTACAAACAGTTCGCAGACCTGTCCATTCACAAGGTGGTCTTCCTGGAATAGTAACACGTTGTTTCCAACACCAAGCTTCAGTTTTACCTCTCCAATCTTGATCACAAACAATTGTTACTCCTCCTCCCTCATCTCCAGAATCACCAACCTCTTGGTCAATTGGAGGGGGTTCTTGTGCCGTAGTCTGATTAATAGCAATAAAACTAATCAATACTAGAGCGATGCAAATAAAAAAATAATTTTTCATACAAATGAGAATTAGTTAATCAATTTTTAAAACTGTCAGGATTAGCATTTTATATAGTAGTTTAATCCCTTGTGCGCGAATTTATAACATTAAATCTAATAATTTGCATACAAAACCCTTACAGAATGCTTACAAAATGCTGAAAAATTAGTAATGTTCCCACGCAATCACGCGGCACCAGTTGTGTTGGTCGTGTTCGCGGCCAAACTGGATACCGGTGAGTTTATTGTAAAGAGCGGCTGAAATATGCCCTGCTCTATCGCTTTCACCCACTTTAATGGTTCTGTTGTTGAGGTTATCTACAACCTCGTGCACAGGAGTTATGACAACTGCCGTACCGCAGGCGCCAATCTCATCCATTTCGTGAAGCTCTTCAAGGGCTATTTTTCGCCGCTCTGTAGTCAATCCCATGTCCTGAGCCAGCTGCAGTAACGATTTGTTGGTTATAGAGGGTAAAACGGTATCAGAATCGGGTGTTACGTAGTTGTTGCCCTTTATTCCAAAGAAGTTTGATGACGAGAACTCGTCAATATACTTGCGATTGGCTGATTCCAGATAGAGAATCATTGAGTATCCTTGCTCTTTTGCCCTAATACCGGCTAGCATTGCTGCTGCATAGTTTCCCCCAATCTTGTAACTTCCTGTGCCCATTGGTGCAGCCCTGTCGTGATCTCTGGCCAGCAGAACCCTTATAGGTTTAAGTGCCTCGGAAGCATAAGCTCCAACCGGGGTAACAGCTACCACAAACAAAACCTCATTTGGACATATAAGCCCAACTTGCGGATTAACACCTATAATAAAGGGTCTTATATAAAGTGATGCTCCAGATGAATATGGAGGTAAAAACTCGCGGTTCTCCAGCACTGCCCTCTCACATGCCTTTATAAACATATCGGTATAGGGCGCCTGAATGCCAAGGAAGTCTGCCGACCTTTTAAGCCTTTTTGCATTCTCCTCGGGGCGAAAGAGGCGTATTTTGCCATCGCAACCTTCGTAGGCTTTAAGACCTTCGAATGCCTCAATCCCGTACTGCAGCGATCCTGCCAGTGCGCTTATTCTGATAGTATCGTCTGTGCTGCTCTCAAGCGGCCCCCACTCTCCGTTTTTGAAGAGTGATGTGATGATTGTGTTTGTTTTTGTGTAGGAGAAGGCGAGTTTAGACCAGTCCATTTGATTAGTGTTAGATGAGAATACCAAAAAGGTCTTCCCGTTGGTTAATATATTCGTAAACTATTCTTTGTTCGTTCATTCTGTTTATCAGGGCGTTAAAATCGTTTGAGTTTGCCAGCTCAATACCTATGAGTGCCGGGCCCTGATCTCTGTTTGTCTTTTTGGAGTATGCAAAGTGTGTGATGTCGTCATTTGGCCCCATTACGTCACGAATGAATGAGAGGAGTGCACCGGAGCGTTGGGGGAATCTTATTATGAAGTAGTGTTTTAGCCCTTCGTACAGGAGTGAGCGTTCGCGTATCTCTTCGGTTCGGGTGATGTCGTTATTGCTGCCGCTTACGATGCAGACTACGGTTTTACCCTTGATCTGCTCTTTGCAGAACTCGAGGGCGGCTATCGAGAGGGCTCCTGCCGGTTCGGCCACAATTGCGTTCTGGTTGTAGAGTTGCAAAATTGTTGTGCAGACTGCCCCTTCTGGCACCGCAATTATCTCATCAAGAACCTCTTTACATACAGGATAGGTGATATCTCCCACTCTTTTGACCGCAGCCCCGTCAATGAATCTGTCAATAGAATCGAGCTGTTCAACCTTTCCGCTATTGAAAGATGCCCTCATGCTTTGCGCTCCGGCAGGCTCAACACCAATGATTTTGGTATCGGGGCTCATCTGTTTAAAGTAGGCCCCTACTCCTGCCGCAAGTCCGCCACCACCAACAGGAACAATAAGATAGTCTATATGACGTGGGCACCCCTCTAGTATCTCAATACCTATGGTGGCTTGGCCTTCAATGATTTTGGGGTCGTCAAAGGGGTGAATAAAGGTTTTGCCGCTCTCCTGGCAGTACTTTTTGGCCTCGTAGCATGATGCGTCGTAGGTGTCGCCTATGAGTTGGATTTCGGTAAAGCCTCTGCCAAACATCTTCACCTGCTCTACCTTTTGTTTAGGTGTTGTGGCGGGCATAAAGATGGTGCCTTTGATGCCCAGCTTCTGGCAGGAGTAGGCTACTCCCTGTGCGTGATTACCTGCACTGGCACATACGATACCCTTCTTCAACTGATTGGCTGTAAGGCTCTTTATTTTATTGAATGCACCTCGTATTTTGTACGATCTCACAACCTGCAGATCCTCTCTTTTGAGAAGTATTTCTGCCCCGTATCGCTCCGAAAGGTTAAGGTTTTCGGTTAGGGGGGTTGGGTTTACAACCTCTCTGATTGTGAGTCGTGCACGGGAGATATCCTTTAGGGAGGGAAAATAGCTCATTTTAGCTCTATTTGTTTCGTTCTGGTCTTAGGCTTCTTACAACTTCGCCGGCCTGCCACATTTCGCTCTTTTTCAGATCATCAAGCTCCTTTTCGAGTTTGACTCTGTAGTCTGGTTTGCTGTTTGAGTCTATTGACTTTTGTGCTTCGTTACCCGATGCTACCTCTTTGTAGAGCTCTTTGAATACAGGAAGTGACGCGTCACGGAATCTTTTCCACCAGTCAAGTGCTCCTCTTTGTGCTGTTGTTGAGCAGTTTGCATACATCCAGTCCATTCCGTTTTCGGCGACAAGTGGCATTAGGCTCTGAGTGAGCTCTTCAACTGTCTCGTTAAATGCTTCAGAAGGAGAGTGTCCGTTCTCTCTTAGTGTCTCATACTGAGCGGCAAATATGCCCTGAATTGCACCCATGAGTGTTCCTCTTTCGCCTGTAAGGTCTGAATAGACCTCTTTTTTAAAGGTTGTCTCAAAGAGGTAGCCCGAACCTATGCCAACTCCCAGTGCTACAACCCTCTCAAATGCCTTTCCTGTTGCATCACTATAGATAGCGTAGCTTGAGTTTAACCCCCTGCCTTCCAGAAAGAGTCTGCGGAGTGAAGTACCTGATCCTTTTGGTGCTACAAGAATCACATCAACATCTGCTGGAGGTACAATTCCTGTCCTCTCGCTGTAGGTTATTGCAAAGCCGTGTGAGAAGTATAGTGCTTTGCCGGGTGTGAGTTGCTTTTTGATTTCGGGCCAGAGTTGTATCTGACCTGCATCTGAGAGAAGGTATTGGAGTATTGTGCCTCTTTGGGCTGCTTCTGAGATTTCGAAGAGGGTTTCGCCGGGTTTCCAGCCGTCGGCTACTGCCTTTTCCCAGCTCTTTGTGCCTGAGCGTTGCCCTACAATTACATTAAAGCCGTTATCTCTGAGGTTGAGCGCCTGTCCGGGGCCCTGAATTCCGTAGCCGATTATTGCTATTGTTTCGTCTTTAAGTACCTCTTTTGCTTTTTGAAGTGAGAACTCTTCGCGGGTGACTACATTTTCTACTGTGCCGCCAAAATTTAATTTTGCCATAATTTTTGTTAGTATTTTTATTATTAATGTGTTCTTCACGATACTTTTTGCATAAGGCTCTCCATTGACTCACGGTGCAACACTACATTTCCTGATCTTGAGAACCCGTTTAACATGTTCATGTGTTCTAGCTTGTCTTTGAGCTTTTCAAGTTCGTTGCGTGAGCCCGACTTCTCTACTATGAGAAAGTCGTTGTTAATCTCAATAACTCTTGTGTTTGTGCTGTTGAGAACGTTGTCGAATCTCTCTTTGTTTTCAAGTATTTTGAGCGACACTTTGTAGAGTGCCATCTCTTTGTAGATGAGCTCTTCTTGAAGGTAAAAATCGACATTCAGAATGTCTATTGCGTTGGCAAGCTGGTTAACAATCATTTCGATTGTCTCTTTTGTGGTAATTGCCGAGATTACAACGGTGCTCACCCCTTTGATGTAGGATTCCGACACATTCAGACTCTCAATGTTGATGTGTCTTTTGAGATAGGCCGATGTGATTCTGTTGAGAACCGAAATCTGGTTGTTGACAAATGCAACTACAATGTACTCTCTTTTCATGGCGCTGTTATTTAGCTTGTTAAAAAATCATATCGTCTAATGAGGCCCCTGCGGGTACCATTGGAAATACATTCTCCTCTTTACGTGTTTTAACCTCAAGCAGGTATGCCCCTTTGTGTGAAATCATCCTTTTGAATGCTTTGTCAAGATCTTCTTGTTTGCGGACACATTCTGCTTTAATCCCGTATGCCTCTGCAATCTTGACAAAATCGGGATTTACCATATCGGTAAAGGAGTATCGGCGCTTGAAAAAGAGCTCCTGCCACTGCCTTACCATTCCAAGGAATGAGTTGTTAAGTAGCACTATCTTTACGGCAACTTCTGATTGTTTAATGGTTCCCAGCTCCTGAAGGGACATCTGAATGCCTCCGTCTCCCACAACTGCCACAACCTCCCTGTCCGGAACCCCTATCTTTGCACCTATTGCTGCGGGGAGGCCGTAACCCATTGTTCCCAGACCTCCTGATGTGATCATGCTGCGTGTCTGTTTGAACTTTGAATATCTAGCGCTAAACATCTGGTGCTGCCCTACATCGGTTACAATCACTGCATTGCCGTCAACAGCTTTCGATAGTGAATCTATTGCCTGTGCCATACTTATCTCCCCACCCTCTTCTCTTTCTAAAATCTTGTCAATGACCGCCTTGTTCTCCCTCTCCCAGGCCTCCTTTACATAGGAAAACCATTTGGCTCTTGTTCTGCTTTTGATTTTTGGTAGTATTGTCTCAATCACCTCTGTAGCATCGCCAAGAATTGCGAGGTGTGTCTTTACGTTTTTGTTGAATTCAGATTTGTCAATATCAATATGAATAATCTTTGCGTGTGGTGCATATTTCTGGGTGTCGCCGGTTACTCTGTCGCTAAACCGCATACCTATTGCAATTATGAGGTCGCTCTGCTGGGTCATCATATTTGGGGCAAGGTTGCCGTGCATTCCTACGTTGCCTGCAAATAGAGGGTGCGAAGTGGGTATCGATGAGAGCCCCATGAGTGTAGATGCTACCGGTATGTTGCCTCTCTCTGCCAACTCTTTAAGCTGGCGTTCTGCTCCTGAAATAATTACACCTTGCCCGGCAATAATAAGGGGCTTTTTGGAGTCGTTTATCATCTTGGCCGCCTCTTTTGAGAGGGTTGTTATGTTTGCGCTTTTGATTTCGCCAAATACGTTCATTGGTCTGTAGTGGCTGTACTCAAATTCGGTTAATTCCAGTTGTGCTGTTTTTGTAAGGCTTATGAGCACGGGCCCCGGCCTTCCTGTGCGGGCTATATAAAATGCTTTTGCTACAATTCGTGAGATTTCGTCTGCCGATGTTATCTGGTAGCTCCATTTGGTTACAGGGATTGTGATGCTTATAGTGTCGGCCTCCTGGAAGAAATTGGTTCCCAGCTTCTCTACACCTACCTGTGCTGTTATGCATACGATTGGTGTTGAATCCATATAGGCATCAGCTATGCCAGTTACGGTGTTTGTGGCGCCGGGGCCGGCAGTTGCAAGACATACACCCACCTTACCTGTTGCCCTTGAGTAGCCTTCGGCTGCATGAACTGCGCACTGCTCGTGCCTTACAAGTATGTGGTTAAACCTGTCGGAATAGGTGTAGAGTTGGTCGTAAAGAGGAATTATTGTTCCTCCCGGGTATCCGAACATGGTGTCAACTCCCTCTTTTAAAAGAGACAACAACAGCGCCTCTGCTCCATTTATCTTTTTCCTG
Organism: Bacteroidetes bacterium HGW-Bacteroidetes-7; assembly: GCA_002842465.1. Taxonomy (GTDB): domain Bacteria; phylum Bacteroidota; class Bacteroidia; order Bacteroidales; family UBA932; genus Bact-08. The sequence goes on from PHDA01000006.1 coordinate 89,218, forward strand.
GTCATAATTCTCTATTCAATTACTCTGATTGCTCCGCGGTCTGCCGATGATACGAGCAGGGCGTAGGCTTTAAGTGATTTACTAACAGCTCTTTCTCTTGTTTGTGGTTTGAATGCCTCTGCCCCTTTGCTCTCCATTGCCTCTCTGCGGTGTTGCATCTCTGTGTGGTCAATAAGGGCATAGAGCTCTCTTTCCGGTATGTTTATCTCAATAATGTCTCCGTTTTCGAGTAGAGCGAGGTTGCCCCCTGATGCTGCTTCGGGTGAGATGTGCCCTATGGAGAGGCCTGAGCTTCCGCCTGAAAAGCGTCCATCGGTAATTAAGGCACAGCATTCGGCCAGCCCTGCAGATTTAAGATAGGATGTTGGATAGAGCATCTCCTGCATTCCCGGTCCTCCTTTTGGCCCCTCGTATCTGATTACCACAACATTGCCCGGCTTAACTACACCCGAGAGAATTCCCTCTGCAGCAGCCTCCTGTGATTCGAATATTATTGCCTTTCCCCTGAAGTGAAAGAGGTTTTCGTTTACCCCTGCAGTTTTGACTATTGCTCCGTTTTGGGCAATGTTTCCGTAGAGTACTGCAAGTCCGCCATCTTTCAGATAGCTATTTTGAATATCCCTTATGCATCCATCTTCAGGGTCGGAGTCAAAGGTGTGGTGATACCTCTCCTGAGAAGCCATCTGAGATGATTTTACATTTCCTGGTGCGCTCAGGTAGTTGAGTCGTGCCTTTTGTGAAAGTGCGTATGAGGTAATATCGTTTTCTGTAAGTGCCTCTTTTAGTGTGCTGTAATCAATTCTTGCCACATTAGTATCTATCAGCCCTCCATTGGCAAGCTCTGCTAGTATTCTCATCACCCCTCCTGCCCTGTTTACATCCTGCATGTGAAAATGGCCATTAGGAGCCACTCTACACAATACAGGGACTCTGCGCGAGAGGTTATCTATATCATTCAGGTTAAAGTTTATCTCTGCCTCAGATGCTATTGCCAGCAGGTGGAGGATAGTATTTGTAGATCCGCCCATTGCAATATCCAGTGACATTGCGTTCAAAAAGGCCTCTCGTGTGGCTATTGAGCGGGGCAGAGCGCTTTTATCTCCTTTATAGTAGTAGTCGCCTGCTCTCTTTATAATTAGCTTTGCGGCACTCTCTATGAGATCTTTGCGTCTTTTATGGGTTGCAAGAATGGTTCCGTTTCCAGGGAGTGCAAGCCCTAAAGCTTCTGATAGACAATTCATTGAGTTTGCGGTAAACATTCCCGAGCAGCTGCCGCATGTTGGGCAGGCCCCCTTTTCGAGTGCTTCAACATGCTCTTTTGCAATTGTTTTATCGCCTGCCGCTACCATTATATCTACCAGATCGCGGTTTTTACCATTTACAATACCGGCCTCCATTGGGCCTCCTGATACTATTATCGCAGGAATGTTAAGCCTCATTATTGCCATCAACATTCCGGGTGTAATTTTATCGCAATTGGTAATGCAGATGAGGGCATCGGCTTTGTGTGCATTGCACATGTACTCAACACTGTCGGCTATAAGATCGCGAGATGGCAGTGAGTACAACATTCCGCTATGGCCCATTGCTATTCCGTCGTCTATTGCTATTGTATTGAACTCAGCAGCAAAGCAGCCTTCACTTTCGATAATGGCCTTTATCTGTTGCCCTGTTTGGTGCAGGTGAACATGGCCGGGTACAAATTGTGTGAAAGAGTTGGCAATTGCAATAATAGGCTTGCCAAAATGTGATTCACTCATTCCGTTAGCCCTCCAAAGGGCCCTTGCCCCTGCCATCTTTCTGCCCTCAGTACTCTCTTTGCTTCTTAATTTTGTCATTTTAATCAAAATTGTGCTCTGTTATTCTATCTTAAAATCCTCTTTTCTTGTTGAAAATAAAAGGCTTCGCCCCCTTGCCTCAGGATCCTGTGCAAGCAATTAAATTTTATATGCCTAAACGGGATCCTTAAAGTCAGGTAATGACCATAAAAATAAATAGTGAAATGACCCATATCAGAATGATATGAGCGGTAGCTGCAATAATGCCATAAGAGTTATCTCTTATTTCATCTTTTGTTATGATTTTTTTGGACATCATTATTGCATTATAATTTGTAATCTCTTTTTATAATTACACCGTGCAAATGTATAAAAAAATTAATACAACAAAGGTTTTTTGAGTTTTTTTAAATTATTATCAAAAATAAATAAAATGCACTCTTTTTGGCAGAATGCATCAAATAATTTTGAGAATATTTTAGGTTTATTTAAATATTGAACGAAAATATCAAGATAATCTGACAAATTGAAAGATTTAATGCCTGTAAAATTTCCATTTTTTGAGCCTTACTTTCATTCCGGCTGTGGGGTTTTCAGTCAAATTATCAAGAATTTCGTCCAGAATTTCGGGGAGCCATTCATATCTGGCCTTTAGTGTTAACAGGCATTCAACGGCCCATACCACCACAGCTACCCTCACCTTTTGGTTGATAACCCAATCGACACATGATGCTGCAACTACTTCGAGTTGGTTATGATATTTATCATTGTCAATTCTGCCCAGAAGGTGGGCCATTATCTTGCTAAAGTGCCTCTTTGCGCTCTCTCCTTTTACCTGCGGAAACAAAGCAGCAAACTCCTCTACCCTCGTTTCCAGAAACTCCGGATATGATAAATAGGTGTATTCAAATACATACGCGGCACGAAACTCCGCTCTTTTAACCTCGGCACTCTTAGAAAGCCCCAGCAGGGCAAGCCTCTCCTTATCTCTCCCCACCAAATCACAAAGCAATTCAAAAAGGGTCTCTTCAGCCCCCTCTGCCTTTATGATATTGGCGCACTGCCTGGCAAAGTCTTCAATAAAATCTCTTGTGAGAAGTTCTTTAATCTCTTGTTTTGTCATTGTCCCCAAAAATAGGAAAAAAGCCAATATCAAATCTGAGAAATTTTTAATTTCAACAAAATGACCTTTCGGATGTTATACTTAATACAAATAATAAAATAATACCGTAAAATGTTTAAAGAATATACACCTTTAAAAAATAAGATATTTCAGGTTATCGATAACGACGGTAAGGTAATAAATACCAAGTGGATGCCTGAAATTGATTCAGAAAGGCTGGTCAAGATATATAAGGATATGCTGTTTGCCCGTACTGCTGACCTTCAAATAGTATCATATCAGCGTCAGGGAAGAATTTATACCTATCCTCCTAATTATGGGCAGGAGGCAATTGCCGCGGGAGTGGGTGCAGTTATTAAAGACCACGACTGGATGGTGCCTGCCTTTAGGGAATTGGGCACAATGCTTGCCAAGGGGGTGACTCTCAAGGAGATGTTCCTTTACTTCATGGGTAATGAAGAGGGTTCGAATTTTAAAAACGCAAATTTCACTCTGCCTATTAGTGTACCTATTGCTTCTCAGCTGATTCACGCTGCAGGAATAGGTTATGCAATAAAGTACAATAAAGAGAAGAAGGTTGCCTACGCATTTGTGGGTGACGGAGGTACTTCGGAGGGAGATTTTCACGAGGCTGTGAATTTTGCCGGTGTATGGAAAGTTCCGGTAGTCTTTATTATTCAGAATAACCAATATGGTATCTCAACTCCAACCAGTGTTCAGACTGCTTCGGAAAACCTTGCTATTAAGTCGGTTGCATACGGAGTTAAAGGCATAATGGTTGACGGAAACGACTTTTTTGCCATGTACAGGGTTGTTGAAGAGGCTGCAAAGCTTTGCCTTAACGGTGAGGGTCCGATTCTTATTGAGGCGGTTACCTATCGTAAGGGGGCGCACACAACTTCTGATGACCCCAGCAAGTACAGGACCAAAGAGGAGGAGGATGCATGGGAGGAGAAAGACCCGATGAAGCGTCTTAAGGCCTATCTTATTGATAAGGGTTTGTGGAGCGAGAAGGAGGAGGAAAAGATTCTACCTCAGTTTAAAGTGGAGATTGACAGGCAGTTCATAGAGGCCGAAAACCACCCTCCATATCCAAAGGAGGATGTATTTAAACATCTTTATGCTGAGATGCCGGACGATCTCAAAGAGCAGGAGAAGCAGTACGACAGATATTTGCAATGGAAATCCGGTAAGGTTAAACAACAATAATTGACAGAAGTATGAAAATAATGAATATGGTCAATGCAATTAATGATGCATTGGATTTAAAACTTGCCGAAGATAAAACAGTAATTGTTTACGGTCAGGACGTTGGCGTAGAGGGTGGAGTCTTTAGGGTAACCGAAGGGTTACAAAAGAAATATGGTGTTCAGAGGGTTTTTGACAGCCCGCTAGCTGAATCAGGTATTGTGGGAACCGCAATAGGTATGGCTGTTGCAGGTTTGAGGCCTGTAGTTGAGATGCAGTTTTGCGGATTCATATACCCAGCCTTTAACCAGATAATAAGCCACGCTTCACGTATGAGAAATCGTAGCAGAGGTAAATATGAGACTCCTATAGTAATAAGAATGCCTTATGGAGGAGGTATTAACGCCCTTGAGCACCACAGTGAGAGCATGGAGACAATTTTCGGCCACATTCCGGGTCTTAAGGTTGTTGTTCCTTCAACTCCTCACGATGCAAAGGGAATGTTGATTGCAGCAATTGAGAGCAACGATACAATATTATTTATGGAGCCTAAGAGAATCTACCGTGCCATTAAGCAGGAGGTTGCAGAGGGTAAGTTCACAATTCCGCTTGGGAAGGCAAATGTTATTGCTCAGGGTACCGATGTTACCGTTGTTGCATACGGTGCAATGGTTAGAGAGGTGCAGAAGGCCGCTGTAATGGCAAAAGAGGCCGGAATAAGCGTAGAGATCATAGATTTGAGGTCTATCTACCCTATCGACCGTGAAACTATCGCAAAATCTGTTAAAAAGACCGGTAGAATCATAACTGTAACAGAGGGGCCAAAAACTTACGGTGTTGGCTCAGAGATAAGCCAGATAGCGCTTGAGGAGGCATTTCTCCACCTGGAGGCACCACCTGCAAGGGTATCGGGATTTGACGTAATTGTACCTCTTCCTAAGGGAGAGCACCACTACATGCAGGACCCCTACAAAATTTTCTACGAAATCGAAAGAACTGTAAAATACTAGTATTATGAGATATATATTTAAATTTCCAGATATTGGAGAGGGGCTTGAAGAGGGAATAATTGTAGAGTGGCATGTAGAGAAGGGTCAGGCAGTAAAGATGGGCGATCCGCTTGTTACAATGGAGACCGATAAGGTTGTGACTGCAATTCCTTCACCCAGAGATGGTATAATTGCTGCAAAATTCGGCAAGCCGGGTGAGACTATTCATGTTGGCGCAGCACTTGTTGAGATTGATATTGAGGGTGTTGAGGGAGAAGCAGCTATTGCTGAGGCCGCTCTGCCTCAGGCTGAGAAAAAGAAAACTGAGCTTGTTGAAGAAGAGGGCGCAGGTGTTGTTGGTACTCTTGAGGTTGCGGGGAATAGCATTGTTCTATCTGCCAGTGTCGAGGGTGTTCAGCAGGTTGCAGTTACTCAAGGTAAAGCCGGAAGGACTCTTGCCACACCTGTTGCCAGGGCTATGGCAAAAGATATGGGCATTGATATTAATCAGGTTAAGGGAACAGGCCCCGGTGGACGCGTTACCAAAGATGACATTAAAGGTTTTACAACCTCGGGAAGAGGTTTAAGCGGAGGCAATTCGCAATCCAATCAGGGTTCAGCATCTTCTTCATCTGCCGGTACGTTTGCCTCTGTTAACCAAACAGAGGTTGAACCGTTAAGCCAGATTAGAAAGACAATTGCCAAGAATATGATTCAGAGCAAGCACAACGCTGCCCACATGACCGTTTTCGAAGAGGCCGAAATTTCTGATCTTGTCTCATTAAGAAACAGGCATAAAGAGAGGTACAGTTCAGAGGGTGTTAAACTCACCTATCTTGCTTTCATAATTAAGGCCACTGCTCTCTCTCTCAAGAAGTTCAGAGCACTAAACTCTGAAATGGATGTAGAGAAGGGCAATATGATCTATAAGAGGTATTACAATATTGGCATAGCCACCGATACCGAAAAGGGGCTTGTTGTTCCGGTAATTCGTAATGCCGACAAACTCTCTGTTAAAGAGATAGCCTTAGAAATTCAGAAGTTATCTGACAAAGCCAGAGATGGCAAACTGACTCTTGATGATATGAAGGATGGTACATTCACAATTACCAGCTACGGTAGCATCGGCGGTCTCTTTGCGGTCCCTGTGATTAATTACCCTCAGGCCGGAATCCTTGGCATAGGAAGAATTCATCAGAAGCCTATCGTTAAGGATAACCAGATTGCAATAGGAACAGTTCTGCCGCTCTCTCTATCTGTCGATCACAGGATTGCAGATGGTGGCGAGACCGCCAGATTCATAAATTCGGTCATAGGTTATCTCTCTGACCCTATCACGCTTATAATTGACTAAAATGGAGAGTATTACAATGTATGATTTAATAATAATCGGCTCCGGCCCTGCAGGATATGTTGCTGCGATAAGGGCTGGACAGACAGGTTTAAAGACTGCTATCATAGAGAAAAATCAGATTGGCGGCATGTGTCTCAACTGGGGTTGTATTCCTTCCAAGTCATTGATGGAGAGTGTAAAACTCTACCAGAGAATAACCAAGGATGCCTCTCGTTTTGGTATTGACGGCATCGAAAAGGGCTCTGTTTCATTCAACTGGAACAAGGCGGTTAAACGTTCAGATGGTATTGTCAAAAAGCTTACCGGTGGCGTGGAGTTTCTTTTAAAGAAGAACGCTGTTGAGATTATCAAGGGCGAGGCTAAGATTGTCTCTGCAAATTCGGTACTTGCCGATAACAGATTGATTGAGGCCAAGAACATCATAATTGCCACAGGATCTTCATCTCCTAAGATTAAAAGCAGCGTTGAGGGGCTTGTTATTGAGCCTGAGATGCTATTCAAAGAGAGAGAAGTTCCCCAGAACATAGTTGTTATTGGCAAATCGCCAGTAGCAGTCGAACTGGCACAACTATTTGGCATGACCGGCCGCACTGTTACTTTGGTTTCTGACACCGATAAGATTATGCCCAAGGCAGACACCTACGTGAGTGATTTCATTATAAACAAGTTGAAAAAGGAGAAAATAGAAATTCTCTTCAATGTAAAAATTGATTCAACCGATGGTATTTATAAAGGTGGTGTCCTGAATCTGAATGGTGAGGAGATTCCTTGTGATATGATTATAAATGCTTCTGACCGTAAAGCTAACATGATTGATTCCGATATTGCAATTGATGTAGCTGATGGTTACATCTCAGTTGACGAACATTTTGAAACCTCAGTCAAGGGTATTTATGCCGTTGGAGATGTAAACGGAACCAGTATGTTTGCCCACGTGGGTTCTGCCCAAGGGCTAAATGTTGTGAATCGTCTGGGTGGAATTGAGGAAAAGCTTGATATGCAAAAGATTCCGATGAATATGTACACGGTTCCCGAGGCTGCCCAGATTGGTATGACCGAGAGCCAGGTTAAAGACCTTGGAGTTGAATTTAAAATCAGCGAGTTTTCTCTTGCGGCTAACGGTAAGGCGCAGACAGAGGGTTCTGCCGAGGGATTTGTAAGGATTCTTTCAGATATTAAATACGGCGAGGTTCTTGGTGTACAGATTGTTGCTCCCAACGCAACCGACCTCATAAACGAGGCCTCGGCATATATGCAGCTCGAATCAACCGTCTATGACATCGCCCGCACCGTACACACCCACCCCACCGTCTCCGAAGTATTCATGGAGGCCGGGTTTGACGCAATTGACAAAGCCATTCACAAATAAAGTTGAAATCAAATCTTGCGCGCATTAGATGTACGATACTGCTTCAAATATAAATCAGTCAACTTTAGACCAACAAACAGATATTGATCAGAAGTCAGCTTTTGACCAGATGACAGATCTTGTTCAGAAGTATGACCTTCCTGACCTGCTGGTTCTGGAATCGAACTCAAATTTTGGCGTAACATTCTGGCAACCTGACAATATCTACATAATTTTGGGCAGAGCCAATAGTGCCGAAAACTCTTTATATACCGAAAAGATTATAACCGAAGGTATTCGGGTGTACAAAAGACCAACCGGCGGCGAGAGTGTTGTACTTTCGCCCCGGATGCTGGTCTTCTCCGCGAAAATCTCCTCTGAATCCCTGGGCAAACCTAAAGATATCTTCCGCCTGATAAACGCAAAACTAATTGAGGAGTTATCAGAAACAGGCATTAAAAACCTAAGCTCAAAAGGAATCTCCGATCTCTCAATTGGTGAGAAAAAGATACTCGGCTCCTCTATGTATCTTAATGGGAAAACGCTCTTTTATCATGCGGTTTTAAACATCAATGAAGATATCTCACTTATCTCAAAATACCTCAAACACCCTAAAAGAGAGCCCGATTACAGGAATGGAAGGGCTCATGACGATTTTGTTACGTCAATTTATAAAGAGGGCTTTATAATTGACAAAGAGCTAATTAAGGCATCTATTGAGAAGGCATTCAGCAATCTTTTCAAAGAACTTGGCAGTTATATGAATTAATTGTCATACCTTCGCGCCTTTCTACAAAGTCGTTGATTCAATTCACATGGTTTTGTGAAAATCAACTAATCAACGCAATCATCGAGAAAAATTTAATGACATTTAACAATTTATCACTTATCGAGCCAATTTTAAAGGCTCTGATAAACGAGGGCTATATAGTCCCAACTCCCATTCAGGAACAGGCAATACCGGTTTTATTAGAGGGAAAAGACGTTTTGGGATGTGCCCAAACAGGAACCGGAAAAACAGCAGCTTTTGCTATTCCGATTATTCAGAAATTAACAGAGAACGCAGCTCCGCAAATGTTTGGCAAAAAACACAACAAAAGACAGCCAATCAGAGCACTGGTGCTTACCCCAACAAGGGAACTGGCAGTGCAGGTTTCAGAAAGTTTTGCAAAATACGGAAGGTATACCGGCCTTAAACACACTGTTGTTTATGGTGGTGTAAGCCAGCGTTCACAAACCGATGCACTTCGCAACGGTATTGACATTGTAATTGCCACTCCGGGAAGACTTCTGGACCTTATTAATCAAGGTTACATTAATCTTTCATTAATCGAACATTTTGTCCTTGACGAAGCAGATCTTATGCTTGACATGGGATTTATCACGGATATTCAGAAAATTATAGCTCTTTTACCGCAGAACAAACAGACTCTCCTCTTCTCGGCAACAATGCCTAATGAGATATTGAGTCTTGCTCAGTCACTTTTGCACGATCCTGTGAAAATTGAGGTAACTCCATCTTCGACAACAGTAGAAGCAATTGATCAGTTTCTTTACTTTGCTGACAAAGGAAGAAAGACAGATCTTCTTATAGATATCCTTGAGACTCAAGCTACCGATTCGGTGCTGGTCTTCTCAAGAACCAAACATGGAGCCGATAAGCTTTCTAAAAACCTTTTAAGAGCAGGTATTGTTTGTGATGCAATTCACGGTAATAAATCTCAGAGTGCAAGGCAGAAGAGTCTATTGAACTTCAAGAAGAAAAGAACCAGAGTACTTGTTGCAACTGACATTGCTGCAAGGGGAATTGACATCAGTCAGATCTCCCACGTAGTTAACTTTGACCTCCCTGAAACTCCTGAGACATACGTACACAGGATTGGGCGTACAGGCAGAGCCGGTTATTCGGGTACTGCATTTTCGTTCTGCGATTCAGGCGAAATAGGTTTACTAAAAAGCATTCAGAAGCTTATAGGTAAAGATATTGATGTAGTAAAGGGTCACGATTTTGAATGTGCAGTTTGCATAGAGAAAGTCGAGCGCATGCAGAGAAGCAAACCAAAGGGTTCTGACGCCAAAAACGAAAAGACTCAGGAGAGCTCAAGAGGAGCAAGATCAAGAGGCACCTCAGGCAGAAACCAAGCCAGAGAATACACTCCTAACAGAGAGAGCGGCAGAGATGGCGCTAACGGCAAAACTCAGGATCAGCCAAGAGAATACTCTAGAAACAGAGGTTACTCAAGCAGCAGAAGCCAGGATCAGCCGAGAGAATACTCTAACAGAGGTCAGGCAGGAAGCTCTGCACCAAAAACAGAGAGATCTGCAGAGAGCAGAAACCAAGACCAGCCGAGAGAATACTCAAGAAGCAGAGGTGGTTACTCAAGCAGCAGAAATTCGGATCAGCCTAGAGAATACTCTAGAAGCAGAAATTCAGACCAGCCTAGAGAATACTCTGCAAACAGAGGTCAGGCAGGAAGCTATGCACCAAGAACAGAGAGATCTGCAGAGAGCAGCCCGGCCGGTGAAAGAAGCAGAGGCGGTTACTCAAGCAGCAGAAACGAAGCCAAGCCAAGAGAATATTCAAGAAGCAGAAATTCAGACCAACCTAGAGAATACTCAAGCAGGTGGGAAAAGGTAAGTGGAAGCACTTCTGAATACTCAGGCAACGGTAGCAACGGCGACAAACGCAAAAAAGGCGACTTCTGGAACAAAGGACGCAGAAAAAGCGCCTAACACATCTGGTGTAACGCGAAAATCTCAATAAATACCATACAAAAGAGCCAATTCTGATTGATGTGAACCCAAAAAGTTAGACAAATAACTTTTTGGGTTTTATCATGAAATATCATTATGAAGAAAGACTAAAGATTGTAAAGGCTTATTTCTCTGG
>PHDA01000007.1 GCA_002842465.1 Bacteroidetes bacterium HGW-Bacteroidetes-7
TTTCTGCGGCTACTTTTCGGGAACGACGAGGACTGTTTGACGACCGAAGGAAGGAGTTCCGCAGTCGCCGAAAAGTACCAGGAAAATTTGAGGGTACCCCAAAACAATCGGTTGCCGGAGTTGAGTGATTTGGGTAAATAAACCCCAAAACAATCGGTTGCCGGAGTTGAGTGATCCGTTAAATGCGTTAAATCAAAAAGGGGTTGTCTCACGACAGCCCCTTTTCTTTACATAACACAAAATACTTAACCCACACTTAATCTGTTGATGCTTTGAAGCACCTCTCGCCTCAATTCTTCGGGTGTGGTCCCATCATTGAACATATTATTGAGAGAATCAATAATCATAATTTTTTTAATGCTCCAGTTAAACCATCCTAACGCTTCGGCAAGGGTAATCCTAACCTTTAGATCATCTGAACTGTCTCTTAAAACCATAAGCAGATCCTCAACCTGAGCATGGTTATTATAATTCCTAAGCATCCTGATCGCAGAGATCCTTTTGGCATTATCAGCTGTTTTATCTTTTATTGTTGCCAAAGAGTTTGTCCATCGTTTGTTTTGAGCGGTGTAATACTCCACAAGTTGCCCTATTGTCTTTTCACCTCTTATGAGGGTCGATCCGGCAACCTGTCTCTCTATATCTTTGCTAACCAGATTGAGATTGAACATATCCAGTGCATTTTGCGCCGCATATTGTACCCTCTGACTCTCGTCAGAAAATAGAATAGTATGTACAAGAGGCTCAATTAGTCTCTCATTACCTGAATAAGCTGCAAATCTTGCTGCATTTCTTCTAATTAATTCATAAGGGTCGTTAAGCCCAAGAACGAGTGCTTCAACAAGATATCTGTCGTTCAAATCAATCATCCTTTTTAACGCCTGCATTCTCACAATGTAGCTTTCACTCTCTTTAAAGGTCTTGAAAAGTAAATCTGAGAATCCCGGAGGGGGATTTTTTGAAAGCTGCTTAAGTGCAAGCGCTTTGAGATTCGGGTTATCACTCTTGTAGTACTCCATCCAAATCTTACTATCCCGGCTGCTTAGGGCAAGTTGTTTATTTAACAATTTACCTGCATCAGCAGAGGCTTTTTCTCCTGACCCGGCTGTAAAACGGAAGGTAGGGTCTCCTACAAGGTGTGACTCCAAAGTCTGAATCTCTTTTTGCCAAAATCCGATTCTTATACCCTCAGAAAGCATCCCGATAAGCTCCATTGACCATTTGTCCTGAAGCACATTAACAGTGTTGCCTTGTGTCACCACAGTTTTGCCCTCTCCAAAAATATGGTATCCGGCAACATAACCCTCTTGGTGAAATGATGCGTTGTAACATGCATCAAATATTGAAACCCTTGGTTGGAACTTCAGAGGAATCAAATCGGGAAGTGTAATATTTACGTTTGCAGCAAAAAGCGAATCCTCTCTCTTTTTGGCATCCAAATTTTCCTTGGCAAAGAATTTCTCACTAAATCCATACTCTTCTATCATGGTTTTTCTGAAACTTTCGGCTCTCTCTCCTCTGTATCTGCGGTACATATTTCTAACACTTACAGATACTGCCTCCATTGGGCTTCTTGGAATATACGCTGCAGATGCAGATACAGGGGCAAGTGTTCTGCCCGGAACAAATCCAAGAGTATTGGGAGCCGGAAACTCTCCGTTGATGTACTGAGTATCAAATGCTCCATGTTCGTGAAAAACAAAGAGATCTGTTCCCTCTTTTTGCATTCTCTCATAAAGTTTAAACTTCATGAAGGGGTCCTGCCTGAAGTTGTAAAAGGCATTTCCTCTTGAGTCTTTGAAAGCATGGGGAAACTGCTCCTTAATTGCAAACTGCTGGTTCTGCCAAACGATAAGGCAGTCGGAGTTGTACCCGTGTCCGTTAAAGAAGATTACTCTGTCGGCATAATTTACCTCTCTGTGAGCTGCTGCTGCCTTGAGAAGGTATCTGCCGAGAAGCTGGTGTTGATCAACTCCGTAATCAGAGGGTGGCATCATTCGGGCTGAATAGAATTCGCTTGAAATCTGCTGTGGTGAACTCTCCTTTAGATTGTAATAGAAGTGAAGAGGATTTTTTTCATCCTGTTTAATAAACTCAAACTCAAGGTCTAAGTCATCGTAAAACCTGTCAGAAGTAACAGAGGACTCAAACATAGGAAAATTTTCTTCATCCATTTTGAAGGCGGTGGTTGCATGCTGGAAATTTCTAACCCTTACAACCGGAATCTTCCCTACAAAAACAGCACCCTCCATTATGGGACGCTTCTTGTAAATTGCTCTTATCTCCTCTCTCAGTACAATCGGATCGCTCCACTCGCCAATGAGCATAACCACACCAAGTCCGTCACTCTCAAGCGCCTTCTTGTATTCGGTTATCTCTTTTTCAACGGCGTTATAGCTCTCCTTATCAATAACAATCAGGAACCTTGTATCAAAGCGGCCCCCGGCAGGAATTATCCTGCTTTTGGCCTCTGCATGTGAAACTGTTATAAACAGAATTACAAGCAGAGATATAATATTTATTACTCTTTTCATTCCTAAACTGTTAACGCATGTAAACTTCAATCCTGTTTATGCTCTTCAAAAGCTCATCTTTTAGGACTTTATCTGTGTCCGGTGCAGAAGCAATCTTTTTGAAGGCATCCAGAATATTCTCTCTTTTCTCCGAAAGGGTAAACCATCCCAAAGCTTCAGCCAGTTTTACTCTTAAAGTCAAATCTTCTGATTTGTCTTCAAGCACTTTGATAAAGCTATCAACCTTAGTGTGATAGGCATTATTTCTAAGCATCTTAACAGCAGATATTCTAACATTTACAGGCTTGCTTTTGTCTGTTACTCCATCTGCCATTTTTGCGATACTGCGTCTGGAGGCAAGTGTTTTTTCAAAGTTCTCCAATGCTGCCTCTTTGTCAAAGTAGCTTTTATTATCGGCAAATTGTCTTTTAATCTCATTCGAAAGCTTCTCCATATCCATCATATCAAAGCAGAACATAGAGTTGAAGAATACTCTCTCGTCAAGATAATCGTTTACGTAAACCGAAGCCACGTAAGGGATGTAGCTGTCACTCCCAATTCTTGCCATAGAGTAGAGACTCTTTCTTCTAATAAATTCATATGGATCATAAAGAGATCTCTTTATTAAAGTGCCAAAATGTTCTGTATTGTAGTACTGTAACAGGTGATATGTTTGCAAACGCAACATATAGCTTTCAGAAGTATCATATGTCTTGACCAACAAATCGGGCAACTCTTCATATTCAAGTCTGAAAAGCATATGCAGTGCAAGCCCTTTAAGGTCAGTGTTACTCTCTGTATAAAAAAGGTTTAGCCAGTATGAAGCATCTTTGGAACAGAGGTCAATTTTTGCCCTCTCTTCACCCTTAAAGCTAAATGTAGGGTCTCCGATAATATGCGATTCGAGAATATTTGTCATCAAAGCCCACTCTCCAACGCTAAAGCCCATCCCAAGCAAACCCATAAGATCTGAAGATGATTTGTCCTGCAGTACATTTACGCTGTTGCCAAAAGCAACCAGAGTTTTACCCTCTGCAAAAACATACTCACCGGCAATAAATTTCTCCTCTCTGAAGTCCGCGTTATAGCAGGCATCAAATATTACCATTCTTGCGTTAGGCTTAATAACGGGTACATCTTCAAGAACAATTCCTGTACGAATATCATCCAAAGAGTCTTTTAAAAGTCTATCAGGGCCTAAAACCCCCGTAAACCATGAAGAGTCAATAATATAGTGGCTCATCCAGGCCCGTTTCATCTTTTGTCTCTCCTGCTCACTATCCACCTTTCTAAGAGCATCTCTGAACAGTCGTCTGGCAGCATTAGAATACTCCTCTATTCCTTTGCTCATTGGAGTAGCTGTAAGATATTGTCTGTGCGGGAGCCCGTGTTCGTGGAATATCATAAGGTCCATCTCTTCTCTTCTCAGCTCATCTGTAACAATATCCTTCATGTAAGGATACATATTGTAGAGCAGAAATTTAACGGAGTTTTTATCATAGAAGGCATTTGGGAACTGCTCCCTTAATGTATGACCCTCCTCTTTCCAGGCAGTCAGGCTATTTGAGAATGAGCCTTCTCCTGTAAAAGAAGTTATTACATTTAGTTCGTTTCCCTTTGCCCTTTCAGCAACAAGTTTTTTAAAGTATCCTCTGATTTGTGAATATCCCTCTTCTCCCGGAAGGGTAGGTTTTAATCTGCCAGTGTAAATATCTGACGATATCTTTTGTGGAGAGTCCCAGTTAAGTGAGAAGTAGTGAAAAAGGTTGTTTACTGAGTCTTGTCCCAGATAATCAAACCTTAAATCAAAATCGTCATAGAACCTGTCGGATGGAACAGAGGAGCTCTTGTAGGGGAAGAGCTCCTGGTCCATCTTAAAGGCAGAAGTAAAGTGTTGAGCATCCCGTATCATTGCAATAGGAATCTGTCCGATGAAAATAGCACCTTTCAGATTATTGCTCTGATACATACTGTACAGGACATCCTTTACCTGTACGGGGTCACTCCACACCCGGGCAACCACTACAGCTGAGAACCCCTCATTCTCAAGCACAGATCTGTAGTTATCGATTTCGGCTTTACAAGCCGCATAAGTGTCATTGTCAACAATTATTGCAAACCCTCTCTCCGCCCCTGAGACGGAAGCAGAGAGAAGAGTTGCAAAAAGAAACAGTGTCAGTAACTTTCTATACATCACAAATTTCTGTCTAGAATATAAAGCCTAGCCCAAAGTTTGTCTGAACTCTGCTGTTATCCCCTTCAATTGGTTTATAATAGTCTAAAGCTGCTTTCAAATAAAATCCGGCTTTGCCAAATTTTCCCAAACCGGAATGTAACGTCAGCTCTCCTCCGATTTTATAATAGCTCTGCTTCATGAATTCGAAATCTGGAGTCATAAACTGAGTAATTATAATAGAAGTGGGATCAGCTCCTCTGTAGCGATATTTACCGTCAAAATTATTTTTATATGTAAATCCGGCACCGGCAAGAAGTTTAGTCCTACCTCCCAGAGAGATGCTGGTTTTTGCGTCTGCTCCGAAAAACATGTTTTTAACAAACATTCTTGAGTGAGGCAAAACATATACGTCGTCGTTACCTTTGTAAGTGGTAAAAATTCCGGCTTTCCATTTATACTCGTGATCAGCTCCCCTGTAAAAATCAAACCTTGCTGACATCTCTTCCTGTTTGTATGTAGAACGAATACTACTATATAAATCAACCCACTGTTGAACTTCATAGGTGTTGTCCAGTACCTGAACATGTTCTATTCCATCCATATTTCTGTTGCTATATGAAAGCTCAAGCCGACTAAGATTATCACCCACTTTTACGGCTGAAAGTTTAGCCTCCATAATTTCAGTTACCACACTACCCTCTTTCTTGGGTTTTGTAGGGGTGCTTATCACATCCTCTACGCCATAGTCATACTTACCCTCAAGTAAGAACTTAATATCTGAAAAACCGTATGAATATTGAAGTGCTGCTCCAACCTTGTTCCCGCTGTAAACAAAACGACCAAGAGATTGGAGGCCTCCGACAACAGAGGGATAGTAGTTGCCCAGACCTTTCATCACATAAACGTCCTGATTCACCTGGCCGTTGCTGTTTGTAGTTCCTGATTCCTGTACCATATTTTCATAAACAAAGTTTATCCCAACAGCATGGTTATTAAATAGTGCAACCAAACCAGGTTTAATGTTTATGTGATAGAAATAGGTTTCGGCTCTAGGGTCAACCTGTTTGGCTCCGGTATTTGCGAAGTACTCTCCCTGGATTCCAAGAATAACCCTCTCCCAGAGTGGTTGGCTTGCAACCTTCATCTCAAGTCTGTAGTCCTGTTTTTTCCAGTCACTGATGTTTGGATCTACAGTGTAGAAAGGCATTCCCCTTCCCGGGTCTAGCATTGTTGAATTGAACTGTGTGTTCCTTTGCATCTCATTGTTGAAGGAGAATTTTCCCCAGGCATAACCTGTTCCCAACTTTTGTCCACCTTCTGTAGACACACCCAATAGACGCTCTCGCTCTCCGTCCTGTAACTTTTTAAAGTCACCGCTTTTGAGCTGATAAGTAAAATCAACGCTGCTATAGTTGTACATTTTATCCAAAGTAAGACCGGCTCCATTTGTGGTATTGAACCATAGCGATTTTGCCTTAAGCAGCTCTACGGATGCCGGACTGTTTTTGTCCGCCGTTTTCTGGGCCGATGCCGGTTGTACGGCAAAGAGCGTTAGCATTAGTACTCCTGCCCAGTATATATATTTAACTTTTCTCATTTTCATAGTATTGATGTTGTTAAACATTATTTCCAAGTGTTCCAAGATGGGGCAACAGCACCATATCTTCTGATAACGGGAGGACTCATCACCTCAAAGTCTTCGGAGCTGTTGTTTGTGTCGAATAAAATCGCACGACCACCATCAACAGTCTCTTTAACTTTTCTGGCAACACTCACACTTAGGTAAGTTCCGCCAACTGTAGCTGCTCCTGCGTCAAGAACAGCAGGCATCCTCTTTAACTGCACCTGAGTTGCATTACCAACAAGCTCGAGGGCATCAACAACATCCTCAATCGGAATTCTGTAGTGCCTTGTGGAAAGCCCAACAGGAGTAACAAAATTCGCAGGATTGATAGGTTCATTTGGGAAATAGATTACAAAAGCTCCGCCAAACACAGTAGTCAGCCATTGTGGTGTTGGTGTTGGCCAGAAGGACATAACCATGTTAATTGCCGGATTATCTTGTATTAGCGAAGTGGTGTTCACAAGTGTCTCAAATTCTGCACTCAAGAGATTTACAGGAGAGGTTGGATTGAGGTTCGATTTTTTATGATCGTCTGCCATCTGGGCAATTATTATTGATTCCCCCGGATTTAGCGGATAATCTTTATCATTGGGAACACTCCATATCTGAAGAGCATATACAAACAGTGAAGGATCTTCTGTAGCCGGCCAAACTGGTTTGTTGGCAGTAGCTGTCATCGGAGCAATCATTGCTATTGAGAGATTTCTGACATTCTGAACTGTTTCACTATTATTGTAAATCTCGTAGAACTGGTCTCTGAAATAAGAACCTCCGGTAGGGGTTCTTGATCCGCAATAAAAGACCTCTTTAAATACAAGGGCTCCTGATTTAGATGCTCCAACATTAACCGTTATCTGTTTATTGTTAGTAACAATATCTACATTTACAGCGTTTCCGCTGTAATTGTATGTGAATCCGTCCTGTGATTTTTCGGATGTTACGGTAATTGTGTAAATACCCGGGATTATATCCGGAATAGTCACTGTCCCATTAGGACTCATGGTTGTACTAACCTCATACCTCTCACTGTAGTTAATCATTCTAACATTCAGCATATCAGGAACAGGTGCCGACCCAAGGTTGAGAGTCACACTCACCACTGTATTGAGCGATTCAACCTCCCCGATTTTGGACACATCGCTGAATTGCTGGCAGGAGATTGCCGAAAACATAGCCAAAATCGCTATCAATATTATTTTATATCTGTTTTTCATATCTGACATTTTTTAGCTATTTAATGGTTAATGCCAATTCAAATCCGAAGAACATAGGTATTCCCATTCTCGTAAATGAGCCGGGAGTTCTCTTGCTTTCGTAAAGAGGACGACGATTAAACATATTGTTCGCATAAAACGAAGCTTTAAGGTTATCGCCAATCTCTTTGGTTAGGTTAAAATTGAACAGAAGCGTAGGGAAGTAAGATTCAACTATTCTTCTGGTAGAACTTCTGCTGTCAAACATATATGAGTATTCTGGATCATCTTTCAATGAAGGGTCAAATTGCTTAACTTGCCCGTCAAGTCTTGATATGAAGGCTACAAACATAGTATCGTTATCATATCTTGTCCAAATTTTGTTAACCCAGTTTGCCTGAACTGTAGCAGTAAGCACAAACCCTATTGAAGGGATGTTGTGAGTTGCTCTGAGAGTAGTAACAAAACGCTCTCTCTCATCGCGCTGATATGGGTCATAAATTGCGATATTCTTTTCAAGGCTGTTTAGATTTCTGTTGGTTCCAAACACAAGCCCTTCATTCCAATCTGAACTTCTCATATAGGCACCGCTAACTACAAAGGAGGTCCTTATCGCATCAAATCTTCCAAAATCGAAGTCAAATTCAACTCCCCGATTATGTGCCCTAATGTTATTCATAGGGGTTGCATAGCTGATGAAAATGTTGTTAGTGGCTTTCTCCTTTAAAGCCGGAATTGAGCCCGGGTTTGCCTGCCCAACTTCATACTCAACATAGTTAATAAGTCTGAAGTTATCAACTGCGCTTCCAAGATTGTATCCGTCAACCAGATTTTCGTTGTATGCTGTGAATGAGAATCTCATCTTATTGATTCTGACATCAAAACCAATTTCACTTTTTGTATTTGTGGCAATTTTAAGATTTTTGTTACCTGTCTCAAAAACCCTTGTTGTAGAGAGAAAAAGTTGCTCTGCCTGAGGCACCGAGCTACTATTAAGGGTGTTGAAGTGAACAAAATCAAAGTATGCGTTCTCCGGGTAAAGATATATGGTTGATGGGGCTTTGGCATTTTTACCGTATCCTCCTCTTATCCACAATGACCCGGGAAGAAGTTCAAATGAGGCATTAAACCTTGGTGTTATTTTACTTATGCCTTGAATATTGTCATATCTGATACCCGCCTGAGCAGTCAGGTCTCTTTCTCCTATGTTCCAGGTAAGATTTTCCTCTGCATAAGCAGACAACTGGTTAATAAAAGGAATATCAGAGTATTTCCGTGGTCTTGGCGATGAATTTTCACCTGAGGATGCCCTGTATGGAGGGTTAGCTAAGTCATATACTTTACCATCTCCAAGGTTACCATCTGTTTTAAAGTCAGCGCCAATCACAATTCTGTTGGTGATATTACCGCTCCTTTTTGAGAATGTGGCATTGACCTTTGCATAAACGTTGACCTCTTTTCCGTAGATATCATATCTGCTAAAATATTCATTAGGCAGATAGGTTGCATAATATGTGTTTTCTCCCGGAGGGATGTTTGTCAACTCTGTACCATTAATATCGTAAACCTTTTGTCCGGGTCTGTTGCTAAGCACCGCACCATCTGTGTTGGACATTGAGTAAGCAGAAAATGCATTACCCAAGAGTTGCTGAGTGTATGAGTGTTTGTCGCGATAGCTTCCCGAAAGAGTATATTTAATATTATTGAGCCACCCTTTATTAACATTCCATGTTCCGTTGGTATTCAACCTTATACCCATATCACTTGCGCCTGATTCAAGCTGACTTCTTTCATCGTCAGGATTTCTCTCCCTGGTATCTTTACCAAGAGAGAAGTCAAATGAGGTGTTGGTTGAGAGATTTCTGAAAAGGTTGGAGTATAAAAGTTTTGCAGTTGCTCTTTGATAGTAGTTGTAAGATTCTGTCTGTTTTGAGGTACTGTGTGCATAGTCACCGCTTATGTTTAAATATCCCCTTTTAGCTCCAAGACTCATACCTTTGCTTACAGAGGCCTGATTAATAAAAGGGTCCGTTTTGAACCTGACCATCAATGGTTCGCGTCCCGCTTTAGATCTAACTATAACGGCACCTGACGTTAGGTCTCCATATTCAACTGATGGGATACCCCTGATAACCTCAACAGATTCAATATTGTCTGTTGATATTGAGCGAATGTCTATTCCGGAAGAAGGAGAAGAACCACCACCGACAACTCCGGCAGAACCGGAAATAGTAGGCGAAAGGGTCTGGAGGTTTGCATTATTTGAGATAGGTGCTCCGTCAATATAAATGGCGGTACCCATGCTGTTCATATCTGAAGCGGAACCTCCAAGGCTTCGGATTGTAAATGTCTTTGCTAATGAAAGACTCGGATTTACTGTGACTCCTCCAGGTAAAAGCTGAAGTATATCCGAAAGAGAGCTTGTTTGGAGGTGGTCCATAGCCTGTCTGGAAATATTTGAGGCTGTAGCCTGCCCTGCTTTACTTTCGGTTGCAACTACAGTTACCTCGTTCAGACGGAACGAACTGTAACGCATTCTAAGTCTTAGCTCTGTTACCCTGCCCGCAATCAGGTTAAGAGTAGTGTCAATTGATTCCATTCCCAGGAAGTGAATTTTTAGATCAATTCTTCCTGGAGACAGTCTGTCAAATGTAAATTCTCCTTTGTTGTTGGTAGCTGACATGGAACCTTGAGGAAGAATTTGAATTGATGCAAACTCGACCGGAACATTTCCTGTTCCGAATTCAAGAACAACACCTTTTAGCGTAGCATAATTGCCTTGAGAAGAGGTTTGTGCAGAGAGATCTGCACACAACCCCATGGCAAGAAAGAACGCTATCGCAGACAGAAACAGTGCCTTTGCACCTCCGCCTGAAATCTGGATTTTGTCTCTCTTCATAGTTTATTAAAGTTAGTTGGGTTAGTCTTGTAATCTGTTTATAGTTCTAATTATTTCATTTTTAACATTTATATCTTTTTCAATTTTTAGCTGCTCGTTAAGTGCATTTACAATTTCATATTTCTTGTATGAATTTGTATACCAGGCAAAGGCCTCTGCAAGAGTAAATCTTAAATCATTATCTTCAGACTCCTTAAGGAATTTGAACAATGTGTCCAGATAAGCTACATTATTAAGGTTTCTTAATGCAGTAATGGTAAATCTTTTACTTCTGGCAGCTACCGAAGGATCCATTAATTGTGACATCTCTTTTTCTGTTCTTCCCAAAGAGTATTCAAGCATTTTTCTCTCCTGAGCTCTGTTCATATACCATTGGTCTTTCCCATTATCAGCATATTTTGAAAATGCAGCCAGAGCCTCCTCTTTACCAAAAGACTCACATCCCGATTTCAATTGAAACTCTACCCTTTTTGAGGTCCCTGGAGCATATCTGATCTTAAATATATCCTCTAACAATTCCGGAGATAGATTTGTTGAAGCCTCCTTGGCACTCATTCTCCTTATTAATTCGTAATTGTCATAAAGGCCTGCTTTTATCGATTTCACAACATTGGCATTAAACCTTTTATTAATCAGGTAAAAAGCCTGCATTCTTACAACCGGGCTTGCGTCGTTTGTCTGAATCTGCAACATTTCGTCAGAAGAAATTTTACCCATTCCGTAAAGCATTTTCATAGAGAGTGCTTTCAGCTCGGGAATTGTGCTGTTAATGTTTTTCCTCCAGTACTTCTCGTTGGTTTTACCGTTTACCATCATTTCGTTAATGCCGGATGTCTCTTTACGTGAAGAGGCGTACATATATGTAGGGTCTCCTATAAGGTGCGATTCAAGAGTCATCTGACCTTTTGACCAGTTTCCTACACTAACTCCAAAATCAAGAATGCCCACAAGTTGATTTGTCCATGTATCCTGGAGTGTATTAACTGAGTTTGCCTTTACAACCATAGTCTTTCCCTCTCCAAAGATGTAGTGACCGCTTATATAATCATCAAGGTGGAACGATCCGTTAAAACAGGCGTCAAAAATAATTACCCTTGCTCCGGGTTTGTATCCGTATAAATCGGGTATTAAAATACCCATCGAGGCATCATCAATACTGTCTTTAGTCATAAATACAGGGTTAAAGGCATTCTCTACCCACGATTCAGGGACATTATAATTATCTATGTAATATTGTTTTGATGCAGTAGTATCGTCTGCTCCTCTTATTTTGCTTCTGAAAAACTTCTTTGTCATATCAATCCACCGGTTTGGCATATTGGTAAGTGACGATCCATTAAGAATTTGTTCGTCTTCAGAGCCGTGATGGTGTAAAATTGCAAGGTCGAGGTCTTCTCTTGAAAGTTCAGACATTAGTCTGAATTTGATAAAGTCATCAAAAGTAAAGTCAATAAATGTAAGAGTTCCCTTACCATCTTTGAAGATTTTAAACTGTTCGGTGAGTGAAAGTCTTTCATCAGCTCTGGATACCATACAGTTTGAATTATAACCATGCCCCGCAAAATATGTAAGCGACTTAATCTCTCTTTTATCCTGCTTCTCTTTTGCTGCCTTATTCAAAAACTCGCTTATCAGGGTATATTTATCTTTCCCCGGAACTTTAGGGGGTTTTATTCTGGCACTGTAAATCTCACAATCAATTCTGTGAGGGCTATCTGCAGTCAGGTTATAATAAAAGTAATTTGTATATGTAGAATCTCTTTTGATGTATTCAAATTTAAGGTCAAAATCATCGTAAAATCTGTCAGAGGGAACCGAAGATTGGTCCCATGCTCTTCGTTGATCCATTTTAAAAGCGGTTGTAAGATGCTGTGCATTCCTGATCATTGGAACAGGGATATCACCTATTAATACAGCTCCTTCGATATTATTCTTTTTATATAATTTGTACAGGTTTGTTCTTATCGAGTCTGGAATTCCCCATTTATCAATTAATACAATAGGGTTCAATCCGTCTGCCTTGACAGACTGCATGTAATTTTCAATGGAATTTTTGCAATTGTCCCAAGTCACAGGGTCCACTACAATTGCCACGCCTCTTTCAGCAGGTTTTGCATTCAGCTCACCTGTTAGAAATGTCATGAAGGTTATAAGGAAAAATGATAAAACTTTCATCGCAATATTTTATGTTATGTATATAAGATACGTCTCCGCAACAGATAGGAGTCACGAAAACAGTCAACAGCCTTTGGGAGACACTACTCTCCCTCAACTGATCATAAAATCAATTGACGATTTTTCTCGAATATGGGCACCGACGCCGATCGGAACAGTGCTTGATAATTTTTGATTCTTGGCCGCTGAATCATTGAGACTCCCAGACATATCGTACTTATCGGCTGTAGTACCTGATAGTCTGTCTGTATAAAATCAAAACTTGTGTGGAGTATATTCTGGTCTGAGTCGAGAAAATAGTAAGAGACTGAACAGCAGTCATCTCTCTGGGGCTCCTGGGCTTCCAGATGGGCACCGCAGATGCATTTGTGATCATGGTGTTCGTGATGTGGCTGATCTGTGCACGAGCATTGTGTATGAATTCCAAGAACAGCAATTTGTGAGGCGTGATCACAGTTACAAGAGTATCTTCCCACGCCCATCAAAGTTAAAAGATAGATTGAGACAGATACTGATGATACTATAATCGCTGGTATTCTCACAAATTGTTATAATTGGTAGTTTTGCGAATTTAATAAAAAATATTTATTAAAATTCAAACAAAAGCCAATCTTTTCCTTGCATAATCAAGCCTGAAATGGGTAAAGAGCTCTTTAAACGAGTAATAGACTCTTCGTTTTGGGAGTAAAAAAATGCTTTTGAGTTATGAGATTTCTCACCTTTCAGCGACCAAATCTTATAATTTGTTACATTTTTAAAATAATCTGAAAGCTCCGGTGTGCCTGCTAACAGAGCAAGAGGCCCTCTCATAAACTTTAATTTTCCCGATTTCCGGTTAACAATTTCACTTATTTGCTCCGGGATGGTAAATATTGCAGAATTGTCAGACTCCAACATGTAATGTTTAATAAGGTTAACAGCATCATAATTAATTTCTTTGGATGGCTTGTCAAAAACAACAGTATAATAGGTATCGCCTGAGATTGTCTGCAATTGCATTGATGTGTGGCAGTCATAATTGAATACAGTATCGGCAAAGAGAATTCCGTATGTATGAATAGAATAGATACCGAATGCATCCTCCGGAGACTCCATCTTATAAATTTCAACTGTATAGTCTTCTCCTCTGTATGTAACATCTATGGCACGAAGGTGTTTAAAGCCATATTCCAGATACAGTTCACTGCCTCCATTCATAAAACCGTAAAGTGCCTCCCCTTTGTATTGTCGCTCTCTCTTAACAACTATCTCGTCATCTGACCCCTTTGCCTGGATAGTTGTTGCAAATAGCACAATTGCTATTATTGACAAAAGTACACTTAGAGTTGATCTGTTGTATAAATTCATAATTGTTAAATTTTGTCTCAGCCGGTAATCTCAATTAATTCGATTTTATCTCTGTCTCCAACTCCAAGCTTGAGGTCTTGTGCCAAATCGATAAACTTTGAAGCGCTTTTTTTATCCTCTTTCTGGATACCTTTTTCAATACGTTTGGCAATAATTACATCGTGCCCGATTCTGTCAACTGCCACAGGGTCGGTACCTACAATTAACATATTGTAGTTGCATATAAATTGTGGTTTGGCTGATGGGCCGCCATCGAAACATCCAATAAGACCATCTGCGATATTGAGCACAACCTTATCTCTGACAGGAGGGAAAGCGCAAACATAAGCGCAGGACTCGTGCCAGATTTTGTGAAGTCTGGAGGTATTGGTTATGGTACCGTAAGCAAGGTTTTTTAGAGCCAGTGTAGTTGTGGCGCCTGCATTCTTTAATATTGGTATGTTGATAATTTTTGTCACCTGCTCGGTACAAATTTTGGTGAAGTATGAGTACTTACCTCCATTAACCATATAAGGTATTGTATAATCATCGTGAGTACCTTCCAGGTCGGCATAGAAATATTGATTTATATCAATTCTCTCTTCGCTATAAAGCTTACCCTCATTGTTGTAAAAGCCACCTTTTTCGTCCATGCACTCAGTTCCGGTGATTTTTATACCCGGGTAATTTTCAGCTGTGTAACCTGTTTCATGAAGTTGCATCTCACGTCTGTCCCATATAACAATGTTCTTTCGTGGAATACCCGATTCCTCAAGTTGTTTTATTACTGATTTTGTTACTGCGTGAGAGGTTGTAAGGAGTTTTCCGGCAACAGGATTTACTTTTAAACCGATAATATCTTTTGGAGAAACTATTTTTCTCCATGCCTTTTTCAGATTTTTTTCACCGGTCAGAGAGAGCATTGCTGTTTTTAGCATATTGTAAGCTGCATCTTCCTGTGGTTTTCCTTCAATTACAGCCGCCGGATCGGTTATCTTTACAACCTTCCCGGGATACAAACCCGGCATTGAGTTTTTAGTTCTTGGTATTTTTACTGCATCGGCAATATTTGTCTCCGGCCCATCCTGTAGGTTGAACAAAGGGGTAAGTTCTGAGGCCTTGATAACAGGATTTAATGCAAAGCTAACGCCTCCAAGCGAGACGATTTTGAAAAAATCTCTTCTTTTCATAAAACAGGTATTTAAAGTTTTTTAAATCTGCCTAAAGACTCCAGTCTGTACCCTCTTTTGTGTCTTTAATTGTAATTCCTACCCCTGTGAGTCTATCTCTTATTGCATCGCTTTTGGCAAAATTCTTTTCGGTTTTTGCCTCTCTCCTCATCTCAAGTATCATCTCAACCACCTCGTTGAGAACCTGGCTGTTTCCAGATCCTGATTGTTCATCAATAAGCCCAAGTACTCCTTCCATTATCTCTTTAAAGAGAAATTGAAGAACCTCCTTATCCTTATCGCTTAGCTTCAGTTGCCCGTCCTTAGCAAGATTCACCACTCTTACTGCTTCGAAAAGATTAGCAAGAGTAACAGAAGTATTAAGATCATCGCATAAAGCATCGTAAACTCCTCTCCTGACTGCCTCCAGCTCCGGAGAGAGCTCACCGTTTACTGTGTTTAATGCTGCAACATCTTTAGCTGCCTGTACCATTTTCTTGTAGCCCTTCTCTGCAGCAATAAGTGCCTCGTTACTAAAATCAAGAGTGCTCCTGTAGTGTGCCTGAAGAATAAAAAATCTTATGGCCATCGGGCTGTAGGCTCTTTCAAGAATCTCATGGCTGCCGGTAAAGAGCTCTTCAAGAGTTATAAAGTTGCCCAAAGATTTACCCATCTTTTGGCCATTAATGGTAATCATGTTATTGTGCATCCAGTACCTGACTCCACCTTCGCCGCGAGCTGCTGTATTTTGAGCAAGTTCGCACTCATGATGCGGGAATAGCAGATCCATTCCTCCGCCATGAATATCAAAGCGCTCGCCAAGATATTTGGCACTCATTGCAGAGCACTCAAGGTGCCAGCCCGGAAATCCGTTACTCCATGGAGAGTCCCATTTCATAATATGTTCCGGAGAGGCTTTTTTCCATAGCGCAAAGTCGAAAGGAGACTTTTTATCGTCTGCACCTTCTAGCTCTCTTGAATTACTTACAACATTCTCCAATGTTCTGCCGGATAAAATACCGTATGGATATTTCTCATTATACCTCTCAACGTCAAAATATACCGAACCATTACTGATATAAGCATATCCTCCTTCAATTATTTTGTTTACAAGAGATATTTGCTCGGGAATGTGACCAGATGCTCTTGGCTCAATGCTTGGTGGCAATGTGTTTAATAGCTTCATTGCCTCATGGTATCTTATTGTGTAATGTTGCACAATTTCCATTGGTTCAAGCTGCTCAAGGCGTGCCTTTTTTTCAATTTTGTCCTCTCCCCCATCGGAATCGTTCTCAAGATGACCCACGTCGGTTATGTTTCTGACATACCTTACCTTGTACCCAAGATGTCTTAGCAATCTGACTAACACATCGTAGGTGATTCCCGGCCTGGCGTGACCCAGATGGGCGTCGCCATAGACCGTAGGGCCACATACATATATACCGGCCATTCCGGGTGTCAACGGCTCAAACTTCTCTCTTGTTCTTGATAATGTGTTGTATAGAAAAAACTCTCTCTCCATAATTTTGCCTGTAAAAGAGGGGAAAACTCCCCTCTTGTTTATACAGGTCAAAATTAGCTAATATTTTCTATTCCCCTTCATCCTGCGGTAGTTTTATGCTGTAAGCAATAATCTCATAAGTCTGTTTTTCGGTTCCGGTCTTGGTCTGATATTGAACAGGCTTAATCCTCCCTGTTAGGGAAAGAAATGTCCCCTTTTTAATTTTTTCAAAATCGGGCATGCCTTTACCTGCCCATGCGACAATATTATGCCAAACAGTTTCCTCGATTAGCTCTCCCTTTTTGTTTCTGTAACTCTCATTGGTTGCAAGCGAAAGTCTCATTACAACTCCCCCCTCTTCGAAATTGTTGATTCTGGGATCAAAACCCACATTTCCTTTTAGCTCTACTTTGTTGAGTGACTTTTCCATAACATATAATATTTGGTTTTACATTGTAAAGTAATATAAGATTTCACGGAGAGGAGTTTCAAATTAGATAAAACATATTTAGGATCAGAAATTCATAGCCTTAAATCAGAAATTTTTCAATTAAATTCCGATATTAACATTTGATTTAAAATTATGCATACATTTGAGGTGAATTATTACTTTAAAATACGAACATAACACATTAATTTTCATT
This sequence comes from Bacteroidetes bacterium HGW-Bacteroidetes-7, assembly GCA_002842465.1. Taxonomy (GTDB): domain Bacteria; phylum Bacteroidota; class Bacteroidia; order Bacteroidales; family UBA932; genus Bact-08. Next base: position 17,221 of record PHDA01000007.1, read on the forward strand.
GATATGAAAAAATTTACAACCATTCTGACCTTTGTATTTATACTCCTTTCACTAACATCTTGTGTAGAACGCTCAAAAAAATACAAAGATCTTCAATCAAAGCTTGATTCACTATCAGTAAGTTCTGCTGCCCAAAGTGCAGAGCTTGAAGAGGTGTTTGCTACCTTAAATGAGGTAGAAAACGGTCTCAGGACAATCCGTGAAGCAGAGAACATTCTTGTACTGCAATCTCAGTCAGGAACCGAACTAAATGCAAACAAGAGAGAGCAGATGAAATCTGACGTTTCAGCTATTGGTGAGGCAATTGCAGGCTATAAGCAGCAATTGGAGAAACTGAAAAATGACAGCCGCTATCAGTCATCTCAGTTTAAAAAACGTATTGACGCACTCACTTTGGAGTTGGAAGAGAAGTCTGTACTTATAACAGATCTTCAAAAACAACTTGAAGAGAAGGACAGTCAATTAAGAATCAAAACTCAGCAGATTGCAACTCTTGACAAAGCAGTTGCCACTCTTAAAAGCGATGTAACATCACTTGCCGAAGAGAAAGAGGCTAACAAAGAGACTATTGCAACTCAGGATCAGCTGTTGAATACAGCATTCTACATTGCAGCTCCCAAAAGCGAACTTATTAATGCCAAGGTTCTTTCAAAAGGTGGTCTTTTCCGCTCAGCGAAGATCTCTTATGAGGCAGAACAGTCAGCATTTGTTAAAATCGACATCCGCAACATCAAGGAGATTAACCTTAATGTTAAGAGAGCAAAAGTTCTTTCGGTTCACCCGGCAGGAACATTTACTCTGGAACAAGATGAAAACGAAATGCTCGTTCTGATGATTTCTAATCCGGCATCATTCTGGGAACAAACAAAGTACCTTGTAATTCAGACCAACTGATTATAAGCAACATGTGATTTTATAACGCATTGGATTTTACCGGGCATCCCATAATTTCCTATGCGTTTTTAATTTTTCATTTATAGCAGAATCAAATTAATTTGCACTTTATATGAACATAAAATTGTATACGGTTGCTGCCGTTATTATAACACTAACAACATTATCCTGCACTAATAGTAAAATGAAAGAGAATAATCCATTACTGGTTAAATCAGAGAATATTTACGGAGCTCCTGCTTTTAATAAATTTAAAAATGAGCATTACAAAGCTGCTTTCCAAAAAGCGATTGAACTTGCAAAAAGCAATATTGAATTAATCACAAGTACCTCAGTAGAGCCAACATTTGAAAACACAATAGTGGCTTTGGAGTTTGCAGGAATGGAGCTTTCATCAGTAAGTTCAATCTTTTTTAACCTTAACGAAGCTAATACAGACTCTGTTATGCAGGATATTGCATTGGAGGTCTCTCCCATGATAACAGAGTACTCAAACGACATAATGTTAAACGAAGCTCTCTTTGAAAAGGTAAAGGTTGTTTACGAAAACAGAAACTCAGCAAACCTTACAAAAGAGCAGATTCGTCTGACAGAGGAGACATACAAGGGTTTTGCAAGAAACGGAGCAGAGCTCAAAGGCGAAGCAAGGGATAAGTACCGCGAAATAAGCACCCAGCTATCCAAACTGACACTTATGTTCGGGCAGAATGTTCTTGCAGCAACCAACAAATTCACAATGAATTTAGAGGATAGTACACTTCTTGACGGGCTGCCTCAATTTGTCATAGATGGCGCAGCTGCAGAGGCAAAAGAGCGAAATCTTAATGGATGGGTGTTTACCCTGCATGGCCCAAGCTATGGTCCATTTATGCAATATAGCACAAACAGAGAGCTTCGTGAGAAGATGTGGAGAGCATACAACTCTAAATCATTTAATGATGAGTTTGACAATAGAGAGATTATTCAAAATATTGTTGAACTGAGAATGAATCGTGCTCGTTTGTTAGGATTTGCTACACATGCCCAATATGTACTTGAAAATAACATGGCAAGTACTCCTGAAAATGTAAACACCTTTATAGAGGAGTTGCTCTTGAAAACAATTGCTCCGGCAAAAAAAGAGGTTGCCCAAATCACAAAGTATGCAAATACAAAAGGGTTTAAGGGAGAATTAATGCCTTGGGATTTTGGTTACTGGTCTGAACAGTATAAAAACGAGAAGTATGCCATTAATGATCAGATGCTAAAGCCATACTTCCGTTTGGAGAGTGTAGAAAAGGCAATTTTCTCGCTGGCAGACTCCCTTTTTGGGCTTACCTTTAATCAAAACAACACTATTCCTGTATATCATAACGATGTAAAGGTGTTTGAAGTGAGAGACGCATCAGGCAAATTTATCTCCTTACTTTATGTAGATTACTTCCCTCGTGAGAGTAAAAGGGGCGGTGCCTGGATGACAACATTCAGAGACCAGTTCTTTTTCAAAGGAGAGGAGCACAGACCATTTGTATCTTTGGTTTGCAACTTTACGAAACCTACCGAAAACGCCCCGTCATTATTGACTTTTAATGAATTTACCACTTTGCTGCACGAATTTGGCCACGCTCTTCATGGTATGCTTGCCGAGGGTAACTACCCATCTTTGACAGGAACAAACGTTGTGAGAGATTTTGTTGAATTACCGTCGCAGATAATGGAGAACTGGGCCACTGAGAGTGAATTCTTAAAGTCTTTTGCGAAGCATTATGAGACAGGCGAGGACATTCCTCAGGAGCTGATTAGTAAGATAATTGATGCAAGAAACTTTCTTGGAGGTTATTCAAACGTGAGACAATTAACATTTGCAATGAATGACATGGCCTGGCACAATCTTAGCGAAACAAGCAAGACCTCAGATGTAATGGAGTTTGAAAAGGCAGCCACTCTTAAGGCAAGGGTGCTCCCATTTATTGACTCGGTTTGTATGTCAACATCTTTTGGCCACATCTTTTCAGGAGGATATTCAGCGGGATACTACAGCTACAAATGGGCAGAAGTGCTTGAAGCCGATGCCTTCTCTCTCTTCAAAGAAAAGGGAATCTTTAATAAAGAGGTTGCAGAGTCTTTCAGGGCAAATATTTTATCTAAGGGTAATCTTGAAGATGCTGCAGTATTATACAGGAATTTTAGGGGTCGTGATCCAAGGCCGGAAGCTCTTATTGAGAAGTTCGGGCTGAACAAATTTTAAGCCCCTTTGCAAATGTTTAACTAAAAGAATTTTACAAGCTTCACTTGAACAAATAGCAATAGATACAATTTGCACATCGCTGATATTTAATATATTACCACAACACTTAAATGAGTGGGTTTCGGATTCCGGAACCCACTTTGCTTTTAACGCTACCCTTTTGCTTTCAATTAATTGTAATTCTAATAATTAATGTGTTTTATAATTTGTTTATTGAATATTAATGGTTAAAAAATTCTGATTTTTAAGGTTTTTACAAAATATTTATTACCTTGCAAAACCTTATGGGGATTGGGTTATCTAAGATTTTTGCGGAAAAATCTTTATAATATAAAATAGGTGCAGTGGATGCACATGCGTGTAAATTGATAATAATCAATGGCTATGATATTTTTATATATAAAAACTACTTTAATAAAACCCAATAATGAAAAACTGTCCCATTTTCAATTTAACCCCCATTTTAACATTTAGTATAATAGCAGCCTTAACACTGGCGCCTTTAAAACTTCACTCACAGGAACAGACAAAAGAGGAGACAACCGAGAACAGTGCAGAAAACGGAAAGGAGAAACCTGCCATCCCTACGGCAATAAAACCCTATTCCGACGTAATAACAGCCAAAGCAATTTCACAGCAAGGTTTGTTTGGAGTTCACCAGATTGGGGATAAATACTTTTTTGAAATACCAAAAAACCTGCTTGGAAGAGAGGTTCTGCTTGTTGTTAGAACTGTCAAAACCGGAGGAGGCGCAGGCTATGGCGGAGAATCTCTCTCAGAGACACTCTTCAGATGGGACAAATCTGCAAACGGCAGAAAAATCTATCTCCGCTCACCATACATATATAATGTAGCAGATAAAGATAGCGATATCTACCCTGCCTTTCAGAACTCTTTTGTTGAGCCTATCTATTATGCATTTGACATAAGGGCATACGGCAAAGACTCTTCGGCAGTGATAGATGTAACAGACCTATATGCCAAGGATGCAATCACATTTGGTCTTGCGGAGATGAAAAAGAGCTCTTTTGGAATAGGCACTCAGGAGGATAACAAAAGTTTTATCCACTATGTAAAGGCATTTCCAACCAATATCGAATGCCGTTCACAGAAGACATATAAAAAAGCAGGTAAATCAAGAAGCAGTGTTGAGACAAATGGTTTTGTAACCTTTGAAATCAACCACTCTATGCTTCTGCTCCCTGAAAAACCCATGATGCCAAGAATTGCAGATGATCGTGTGGGTACATTCACACAGGGACAGACAGATTACTCATACGAATACTTCAGAATAAAGGGAACTCAGTATGTGCGCCGCTGGAGGCTTGAGCCAAAGGATATGGAGGCCTACAAGAGAGGAGAACTCACAGAACCTGTTAACCCTATTGTTTTTTATATAGACCCTGCTACTCCTAAAAAACTTGTGAAATACTTCAAACAGGGCATTGAAGATTGGCAGGTTGCCTTTGAAGCGGCCGGCTTTAAAAATGCCATACTTGCCAAAGAGGTTCCATCCAAAGAGGAGGACCCCGACTGGGATGAGATGGATGCAAGATATTCAATGGTGAATTATCTGGCATCTCAGGAACAGAATGCCTACGGACCTCACGTTGCCGACCCTCGTTCAGGCGAGATAATTGAGGCACACGTTTGCATTTATCATAATCTCATGAAACTCGTATCAAATTGGTACAGGGTTCAGACAGCAGGATCAAACCCTAAGGCAAGAACACTTACACTCAGCGACGAGATTATGGGCGAGCTTTACCGTCAGGTTGTTTGCCATGAAGTTGGCCATTCTCTTGGCTTACCTCACAACTTTGCTGCCAGTGCTGCGATACCTGTTGATTCTCTAAGATCCAAAGCTTACACCGAAAAATATGGCACCTCCATGTCAATCATGGACTATGCAAGGTATAACTATATTGCTCAGGAGGGCGACGGTGTAGAGAGATACATTCCAATAGTAGGTCCATATGACAAATACAACATTAACTGGGCATACAGGGTAATTCCCAATGTCTCATCTCCAAGGGAGGAGATTCCGTTTTTGGACAAGATGATAGAAGAGAAGTTGGGAGAGAGAACCTACCTCTACATTAAGCACCAATTAACTCAGAACGACCCGCGCGGCCAGTCAGAAGATCTGGGTGATGATTCAATGTTAGCCGGAGAGCTTGGGCTCAAAAACCTTAAGTATGTTGCGGCAAACTTTGATAAATGGATTCTGGAACCCCACGAGACCCACGCTTCTGTTAAGGAGTTTTACGAAGAGATCTTCTCACAGTGGAGGAGGTATATGCGCCATGTGACTACGCATATCGGAGGCAGATACGAAACTTACAAAAAACAGAGCCAGGCTGGTCCGTCATATGTTCCTGTGGAGAGAGAGAATCAAAAGAGGGCAATGAAATTTATCTGCGAAAATGTCTTTGAGATGCCTCAGTGGCTCATCAGAAGAGACTTGATAGAAAAATTTGACGCATCAGGAATGTACGAAAGAAACATCCGCTCTATACAGGGAGGCGTTCTCAACGAACTGCTTACAATGGCGGCTCTTTCAAGAATGGTTGATGCAACCTATAATTATGGTGACACCTACAAGGTTGAAGAGCTTTTGGAAGATATACGCAAAGGTATTTTTGATCAGATGTACAACGGCAAAGCATTGGATGTTAACAAGAGGTCACTGCATAAAATTTACATAGACAAACTCCGAAGCCTTGCTCCAAAGAGTATTCTTAACGAAAAGAGGGCAATGGGGGTAAACATGATCTATTTGAACGACCTACAAACCCTGGTTTGGAACGAACTTGAGATCCTGAAAAAGGACTTAAACTCTGCAGTAAGAAAATATAAAAAAGGCACCATAGACAGAGGTCACCTTGAACTACAACTGCAAAACGTTAACGCAATCATTAACAGTGTAAAATCAACCGGCGGAGCAAATGAGGCTTAAGAAAATTAAATATTCAATATTTGCACTCTGTGTTCTCTTTACGATCACAGGAGTTAGTAGAGTTACCGGGCAGGAGAGACTTCTTGATGTTATAGAAGGAGAGCTGAAAATTTACATCAAAGAGCTTGGAAAAGAGAAAGTGGCACCATATTTTATGAGCTGCAGGGTTGATGATGTAACTACAACTTCGGTTGATGCATCCTTTGGAGTTGTTAATGGAGTGTCCCGAAACAGAATTGTTGCGGCACTGCCCGAAGTCAGGGTTGGGTCGCCGGAATTTGATAATTTTCACAATAATACTCCTGGAACAACCATCTCATTTTTTGCTGCGCCGGAACCGATTTTACTCCCTTACGAAAGCTCGGAATCTGAGAGTGCAATTAAGCAAACATTGTGGAACGAGTTTCTCTCTCGTTACAAATACGGAGTTGCATCATATCAGGCAATGAGATCTGCTAAAGGCGTAAGAGCAGAGGAGAGTGACAAATCTCCCGATTTTACTCCGATTGAAGTAGTTAATTATTACGAAGAGCCCCTGAACATGGATAGTACTCTTATTGATGTTGAGAAATCAAAATCAATTGTAAAAAAATATTCTGCCCTCTTTCTTCAATATCCGGATATTATTAAAGGATCTGTATCTGTAAGACAGGAGTTGGTCAGAAAATATTATGTCTCTACAGAAGGTGCAAGAATTGCCCACAACTTAACTCACAACTTTTTAATGGTTAGGGCTGCAGTTAAGGCAGATGACGGCATGGATCTTCCTTTGGCCATTACATACTTCTCATTTGATCGTGACGGGTTCCCAGAAGAAGAGGTAATTAAAAAAGACATACTCAATCTGGCCGACAGATTAATTAGACTAAAAAAGGCCCCTGTGGTTCAACCATATACCGGACCGGCACTACTTTCAGGATCAACAAGTGGTGTTTTTTTCCACGAAATATTCGGCCATAGAATTGAGGGTCAGAAGATGAAAAGCGACGGAGATGGGCAGACTTTTAAAAAAATGGTTGGAAAGCAGGTTTTGCCTTTAACTATGAGTGTATATGACGACCCTTCGCTTGAAGTTTATAAAGGGATGGACCTGAACGGACATTACAAATTTGATGATCAGGGAGTACAAGGTGAGAGAGTAACAGTTGTCAAAGAGGGAATTCTTAACGATTTCCTAATGACACGTACTGCAATAGATGGATTTCCAAGATCTAACGGACACTCCAGGGCAGAAGTCGGATATGACCCCACCTCAAGACAATCAAATCTCATAATTGAGACTAGTGATTACAAAAGCGAAGAGGAACTAAGGCAGATGTTAAAGGAGGAGGCAACTAAACAGGGAAAAGAGTATGGCTTCTTCTTTAAAGAGGTTACAGGAGGATTCACAATGACAGGGCGAAACAGCCCCAATGCATTTAACGTTACCCCACTTGAGGTATTTAAGGTATTTGTTGATGGAAGAGAGGATGAGCTTGTAAGAGGTGTCGATCTCATTGGCACACCACTTTCAATGTTCTCCAACATTATTTGTGCAGGAGGAGAGACAGAGAGTTTTGTGGGAAGCTGTGGATCAATTTCGGGCTACGTACCTGTCTCTGCAATTTCCCCCGCAATTCTTGTTAATAAGGTTGAACTTCAGATGAAGCCACGCTCAAGAAATTTACCCCCTATTCTGCCAAGACCATAAAACCTAAAAAGACAAAATGAAGAAAATAATTATATATCTAACACTTCTTCTCTACTCTGCTTCTCTATTCTGCCAGACTTCAGATGAGACAATATTCAGGTCAATGGAGATTGAGGCAAAAAGAGCAACAGACAGCCTTCAGATGGCAGGTCTTTCAAAACCTTTCTTTGTCAGCTATTCCGTTACAGACAAAGAGCTTATTGAGGTTAAAGCTGTACTGGGTTCAATTGTCTACTCAAATCATAGTCCAAGGTTCAGAAATATTTCGGTAAAACCACTAATAGGTGATTATAAAACAACTAATATTATCAGTTTCAATGCAGATATGGTTAGTTCAAGGGCAAGTGTAGAAAATAATGAAGGGCAACTCAGGAGAGATCTGTGGCTGGCAACTGACGCCGCTTATAAGGAGGCCGCAGCAACATACAGACAAAAGACAGCATCGGGGAGATCGAACAAAAATTTTAATGACTTCCTCCCTGTAAAGCCATTCGTAAGAACCACAGTTCAATATGATACGCTCCGTTTTGACAAAGAGGGATGGGAGAAACGAACAAAAGAGCTTTCGGCAATTTTCCTTAAATATCCTGAAATTGTAAACTCCTCGGTAACCTACAAGAGTTCAAATACCTATTACTATCATTACAATACCGAGGGGACAAAGTTTCTCTCTCCTGTAGGTTTATCTTTAATTTCAATCACAGCCTCAATAAAAGATAATGATGGTCAGGTGCATAAAGATAAGTTAGAATTTGTGGCAGTTTCCGATAAGTATCTTCCCAATATGGCCGGAATAGTTTCAGCCACAGAAGCGATGATATTATCACTTAAAGAGATGGCCTCTGCAACCGATATTACAGAGTATTATTCAGGTCCGGTAATGTTTGAAGATCAGGCAGTTTTAAAACTTTTCATGGAAAACCTAGTGATGAAAAATGGTATTATTGCCAAAAGAGACAACATTAATTTAAACAGCGGTGCTGCAAGAATCACCAAAGTAGATAAATCACTGGTAAGCAGGATGGGGAAAAAGCTTGTTGATCAGAAAATTACCGTTAAGGACGCATCTAATACTGCTTTTTTCCAAGGCATCCCTGTACCAGGATTTATTGATGTTGATGCAGAAGGTGTTGTTAAGGGAGATGAAATAACTCTTATTGAAAAGGGCCTTTTAAAAAGAATGATTTCCGGCAGAATGCCTGCCGACAGTGGCATGCTCTCAACCGGAAGCCTGAGATTCAATTTATTAGATAAAAGAGCCTCATTAAATATGTTGCCCACACTGCTTCATATTACTGCCGAAAAGGGAAAATCTCATGCCCAGCTAAAAAAGGAGCTCTTAAAAAGTGCTGCATCTGAGGGCCTGCATTATGCATATATTATCAGAAGATATCCGGAACTGAGAGATGATATATCTCCTAAAATTTACCGTATTGATGTTAAAACAGGAGATGAAACTCCGGTCAAATCTGCTACTCTTCTGACTATCATGAACACAACTGTCTTAAAAAGGATAAAAGCTATATCTTCTAAAGAACAAATCCAGGTAAGGATATACGAGAATTATCCAATTACTGTATCTTTGCCTAGTGTAATTATTCTTGATGATATCGAACTAAACCAATTAAATTATAATAAAGAGAACAAACAATTGATTTCCAACCCGCTTCAAAGAAACTAAACGCTACTTTATAAACTTAATTAACTAAACTATGAAAAGGAAACTATTGGTATTTTTTCTTATCTGTATTGGGTTTGCAACAATCTTGCCTGCCCAGACAGCAAGAAGGCTATACTCGGTAAAGGGTTTCGTCTATGAAAATGAGACGAACGTTCCTATCGAGATGGCTTTAGTCTCACTTCCTGATCTTAACTTGTGGGGAACTACCGATGCAAAAGGTATGTTCGTCATAAACAGAGTATCAGAAGGAACAACTAAGCTGGAGATTACATGCCTCGGATATCAGACCATGGAAACAATGGTCAAAATTGAGAGGAATATTGACAGCCTGACATTCAAACTAAAAGAGGAAAATCTTAAACTTCAATCTGTTACAGTAACAGCAACCGAGGTTAAAAGTGCTATAAACACCTCTACAAGAATGGACAGGCAGGCAATTGACCACCTTCAGGTTATTAACCCTACAGACATCATGAGTTTGTTACCGGGGGGTAAAACAGTTAACCCTAACCTAATGACACAGAGTGTGTTTAACATTAGGGGTGGTGACGGAAACGGAAGCTTTGGTACAGCAGTTGAGGTTGATGGTATAAGACTATCACCAAATAGCAACTTGTCAGGTACCACCTCAGGTGTTGACACACGTAACCTCTCTGCTTCCAACTTCGAATCTATTGAGGTTATTACCGGGGTTCCGTCTGTTGAATTTGGAGATATGACCGCTGGTCTGGTAGTAATTCGCACAAAGAAAGGAAGATCACCTTTTAATGTATCTACGTCACTAAATCCTACAACAAAGCAGATCTCACTAAGCAAAGGTTTTGACCTTAAGAAAGACAGGGGTATTTTAAATTTCAATACTGAATATGCCCAGGCTTTCCAGAATCCTGTTTCTCCTTACACAACCTACTTTAGAAACGGTTATGGATTAAACTATTCAAACACCTTTAACAGAGAGGGTCGCCCTGTTCAAGTTAATGTAAATATGGGAGGGACAATCGGACGTCAGGATGCAAAAGCAGACCCTGATGCATATAAGGACACCTGGTCATTAACACAGGATAATGCAGTAAGGTTTGGTGCAAGTGCAAACTGGCTGATCAACAGCGCCTATATAACTAATTTAGACTTTAGCATAAGCGGAAGTTATAAGGATGACCTTTCAAAAAACAACACCTACTTTTCATATGCAACCATTAGACCGGCCATAAACGCAATGGAAAACGGGTATCATGAAACAAATTATCTTCCTGCTCAATTCTACAATGCTCGCATTGAAGACAGTAAAGGCCTGAATTTCAGCGCAAACATTAAATATAATTTGAACAAGAGGTATGGTAATATTCTAAATAAAGTTAAAGCCGGTATCGGTTGGTCAACAAGCGGTAACATTGGTAAGGGAGAAGATTATGAGAAGAATTTATATCCTGATGGTTACAGACCAAGACCTTATACCGATATACCTTTCCTTCACAATATTAATGCATACCTGGAGGATAATATAACCCTCCCTATTGGTAAAACGACTCTTTCACTCGTTGGTGGAGTTCGCTTAGAAGCCAATTACATTAAAGACATGACATACAAAAATCCTATTTCTGCCTCACCAAGGTTTAATGCTCGTTACACCATCCTCGAAAACAGAGGTAGTAAGGGGCTCCTTCGCAATCTGAGCATCAGAGGGGGTTGGGGTATGATGGAGAAACTTCCAAATCTTTCTGTACTTTATCCTCAGGATAAATACAGAGACATTATGGTTTATTCGAAAAACTACGGCACTCAGAACAACTATTTTTATGTAGCAAAAACAAATGTGTTCCGTGACTTTTTCAATCAAGATCTTGAATGGTCAAGAAGCCGAAACATTGAGTTTGGTATTGACGGAAATATTGGCGGAATAGGCGTATCATTAGTTTACTACAACAATAAGGCTTTAAATCCTTACTATACAGAATCTTTTCACGTTCCTTATGCATACACCAAAACCGATGAAAATTATGCAGTTCCTAACAATCCTGAATTCAGGGTTGATAAGATAACCGGGGATATATATGTACGTGACAAAGACAACCCTTCACTTGGTGAGGTTATGATTCCTAAGTCCGTTACAGACACATTGTTTATTCAGAATTCAATGCAATCTAACGGTGAGCCAAGTACCCGTCAGGGAGTAGAGCTTTCTCTCGATTTTGGAAGGATTGAATCTATAAGAACATCTTTCCGTTTTGATGCAAGGTATTCACACTCAAGGGATGTCTCTGAAAGACTATCATCATCATACTCCGCAATACCTCACTCTACAATTCCTACAAACCAGGGCAGATCTTATGAATTTGTTGCCTTTTATATGGGGGGTACAGGTAGAAATGTTACCTATAATGGATCATGGGGTGATGGTATGACAGCGAACTTTACTGCAACTACTCACATTCCTGAGATAAGAATGACAATTTCATTAAGGCTCGAAGGAACCTTATATGCAAGATCTCAGAACCTTACTTATTACAACGGTAAAGAGTGGGCATATCTTGTTGATGAGAGCGGGAACAGAGTAAACAAGAGTGTTTATGATCAGAAAGAGTATTACTCAGGAATATGGCCTGTTGCCTATATGGGATTTGACCAGGTGGTTAAACCATTTACACAGACAGAGGCAAATGATCCGAGATTTGCATACTTAATTGGTCGTTCCAACACAATTTACACCTTTATGCAAGATGGTAATGGTGCATACTTCATGTCAAACATTAGTATCACCAAAGAGATTGGAGACCTTGCCTCTCTATCTTTCTACGTGAATAACTTCACAAAGAGCAACCCTTACATAAGAAGCTGGGCAACCGGTGTAGAGACTGTAAGAAACATAGGGTTTGCATACGGAGCAACACTTAGATTTAAATTTTAAACCTGAAGAGAGATGAAAAAAAGTTTATATATATTATACATTTTTGCTTTCGTTGGCCTTTTATCATCTTGTCAGCAAAAGCTGCAGGATCTGATAGATGAAAACCCGTATAGTACGGGTTCCCGTAAGCTGAATATTAACCTCATTTATCCGGAGGGCTTTGAAGATGAGTTAAAAGCCGGTGCTGAGGTAACAGTTCTAAATCCAAGTAATGGAGCAGTCTATAATCTTGTTTCAGATAGCCAAGGTAAGGTATCCATAGAACTTCAGTATGGCTTTTACCGAGTATCAGTTACTGACAAAGGAACCCCTATATCAGGAGCTATTCCAATTTTTAACCGTAGTGTTGATCAAATACGTTTAATAGACACCCTTAAGGGAGATCTAAATTTAAATGTAGAGTTAATACTCTCTTATGCCGGACAGCTTATTATCAAAGAGATATATTACAGAGGATGTACAGGTCCTGATCAGAAGACTTTCCAATTCGATAAATACCTGGCAATTTATAACAACAGTGATGATGTTGCATATCTCGATAGTGTATGTTTCGGAACAGTTGAGCCTTACAATGCACCAACCAGTCCTACTGCATGGAGTTACATAAAAGAGGGACAAAGAGTAATAAGAGATACTATCCCTATTATTGAGGCCGTTTGGCAATTCCCCGGAACGGGAAAAAGTCATCCTCTTCAGCCGGGAGAACAAGCTGTTGTTGCAATTAGCGCAGCGGTAAACCACACAATTTTAAGACCGCAGTCTGTCAATCTTGATGTACCAGGTTACTGGGTATGTTATAATCAACGATATACCAATGCAAGCTACCACCCATCTCCGGGCCCTAACCTTGTTGGAAGATGGCTTGACCTATTATGGAAAGGTGGTACAGCAAATGCATATCCATTCTCCGTATCAAGTCCTGCAACTGTAATTTTCCGAATCCCTGAGGTCGGAGCACAGGCATACGTTAATGATCCTGCAAATAGAAGTCGTAAACCCGGAACCACTTCAGCAACTGAATATATAATGATTCCATCTGCATGGGTACTTGACGGTGTTGAAAGCTTTGATGTAACTACAAAAAACAAGAGGCTACCTGCATCTATTGATGCTTCGTATTCACTTATGGAGAGCTCTGATGGATACCAAGGCAAAACCATTCACCGCAAAATAGATCCAATCGCAACTGCTATTGCAGGTGGAAGAATTGTTTATATGGATACAAACAACTCTTTAAACGACTTTTATGTAAGAGAGAGCCAATCTATAAAAGAATAGTTAAAAAACAGGATTATGAAAATAAATAATAAATATATAATTATCATATCTGCACTCTTTCTTTCACAGTTGTTTGTTTATACCACAGCAACAGCACAGGGGAAGAGAAAGGTGCAGGAGAAGTGCCTTTATCACTTTGACGATCTTCAGAGGAAACAAACTTGGACTGACAGTTATAACGCTGCCGGATTACATTTTATTGACTTCAATAACTCATCATTTGTAGAGGCATATATGGGTAAAAACGACGGCCCTTTCGTAAAGTATTACGAATCGGACAACAGTTTTAATTTCGGCTTAAGAACAGCCTCTTATACAAAGATTAAGAAAACAACGTTCTATGGAAAAATTGACTACAATAATTTCCGTGGTCAGGATATGACATGGAGTGGTCTTATTTATCCGGAAAGATACCTCCTTTCTGTTGCTGACGACAGACCTGCGGAAAAGAGGAAAGAGAGTTACAAATTAACCGGAGGTTTCTCTTCTCCAATTGCTGACAATTTGTTGTTTGGACTCCAGATTAATTATGAGACTGCAGACCTTGCAAAGATGAAAGACTTAAGACATTCAACAAAGCTTTTGGATTTTGAGGTAACAGGAGGTCTTATATTTAAAACCAGCATGTTCAATTTTGGTGCTAACTACTATTACAGAAAGTTTCATGAAAATGTAAACTTTTCAAAAATTGCCGAAGATGAAGTGCTTTATAACGGGTATTTACTTAAGGGACTTTGGTTTGGAATGAATGACATTTGGAACCAAGATGGACTAAACCTATCAAGGCCTTTTGTAGATGTTATCAAAGGAGGATCTGTTCAGGTTGAGTATGTAAATGACAGCTTCAGGTTCCATAATGAGTTTACATACAAAAGTCAGGAGGGAGTCTCTGGACCGGGTGCAGACAGAGCATACACTCAGTCAGATGCAGTAACTTACGAATACAAAGGTGTTGCTCAATTTGAGACAGACGAAACCAGACACTACCTCAAAGTTAAGACAAATTACACCGAAGGAACCAGCTACGACAAAATCACCAGTACCGAAAGAATCGGAGGTATTACCGTTGTGTATTATTACGGCCTTAACAAAACATTCGCAAAAAACACTTTTGATTTGAATGCTGAATATGAACTTGCACTTGGTAAATTCAAATGCAGTCCTGAATGGAACTTCAAAGCTGGTTACAGCTACTCTTCCGTTGCCGGATTAAGTTCACTGATAAGCCCTTTCTACTTTAGTCAGGACTATCAGATCACCTCTAGTTATGGTAAGGTAACCAAAAACTTCTTGTTTAAAAGTGGAATGATTGATTTGTCATTACTAGGTGGATACAGCGTTGGAAGCGGATCTAGACTCACTGAGCACATTGCTCCAGGTGCGTCAGATCAGATTTCCGATGATATTATCCCTTTTCAACAAGCTGAAATGCTAAACCGTGAGTACGAATTCTTGACCAAAGGTAAGATGTTTGGCGAAGTTGGATTCAGATATTCAAAATTTGTCATGACAAAAAGAACCGCCGGTTCAATTTATCTTGACACCAAATACTCCTTCACATCGGCGTCAGACCTGAAGTACCACACCGGAGGCAACGCCGGAATTTTCAGCCTGGCACTAGGTTACTCATTCTAAAACGACTAACACGCTATATTTCAAAAGAGGACGCCCCAGGGTGTCCTCTTTTTTTATTTTTTTATACATAATAACTTAAATTGCTTTGTGAATTGTAAAAAGCTCATCAAAAAGCAACATCTGTTTTTTAGCTAATTTTCTGAAGCGCTTTTCGGAAAAAGGCTGAGGACCGTTCAACGACCAAAGGGAGGCGTTCCGCAAGCCCCGAAAAACGCAAAGAAAAAAGCGTTAAGAAAAACTGCGTTGCGCTTGATGAGCTCTTTCAAGCAAAAGCAATGCGCTTGATGAGCTTTTTCAAGCAAATGCGATAACAAAAAAAGGACACCCAAGGTGTCCTCTTTTGTTCTAGTGGTTCGATTACTGTTGTAAGTGTCAGCAAAGGAAAACTTTGGCTCCCAAAATAAAATCTCTAAAAAACGATATTCATTTCGTTGATAAGATGTCCCGCACCGGCGTACTTATCAATAACCCACAACACGTATCTGATGTCAACACAAACAGATTTGCAATAGCCCTCAACGTAGTAAACATCACCAGCCATAGACTCACGATTACCGTCAAAGGCAAGACCTATGATTTCACCATTGCCGTTCATAACTGCACTTCCTGAGTTACCGCCTGTGATATCGTTATCTGAAAGGAAGTTTATATAAAGCACACCATTTGTGCCCCATCTGCCCCAATCTCCCTTTTCGAGGGCAGCTTTAAGGTCGGGCTTAATCTTGAATTCATAATCGTTAGGATTTTGCTTTTCAAGAATACCTGTTGAAGTAGTTAAATAGTGGTAGTAAACAGCATCTTTAGCCTTAATACCACCTACTTCACCAAAGGTAAGACGCATTGTTGAATTTGCATCGGGATAGATGTTATCGCCCTTTTCTATCTGCATTTCATACATGGCCCTCACATAATCACCTCTATCCTTTGCCGGGTCAAGATTTGCCACCTTAAGTAAAGAGTCCTCCATTGCATTATACTCTCTGATTCCGATTGTTTTCGCAACATCAATAATAGGGTCAGAGGTAATGTCACTTATTGTTCTCTTAGAATTAAAGAAATCATTCAGCCTCTCTTTTGAAGTGATAATGCTATTATCATACACAAAGTCAACAAGTTTGTCGCCGTCACCATTAAATTTTGCAAGAAGGTTGACAAAAGCCTGGTCATAGAAACTAACAGGAACCTCTTTAAGATAGTATCTGATCATCACCTTAAACAACTCTCTGTCGGCTTCTGGCTCCAGTTCACTTAATGTCTTAAGAGCAATATCCCTGAAATTTGAAATCTCCTTATCTTCAAGAGTAAACTCCTCTTTTTTGGCTCTGGTTAATGTTGAGACAAGACCCTGAAAGCGTTGGCCAAGACCTATTAGTTCGGCACCTCTCACCATAGATTCCCTGAAGTATTCCCTTACCTTGGTAATGTCTGCCTTAATTGCGTAGGCCTTTTTGAGATTGTCAAGAATGTTACCGTATTTATCTGCTCTCTTTGAGTCAGACATAATCCACTCCTGCAGCAATTTCTCTCTCCCTTCCAGCTCCTCAATTACATTAAAACGATCAACACATAGATTTTCCCATTTGGCATAATCGGTGTAGTTGCTAATTCCAAAATACTTATCTGCATATTTTAGTCTGATTTCATCAGATGTATCCATGTATTTTTTCCACACCTCAAGCTTAGACCTCCTCACTCCGCTAATAACCGGATTAAGAATATCAAACTTCTCTCTGAGTTCAAAAGATGACATATATCTGTTTGTTCTTCCCGGATAACCGAGAACCATCGTGAAGTCATCCTCTTTTACACCTTTTGCAGATACTGTAAGGAATCTTTTCGCCTCCATTGGAACATTCTCCGCTGAATATTCCGCAGGTTTACCGTTTGCAGATGCATAAACCCTATACATTGCAAAGTCTCCTTTGTGCTGAGGCCAGCCCCAATTGTCGGTTTCTCCTCCGAATGAACCTATTGAAACAGGGGGAGCTCCTACAAGTCTCACATCTGAATAGGTTTCATAAAAATAGAGATAGTATTTTGAACCCCTCCACATTGATGAAAGCCCCTTCTCATAAGGGACGTTATCGAATTTCTTTTCGATTATGCCCGAAACTTTGTTCATGAAGAAGAGTCCTCTTGGCCCTGCGGCATCAAGACTGTCTATAATCTTGGTTACCACTTCGGTTACATCCATAACGCTTCTGAGAAAGGTAACACTTTTACCTTTAATTGGAACCTCGTCGCTCAAGTTCATTGCCCAGAAGCCATCCTCCAAATAGTTCTTATCCGGAGTACTAAGTGAGTGAATATCACCGTATGCACAGTGATGATTTGTAATCATGAGGCCTTTAGGAGAGATAATGCTTCCGCTGCACATACCTCCATCTATAGCCACAATTGCGTCAGTAAGGGCACCACCCTCTACATTGTAGATTTCGCCCGGTTTAAGTTTAAGGCCTTTATTTGCCATAAGTTCATACAGCTGTTTATCCAGAAGATTTACCAGCCACATGCCCTCATCTGCAAATGATTTTGTTGCTATTAATAAAATAACAAACAAAAGGGTTAATAATTTTTTCACGTTAAAGTAGTTTATAATGAGTTAATAAATGGAATCCGAAAGTTACAAAACGAAATGAAAAAGAAATTTGTAATTAAAATTTCCTTAATAAAAAGAGATATTCATTTGCAAAAAAACCTTATTAGTACTATATCTTAAGCAAATTTAACTATTTTTGTGGATACTACTTTTAAAATTTAATTAACCCTTCAAAATGAAAAACATGAAGAAAAATTGGTTCCGCCATTTAATACAGTGGGGAACACTTCTGGCAATTATCATTATCCTAACGAAGATGTTCGGAAATGAGACTGCCGATCCGGAGGCATACTGTCCTTTCGGAGGTATCCAGACATTAGCAACCTATCTTGTAGCCGGCTCAATGGCATGCAGCATGACTGCAACACAAATCATGATGGGTATCGTTCTGGCAATTGGTGTTATTTTATTCAGCAAGCTGTTTTGCGGCTACCTATGTCCTTTGGGCTGGGCAACCGAGCAATTGGCCAAACTGCGTAAAAAACTAAAAGTTAAAGAGATTGTCATAAACTATGGCACAATTGCAGACAAACTACTGAGACTGCTTAAGTATGTTCTCCTATTCTGGATTTTCTACACGACAGTGTCAAGTTCAGAGTTATTCTGCAAAAATTTTGACCCTTATTATGCAGCCGCTACCGGATTCAAAGGAGAACTAACAATGTGGATGGCTGTTCTGGCCATTGCTGTTTTCATCCTTGGAAACTTCTTCATCAAAATGTTCTGGTGCAAATATCTTTGCCCGCTTGGAGCATTAAGCAACATTTTCAAGTATGCAATTACATTTGCTGTACTTGTGGGTATTTTTGCTCTTGTAAACCTAGCAGGACTTGCTGTATCGTGGGTTTATCTTCTGGCTGCCGCTTCAATTATCGGATATCTTTGGGAGGTTCTTTATCTCGAGGTTAAAGTTTTCCCTCTTTTGAAGGTTGTAAGATCTACAGAGAAGTGTAACGATTGCGGTATTTGTGCTAAAAAATGCCCTTACGGAATTGATGTTGACAAAGTTGGTGCTGTTAAAAATGTAGATTGCAACCTTTGCGGAGAGTGTATTGCAAGCTGCAACCAGGATGCTCTTACTTTTGGAGGCAAGAAGAGCTTACGCTGGTTACCTGCTATTCTTACATTTGTTCTCTTTGGAGTAGCCTTTTGGCTGGGAAGTACAATGGAACTTCCAACAATTGATGAAAGATGGGGAGATGAAGCTAATCACAGTCAGCTAGAAAAAGCAAGAGTTGAAGGACTTCGTTCTGTTAAGTGCTACGGAAGTTCGATGGCATTTGCTGCTACTCTTAAGAAAATACCTGGTGTTTATGGAGTTGCAACGTTTGTAAAACATTCAAACGTAGACATCTATTTCAACCCGGCAGAAGTAACCGAAGAGAAAATACGAGAACTGATTTATATTCCTTCGAAATTTAAAATAGCAACCCCTCCTAAAGATGTTCAAAACATCAAAGTTATAACCATCTTCACAGAAAAGATGTACGACAGGATGGACCCTAACTATTTGGGTCTTCAGTTTAGGAATACAGGTAAAGGTTATTATGGACTTGAAACAGAATATTCATGCCCATTAACAGTAAGACTATACATGGACATGGATGAGCCTGTTGACGAGAAGTTCTTCAAAGAGATGGTTGAGATGAAGGAGCTGGAGATGCTAGTTCACGGTGGAGGTACCAATATCGTTAAAGTTGATTTCGAATATATTGGAATATCTGATGTTGTTGATACAATCTCAAGAAGAGAGTTTCTTATTCGCCAGTTTACAACCTTCTCTGTTCCTTTCAAGAGCAATCAAGAGGAGTGGGCCGGTAAAAACGAAGCTGTCTATGAGCTTGTTTATCCAGATCTTGACAAACCACTAATTACAAGAAACTTACCATTTTTATCAAATCATTTGTCACAAATACCGGGCTTTATTTCAATAGAGACCCTGGTTAACGAAAATGACGAATATTGCTTTAGAATTACCTACTCAAAAGATGCACTTGATGATGACAAAATCTGGGAGGTTCTAAACAGAAGCAAATGGACTATCAAAAACAGAGAAGGCGTAATGGAAGAGGTTGATCCAAAATTCTCATTTAAAGAGATGGGAGCTACCAAATAGCGCGTCACTGTCCTTACATTATTATTTACATACAATTAACAGTTATGAAATACATTTCAAAAACTGTTGCACTCCTTATTCTGCTCTCGATATTCAGTATATCGAGAGCAGATGAGGGGATGTGGCTTATAAATCTCCTTGAAAAAAATCTTGCTAACAAGATGAAAGAGGCGGGTCTGAAAATTGACCCCAAATTAATATATGATGAAAACGCTGCAACGATTACCGATGCAGTAGTAGCACTCGATTTCGGTTGTACCGGAAGTATGATATCAAACGAAGGTCTGCTTATAACAAACCACCACTGCGCATACGGAGACATTCACTCCTTGAGCACACCTGAGAAGAACTACCTTGAAGATGGTTTCTGGGCAATGACCAGAGGTGAAGAAAAGCACATAAAGGGCAAGTCGGTTTTCTTTCTAAGAAAGGTTATCGATGCAACTGATGAGGTTAAGGTTGTTGCAGACTCCTTAAGATCTCTTGGACAGGGTGCCGGCATGAGGAGAATTTCATCGGTAATTGAGAGAAGGCACAACACAAGAAGCGGAATGGAGACTATGCTTATGTCTATGTGGAGAGGATCAAAATACTATATTTTCTTTTACGAAGTATATACAGATATCCGCCTTGTAGGAGCACCTCCTGTTTCAATTGCTGCCTATGGCGGTGACACAGACAACTGGGAGTGGCCTCAGCACAAAGGAGACTTTGCACTGTACAGAGTTTACGCAAACACAGATGGCAAACCGGCGGCCTATTCAGAATCTAATGTTCCACTGATACCTAAAAAGATACTTTCAATTTCTACAAAAGGAGTTAAGGAGGGAGATTTTTCAATGGTTATAGGATTCCCCGGCAGAACCAACAGATACAACTCCTCTTTTGGAGTTTATGAAAAAGAGAAGGTTTCAAACCCTGTAACTGTAAAGCTAAAGGAGAACAAACTTAGGATAATGAACAGCTTCATGGAGCAAGATCCTAATACCAGGCTGGTTTATGCAGACCACTACTTTGGCAACAGTAATGTTCAGGAGTACACAGCAGGTGAGGTTTATAACTTCAGACGTTTTGGCGTTGTTAACATAAACAAACAAAAGGAACAAGAGTTACAGGCCTGGATTGATGCTAATCCTGAAAGAAAAGCAAAGTGGGGCGATCTGCTCAAAAAACTCGAAGAGAATTACAAAACTCGCGAAAGTCTCACCCGCCAGAAATTTTATTTCAGAGAGACACTCGTGTCAGGTCAGGGATTTGTATACCTAGGCAACCGTTCTAACTCATTAAGAACTGCTCAGGAGAGAGAGAATGTAGATACATTAAGAGTTGGATCTCCTCACCACCGTACTCTGATAAATAACATTGAAAGAGGTTATGAAGCAAGCGTTCTTGAGGTAGAGAAAGAGCTGATGAAATACCAGTTGAGAGAATTTTTCGCTAACGTTTCACGTGAATATTGGGGAGAAAACCTGTCAATGATGTTTGATAAGTTTAATGGTAGTGCAGAAGCAATTACTGAGTATGTTTTTGCAAACTCAATATTGCTTAACCCTGAAAAATTCCGTGAGGCAGTTAAAAAAGATCAGCCGATTACACTGTTTGTTGACGATCCACTTCCACTACTTACCCGATCTGCAAAAATTACCGAATTCAACCAGGAGGAGAGTGAATTGATGGGAGGAAATGATATAAATAGCCTGGAAGCACAATACACCAGAGCAATGTACCAGATGAACATGGAAAAGGGAAGAGTTCAATATCCCGACGCAAACTCAACAATGCGTTTGACATATGGAACAGTAGGCCCAATCACCCCTTCAGATGGTATTCATTACAGCGCTCAAAGTACCACTCAAGGCTTTTTTGATAAATACAACCCCGACAGTTATGAATTCAACATCAAACCCGAAGTTTTGGCCCTTTTAAAGGCCGGCGACTGGGGCAGATGGGGACAAAAGGGTAAGATGTATGTGAACTTCCTAACCAATAATGATATTACCGGCGGTAACTCAGGAAGCCCTGTGCTAAATGCCAGAGGTGAATTGATAGGTCTTGCTTTCGATGGAAATAAAGAGTCACTTGCGGGTGATGCTTACTTCCATCCCGAAATGAACAAATGTGTCAATGTAGATATCAGATATGTCCTTTGGGTCATTGAAAAATACGCAAAGGCAGACCATCTGATTAAAGAGATGAAATTCTCGACTAAATAATCTGAAAAGATGAATAGAATTAAACGATATGCAATTCTGCTGGCGGCAATTATTTTTGCCGCCACAGGGTTCGCCCAAAATATAAACTTTAACGAAAAGCTACCTCTTGATCAAAACTTCAAGGTTGGAAAGCTTGAAAACGGAATGACATACTACATCCGCAAGGCAGAAAACCCAAAAGGCAAGGCGGAATTTTTTATAGTACACAATGTAGGCTCTCTTCAGGAGAATGACGACCAAAGAGGTCTTGCTCACTTTCTTGAGCATATGGCTTTCAACGGTACAAAGCACTTCCCGGACAAGAGGCTTCTTGAATACTTCGGCAGCATAGGTGTAAAATTCGGAGCCAACATTAATGCCTACACCTCAATGGAGAGAACCGTTTACAACATCTCAGCAGTACCAATAGACCGCTCTGTTGTAATAGACTCAGCCCTTTTGGCACTTCACGACTGGTCTCACTATATTTCATGTGAGCCTGAAGAGATTGAAGCAGAGCGTGGCGTAGTACGTGAAGAGTGGCGAAGGGGTGACGACGCCAGAACAAGAATGATGAAAGGGATAAGCCGCATGGAGCAGACTGGATCGAGGTTTGCGCAAAGAGATGTTATCGGATTACCCGAAATCATTAACACCTTCTCACGCCAAACCCTCGTTGACTATTATCACAAATGGTACAGACCTGATCTTCAGGCTGTTGTGATTGTTGGAGATATTGATGTTAACGATATTGAAAAGAGAATTATTGAACGATTCTCCCCAATTCCATCTGTCAAAAACGGTGCTGTGAGAGAGAACTATTCTGTTCCTGATAATAAAAAACCAATTGTTGGTTATCATACCGATCCTGAAACTAAGGCTCTTTCGGTAAGAATGACAATCAAGATACCTCATCTTACTACTGACGAAAGGTATTCATACAAAGCTCAGTACGACGATCTGACAAAAGCACTTTTTCTGGACATGTTCAGAGTCAGAGCTCAGGTTGCTGCCGAGAGTACAGATTCGCTGTTTCGTGCACTGGTACCGGTTTATGGCGGCATAAGCTATGCCTCAGGCACATTCACAACAACAGCTCTTCCTATTAATAATAAAGGCATCACTAATGCACTTAAGGGTATTTTTATTGAAGTAGAAAGAGCCAGACAACACGGATTTGATTCAGAAGAGTTTGCACCTGCTTTAGAAAGAGTTAAAAGACAGCTTGATGCAAACTATAACAGAATTAAAAAACTCAAGAATTCAGATTATGTTTCATTTGCTGTAGATCACTTCACAAGAGAGTACCCACTTCTAGACATAGATGCAAACTACAAACTCTCAAAAGAGCTAGTAGAGAAAATTACAGTTGAAGATGTAAACAACAGCCTTGACAGAATTTTAAGTATTGAGAACAGAGTCATAATTTTTGCAGTTCCTGAAAGTGATAAAGAGTACCTCCCAACCGAAGATCAGGTGCTTGCACTATTAGACGAAATCAAAGGGACCTCTCTTGACAAATTTATCCCTTTAACCGAAAAGGAGATGGTTATGAAAGCCCTACCGGCTTCAGGTAAAATAACCAAAGAGAGAACGCTCACATCTAAAGATCTTAACATTGAATATGAAAAGAGTCTTGACTCTACAGTTGAGTGGACTCTTGAAAACGGATCAAAGGTGATATGGAAAGAGGAGAAGGGCAAAGAGAAGAGTGTAAGGATGCGCGCATTCCGTCCGGGTGGTTATGCTCTGCCTGAAGATTTATCACTTGCCAGAATAATGGACAGATATATCACTAACTTCCATGTAAACGGATTCAATAAAAATGAGCTTAGCAAATGGGCTTCATCCAAAGGAATCTTGGTTAAACCATCTATCTCTATGAGATATAACGAATTTTCCGGTTCATTTGAAACAAAAGAGCCGGAAGAGTTTTTCAAGCTACTCCACATGTACTTTACTCAGGTAGCAGCAGACGCGAAGGATTTGAATAACACAAAGACACAACTATTAAGGAACATAAGAATCAGTCAGGGAGAGGTTAACACGTTTAAAGATTCGGTAACCAAGCTGAAATATGACTTTAATCCTTTAACTGTACCTTTCACAGAAGAGTTCGTCAGCAATATTACAGCAGAAAAACTTACTGAACTCTATTACAAACATTTTGGCAACCCTGCCGGCTACACCTTTGTGTTTACCGGACCAATGGATGCCATAAAAGGTAAGCCTCTGGTTGAAAAATACATCGCTTCACTTAACGGAGGAAAGTACAAAGCTCCTTCGCTTAAGTACAAAGAGTCTGAATTCCGTGAAGGCGAAGTTTCACTCAGATTTAAAGCAAAGGACATGCTCAGCACCAAAGCAAGTGTGTCGCGAATTTACAGTGGAGAGGTAGATTATTCTCCTGAAAATGGTATGATGGCAAAATTCTTAACCTATATTCTCAGGGATAGATACATGAAGTCTATTCGCGAAGAGAAGGGAGGAACATACCATGTTGGTGTAACAGGGGAGATGTCTCGATTTCCTGATAATTCGGTCTATTTTTCAGTTGATTTTGACACAGACCCCGCACTGGTAGACGAACTACTGGAAATTGTTCAGCTTGAGATAGATCAGCTGGTTGCTACAGGCCCAACTCAAAAGGAGATGAGGGAGATTAAACTGTACCTCGAAAAGGTATATAACGATCAGATTGAAGAGACCCCATGGTTGTCAATTATTAGCGATGCTCTTCGTCAGATCCCCGACATTGCAACTCCGGCCAAAAAATTGGTCAGCAAAATGGAGGCCGAAGAGATTCATAAGTTTGCGAAGAGAGTGTTTACTACAGGAAACCGAATGACATTCGTATTCGAACCCGTACTGTAACCTCAAACAAATCGCATATTTTCCAAGGACCGACTAGAAAGCAATTTTTAAGTCGGTCTTTTTTTTACATTTATGTGTCTAACAGTTATCTGTGTCAGCAAAGGAAAACTTTGGCTAATGAAATATAAATACTTTGTGTTTGGCAGCATCTTTGCAATGTATGTAGTCAAAGGTATAAACTAAAATATTCCGTCATGAAAAAATTGATTTTTAGTCTGATAGCCGTAGCTCTTTTAATAAGCAGTTGCGGACCCGCATTTATAGCCACCGGTCCCGGAAACGACAGAGGCTACGATCGCAGAGGTTATGATGAAAGAGGTTATGATGAAAGAGGTTATGATAACAGAAGAGACGACAGAAGAGGCTACGACAACAGAAACCCAAGATCTGCAGATGCTTATATTCTTCTGGCACAAACCAATCCGCGCCTTAGAAACGTAACAGTACTTATTGACAACAGAGTAAGAGTTAATCTAAACTATGACAACAGAAGCAGATCTGCCAAAGCAAGACAGATAAGGGTAAAACCGGGAAGGCATAATATTAAGGTTTACTCAAACGGCAGATTCCTTTATGAAAGATGGGTTGTAGCCACACCAAACCGCACCATAAGGTTCTCTGTCTAATACCGCCCCGTGGCCCTGATAACAGAAGATAGGCCAAGTGTCAGAACAATAATTATAAACCCGGGTTCAGCGTATTGAATTCCGGAAATCCAGAGAATAACAATTAAGGAGAGAAACAGCAAAGATGCAAATGAAAGCACCTTTTCTGTTTTTCTCCACTTTTTTAATGTTGCAATAGCCAATAAGAGATATATTGGATTACACCAAAGAAGATTATAGTTTGAATACAATTCTCTGTGGTCGGTAATCATAATGAGTCCACTTACAAAAATTCCAAGAAGACCAATTATTACTAGAAATCCAACCTCCAAAGCTTTATATCTCTTTTTGATCAGAGAATATCCTACTGCAGCAGCTATTAAACCAAGTATAAAAATTGGAGATAACAGTGTGTTTGTAAAATTTGAGATAAAAGTCTTCTTGTGGGTTACATTATCACTCTTTTCAAGCAGCACCCTGTATTCCGAAACCAATGGGATTTCACCATTCCCGGCAACCGTGAGTTCGTTAAACAAGTAGTCTGGTAAAAACATACTTTGGAATACATCTATATCCCTGTCAAGAGTTGACCCGAGTAAGATGTTAATACCAAACTTTGGCCAACCGTCAATGTATTCATTTATGAGGTCTCTGTTAGTTTTACCGGCGCTTTTTCTAAGAGCTTTTTCATCTTTCCCTGCAATCTCAAAAATGATATCCCTTAGCTCAGATGTGCAGTTTTTGTAAAGAAAGCTGTACAGATAGTATCTGTTCTCGGGCTTGTACAGATATTCCAATTTGGAAAGAATTTCTGTAGTTTGGATACTGTCAAGAGAAAGAACCTGCTCTACTACCCCTCTGCCCTCCCACTGATACTGATATATAAAGTCATTCATATACTGGATACCCAGCATATATTCAAGTTTACCCCTCATAAACTTGGTGTAAAAATTGGGAGTATTAAAATCAAACAACCCAAAATTGAATACCAGATCACTTCCGTTAGACGGGTTGTAAACCCTAAGAGCGCTGTGCCCGAAAGTTGAATAGAGCTCATCCCCGGGAGTACAGGTTAGAAGCGAGATACGCGTGGTTTCAGTCGCTGATAACTTTCCGGAAAAGAGAATGATGGAAAGAAGAATTATTGAGAGGCGGTGCTTCATTGCAGAAATCTAAAAAATTACTTTGATAACTAATTGTTTTTAAACTGAGGTGCTTTGCGGTGATTGGTCCCCTGCTCATACGAGTAGGCAATCTCTAAAAGTACTGGTTCGCTCCATGCACGGCCAAAGATCGAAATTCCAACCGGAAGTCCGTCAATAAAGCCCATCGGAAGAGTAATGTTTGGGTATCCCGAAACTGCAGCGTACGAAGAGCTGCTGATTCTGCCATTATCACCGTTAATCAAATCAGTTTTCCACGCAGGTGAACCTGTAGGAGAGATAATTGCATCAAGCTTGTTTTCGTTCATAATCTTGTCTATCCCATCTTCACGTGTAAGCTTGAACATTCTTTCAAGGTACTCTTTATATTCCGGGCTATCCAGAGAGCCCTTCTCATTGGCCATGATTAACAGCTCCTGATCAAAATATCTGAGTTCAACAGGATCTTTTTTATTAAACTCAATTAGCTCTGTAACACTCTTAACCGGAGCATTATCTCCAAGTGATTCAAAATATTTATTAAGCCCGTCCTTAAATTCAAAAAGCATAACCTGAAACGATGCTGCACTTGCTGCTCCAGGGTATGGGAAGTCCAGTTCTATAACCTCTGCCCCTGCACTTCTCATATATTCGGCAGCTGCATTAATGAGGGAATCAACACGGTGATGAGCTCTTCCCAACGATTTGATCTTGCCTATTCTCTTTCCTTTGAGCCCATGTAAATTGAGAAATTGGGTATAGTCATTATAAAATTTTGCATTGGGGTCAAGTGTTTTTGAATCAAGAGAATCAGGCCCTGTCATGACTCCCAGAGAAATTGCAACATCTTTAACTGTTCTGCCCATTGGTCCTGGAGTATCCTGAGTGAATGAAATTGGAATAATGCCGGTTCTGCTTAGCAACCCCACTGTAGGCTTAAAGCCCACCACGCCATTGTTGTTAGAAGGACACACAATGCTTCCGTTTGTCTCTGTGCCAATAGCTATGACGCAAAGATTTGCAGAGACTGAGGCGCCGGAACCGGAACTTGACCCACATGGATTTCTGTCAAGAAAATATGGATTTTTGACCTGCCCTCCAACTCCGCTCCATCCGCTTGAAGAGAAGTTTGATCTGAAATTAGCCCACTCGCTAAGGTTAGCCTTTGCAATTATAACGGCGCCGGCTTCACGTAACATCTCAACTATTCTGCTGTCTGCAGGTGCAAATGAGTTTTTAAGAATAACTGCTCCTGCTGTAGTTGGCATACCATCGTGAGTATCAATATTGTCTTTTAAGATTACAGGAATACCATGCATAGGGCCTCTTATCTTGCCCTCCGACAACTCTTTATCAAGCTCTTTCGCTATTTTTAGAGCATCCGGATTGACCGTAATTATTGAATTAAGCATCGGCCCGTTTTTATCAATTGTCTCTATTCTTGAAAGATAGTCTGTTACAATCTGACTAACAGTGAATTTCCCGCTTACATAACCATCATGAAGCTGAGAGATTGTAATCTCTTCAAGGTAAGATGCAGGATATGCTGATTTAACTTCTACAGTACATGCAGCAAACATAAGTGACATCAATGTCATAAGTACTGCTACCTTGGTAACTATTTTGAAAGTTTTCATAGTATTTGTTTTAATATATTACTTGCCAATGCGCCATCTGCTTAGGAGCGTTTGATTTTTCGGAAAAATGCCTCTCTGTTTTGTTCTGACATCCTCAACCACGAAAAATACATTAGGGTCAAATTCCGTAAAAATTCGCTCTACCTTTTTCATAAGCTTCCTGTCAACAACTGTCTCAATTACATCAATTTCGCCAAGAGAGCCTGTACCGTGAATAAGCGTAGCCCCAAAATTCTGTCTGTTAAGAAGTGATACTAACTCTTTTCCGTTACCCTTTGTATAAACTCTGCAAAGCAGTATTCCAAAGGCGATTTTTTGCTCTATTAAAATTCCGATGAAATTACCTGAAGCATACCCTGCAGCGTAAGAAAGATAGGCGGTTACATCATTTGCTCTTGAAAAAATCTCCGAAATAACTACAATCCAGATAAGAACCTCAAAAAATCCAATTATCGGGGCTATATATTTTTCCCCTTTTGATACAAAGATTATCCTTAATGTGCCAAGTGATACGTCAATAATTCTTCCAAAGAAGATTACAAAGGGGAGAATGAAGGGGTACTGATCCAGAAAATCAAACATAATTTTTATATAGATTAAACAGCGTTACAATTAATAACCAATCCTTTTAAATGCAGCTCCTAACGAAGCGGCAATATCGCTTGACATAAGCGAATTTTCACCTGTTGTCTCAACGGCAATATCACCGGCAAGTCCATGAAGAAAGACCCCTGCAAAAGCAGCTACTTTTGAAGAGTATCCCTGTGCCATAAGAGCGAGAATTACACCGGTTAAGACATCTCCACTTCCTGCGGTTGCCATACCGGGATTCCCTGTTGAATTAAAAAAGATCTCTCCCTCAGGGGTAGTGATAGAGGTATGCGCACCCTTTAAAACAACCACAATGTTATGTTTAATGGAGAATTCTGACTGTTTAATAACTGCATCATATGAGTTTTCAGTTTCGCCTGCAAGACGTGCAAATTCACCCGGGTGAGGAGTTATGACAGAACCTTCTGGGATTAGGTTGATGAGATCCCTTTCTGATGCAATAATGTTCAGAGCATCAGCATCAATAATCATTGGCTTTTTACTACTCTTTAACAACTTCCTTAGTCCATCGACTGTTTCAGGGGATTTGCCTAAACCCGGGCCAACAGCAATAGTATTATAATTTTCAATATTTTCAACGTAGGTAAAGATTGAATCTGACAAGTCAATCGAACATATTGCCTCAGGTACTGAAATCTGAATAACTTCGTATAACAATTTTGGTATATGAACCGTTAACAGCCCCGCTCCTGATCTCATGGCTCCTTTTGCCGAAAGAACTGCCGCACCGCCCATACCGTACGAACCGGCAATAAGAAGCGAGTGTCCAAAATTCCCTTTATGCGAAAATTTATCTCTTCGTTTAATCTCTTTTGCAATAAGCTCCTCTGTCAGCATGAAAAAATTAGTCTCCGTTTTTTCAATTATCTCATTATGCAAACCTATCGGGAGAACCTTCCATTTACCAATATAGGGAGCAGCCTCTTTGAAAAACATGCAGAGTTTTGGAAATTCAAAGGTAAGTGTCATGTCTGCCCAAATAATGGCATTTCTCTCCGGATTGGCATTCTCCTCTGAGAACAGACCGGAGGGCAAATCAATTGATATAACCTTTGCTCCGGAATTGTTAATCCTTTCAATTATCGGACAATAAATTCCCTCTGCACATCGATTGAGTCCTGTTCCAAAAATACCCTCTATAACAACTGCATCAGATGGAATTTCAGGAATATCTCTATCGACTTCTACCTCTTTGACAAACACACTACCAAATAGATATGTCTCTCCCAAGAGCTCTTTTCTTGGCTCAGATTTAAAAGTCTTGTTTTTTATCAGAAAGAGTTTGCAGTTAAAATCCCGTGCAGCAAGTATTGATGTAAGAGCAATAGCATCGTTTCCGTTATTCCCCGGCCCGGCAAATATAAATATCTGCTGCTTTTTGTTAATTTCTGTTTTAAGCCATTCGTAAAGCTTTTTGGCAGCCCTTTTTATGAGGTCTGTTTCACATATAGGTTCATTGATAATTGTATAATTATCAATAATGGAAATTTGTGATGATGTGAATATTTTCATTCTATTGTTGTGAGAACCAGTCGTTGTATTCAATGACTATCATCTCAAGGTCTGAAAGTTTGTACTCTTTATTAACAATTCTTTCGGCCAATTGAGGGTAGAGGAAGAAATACGCACTCATGTCTCTTCTAAAGTTAATTATTGCAGGAACTTTAAGGACTCCATCCTTTTTCAAAATGTATCTCTCTTTATCGGTTGTAAAGGAGTCAGACATGAACTCCTTTTCGTCATAAAACATCTTGTAAAGGGTCACATTACCGTTAACCAATTCAAGAACAAAAAAGTTTTTCCTCTTGCCCAAAAACAGATCTGAACCCTTTTCGTTTTTCAGGGAAACCATCTTGTAAACCCTGCCGTTGCTCTCAAATTCAAACCATTTTGCATCACCGGGTCTAATCCTTCTGCTCTTTCCGTTTTCATCAATGTACTTCACGCCCCTCTGGATTAACTTAAAGTTAGGTGTCTTGCTAAACAGATTATATGGAATGTTCAGCTCTGCATTAATTTTTTGGTTTTGAATAAAAATTGCACCTCTCTCCTTTTTGGCCTCAATAGAAATTGCAGAAAACAGAATTAGTAAGATAACAAGCAGATTTTTCTTCATAAAGATTAAATTTTACAGTCGTGAACTGTAAAATTAATCAAAATTCTCCTTTACAGGTATTCTGAAGGTGAATTTTGAACCTAACCCCTCTTTAGATTCTACTGTTATATTTCCTCCAAGCATCTCGATGTATGCTTTTGAGATTGACAAACCAAGACCTATTCCTTCGTGAGCTCTGGACAGCCTTATGTCTGCCTGTACAAATCTCTCAAAAATGTTTTCAATTCTCTCTTCAGGAATTCCAATACCATCATCTTTAACAGAGAATCGGTAGTGCCCTTTTTCCAATGAAACTCCAATTTCGATTGTCCCGTCTGCACTGTACTTGATAGCATTCTTTAGCAAATGAGTCAGTACAGAAACAAGCTTCTCTTTATCTGTATAAACTTTGCACTTTTCTTTGGGTGCTGTCTCTGAAATTTTAAAAGCTAAGCCCTTCTCATCTGTAATTGGCAAATATACAGAGTGAAGATGTTCAATGAGTTCGTTAACATCTGTAAGCGTATAGTAAGTGGTTATCTGGCCTGTATCAAGCTTAGAAATTGCAACAATATCATTTATCAGCAAAAGCATTCTCTCCCCACTCTTTTCGATAATGTCCAGATATTCTTTATGTTGTTCACCAGTTAGTTCGGGGTTTTTAAGCAGTTCTGAAAAGCCCAGAATTGCATTCATTGGCGTCCTTACCTCATGGCTGACATTTGCAAGAAAGGCTGTTTTGAGACGATCACTCTCCTTTGCCTTGGCTTCTGCAGCTCTCAACCTTTTGAGGTGCCCTTTTAAAAACAGAAAGAACAGAATGCCTGTGAATACTACATAAAACCATCCTTTGTATGTTTGAATTTTCGATAATACCTCTTTGTCATCTGTGAAACCCTCTACAAAATAATCCGAGAATAGAATCCACAGACAACCGATTATTAAATAGGCGGCAGTGATACCGTGCTCAAACCTGAATTTTAATATTTTGCCCATAAGTTAGGTCATTAATTATAGGTACGAAGCTCTTCGGCAACTTTACGCAATTTAATAAAAACAAAGCACATAAATAGTATATTACTCTATAAACAATTGACTGCAATTATGGTTTATATAATATCTTATGAAGAGTTCAATAGTAATATACGACCAAAATTGTGCAATATGCACAGCTACAGTAGCTTTCCTTAAAAAAAGAGAAGGTCTGACAAGTTTGGAATATGTAGCCTATGACACTTACGAAGGTAAAAAGCTTTTAGACCTCTGCTCTCTTGATTTTTCATTAGAACAATACATCGTGTTCATAAAGGAGCAGAAGGTTTTTGTAAAATCAGGTGCTGTTCTTGAAATTCTCAAAGAGGCAGGAGGTTTGTGGTGCATACTATATATTTTTAAAGTTGTTCCCTCCCCAATCAGAGATTTTGTATATAACTTTATTGCTAAGAATCGATATAATATAAAAAAATGAACAGAACGGAGTTGCATAAAATGAGAAAAGAGTATTCTCCTAACCCTCTTGATATAAAAAATATATCTCCCGATCCTTTTACTCAGTTCGGGCTTTGGTTTACAGAAGCCTGTCAGCAGTTAAATGCAAATCCTTCAGAGTTATCTGAGGCAAATGCAATGGTTTTAAGTACAGCGACAAAAGATGGGATTCCTTCATCCAGGGTGGTTTTACTTAAGAGTTTCTCTCCTGATGGATTTGTCTTTTTCACAAACTACAATAGTAGAAAAGGAGAAGAGATATCTGAAAACAATATGGTTTCTCTGCTCTTTTTCTGGCACAATAACATGAGACAATTAAGAATTGAAGGAGCAGCTGTAAAAATTTCCCAGGCGGAATCTGACCTTTATTTCAACTCCAGACCTCGCGAAAGTCAGGCATCATCAGCGCTTTCATTACAAAGCAAGAGTCTTGCGAACAAACAAATTTTTGATGACGATATTAAAGAGCTGTTAGAGAGCGGACAAACAATTTATCGTCCCGAAAACTGGGGCGGATATATAGTCAATCCACACTATTTTGAATTCTGGCAAGGAGGTCTCAGGCGTTCACATGACCGAATTGCCTATTCAATTAACACAACCAACATTGAAATACAGTGGGATATTCAAAGGCTGTATCCATAATTAGACCACATTAAGCACTCTCTGAAAATATTCGTACATTTAAATCTGAATTTGATGTATTTTTGAACCCAAATTCAAATTAAAACAGTGTTTTTAAAACCCTTTTTCAATTACCGGATTTTTATCTGGGTCCTCCTCATTCTGGCAATAATGATGGGGGGAGTTTTTCTTGTTATAGCCTATTCTTACAAACTTCAAAAAGAGACCGAACGATATATTGAGTGGTCAAGAAGCAGTGTGAGCGAAGCAAAAGAGATGGAGAACGAACTCACCGCAATCAAAGGACTCACATTCACTCTTTTGGTAAATAAGTCAGGGATATGGATTGACTCTCTTAAGAACAGACAGACAAAATTCATTTATCACCTCGAGAGAGCCAGAGTAAGGGCAAATACATCTGAGGAGGTTCAGCTCATTGGACAAGTATCTGCACTTTTTTCAAATCACGAACAGAACATTATAAAAGCAGTTTCATTTTTTAAAACAGGAGAACTTAGCAAAGCAAATGTTCTGTTGGTCCACTCAGCACAAGAGCTTCTTGTTACAATTCAGCAAAAAAGCAACGAATTCATCTCCATTAATCAGAATGTTCAGGCACTCCATGAGAGAGTCCTCTCAAGAACCAATACAATAATTTTAAGAATTCTTATTTCCCTTGGAATTGGAGGTATCGTCACAGGGTTGCTCCTGAGTTGGCTGATATCACGATTGCTTTTTGGGCCTCTTAATCAATTAATTTTAACAATAAGAAGTGTTTCCGGAGATGAGGTGTTTGAACAGCTTAAGCTGCATCACGGAGGAGAGTTGGACGAACTGGATAAAAGGATAAGGGTGCTTATCGATAGAATTAACAGGGCAAATTCCGATCTTTCAAAAAATAAAGAGCTGTTACAATACTCAAATAAATACGCAACCTTGGGTAAAATAGCACCAACTATTGCTCACGAAATAAGAAATCCACTGGCCGCAATTAAGATGCTAGTGTACTCAATAAGGGAGGGAAAAGAGGTATCCCAGTCTATCAAGGAGGATCTGGACATAATAACCAGCGAAATTGACAGAATGGAGAACTTTACAAAAGATTTTTTAAAATTTGCCAAACCTGCCGACCCGGTATTTACAAAAGTTAACCCTACAGATTCTCTTTCTGAGGTTATCCAGCTATTAAAACCCCGGATTGAAAAAAACAACATAACCCTTGCCAATAACACACATAAAAACAAATCACTGGTAATGGCTGACTCCGGTCATCTCAAACAGGTCTATATGAATATCATCTTAAATGCCGTTGAGGCTATGCCAAACGGAGGAGCACTTTCAATCACCTGTGAAAATGTAAATTTAGAGGAGAAAGGCATTATCAAAGAGTACATTCAAATCGATTTTGAAGATTCCGGACCAGGTATTCCTGATGCCATAATGAAATCATTGTTTGAACCTTTTATCCGGGGTAGTGATATGGGAGTAGGCCTGGGTCTCTCAATTTCTCAGGGTATTGCCAACACCCACGGCGGTATAATTAATGCACAAAACAAAGGAGAATCAAAAGGGGCGATTTTTCATTTTTATCTTCCGTTGATTTACTAAAATATTTTCAATATGTTCAAGTTGCTGGTTATTGATGACGAACAAAGCGTAAGATACTCTTTTAAGAAACTTCTTAACACAAAAGAGTATTCGATATCCGAAGCCTCAAACGCTGAGGAGGCTGTAGCTGCCTTCCGAAAAAACCCTCCTCATCTGGTAATTCTTGACATTGAAATGCCCGGGAAGGACGGCATTCAGGTATTAAAAGAGTTAAAGCAGATCTCTCCAAAAACACCTGTTATAATTATAACTGCCTATGGTTCCGGCGACAGAGTAATAAAAGCAATGAAATACGGCGCATACGAATATATTGAAAAGCCATTTGATATTCCTCACTTTATGAAGGTGGTCGAAGAGGCTTTAAATACTGTAAGTATAAGCATTCCTGAAACCCCTGACAGCCCGGAAAAGAGAAAACAGATAGCAGCAAAGATTGATGACATTATTATTGGTGAAAGTGTAGCAATAAAGGAGGTCTTCAAACTTATTGGTAAAGTAGCAACAAGCGATGCAAGCATTTTGATTACTGGAGAGAGCGGAACCGGGAAAGAGTTAGTAGCAAGGGCTATCCACAAATACAGCGACAGAGCAGGTAAACCATTCATAGCAATTAACTGTGCAGCAATTCCTGAGGCTCTTTTGGAGAGTGAGCTTTTTGGATATGAAAAGGGATCATTTACCGGTGCGGACAGACAAAAAACAGGCAAGTTTGAAGAAGCTCATCAGGGAACACTGTTTCTTGATGAGATAGGTGATATGAGCCTTGCACTTCAGGCAAAAGTCCTACGAATATTGCAGGAGGGAACATTTGAAAGACTTGGAAGTTCCAAAATCATAAGAGTAAATGCCAGGCTTGTTGCGGCGACAAACAGAAATCTCGAAAATGACATTATAACCAAAACTTTCAGAGAAGATCTATACTACCGTCTTAAAGTTGTCACCATATCACTTCCTCCTTTAAGAATGCGCCGTGAGGACATTCCTCTTCTTGCAAGACATTTTATAGGTAAACACTCAAAGGAGAATGGCAATAACTTATTAAAACTTCATCCTGACTCAATTCAGCGACTATGCGATTACCCGTGGCCGGGAAATATTCGGGAATTGGAGAACGTAATAAAGCGAGCCATTATACTTACAAAAGGGTCAGTAATAAGCCCGGAATTGCTTTTTGAAGGAACAGAGATACCTGTTTTCTCAAAAACACCTGATACATCATCAAGACTTGGCACATATCTTAATCAGGATATAATATCAAGAGAGGGTGAAATCTTCAAGCTGGCCGGTGAAGAGTTTGAGAAGGACCTTTTAAAATGGGCTCTCATCAAAACCGGAGGAAATCAGGTAAAAGCGGCAAAAATTCTTGGAATATCAAGAGTTATGCTCCATGAAAGAATCGAAAAATATGGGCTAAAGGGTTAAAATGTGCAAACTTTGTTTACACCCTGCAAATAATCTGTACACAATATATTTATTATTTTTCACCAAATATGCGTAAACGCTTGTATATTTGACACTTATCCTTTTGTCCGTTTTTATTAAAAAAACCTACTTCTATTTAAATAATCTCAATCACCCTTGTAATACTCTCTTTATCTGTGCTTTATACGGTTTGGCACAATAATTGACATAGGGTATAAGAGTATATTGTCAATTCACGATTTATTTAATAAATACCAAACAAAAAAATTAAAAAAAATGAAAAAGATCCTATTACAGATTTTTGCCGTTGTGCTTTTTGCAGCACTGGCCACTAGTTGCGCTAAACCACCACAAACTGAATTAGATGCAGCTAAAGCAGCTGTTGAATCAGCAAAAGCAATGGAGACTAACCGCTATCTTGCAGACGAGTTTGTAGCTCTTGAAGATTCATTGAACGCAGCTAATGTTGCTATCGAGGCACAGAAGTCAAAAATGTTTCTTTCACGCGATTACAAAGCTATCAAAGAAAAACTTACTGTTATTGCTACAGATGTTGAAGCTCTGAAAGCAAGAACAGAAGAGCGTAAAGCTCAGGTTCGCACAGAGGTTCAGGACACACTTGTTGTTCTTGTTGCTCTAATTGACGAAGATAAAGCTCTTCTTGCAAAAGCTCCAAAAGGTAAAGAAGGTAAAGAAGCTCTTGAGGCAATTCAAAATGACATCACAGTTCTTGAGGCATCTGTAAACGAAATCAACACACTTATTGCTAATGGCGACTATATGACAGCTCAGGACAAAACAGCAGCATCTAAAGTTAAAGCCGAAGCTATCAAAGAGGAACTTGCAACAGCAATATCAAAAACAAGAAGAAGGTAATTATTGAATTTTTAATTAAATTCACTAATTATATTTGCAATTATTTATTAAAGCCCTTAATTAACTTAAGGGCTTTCTTTTAAAATAAACACTGTATGGCGGGGAGGAAACAACAAAAGAGGAAAGCAATTCTAAAGTGGACAATTTTCGTAATTATTGCTATTGCATTAACAATTGTAGCAGTTTCGTATTTTTCACAGAAACCACCGGTGGATATAATTGAGTCCGCAAGAAAGGCTATTGCTGAGGCAAGAAAGGCAGAGGCAGAAATTTACTCAAAAGAGGAGCTGGAGTCCGCAGAGATAAAGTGGCAGGAGGCTATGGAGGAGTGGAAAATCAACAACGACAAAAATCCACTCTTCAGAGATTACGAGACGGCTTTTAAATCGGCTTCAGAAGCAATTACTCTGGCAGAGGCGGCTAAGGTAAAATCTGTTAAGATTAAGGCAGAACTCCACGAATATATTCAAAAAACCATCAAGTCACTTAGAATCAGCCTTATCTCTATTCAAACTGTAAAAGAGATTCTCCCTCTCAACCACCCGGTAAGAAAAAGAATAACCCCCGTTTTATTAAAACTTGATGAAGCAGAGTCTGCATACAACAGAGACGATCTTATAACCGCCCGAAAAATAATTGACTCCATAAACACTAGCGTTGAAAAACTTAAAGACCAGACGGCAGATCTGCTTGATAATTATTTCAAAAGTTATCCTGAATGGGTAAGGCTCAATGAAGAGATGAAACAATGGTCTAAGACGCGTTCAGCGGTTAGCTTGGTTGTTGATAAATTTTCCCGAAAATGCATTGTTTACAAGTCAGGGAAAAAAATTCGGGAGTTTGATGTAGAACTTGGGATTAACTGGTTAGGAGATAAAGTGCAAAAGGGAGATAAAGCCACTCCCGAAGGGAAATACTCAATTACCGTTAAAAAAAGCGGCAGGAATACAATCTACTATAAAGCATTATTGATTAACTTTCCTAATGCAGATGACAGAAGGCGTTTTAACCAGCAAAAATCTGCCGGAAATATTGCAAGAAACGCTCATATAGGTAGTGCAATTGAAATCCACGGGGGAGGAGGAAAAGGGATTGACTGGACTGATGGTTGTGTTGCACTTACCAACAGAGATATGGACAACCTATACGCACTATGCTCTGTAGGAACACCTGTTGCAATTGTAGGCTCACTGACTCCTCTTGACAAATTACTTAATAGTACCCAAGAGATAAAATGATTGTTTATTATGAAAAACAATAACTCCAAACTGGCCTTTATACTGGTAACTGCATTAACATCAGTTGCTACTATACTCTTTTCATTCCAAAAATCTGAGAATCTGAAAGAGTTGTCATACATCTTTTTTAGCTACCCGTCAGTTCCGGGGCACTATGTTTCCAAAGACTCCCTGGAGTTAGAAAAACTGTTGAAAAATTCAGAAAGAAGGATAACAACATCGTTGAGAAGATTGGAAAACCTCCTCCCCTACGGTCCGTATCTGATAATCAATACTACGCAGAACAAGTTTGTTCTAAGAACCCGTAAAGGAATAATAAGAGAGGGAATCTGCTCAACGGGGAGCTATGTTCTCCTTGATGCCGGAGATGGAAAACAGTGGATGTTTAAAACACCAAAAGGTATGTTTCCAATATTGGGTAAAATTGTTGATCCAATCTGGATTAAACCAGACTGGGCATTTGTTGAGGAGAGCCTTCCAATTCCTCCACGTAACCACCCTGACAGATTGGAGTACGGAACTTTAGGCGATTATGCCCTTACACTAGGAGATGGGTATCTTATTCATGGTACTCTTTACCAAAGATTTTTGGGGCTGCCGGTGACTCATGGTTGCGTAAGGCTGGGTGATGAAGACCTTGAGATGGTCTTTAAAAACCTCAATGTAGGGTCAAGGGTTTACATTTTTTAACCGGAAAGTAAAATGAAAAATTTTATTATAAAATTACAGAACAAGATCAACGGGGCCGTAACGACTAAAGGCGTTGTGCTTTTTATAACTGTCCAGCTTGCCGTCTTGGTTGGAGCATTTATCCTTTTTGGCATTATTCCGGTAAGCAGCGAGGTAAGTAAAATCACCTCTGAATTTGGAATTGAAAGAACCGGCAATCAAAAGCTCCCTCCCGAGAAAATAGTGCTATTAGAGAGAGTCCGAGACAGAGAGCATTATGAATCAATCCTTAAGTCCGCCCTTTCACTTTCCAAAACCGACTCAATATCCCTTTTGATTGATCTTAACGATAGTCTTGCGATTCTTTCACTTAAAGGGGTCTCCCTTTTTCAGTCAAAAATATCTGAAATTGAATTTAACAAAGGTCTTAAAAAATTACCCGTTTACCTAAGAGACAGCCTCTATTCAGGCCCATTTCCGGTAAAAGACGAGCTTGCAAGCATCGAAAAATTCCCGGTTGTGGTAAAAAAAGCCCCAAAAGATACAACAGAGGCAAGTGCTAACAATGCTGCTCCTGAATTACCTATACAGAATGATGTTTTTGTGCTTTTTGCACTTGATAATAATCTGGTCATCGAAATTAACCAAGAGGAACAAGATCTGGCAGGGTCCAAAAGGGCCTACAGAGAGTTTAACCGAAACTATTCAAAGTTTTTCAGAGAACATAATTTTGCCCAACTCAAAGATAAAAGTGCCCCATCATATTTATACCGTCTTAAGATTTTCATCCCCCGAGAAGAGGCCAGATCAATCTACAGAGCACTTCCAATCAAACCTTACGTGTTGGTTAGGTATTAAATTTTCATCATTATTTAAAAAGTTTTGCATATATTTGGAAGGGCATATAGCCTTAATTCCAAAACTTTATGAATAAATTTAAAATATTTATTGTTGAGGACGACACTTGGTACGCCAGTTTTTTAAGTCATTATCTTTCACTGAACAATGAATATGATGTTGAAAAATACACTACCGGAAAAGACTGTCTCAACAATCTGCATAAAAAACCCGCAATCATAACTCTTGATTTTAGTCTGCCCGATATGACAGGTAAAGAGCTACTCATCAAGATAAAAGAGATTCACCCCGAAATTCCGGTAATCATAATTTCCGGACAAGATGACATCACAACGGCCGTTGATTTAATTAAAGAGGGTGCATGTGATTATATTGTTAAAAACGACGAGACAACAAATCGATTGTGGAATACAATCAGACTTCAGAGAGAAAACATCTCTCTAAAAACTGAAAATGAACGGTTGAAAAAAGAGGTCAGCAAAAAATACGATTTTTCCAAAACTATAATCGGTGAGAGCAAGGAGTTAAGAAAGGTCTTTGACGTTCTCGAAAAAGCTGCCGACACTCCGGTAAGTGTAACGATTACAGGAGAGACAGGAACCGGGAAGGAGCTGATAGCAAAAGCTATTCATTTCAGATCAAGTAGAAATGGCAAACCATTTGTTGCTGTTAATATTGGTGCTATTCCAAAAGAACTGGTAGAGAGCGAACTCTTTGGATACGAAAAAGGGGCCTATACCGGTGCACATACAAGAAAGGCCGGGATATTTGAAGAGGCCTCAGGTGGAACAATCTTTCTTGATGAAATAGCAGAGATGGATCTTAATATTCAGAGCAAGTTTTTAAGAGTTATACAGGAAAGAGAGGTTAAGAGGATTGGCGGAAATAGCCTAATAAAGGTTGATGTAAGAATAATTACGGCATCCCACAAGAATTTAGCAGAAGAGGTTCAAAAGGGAAATTTCCGTACAGATCTATATTACAGAATCATGGGTATTCCAATAAATCTACCTCCTCTTAGAGAGAGGGGGAAAGATGTTGTTATTCTTGCCAAACATTTTGCTGACACCTACTGCAAAGAGAATAATATTGGAAAAATCTCTTTTACAGAGAATGCAATAACCAAACTTCTAAACTACTCCTATCCTGGGAATATTAGAGAGCTCAAGTCAACAATTGAACTATCAATAATTCTAAGTGATTCCAATGTTATTGATGCCGGACAGATTAGTTTTACCCCGGTCGGAAGCAATATTGCCGAACTTAATAAGAATATGACTCTGGATGAACATATGTTTTGTGTAATTAAAAGTTATCTGGATAAATACGGAAACAACCTTACAGATGTTGCCAAAAGGCTTGGAATCAGCAGAGCCACAATCTACAGGTACCTGAAGGAGATGAATTTCGGAACATCGGTATCCAATTAAGCTAACAGGTCTAAAAAAAAGAGCCGGTTAAATAAACCGGCTCTTAGCTAATTTGATGTATATCAAATTAGAATCCTGCAACCGTTGCATGAGCAACAACATATACAGCTCCGCTTAATCCTGAAACATTGAATGTATAAGAAGCTCCTGTTAGTGCGCCATTTGTCATTGGATACTGACCAGGTGCCGTTGTATAATCTCCGTTTTTCAAAGGTAGCATATCTGTTCCTACGTAAAGATGGGCCTCTTTAAGTGTGTATGGGAAATTTAAATTATAAGTTACCACTGCTGAACTTCCATTGTAAACAACGTTTAGAACACCTACTAAAGTGCCTTTTGTAATGTCATTTTGACCAGCACCTGCATATATGTTAAAGTTGTAAGTTCCTGAATTCAAAGGGCCGACTGACCATCCCCAGCGAGCATTCTCATTCAGAATATCTTCAAATGTTGTTGCAAGAGTTGGTGAATATGCAAAAGCAGTCTCAGTTTTTTCAACCGGAGGTTCACCAACAATAATATCTTGTGATAGCGTGATACCAAAGTATGTTGCCCAGCTGCCTTTTTGTACAATTCTTGGACCGAATCCCCAGGCTGTTTCATTTTGATACACTGTTCCATTAAGTTTTCTTACAGATGCGTGAGCAGCAACAAAATAGTTTACAGGGTCAGGACCGGGAACATAGCCTATGGCTGTGAAAGGAATAGTAATTGAGTAAGTTGTTAGGCCTAAAAGGTTGTTTCCCTTGTATGGGAATTGACCAATAACTGGATTCCCGGCCTTGTTTGCAGGCATATCTGATAGATTTTTACCGATCCATACGGCTACATCTACAAACTCCCAACCATTTATAAGATTAAATGAAATAACCAATGCGTCCTTGACATTGTCATTGTTAGTGTCAACATCTGTAAAAGACACCTGTCCTGCGTTAATTGTTTGACCGGCAAACATAGTAACAGAGTTTGTTGTCTGGTTTAAAATTGTAACCGCCTCCTGTTTCATAAGTAGAGACTCATTGTTTGAACTTACATCTTCAAGAAATGCCTCTTTGTTACATGACATTAAAGTGAGTGCAAAAATTGCTATTATTGAAAATGCTATATTTCTGTTTTTCATATGTGGATATTTTAAAATGTTTTTAATTAAATATATCAACATAATACCCAATTATATGCCAAATTCATATAATGCTGCTATCTAGCGCATTAGAGTTTTATCCAATTAAAATACCGTATCAAAATAAGACAAGCTATCTCAATTTGATACGGTATTGTTGGTTTTATGAGCTACTCTAAAGTGTGTTCATTTCACTTTTTAATTCCTCACAAAGAACAGGATACCAATGCTTTAAGCTCTCCATCCCCGTTTTTATCTTTTCTGTATCTGTTCCCACTGATGAGTGAAGTGTGACAATTTCTGCGGCAACCTGGTCGTTTGCAATAAGCCCTATACTTCCCTTAAGCTTATGAAGCACACCTTTCAACCTTTGAAGATCGCCAGCCTCGTAGGCGGTAACAGCCTCTTCAAAATATGCAGGGATAGTATCAAAAAATTCTATAACCATCTCTTTTACCGATGGCATATCGCCATCAAGCATTGTAATAAGTTTATTCAGATTGCAATATTTATTATTCTTTACCATATCTACAAAGTTCAGATTAGAAGAAGTTAAAGTTACAAAATTTCGCACATATTTTTCAATTCTTGAATTTTCAATTAATTACTTCGTTGAATTTAAGGTTGAAAATTTTATATTTGTAAACCTTCTGTTAAAAATCAC
Source organism: Bacteroidetes bacterium HGW-Bacteroidetes-7 (assembly GCA_002842465.1). Lineage (GTDB taxonomy): Bacteria > Bacteroidota > Bacteroidia > Bacteroidales > UBA932 > Bact-08. Next base: position 60,359 of record PHDA01000007.1, read on the forward strand.
TCAATGGAAATTGTCTTAAGCGTTTTGCCGGTTATGCTTTTTTTGCTTTTCCTTTTTATGATGGATAGCTTTAAACTGGTTTCCGGGAAAATTGTTCTCGCTTCATTTTTCTGGGGGATAACATGTGCATTTGTTGCTTATGTTATCAACAGCTTTGCAATAGCTACATTTTCCCATGGTTTACAGGTACATTCAAAATACATAGCTCCTCTGCTGGAAGAGCTGATAAAGACAGGTTTCGTTATCTATCTCGTATCAGTAAAGAGAGTGGGTTTTACCATTGATGCTGCAATTTATGGCTTTGCAACAGGGGCCGGTTTTTCTATGGTAGAGAATATCTATTATATGTATACCCTTCCGGATGCCTCATTTCTTGTATGGATTATCAGAGGTTTTGGTACTGCTCTGATGCATGGCGGTTGTACGGCAATTTTCGCAGTTATTTTTGTAGGAGGTAAAATAAAAGAGAGGGGCTCACTTTTATCTTTTTTAATTGCCCTTATATCTGTTACTCTTATACATTCTGCATTTAACCATTTTTATATAAATCCTGTTATTCAAACTCTCGGGATTATAATTCTTCTTCCTCTATTTTTCATAATTGTTTTTCGATATAATATAAACCAGCTTGGAGAATGGCTCGAGGTAGAATTCAGCAGCGAGATAGAGATGCTCAGGATGATTAACCGGGGAGAATTATCATCAACAAAAGCTGGGAAGTATTTTCTCTCCATAAAAGAACAGTTTTCTAAGGAGGTAATTGTTGACATGTATTGTTATCTGAGAATTTATATGGAACTCTCCATCAAAGCTAAGAGTAATATAATGCTTAAAGAGAGTGGTATTGAAATTGTTAAAGACCCTGAAATATCAGATAAGCTTGCCGAATTTAAGATGTTACGAAAGAGAATCGGAAAGGTCGGAGAACTTGTTCTTTCTCCACTGATAAGAATGAATTACAGAAATCTCTGGAAAATTAACCAAAACTTTATACTATGAAAACAAGAACAACATTAGCAGTCACTGCTGCTGGTTTTTTTGGCATTATTGCCGGGTTCCTTATCGGGATCTCTGTTGAATATCCACTGGTAAATAATGACTCAATTTCAGGAACCATAGGCAAGGTAAAAAAATACAGCAATGCTAAGGCAACTGAGGCCGATCTTATGCTTCAAAACGAACTTGCTTCTGACACCCTTCTCCTTAATTCAATGAAAAACTACCTGAACTTCTATTATGCAAATGCAATTGATTTAGGTGAAAAAATTGAAATGGTAGTTAATGCATCAAAATCTAATGCGGATTTTAGCACTAAATACAGCGAAAATATTGCAGCCATCCAAAGGTATGGTCAATTTATAAATTCAACCCGCACAGACTTGCTTATGATGCTTGCCTTATGCAATGATCCTCAGAATACAAATGCAGTAATGCTAAAGAACTTTACCGTCCAGGTTAATAATATAGTTACACGTACCAATTATTACAGGAGCAGCGTTATTGACATGATTAACATTATTGAGAATTACATTAAAGAGAATCCTCAAGAATCGGCTAAAGGACTTGCAAAGGCTCATGACTTGCTCACCTATAATCAGGGCGTCACAGCAGTTGTAACCAATGATAAAGTATTGTTAAAATACCTGGATAAAAAGAGATTTTTCGTTTCTGATATAGAGTCTGGAGAAGTTGATGCAATAAAAAGCAAAATTGAGACAGATAAATTGCAGCTTAAAAGTTTTTGGGACTCAGAAAAACTGGGAATCGGGTTTTATGATTTTGAAAAACTTGGTTTTATGGATATTGAACAGATGGGGAAAATAATTGCTTTTGATTCTGAAAAAATTGGAATCACCTTTTTTGATGCAGAAAAACTTGGTTTTTTTGATGTAGAAAAGTTGGGCAGAATAATTGCCTTTGACTCTGAAAAACTTGGCATGAGGTCAAACATAAGCTCGGCCGAACTAGGCGGACGACCTTTATTTTTTGATTCTGAAAAGCTGGGTATATTTTTTGATTCTGAAAAACTAGGGACTGGATTTACCGACTCTGAAAAATTGGGATTAGTTTACTAAAGATGAAAAGACTTCTGTCTATTCTCTCTCTCTCTTTTCTTATTTTACTCCCCTCCCGGATTAATTCTCAGGAGATAAACAGAGTAAAATCGGGAAATCTTGAGCTTATCTATTTTGGCAAACGCTACAGCTTTCTGGTGCCCCATGTTGTTTCTACTTATCACAATGCATCAAAGTTCCATTCAAAATTCTGGAACTACAAAGACAACACCACCTATTTGATGCTCAATGATTTTGAAGACATGGGGCACGGCGGGGCTATTGTTATGCCCTTAAATCAGATACACCTTGGCATATCACCATACAGTTTTGCTTTTAGTATAATTCCTTCTAATGAGAGGTTTCAATGGCTATTTAACCACGAATTCACACATCTTGTAATGGCCGACAAACCAGATAAAAGAGATCTATTTTTTCGAAAAATTCTGCTGGGCAAAGTAAGACGTACAGAAGAGTATCCGCTTTCTGCTCTTTGGAGCTATTTTACAACTCCACGGTGGTTCTCACCCAGATGGTATCACGAGGGTATAGCTTGTTTTCTGGAGACATGGATGTCCGGTGGGATGGGAAGAGCTATGGGCTATTACGATGAGATGTATTTTCGCACTATTGTAAAAGAGGGTCAAAAGATATACTCATTAGTAGGGTTAGATACCGAGGGGACTACGATAGATTTTCAAGTTGGTGCAAACTCTTATCTGTATGGTACAAGATTTATAACATATCTTGCCTATAAATATGGTATAGATAAGCTAAAACAGTTTTATGACAGATCAGAAGGGAGCAAAGCATTCTATGCAACGCAGTTTAAAGCTGTTTACTATAGAGGAACAGATGAAATTTGGAATGAATGGATTGAGTGGGAGAATAATTTTCAAAGAGAGAATCTTGAATCTGTACGGAAATATCCGGTTATAGATTTCAACCCTATAACTGAAAAACCATTGGGGAGTGTTTCAAAACTTGAATATAATCCAACTACCGATAAAATTTATGCATCTGTCAATTATCCGGGGGTCATTTCACAAATTGCTGAAATTGACAGAAAAACCGGAGAGTCCAGAAAGCTTGCCACTCTTGATTCCCCACAATTATACTACTCCACTCATATTGCCTACAACCCCGTTAAAGAAAAACTCTACTTTTCTGAACACAATAGTAAATATCGTTCTCTTGCTGAAGTAGATATAAAAACAGGGAGGAAAAGGATAGTTAAAAAAATGACAAGAACAGGTGATATTGCAGTTAATATTATTGATAACAGCATCTGGGGAGTTATGCACGATAACGGATATTCTGTGTTGGTAAAGATTCCTGAGCCCTTTGATAAGGTAATACCAATGTTTACTGCTCCTTTTGGAAGAGCCATTTTTGATATTGACATTTCACACAACGGAGAGCTGTTAAGTGCGACAATGTCGGGTGTAAAGGGAGAGCAGTCGGTCATACTTTTTGATCTGGCAGATCTGGAGATTGGAAAAACAAATTACAAAACGCTAATTGAGCAAGAAGATGTAACTCTCACTCAGTTCAGGTTTTCTTCCGACGACCGTTATCTTACAGGAACCTCCTACTTTACCGGGATATCTAATATATGGAGAATCAACCTTGACAATAACGAATTTGAAATGTTGTCAAATGATGATACAGGACTATTTATGCCGGTTGAACTATCTCCTGATTCACTTATTGTACTTAAGTTTTTCAGGGACGGTATGAAACCCGGAATTATCCCTTCTAAGGTGATTAACGATGCAAACGCAATAGAATTCCTTGGGAATATGGTACACCGGGACCATCCTGAAGTTGAGGAGTGGTCACTGCCTCCTGCCTCATCTGTGAAAAGCCTCCCTCAAACAGGAGAACCACAAAAATACTACCCCATAAAAGAGATGAAGTTAATTAATGGTTATCCTGATATTGCAGGTTTTAAGGAGACTATCGCTGCAGGATATCGGATGAATTGGAGGGATCCTCTGGGTGTCAGCAATATTGACCTCTTCATGGCACTATCTCCATGGAGCAATTATGAAAACAATCAGAAAATTCATTTGTCAGCCGAATGGCATTTGTGGAACTGGATTTTTTCAGCAAACTATAATAAAACACATTTCTATGACCTTTTTGGACCAACAAAGAGGAGTAGAGCAGGTTACTCCTTTGGTATTGAGTATAAACGCACAAAATCACTCTACTCTCCTTTTAAAACATTTTATAATATAGGGGTCTATACATTTGGAGATCTTGAGGTTCTCCCGGATTATCAGAACATTACAACACCAATTAAGAATCTTCATATGGCAACAGCGACTTATGGTCTGTCAAAACTAAGGAGAACACTGGGAGCTGTAACAGATGAAAAGGGATACTCATGGAAAATAAATGGAACCACTCTGGTTGCTAAAAGTGACTTTTATCCGACTTTTGTCTCTGATCAAGAGTTTGGATTTCTGATTCCGGGTATAAGGAACAGTAGTTTATGGATAAGAAACAGTCTCGGAGTATCTGTCGGCGAAAGAGAATCCGGCCTCTCTCATTTCTATTTTGGCGGATTCAGAAATAACTATGTAGATTGGCAGCCATCTGAACAGTACAGAAGCACTTTGGCATTCCCGGGAGCAGAAATTGACGAACTGAGCGGGTACAACTATTTAAAGACAATGGCAGAGATTAATCTTCCACCACTTAGGCTTAAGAATGTCGGAACAACTTGGCTATACCCCACTTTTGTAAAGGGGTCACTATTTGGAACTCACCTTGTGACAGATTTTGACAAATCAATGCATACAAATAATTACTTTAATGCCGGTGTTCAGATAGATTTTCAAGTAGTATTATTTTCGTATATAAAAACCACGTGGTCTGCAGGCTATGCTAGGAAATTTGATCCAAATAAAAGATTTTCAGAGCAGTTCATGCTATCTTTAAAATTATTGGGAGATTAACTTGCATTTTTATTGTTCAGAGAGAGCAGCCCCTATTGCTGTGGCAAATTCTGCATCGGGAGGGAATTCAAAACCTACATTGTAGAGTTGTGAAATTTCTTCCAGTATTTTTCTGCCAATAATATTTTTGCTTCCGTTTCCTGTTATTAAGACAGAATCTGCGTTTCTGCTTCTGGCAGCAAATACAGATATAACTCCGATTACCTGATAAACAAGATTTATTATACCCAGGGCAATATCCTCTTTATTGGCTGTATCAAGCATCTTTCCGAAATTTGAGGCTGTAGATTTATTGTTCAGAAAGCTGATTCCTGAATCGGAAATATCTTCAATCAACAGATCTACTTTGCTCAAATCACCCAGGTCTGCCAATCTGAGAATATTTTCGAAAGTTGTAGAGTGGATTAACTCTTTTGAAAGGCCAATAATTGTCCCTCCCCCTATTCCGGTACCTCCCAGGTGGGTTATCTTCTCTCTGGTTGCCTCAATTATTGATGTACCTGTACCAATGTTGGAGATGATTACATTCTCCTTTTTTGAAAGGAACATTCCACCTAAGCCAATTGCAGATATTTCATCAATTTTGTGAGTCTGAATGCCAAATATTTCATCATTAATGCTGACAGCACCGGCTCCGGTAATTATAATTTTTTTTACGCTGGAAATTTTAAGATTACTCTCAATTATCAGCTTCCCCAACGCCCCGGTAGCAGATGTAACAGCATCAAAAGCCTTTGTTTTGATTGTCTTAATTACCTCACCGTTTTGAACGGCAACTGCCTTGGTTGTGGTGCTTCCAATGTCAATCCCTATTATCATCTTGTTTGTTTTTAAGGTTAACAAATATAGCTAAACATCGGGATTTGACTTAATATGTACATCTCTTTGAGGAAATGGAATCTCAATTCCATGCTCCTTGAAAGCCTTAAAAACTGCGTAATAGAGCTCGCTTTTAGGAGTACTTGGCTTGTCGGAATATTCAGAGGTCCAGATTTGCATGTTGAAATTAAGACTGCTATCCCCAAATTCATCAAATCTCACATAAGGAGGAGGGTCTTGAAGCACACCTGGATTTGATTTTGCAACTGTTAATAAAACCTCCCTTACCTTTTCTGGATCCTCTTTGTATGAAACTCCTAAAGGAAAGCTTATCCTCACACTTCTATTGTTGTGACTCCAGTTTACAACCCTTTTGTTAATCAGGTCAGAATTGGGAACAATAACGGCAATATTGTCATTTGTAAGAATAGTTGTTGCTCTAGCCGATATATTAACGATATTTCCTGTAAGACCATCAACCTCTACCCTGTCCCCCACCTTTACCGGCCTCTCAAAAAGTATTATTATACCACTTATAAAATTATTTGTAATATGCTGAAGACCAAAACCTATACCAACACCCAATGCACCTACGAGTATTCCAAGTGCACTAAGGTCAATTCCACTGGTCTGGAAAATTATTACCACTCCAATAATTAACAACAGATATCTCACAATTGTCGCAATTGACTGACCAACCCCAATATCTATATGATACCTTGGAAATATTCTGTTTGCCATAATACTCTTGATCTTTCCTGAAAGATAGAATAGCAGGAAAAAGGAGAAGATGAGCATTATGATTGTTTTAATCATAAACTGGTTCTCACCTAACTGAAAAAGCTCAATATTCCATGTTGCCTTTATCCATTCGAGAACCCTGTCGTAACTGTTCATTGTGTAAAATTTTAATCCCCATTAGGTATGGAGAGAGATAAAGTTAATAAAATACCGGCAAAAAATGGTGTTACCTTCTGGAAACTTTGTACAAATCTGTCCGTCTGTCTTTCAGATTTCTTACGCTTCCAAAGTTGTGTAACTCGGTGAGTAAATCGAGATCTACGTCAGCGATCAATATCATCTCTGTGTTGGGTGTAGCTTCCGATTTAACCCCATTTACAGGAAAAGGGAAATCACATGGTGTAAAAACCATTGACTGAGAGTATTGAATGTCCATATTCTGAACTTTAGGCAGATTACCTACGCTTCCTGTTATTGCCACAAAACACTCATTTTCAATCGCTCTTGCTTGAGCACAGTATCTGACACGTGCATATGCATTTTGAGTATCTGTAAGGAAAGGAACAAAAAGAATATCCATACCATCATCAGCAAGTAATCTGCTCAACTCCGGAAACTCTACATCATAACAGATTAAAATTCCTATTTTCCCACAATCTGTATCAAACACCTTAATTTCGTTTCCTCCTTTAAGTCCCCACACTCTATCTTCGTCAGGGGTGACATGAATCTTTTCGTATCGTTCAACAGATCCATCTCTCTTACACAAATATCCTGTATTATGTAGATTGCCGTCAATGATTTCGGGCATACTGCCGGTAATAATATTAATATTATACGAAACAGAGAGTTTTGAAAACTCGGCTACAATGGTTTTTGTATAATCTGCCAGCTTACGAATTGCATCAGGCTCACTAAGCTTATTATATTTAGCCATTAGGGGGGCGTTGAAAAACTCCGGAAACAGAGCAAAGTCACTTTTATATCCACTCAAAGCGTCAATAAAAAATTCTACCTGCTCCATAAGTTCTTCGGTGTTGTTGTATGGTCGCATCTGCCACTGAACAAGACCCAGCCTTACAACCTTTTTGTTAATCTGGGTTTTTATGGATTTCATCTCATAATAGATGTTATCCCACCTTAAAAGAACTGCAAACTCCTTAGAAAATTCATCCCCTTCAAGATAAGCTTTCAGAATTCTTACAGGATAAAAATCATTGGAGAGTTGAAAATTAAGAACCGCATCATCAATCTCCTTTGATTTAATTTTCTCAATATATTGTTTTGGTGTTAAAGAATCGGCATATTTATGATATCCTGGTATCCTTCCACCAAAGACGATGCCTTTGAGGTTTAGTTTTTCGCACAACTCTTTTCTAAAATCGTACATTCGTCTGCCAAGACGCATACCTCTGAATTCCGGCTTAATGAAGATATCAACACCATAAAGCATATCTCCTTTTTTATTATGGGTATCAAAGGTGTAGTTTCCGGTTATCTCTCTGTATGTATGTGGGATCTCTACTTTCTGCTGATCTACAATAATTGAGAGGGCACATCCGGCTATCTGTCCGTTTACCTTTACTACTATCTGTCCTTTAGGAAATATCTCCAGGAGTTTACTTATGTGATGCTCTTTCCAGTATGATGCAGGCATCTGTTGGTAAGAGTCAATCATTGCCTCTTTTAGTTCCTGATAATCGTCAATTGTAAGATATAGAATCTCTATATTAATGTTTTGTTGTTCCATACTAAATGATAATGAATTATGATAATGAATTATGATTTTGTGTTATGATATTAGACATCATAAAAAAACAAATTTAGTCATAATAATCTATAAGCCCATTATACCTCCTGGATCTTTTTTACACTATTGCATTTTTAAAGACTACTATGCATTTGCTATTGTATATATTAAAGGCCATAACGGCTCCATCATATTTACACTCATGTTGGGAGAATTCAAATTAATTATTATATTAGCCGCCGATAATAAAAGAAATAACTAAAACTAACCGCTATGTTATTACACCAGCAATTTGTCCGGAATGCAAAAAAGTATGCCGATAAGTTAGCAATCATTGACAAAACAACAGATAAACGAGTAACATACTCAAGAGCGCTTATAGGGGCTCTTATTTTAAGCAAAAAATTTAAAAAATATGATCCGGGATTTATAGGAATCATGATACCAACCTCTGCGGGATGCGCACTAGCTACAGTAGGTGCCCTCATGAGCGGAAGAATTCCTGTTATGATCAACTACTCTACCGGTGCAGAAACTAATGCTATTTATGCTCAGAGTAAATGCAAGTTTAAAACAATTATCACTTCAAAAGCTCTGCTCGAAAAAATTAAATGTCCTGTTATTGATGGAATGGTTATGATTGAAGATATCATGGCCGGAGTTACAGCCGGGGATAAAATATCTGCTGCACTTCAAACCAAGCTTCCAACAGGCATCCTTCTAAACACTATTCACAAGGGTGACGAAAATGACACAGCGGCTATTCTCTTTACCAGTGGCAGCGAAAAAGACCCTAAAGCAGTTCAGCTTACTCACAAAAATATCTCTTCAAATATCCAAAACTTCGGAAGTTATGTAAATGTAACAGATAACGATGTTTTATTGGCTAATCTTGTTTTCTTTCACGTATTCGGGTTAACAGTTAATCTTTGGGTATCTCTATACTACGGAATGACAATGGTCTCTTATGCAAATCCTCTAGATTTCCAAACTGTATGCACAATCGCAAGAGATGAGAAACCAACAATCATGGTTGGGACACCAAGCTTTTTCTGGGGCTATTTACACAAATCTGAGCCGGGAGACTTCAAAACATTGAGAATTATGGTGTCGGGTGCAGACAAATGTCCGGATGCTCTTAGAGAGGGCTTTATGCAGAAGCATGGAGTGACTCTTCTTGAGGGATACGGTGCCACAGAAACCGCTCCGGTGATCTCTGTAAACTCTTATGAATTCAACAGACCCGGCAGTACCGGCAAGGTTATCCCGGGAGTTGAAGTACGGGTCGAAAACTTTGAAACCGGCCTTGAGTGCAAACTTGGTGAGGTTGGAAAGATTCTTGTAAAGGGAGATTCAGTAATGAAAGGATATTACGACGACCCTGAACTAACTGCCGAAGCTCTGCAAGGAGGTTGGTACAACACAGGAGATATGGGCTTTTTTGATGCTGATAAATACCTTTGGCATGCAGGTCGCTTTAAGCGTTTTGTAAAAATCGGAGGAGAGATGGTATCTCTTGTGAAGGTTGAGAACACTCTTGAGAAGCACTTACCAATGGGAGTATCGTGTTGCGTTGTTGATGTCTCTGATGAAATAAGAGGCTCTTCAATAATAGCAACAGTAACAATTGAGGTTAATAAATCAGAAATCCTTAAAAAAATGGGTGATGACCTTCCAAACATTGCTCTTCCTAAACAGTTTCTGGTTATAAAAGAGCTCCCTATGATGAGTTCAGGTAAAATTGACTTCAGAACTGTTACAAAAATCGTTCAGGATATGCTCAATGAACCGACAATTTCTGAAATTTAAGTATTAAACAGGCCATAAGAAAGGGGGATGATCAGATAGTGCTGATCATCCTCTTTTTGCTTTCAAATCGTAAATTTTTACAATTTTCACAAAAAACATATTTTATTGTAATTCTGAATATCAATTCTTTCCAAAATGCCTACTCCAATTAACTTACAAATCATTTGCAGTGTAAAATAAAATTACTTACATTGTGTTAAGGTTTAGAGCATAGAAGACAATCAAAGTCACAATATAAATTGCCCCCCCTGACCCCAATTTCGTTTCTTTATTTTTTCGTTTAGACAGATTCGCGTAGAGTGGAATCTTTAGCAGTTTAAGCATAAACTGTACTGGTAATGTTTAGCATTGCTTTGTGCTTTTGTATACTGTTCTGTAACTACATTAAAATTGAATATACACTTTAACCAATTTTACTCTTTTACTTAACTAAATTAAAAAACTATGAAGAAACGAACATTTCTGCTACTGTGCACTTTGCTGCTTATGGTAAGTTATGCGTTTGCACAGGTTAGGGTTACCGGTGTGGTAACCGATGCTTCTGACGGGTCTCCCATACCGTTTGTAAGCATTATTATCAAGGGAACCTCCACCGGAGTAAGTGCCGACGAAAGGGGAGCATATGTATTTGCCAATGTGCCTGCAAATGCTACCCTGGTTTTCTCTTCTGTGGGTTATCAACCACTGGAAATTGCTGTTGACGGCAGAGGCGTATTAAACGCTGTTATGACTTTAGCAGCAGTTGGTCTGGACGAAATCATGGTTGTTGCATACGGATCCGTAAAAAAAGGGTCATACTCAGGTTCAGCAACCCAGATTAATCAGAACTCCTTTAAAGATGTACCTGTTGTGTCATTTGAGCAGGCAATAGTAGGAGCTGTACCAGGAGTTCAGATATCACAAAGATCCGGGCAACCCGGTTCACTTCCTGAAATTCGTATCCGAGGTTTTGGATCATTTAACGCAGGTAATGAACCTCTTTATGTAATTGACGGAGTTCCTGCAACAAGCGGTGACTACGGTTCCGGAAATATGTTCACAAGTTCGATGAACTTTCTTAACCCCGGAGACATCCAGTCAATAACTGTTCTAAAGGATGCTGCCGCCTCTTCGCTTTACGGGTCGCGTGCATCAAACGGTGTAATCCTAATTACCACTAAAAAGGGAAAGGCCGGTAAAGTTGTCTCTACATTTAAGGGCAATGTAGCCCTTTCGTATTTTGCTTTTGACAACTACCCAATGGTAAGCGAAGCTGATGGAGAGACTCTTACCAGAGAGGCCTGGACAAACTACGGAACAGACAATCCTGTTTTTTGGCAGTCTTACGGCTCACTCAGCAACTATGTTGAGGCTATGGTAGAGCGGTATTATCCATCAAGAAAATCAGACCTTATCTATCAGGATTGGGAAAAAGCACTTTTCAGAACCGGTATAACACAAAACTATGAATACAGCATATCAGGGGGAAATGATAAATCAAAAGTGTATGCCTCTGTGGCTTATGCCGACGAAAATGGCGTTAACCGTATTCAGTACCTTAACAGAGTTACAGCCAGCATAAACGCCGAGAGTAAAGTAAGTAAAAAAATTACAATCGGAGGTTCATTCCAGTTTTCAAATCAAAAGCAAAGTGGTCATCAGGACGGACAGGCAAAGGACAATCTTTTCTACCTTTGGAAAGTTCACCTTACTCCTCGCTGGCCATTTAAATATGCCTCAGATGATTCTTACTGGATGGAGTATTATGATGGTGGCACAAGGGTAAACCCTGTTCCTCAGTGGCATCTTCAAATAAATGATGCAACTCAAATGAGAGCCCTGCTAAAGGGTTGGGCAGAGGTTCAGCTTACCGATGACATTAAGATTAAAACAGTATTGGGAGGTGACTACCTTAAATCTCATGACAGATTTGCATGGCTATACGGACATATCAACTTTACAGCTTACGGCAAAGGTTACGCTTCAGACCGTTTCAGAAACGTTGACAGAATAGTAAGCTCAACAACTGCAAACTATAACAAGTCAATAGATAAACATAATATTGGTGTTATGGTCGGTTGGGAAGCCGAAAAAGAGGATTTTTTGCTTAGTAGACTTGAAAAAATTGACTTTGCAAACTTCGGTGCAACAGAATCTGCTCTGGCTAACACATTCCGCGCAGGTTTTACATACCGCAGTGCGTCAAATCTTCTTTCAGCTATTAGTAACCTTAACTACGACTACGACTCAAGATACTATCTTTCGGGTTCATTCAGAAGAGACGGCTCTTCAAGGCTTGGAAAAGATAGCAGATGGGGCGATTTCTGGTCGGTTTCAGGTTCATGGAGGCTTAGCAATGAAGCGTTTATGAGAGATATTAACTGGCTGAATGAGCTTAGAATCAGAGGCTCTTACGGTACAAGCGGTACTCTTCCATCAAACTATTATGGCTATATGGCAGTATTCAGCTACGGAGTTTATGGCAATGAGGGGGCAGGCTACCCTTCTAATTTAGCAAATGCCGACCTTACATGGGAGAAGAATCGTAACTGGAATATAGGTATAGATGCAAGAATATTTGACAAGATTGACCTTGTTGCGGAATACTACAGCAAAACAACAGAAGATTTGCTGCTTAATGCATCAGTTCCTTCGACAACAGGTTTCTCTTCGGCATTAACAAATGTTGGCTCTATGCTTAACAAAGGTCTTGAGTTATCGATTAACTACGACATTATTAAGAAGAACGACATGAGTCTCTCTGTTGGGTTGAACTGGGCTAATCTTCATAACGAAATTCTTGCTCTTGCAAATGAAGGAGAACAAATTGTGACAAGACCTCACATCTGGAAGGCAGGTTACTCTTATGTTCAGTATTATACCCGCGAGTATTACGGTGCAGACCCTCAGACAGGAGCAGCAATGTATTACTCAAATGCAACAAAACCTGACGGAACAAGGGACAGAACACTGGTTGGAAGAGCTCAGGCTCAATCTGTTATTCTTGATGGGATGACAGCTATTCCAAAAGGGTTTGGCGGATTTAACGCCAACTTTTCATGGAAATCACTAACAGCGTCAATGGCCTGGTCATATAAATACGGCCATTATGTGTTTGATAACGCAGTAGATGATATAGATGATGATGGTTACAACTCTTATAAAAACACTTCAGAGGATCAGCTAAATCGCTGGCAAAAGCCAGGTGATGTAACTCAGGTTCCACGCCGTATTGCAGGAAACACCGGAGGCGGATACTATGATTCAAGCCGTGCCCTTAAAAAGGGAGATTACCTGAGACTTAAAAACATGACAATCTCCTATAATATTCCTGATAAGGTTAAAAATTCACTCAGAATTTCAAACGCCAGAATATATGTTGCAGGTAATAACCTTCTTACCTTCACCGGATTGAATTTTGATCCTGAAGTACAGGCCAATGGATACTACAACTTTACATTCCCTGCACTCAGGACTATAACCCTGGGTATTGAGGTATCACTATAAATAATTAACATCTATTAATATGAAAAAAATTATACTGAATATTATAGTTGTGTCGGGGTTAATGTTGTCTTTATCGTCATGTGAAGATTTCCTCGACACAAAACCTACCAATGTGATAGTGGCCGAAACCGCAATGCTTACCCTGTACGATGCAGGTATAGTTGCAAACGGTCTGTACGAAAACATGAAATGGTTCGACTATTACGGTACACAAATGCAGCTTTTTGGAGACCAGAGGGGTGACAACATTCAGCCAAGAACATTGTCGGTTGGTTGGCCTCAGATATACACTTTGGGTTACGAAGCTGAAGCTAACACATATTTCTCTACATGGTCAAGGTGCTATGAAACCATTATGCGTTGCAACACTTTACTTGGCAATATTGACAAGTTACAAGTCACTAGCACTGCAGATATTGCCAAGAAAAACGATTACAAAGGGCAAGCTTATGCAGTAAGAGCTTTGGTCTATTTTGACCTTGCAAGATTGTATGGTTATCCATATGCAAAGGATAATGGAGCATCTTTGGGAGCTGTTCTTATTACAGAAATTACCTCCCCTGCAAACTCAAAAAAACCAAGAAGTACTGTTGCTGAAACATATGCACAGGCCCTTGGAGACCTTGAGACAGCTCTTCCTCTGCTTTCCAAAGCAAAGAACACCTATCACTTCAACTATTGGGCAGCAAAACTATTGCAGGCAAGAATATACCTCTATAAGGGGGAATGGAATAACGCATATACTGCTGCCAAAGAGGTAATTGACCAATCGCCCTATTCTATGGTATCAAACGCGGGATATGTTGATTACTGGAAACAAGAGGGTGCAAATGAGACTGTTCTTGAGCTTTTTGTCTCTAATCAGGCGAGGATTGACCTCGATGGTGGTTATGTTTCAATGTGGCATAACCTATGGCACGGAGCACCATCATCAGGAGCGACACTTATTCCTACAGTCAGCTGGATAAACCTTATTAAATCTGAACCTGGCGATGTTCGCGCAAATTTTGTAAGATACGATTCCCAATATGAAATCTCAAAGGCCTGGCTATCGAAGTTCCCGGGTAACGGTGGAACAAACTTCAGATTGAATAACCCTCGCATATTGAGAATTACTGAAGCCTATCTGATTGCCGCCGAAGGTGCACTCAAAGGTACAGCAGGAGCATCTGCAGCAAGCACTTATCTAAACGCTGTAAGAAAAAGAGCAAACCCTTCTGTTTCTGATGTTGTTGCTACAGACGACCTTATTCAAATTGAAAGAAGGAAGGAGTTTATTGGTGAAGGTCACAGATTCTTTGACCAGATGCGTCTTGGGAAATCAATTACAAGAGCAGACGGTGACGGCCATAACTTTGCCGTATCAGCCGGATGCCCTGAAACAATAACCTGGAGCTACTTTAAAGTTGTTCTTCCAATTTCACACACCGAAAGACAACTTTATCCCGAACTTCAGCAAAACCCTGGTTACACACAGTAACCTTTTTCACGACTAGTTTTTTTGATTCGAGAGTGGGTCCGTACCGGCCCGCTCTCTTTTTGTACTTAACCTTACTTTAAAAAGGTTTCTTAAATTTGTGAACAGCAAACTCATTAACAAATTGCTTTATTATGGAAAAAGTACTGAATTTTCTTAACAACCTAAGATTGAATAACAACAGATCTTGGTTCGAAGAGCATAAAGGTGAATATAAAGAGGCCCTTGAGATATTTAACTCGTTTACAGAAAAACTCATTACCGGAATAGGTTCGTTTGATCCCTCGGTTAAAAATCTAACAGTCAAAGATTGCACCTATCGAATATATCGTGATGTCAGGTTTTCAACAGACAAATCGCCATACAAAACTCATATGGGGGCATTTATCTCTCCAAAAGGTAAGGGCTCAGGTTATTCCGGGTACTATTTTCATATTGAAGCCAAAGGGTCTGAATATATTGGAGGTCATATCCTAAGTACAGGAATTTACAGGCCGGCTCCGGTTGTGGTTAAAAATATTCGTGAAGAGATTATGCTCAATGGTAAAGAGTTCCAAAAAACAATTGACATAGCATATGGGTTTAAGCTTGATAGTGGGGATGCGCTAAAGAGAATCCCTGCAGGGTTCCCGGCAGACAACGAGTACTCTGAATATTTCAAACTCAAAGATTATTTTCTGATGAAATTCGTTGATGACTCTTTTATCTTGGGAGATAATCTGTTGGAGAGAACAGTTAACGAGTATAAAAAAACACTAGCTTTCAACTCTCTTCTAAACAAAGTGGTTGACTATGCATACGAAGATAATTTGTAGAAAAACGTAACTACTTGGCAGACTTTTCTTCTCTTGTGTAAACCTGATTCTCCTGTTCGGCAACTCTTATAAAAGTTGTTCTTTTTGACAGCTCCTTAAGTTGTGATGCACCCACATAAGTACAAGTGCTTCTCACACCTCCTAAAATATCAAGAACAGTCTCTTCTACAGCCCCCCTGTATGGAACCTCAACGGTTTTACCTTCGCTTGCCCTATACTCAGCTACTCCTCCGGAATGTTTCTTCATTGCTGTTGCAGAGCTCATTCCGTAAAAGAGTTTCATCTTTTGGCCACTCTTTTCAATCAATTCTCCTCCGCTTTCATCATGCCCGGCAAGCATACCGCCAAGCATCACAAAGTCGGCTCCGGCTCCAAAGGCCTTAGCCACATCTCCCGGAGTAGAGCAGCCTCCGTCACTAATTATTTGCCCGCCAAGACCGTGAGCAGCGTCGGCACATTCGATTATCGCAGAGAGCTGAGGGTATCCCACTCCGGTTTTAACCCTTGTTGTGCATACTGAACCCGGGCCAATACCAACTTTAATAATATCTGCTCCGGAAAGCAATAACTCCTCAACCATCTCTCCCGTTACAACATTGCCGGCGATTATTACTTTATCGGAAAATCTCTTTCTGACCTGCTTGACAAAGGCTACAAAGTGCTCTGAATATCCGTTTGCAACGTCAATACAAATGAATCTCAGTTGGGGGTTACCTGAAATAATCAAGTTGAGCTTTTCAAAGTCTGACGGGCTTGTTCCGGTACTAATGGCGATGAAATTCTCAACTCCATTTGGTGCTTCTGCAAGGAACTTGGCCCACTGTTCATTAGTGTAATGTTTATGAATGGCTGTAAACATTTTGTGCTTCATAAGCGCCAGAGCCATTTCAAAGGTTCCAACCGTGTCCATATTGGCAGCCATAACCGGAATACCGGTCCACTCGCCTTTACTGTGAAGAAGTCTGAATGTCCGTTCAAGTTTTACCTGCGACCTGCTTTTAAGGGTCGATCTTTTTGGACGAAACATTACATCTTTAAAGCCCAGTTTTATATCGTACTCTATTCTCATCTTATACTGTATTTAAAAACCAAGTTCATTTTCAATTGGAGCAAGTGCGGCTATTGCCAAGGTAGCAAATTCGTCAATTGGAATACCTATCTGCTCACACTCCATTATGGCATCTCTGTTTACCGAAGCGGCAAAAAGTTTCTCTTTCATCCTCTTCACAACTGATTTTGTCTTAACGCTTGATATTTTTTTGTCGGGATATACCAGAGCCACGGCAAAGATCAACCCTGTGATAGTCTCTCCTGCAGAAAGTGCATGATGGAAGCGTTTGCTTCTTCTGATATTAGTTGCCTTCTCGTTATGCAGCAAAATTGCCTCTACTGCATCTTCGGGCATCTCCTCTTTTCTTAGTAATTCAGCCCCCTCAGGACCGTGGCGCAAAGAGTCCCCTTGGGTGAATTCAACATCAATATCATGCATCAACCCCGCCATTCCCCACACATTTACATCCTCCCCGAACCGTTCCGCAAGACTCCTCATCACTGCCTCTGAAGCAAGACAATGGGCAATCATTTTGGGATTTTTAATGTTTTTATTGAGAAGGTCAAGATAATATTCCCTGCTTTTCATAAAATTTAAATTTAACAAGCGAATTTAACAAAAAAGAGGGATAGAAATTTATAAGCTTAGCTCATTAACCAAATCCCTGACAAATTTTGCCATTGGAACTCCGTCAATAACATCATGATCAAGAAGTATGGTCATGTTTAATACCTCTCTAACCTCAACCAAGTCGTTAACGACAAGTGGTTTTTTGGTAACTGAACCTATTCCAAAAGAGATTGGATGAATGCTTTTATGTATAAACCAGGCATTTACGTTTCCGCTCATCCCTAGTGAAGAGACTGCTACATTGCCCATTTTTTCATAGGCAAACTTCGGGTTTATAAGAATATATCTCCATACAGCTCTTCTTAAAAAGCCGGGTAACATATAATAAAACCTCTCAAAGCGATTTGATTTTTTGTTAAGCACAACCGTTTTTCTCCCCGCATCTACCTTTTTTGCATTTTCAACTTCCAGAGATATCTCCTCTGCACTTTTTGAGTCTACGTTCTTAATCAACAGAGGTATAGGCACTTTTGTTCCTTCAATCTCTTTTTCGATAATTGTAGAGATTGTTACCGAATTGAAGATGATTATCTCTCTTTTGTTTTTAAGAGAGGCTGCAGATGCAGGATGTTTTTGAATTGCAGTTGCTATACCTTTTAGCAGCCAACCAAAGAAGGTAATTTTAACCCCATTTGACCTAAGCTCCTTCACTCTTTTACGACTTTCGGTAATATCAACTTCGAGAATAACACTTACGTAATGCTTAAGGTTGCTTACCGCACATATATCAAATGAGGCTATTCTTGATTGCGGGAATTTGCTAACCGAGTATTTATCACCAGAGGACATATTGCTAAGTTATTAATTTTCCTTGTTTTTTGCTGCGGTTGCAAGCTCAATTGTATGTGTCAGCAGCTCGGGTCCTCCAATCCTGCCATGACCCGGGACAACAATAAGCGCACTCTGGTATGACTCTTTTAATTTGGAAACAGTCTCTGCCCAATCGGAGATTACCGCATCTGCAATATTACCTAAATTCTTTGAATCTAACGATTTTACAAGGCATCCTCCAAATAAAATATTTCTTGATGGAATCCAGATAGTTATGTTGTCAGGAGTGTGTCCGCCTCCAAAATAGTCACATACAATCTTCTCTCCGTTAAAATTAAGTTCAAGTGATTTGTCGAATGTTACCGATGGCTTCGGTAACCCAAGCTCTATGCACTTAGCTGCTGTTCTTATGTTGGCAACCGATTCAACTTTCAATTCCTGCAAATGCTTCAATCCACCAAGACAATCATCGTGATAATGTCCTATTAGAAGCATTTTAACATTGGCATTTAAAGAGTCTTTAATAAAATTGACCAGAATTTCAGTTTTTGCATTGTCCATTGGAGTGTCTATTATAAGAGCCTCTCCGTTTTTAATAAATACAATCCCATTTGATGAGAATCTTCCAAAACTACCCAAGGTATCCCAAGTAAGGTGGAGATAAACAGAATCATGAATTTTGTAAAGATGAATATCTTCATTTACAACATACCGGGTTCTCTCCTGAGCAGAAAGCGTGAATGTAATGATCAATAAAAAAATATTCAAAAGGGATGTCTGCTTGATTTTTGATAATATCATGTGGATTGAAGGATTTTGATTGGTATTATGCAAAATTAAAAGATTATCTTGACCTGTCAGACAATTTAGTCAAATTGATCTGAAAGCGTGTTTTTGCCATTTAGCACATCCTCTTTTATTATATTTATAACTTTGACCGGCTCTTCAAAGAGCGGGCTGTGAGCAGAGTTTTCGAATGTATAAAATCCCTTAACCGGGGCAATAAGTTTTTTATAATACTCTTTGCTTAAAGAGATATTTACAGTAAGGTCATGAATCCCTGAGAAGAAATAAACAGGTACTTTCACCTCATTTACCTTTAAAGCAAAATCAGTTTCGATAGTCTCCTTATGTATGTTTGTTTTTGGTAAAAAAGTAATTTTAGATTTCCATATATTGAATTTCTCTTTGAATGTATATGCATTGCACATCCAAACGGGAACAAAAACGCCTGTAAAAATCGATCTCATATTGTGCATAGTTCCAATTCCCATCTTGTGCATATAATTATCTCTGGCGGGTGATCTGAAAAATGTCAATATCTCTTCTTTACCCCAGGTAACAGATGAGTATTTTTGAAGAGTACTCAAGGCCCTTTTATCGCCTGATTCCTGGGCTTTCGAAACCATATATTCATAAGCAATCGTCTCTGATTCAGCTTGATTTGTAATCTGAGCCATAGCAATATATGCATGGAAGAGATGAGGGTTTTCAGAAACTGCCTTAAGGGCAAACGGGGTACCTCCGGAATGAGCAAAAATGTAAATTTTTTCTTTACCAAATCTCTCTCTCAGATAATTTGTTACCTCTATGGCATCTGAGGCAAGTTGTGTATATGTGATGCTCTCTTTAGCAATTTCTGTATTGAAGGAGAGTCCCCCACCTCGTTGCTCCCAGTAACAAACAGTAAACACATCTTCCAGTCCGGGTTTGTATTTTTCTATCATAAAATAGTTAGAAAAAGAAGGGCCTCCATGCAGATAAAGCAAAACAGGATTCCCGGTATCCTTACTTTTTATAAACATTCCCTGTTTTACCCCACCAATCTTAATAAAGGTCTTTTCGGCCAGACTTCCTTCTATGACTTTACCACTATTATCCACAAAAGGCTGAGGTCTCCCTTGACTGTTAATAAAAACAACTGCCAAAGGAAGCAGAAATAAAAGGATTAATGCCGAAGCTAATATCATTGCCATTCGTTTAAGTTTATTTTTCATTTTAAGAGAGGTGTTCAATGAGAATTTTTGCTCCAATACCAATTAAAATAAGGCCTCCGAGCACTTCAATTTTTTTACCGAGTTTTCCGGTCGCGTTTTTTCCTAATAGCATTCCTATCATTGCTGCCATGAATGTTGTAAAGCCAATAACTGCGAGAGCCAGGTAAATGTCAGTACTTATAAGTGCAAGACTGACTCCTACGACAAGAGCATCTACGCTTGTGGCCAGCCCTAAATAAATAAGTACACTCAACATCATCGGATTAATCTTTCTCTCCTGCTCTTTTTTAAATGTATCTGCAATCATCTTGACACCCAACAAAAAGAGAAGCCCGAAAGCAATCCAGTGATCAAAATCAGACATCAAACGACCTACCTGAACTCCCCCTAACCAACCGATTAATGGCATTAATGTCTGAAAGAAGGCAAGAACAAGTGCTACTTTAACCCCTTGTAAAAATCTGATTTTATTATTGGTTAGACCTGTTGAGATAGATACTGCAAAAGTGTCAAAAGAGAGGCCTATGGCAATAAGTATAAGTTCAATAACTTGAGACATCCTTGAATGGTATCAATTTATAGTTGTTACAGATGCAAATGTTCGTTTAATGCCTTTTTTGTATTTTACGGCAGGGTATCCGAATAGTACAATCAGCCCCTCTCTGCTTGTGTATTTTATGCCGTACTTTTCTCTGAATATTTTTGCTTTTTTACCATTCTGAATCAAAGGGTGTACGCTTCCAATCATGCAAGTCCCAAGTCCCAATGTTTCTGCCGCATACATTGCAACAGTGGCAGCAATAATAGGATCTGCCGGGTCAGTATAGGGTGACCCGTAAAAATAGATAGCCAGTGGAGCATCATAGGTAACGAGATTAATATCCTGGTCCATTTTTTTTGTAAAAATTTTGAACATTGGCCTGACAAAATCTTTGAACATTTTATCATTTGCCTTGCCCCAAAAAGGTCTCATCAAAGCCAGAAACCATTTGGATACGAACCACTGCATGCTATTGAGAAACTTACAAAAATCGCGGGCAAACCCATTTACTGCATCTCTACCCTCCAATACCAAAACATTCACATCTGAGGGAGGTACACCCATTGGGGAATTTGTAGCTGCATCTATTATTTTATCAATTATCTCACGACTTATCTCTTTATTGGCAAACTCCCTTATGCTTCTTCGGCGTTTAAGTAGTGCTGTGTACTGTTCATAATTTGAGGCGGAGGCCAGTTCAGGTATTTCAAAGAGATCTGATTCACTTGTCTCTCTGCCTGAAATGGTAATAGCTCCTATTGGACAAACAGCCATGCAATGACCACAGCCCACACACCCGAAAACAGGGTCAGATGTAGTTACAAGTTTTTTATCAACTACAGCAATGCTGAAATCTTTACAAACCTCAACACATTTACCACATACGGTACACTTCTTTTCGTTGATGTTGATATTTGCGATCTTTGATGTTCTGGATGTTGGAATTGCCATATGCTTGAATTGTAGTGGAGTTAATTCAATGTGAAATTCGCGCAAATGTAGTAATATTTAGTTTTGATTTTAAAAAAAGAAAATCATTTTTATATCTTTGCATCGTCTAAAAACTTTGGATGTTAAAATTTAATTCGGATTTGGTGAGGTAAATAACCTTTTGGCTTTCTGCTAAAGGTTATCCATTTTTTCTCGGGCATTTTCATGCCTGATTATTTTTTCTTACAAATATTTCAAAACAAATGAACCCATAGATATTGGGTTAAAAATTTAACATCATGAGTAATCAAAATATTAATGTTCACGACTTTCAATTCAAACTAATTTGTGAATACTTTTCTGCCGCTGAAAGGCAAGGGCCAGGAAGCCCTGAGACTACAATCAAGGCTGCCGGTTTTATTGACAACCTTAACTCCGGATCAAAAATAGCTGACCTGGGTTGCGGTACAGGCGGACAGACAATGACTCTTGCCCAACATGTTCCCGGAGAGATTACGGGCATAGATCTGTTTCCTGATTTTATCGACCTCTTTAACAAAAATGCTGTAAACTGGGGACTTGACAAAAGGGTGAAAGGTATAACAGGATCAATGGATGATCTCCCCTTTAAAGATGAAGAGCTGGATCTGATATGGTCCGAAGGAGCTATTTATAACATTGGGTTTGAGAGGGGGTTGAATGAATGGCGCAGATATCTCAAAAAAGGGGGTTACATTGCTGTAAGCGAGGCATCTTGGTTTACTACTGAAAGGCCTGCAGAGATTGAAACCTTCTGGTTAGATGCATACAATCAGATTGATACTATCCCAAATAAGGTTTTACAGATGCAAGCAGCCGGTTATGTGCCTGTTGCAACATTTGTAATTCCAGAAAATTGTTGGACAGACCATTTTTACACTCCCCAGATTGAGGCGCAAAAGAATTTTCTCGCTAAATATTCAGGGAATAAGACAGCTGAAGATCTTATAAGCTACCTCAAACTGGAGGCAGAACTCTATGGCAAATACAAAGAGTACTACGGCTATGTCTTCTATATCGGAAAAAGAATCTGAGTAGTGTCATTCTCCTTAAGGACAGTTCCATGGTAGGTGAATTTTCCATCTTTACCGGAATTGTTTAACAGGTGCTGAAACAAGTTGTCCGGGGTAAATATTATACGACTCACCGTTGTTGTACGATCCTTAATATCTATCCCGACAGCTTTTAAAGTATGATATAATAACTCCGAGCAGAATATAGTCTCATCATCTTCTGTAATCCAGTCATAGTCATACTCCCTGCCTAAATACTCAAGCCCCTTCTCGATTAAGAGAGCTCTCTGCTCTTTTGCGTCATTAAAAGAAAAGGATGCAAAGTGAGTCAGATAAGAGACATCTGTCATGTTTGAAAGCTCTTTTAAAGGCCTGACGCTAACTCCGTCAGAGTAACTGTCCAGCACATAAATATCTGAGTCATTCATAAGAGAGTCCAATTTACTGAGCAAACTTTCTGATTTGAAGGTAGCATACAGTTGCCTTTTTGTTCCTAAGTAGATTCCTGCATGCATCCACATACTAGGAATAAATCCCGATATAAAATAGTTTCTTGTGCGGGTTAGAATTATACTTCCGGGAGTTAATTGGGTTAAGTGCTGTTTAAGATCTTCAAATGAAATGTCTATCCCCGTATCTGCCTTTTGTATATCAATTATTGGAATATCTTCCATTTTTATCCTTCCCACCCACTTAATAATTGGCCGTTGTGCAAACATTCTAATGCTGTCAACTACTCTGACTCGACTCGGAAATAGTAACGAGAATACTATGCTGGCAACAAATGCTGCAAATGCAATCCATATTATTCTCTTGAATATTCTCATTTTGGCAATACCATCTTTTACAAATTTAAGTCCCTTTTTACAAAAATCATTGGTTTTTAAAATAAAAAAGCTGCGTTAAAATTCAACGCAGCTTTTATTTGCTTAACTTAAAGTAAGTTTACTACTTCTTCACCTCAATCTTAACAGGAGTTGTGTTTTGCAGATTGTCGCTAACAGGACATCTGTTTTCAATTGCCTCAGCCCATTTTTCAAGCGTATCTGCATCAGCGTCGCAGTCAGGCTTAATACGAACAACAATTTGCTTATAGCCTGCGCGTTCGTCATAGCTCATACCAAATAGACGAGCAGGGTTGATATCTCCGCTAAGATCAATTTGAACACCTCTTAATTCGAAATTCATCTCCTTAGCTACAATGTGCGCCATAACATTTAGGCAACCTGCAAATGCTGCAAGTACATACTCCACAGGATTAGGACCTGTGTCAGTTCCGCCAAGATCTGCCGGTTCGTCAACCACTATTTCAAACTGTCTTGCCTTAACAATTGTCTTAGCCGGGTTTTCGCTATGTGCTTTAACTCTGAATTTTATATCTGCCATAATGATTTGAATAAAAAATGTTATAATTTTTAACAAAAGTATGGCAGATTATTTGATGAATGAAATAAAATGTAAGGTAGTTTTTAATTAAAAAAGATGTAAAATTGCATTTTTTGGATTATAGGAGTCATTATGAAAAAGAATACACAAATAAACACCGGCATTAATAGTTGGATGGAGGCTCTGAACGAGAGTGAACGAAACCGTATTTTAAATGCCTCAGAAACTCTCACCTACAACAAGGGAGAAACCATCATCAAGCAAGGCACTCTTGCTTCGCAAATTTTGTTTGTTGAGGATGGAATAGCTAAGTTAAATTTTCAAACAGGAGAAAGAGATACAACTTTTAGCTTTGCTACAAATGGAGATTTTATTGGACTTATGTGCTCATTCGTCAAGAAAAGACTTGAATTCTCTGCAGTTGCAATAACTAATACCACTGTAAGAATTATTGACAGAGAGGTGTTTGAAAATCTGATTGAGAATAACGGACAATTTGCTGTTTACGTTGTCAAACTTATGTCAGAACTGACAAACGGAGTGGTGCATACCCTCATAACATTAAGTCACAAAAATGTAAATGGGGCAGTTGCCACCCTACTGTTAACTTTATCCAGATTATATGACTCAGGTAAACTTCAAATACCATTCACCCGCGATGAAATGGCTGACGCACTTGGGTACTCAAAAGAGAGCATTATTAATACGCTCTCGGCATTTCATCAGGATAAAATAATTTCAATCTCAGGAAGAAATCTTGAAATTCTTCAACCCAGCGCTCTTGTATTAATATCTGAAAAGGGGTAAAGCTTTAAATATTTTTTTGCAGCCAGATGATATCAAAACTTCTATTATGTTTTGTAATAATGTTTTCGATTAATATTTGACAATAGAAAAGATATTAAAATTAAGCCTATCTATTTTTGTTTTAGTACTTTTTGGTGCAAAAAATTGAGAATAGCCGGTTTTGTTAGGAGTGATACTCCAGGCATTGTTTGAAAAAAGCGGAATTAAATCAGATAACCCTACTTTAGTTGAGAATCTAGATTTGAAGAATTGTTTGGACCTTTCTGAATAAAGGTAATTCACATCTCTTGCTACGACTGAATAACCCTTATTATTAATTGTAATGCTATCAAGAGCTTTTATATGCTCTCTGCTGTAAATTGAAAAATTTATTATAGCTGAGTCCAAAATTTTATCTAAATATCTGAAAGTTATATCCAACTCAAGGTAATTTTTAAAATCATCCTGGAATATAAGTGGTTTTATAAAATATTGTGTTCCCTGGTCGCCCAGAAAAAAAGTTTCAAAAAGTTTTTTATTGGTTTTTACAGCAGCCGGCCTGACAGTAAAGCAGGATGTTACAATAACTGCAAAAAGTAGTATGCAAAATGATCTGATTAACCAATTTTTTTTCATTTCAGTTTTTAGTATAAAAAAAGCATGGTGATTATTTAATGATCACCATGCTTTGAATGAACCTTATTCTCCTGTTACTATTGTTTCATAGGTAACAATAATGTTCAGAACACTGGTTTTTTTGATGTCAACTGTAGCAATTTTTTTAATACCACCATTTTTGGCAGCAGTTTGGATACTTGCATCTTGGTCAAAAAACAAAACGCCCAGATAACCGGTAGCTTTAGATACTCCTACCTTTTGACCTACGGGATTACTTGTTGCGTTAACCGGTAGTGTTAGTGCACAGCTTGAAAGCAATGCTGCCAGCCCCAAAAGGGCGGCAATCTTTTTAAATTTCTTCAACATGGATTAAGTTATTTTTGGTGATTATATCGACGTTAAAGTTATGGTTTTAAATTGTTTCTACCAAAAAAAAATCACCTGCCTGATTCGTTAAGTATTTGAGTCCTTTTCTTTATATACTTTAGAACAACATACATCAGAAGAGTCAAAATGGTGCCTGCTATAAGAAAATAGTTGAAATGAGTATCTTTTTCAATAAGCTCACCTGCAATATCAAACACACAAAATAGCAGGAAAATAGCAGCCAGCCCGTTTTTTTCTTGTTTCAATACCTTTTTCCAGCTAAAGGTCAAATCCGATTTAAAAAACTTTGAATATTTTGGAATAAATGCAGGGACTTTTTTTGCCCAATTTAAATATTGTTCTCCAAACTTGCGACGTAAAAATTGCTCTTCGGCAAACATAATCCTTTCATAATATAACCAGTAAACTAAACAGAAAACAAGAATGAACCAAACATTCCCGGTTAACATTGCAAGACCAAACCACATGAAAAAATTACCAAGATATAGCGGGTGCCTTACAATACTATAAATTCCTGATGTGTTTAGCGTTTCTGCAATTTGTTCTTTGGTATTTCTACCTGAAGTATTTTTGGGAGTGTGCCCAACGGTATAAATACGAATACCCAGCCCAATCAAACTTATAAACAGGCAAAACATTTCATAATAGATCTCAAAAGGAGTATCTCTAAGAAAGAAAACTCCTGGATATAATTCTGACCTCAAAATCAAGAAGGTACCAATAACTAATATTATAATGGGAAGCAGACTACGATATCTAAACAGCCAAATCCCTTCTTCTTCGAACTCTTCAATTAGTGCCATAACTTTACAGATTTAGAGTGAAGTTATGCAAATTATTTGGAGAATGTTTATTGTTTCTACTTTATACCTTTTCTATGATAGTCTTTAATAATTTTTCCTAAAATTTTATCTCTCTTCTTTTTCTCAGAAACTGATGTTTCAAAAAAAGATATCTCCTTTTGAATTTTAATATAATTCTCATAAACATCTCTCTCCAGGCTCCCATTTTCAATAGATTCAATCACAGCACATCCGATTTCGTTAGTGTGTGTACAATTTTTAAATTTGCATTTTTGAGATAGCGTAAAAATCAGATCGAAAGTCATCTCCATTCCGGATTCTTTATCTACTACGCCCACCTCCCTCATACCTGGATTGTCTATTAGAATCCCTCCATTTTCAAGAAAAATCATCTCCCTGTGACTTGTCGTGTGTTTGCCTTTACCGGTACTTAGGCTGATTGATTTGGTGCTCATGAGCTGTTTCCCGTAGAGGTTATTCACTAGTGTAGATTTGCCAACACCCGAAGAGCCCAGTAAGCAGAAGGTTTTACCCTTTTCAATCAACCGGCTTAAATCTTCATAACCATCGAGTGTAGTGTTACTTATTGCAAATACATCAACCCCTTTTATCCTTTTTTTGATTAGTTCAATGGTTCTGACTCCGTAGTCCTTATCAATCAAATCTGTCTTTGTCAAAACAATTACCGGTTTAACTTTGGATGAATTACAAATAGTGAGATATCTTTCAAGACGGTTTATATTGAAATCTCTATCAGCGGCTTGAACTAAAAGAGCATAATCGATATTTGCTGCAATCACCTGTATTTCACCAAACTTGTCAATCGCCTGCCTTGAAATCATTGATTGTCTGGGAATTATTTTATGAATTATAGAATTCCCGGAATCAAAAACTGTTATTGCTACCCAGTCTCCAACAGTTGGAAAATCTTCACGTCCCTTTGCCGAGAACCTTAAATTTCCGGTTATTTCTGACTCAAATTCTCCATTTTCAGTTTTTACAATATATCTCTCCTTATGCTCCGCAATTACCCGGCCTATCTCAAATCCTGAGAGATTATGTTCGCTTACAAGTTGTTTAATTTGTGGATTGTATCCTAACTCTTCTAATTTCATTTGCTGTAATTAAAGTTCGGCAATGTATAAAAGTTTCACTCATTGAGAAATAGACTTTATATCTCTGATATTTTGAATTGCAAAGTTAAAATATTACAAAATAAGAAATAAATTAAATTTGGTTTATATTATTAACTTGTTTACATTTGCATCACGCAACTTTTAGAGTTGCAAATTTTTTGAGCCAAATGGTTTATATTATAAACTTATTTACTAATCGAAGTAACAATTAAATTTATGGAAGAGAGAAACTTAACTCAAAATGAAAGTCTGGAAATAATCACCAGGATGATTAAAGAGACCAGAAACAATCTCGAAAAAGATGGTGGCAGCATCTATTTGCTGTGGGGATATGTGTGGCTTTTTGTGTCACTCGCAATCTATTTTTTACTTATGAAAACCGGTGATTACAGGATGCAGTGGCTTTGGTTTGCCATACCACTGATTGGATATCCGGGAATGATTTATTTGTTAAAAAAAGAGAAGCGGGGAGCAATAACATTCGCAGGAAGAGTGATTGGAAATATTTGGATAGTAATCGGTGTTGTTGCAGCATTACTTTCTCTTTATATGTTTATTGACTACAAAGCCTTTCCTATTTTATTCACAATGGCCTTGCTAATTAATACCGGGGTAGCAATGAGTGGTCTGATAATAAAATTTAAACCAATTATTATTGCCGGATTTCTGGGGATATTATTAAGCTTTGTTATACTAATGCTCAATGGGCTGGATCAGATTTTAATATTTTCCCTCTTTGCAGTAATTATGCTTATCATCCCGGGCCACATACTTAATGCGGCATCAAGGAAAGTAAAAAAAGCTTAAGGTTATGTTTAAGGATTTAGACCCACTACTTCATTCGCAATTGCGACTGGCAGTGATCTCAATTTTGGTTTCGGTAGAAGAGGCAGATTTTGTTTATCTGCGTGAAAAAACCGGCTCAACAGGAGGAAATCTTAGCGTTCAACTGGAAAAGCTAAACGAAGCAGGATACATTGAGATAGAAAAGGGATACAGCGGCAAACGACCCAGAACCTTATGTCGTATAACGGAAATCGGTCGTAATGCTTTTGAGCAATATGTTGAGGCCTTGAAAAGTTATTTTAAGGCGACAACTTAAATTCTCCCCCATTTTTCCTGGAGGAAATCAATGGTTGATTTTATTATTTGTTTTAGGATATCCTGGTTTATATCTGAGAGTTTTTTGATATAAATGCAGGATTTCCCCATTTTGAATTTACCAAGTTCGTTTAGTAGTGCTTCCTGTCCGGCACAACCGGAATAGACGTAAAGTGAAATGGCTGCTTTTCGTGGTGAAAACCCAATAAGTGGCCAGTCTCCCTCTTGAGTGCTTCTTTCAGACTTGTAATGATAACTCCCAAATCCGATAATTGAATCCCCCCACATTTTTGGTTCATACCCCGTGAAGTCCTGCATCAAATTCAAAATCTCAAAGCTGTCTGCTCTTTTTTGTTCAGAGTCTGCAAATTTGTTAATGAATTCACTAACATCTGCCATAGTCTGTTTAGTTTTTAGCTCTGCCATATCATATTGCTTTTAAAATACCACAATTTATACATGTATCTCTATGAACACAAAGTAATTGTCCGCAATTACTACATTTCCATTTTCCCTTTTCAAGTTCAACAAACTGTGTTAAGCCTATCTCTTTGATGGTATTTAGGTTCTCAATAAGGCTTACACCATATTTGGTTCTGTATCTTTTATCAAGATCTTTAATCCGCCTGCATGGAAATTTCAAACAAGCATTGCAGAGCAAAATATGGTTATCTCCCTTTTCAGCACACTGTTTAATACTGCAAACTGTACAATGGTAAGGCTTGTTACCTGAATTGTTACACCCGGCACACCTGTTTTTATATCTCTGAAAGCCAATACAGGTATCACAATTTACACCACACGGTGCTATACTTGCATTATTCATGGGTCACTCTTTTACCTTTGAATATCTGATTTCGTCGTAAATTATATTGTTCTTGCAAATTGACTTTCTGAATATTGCCTCTTTTTTGAAACCGCACTTTTCGAGAACCCTTTGCGATGCAATGTTGTATTCAAAAACACCTGTATATATTCTAACAATGCCTAAAGCTTTAAATCCCCAATCTGTTATAAGATCAACAGCTTTTGACATTATTCCCATATTCCAGAATGGTTCTCCAATAAAATATCCAATTTCGGCACTTCTGCGATACACATCTGTTCCAGGAGTTAAGCTAATGTTCCCGACATATTCTCCTTTAAATTCAATAGCATAAATTGTTTTAGGGTTCTGCTTGTCTATTGCCTCTTTAAACCTTATTGCATCTTCCAATGCATAGGGGTTTGGAAAAGCATCCCTCAGATTTATAGCTACTTTTGGATTATTAGCATATTTTGCCAATAACTGCAGATCAGAATTCTCTATCTCTCTTATTACTACCTCCCCATTTGAAGTAATTACTGTTTTAATCTCTGTTTTCATCCCTCATTTAATTTTTTCATCATTGTCATTGATTTGCCAACCAATTGAATATCTACAAACCCAAATTTTTTGTACATCTCGTAAGCAAAATTATCAGTATCAACACTAAGTGAAATTTGTATATAACCTTTTGATTCTATTAACTTTAGCATCTCTGAAAGCAGATGCTTTCCTATACCCATATTCCTGTATTTATGAGTAACTGACATTGCCAATTCAGGTGTTGAAGAGTCTATAAATCCATAACTTCTGTTTTCTTCGGAGAATAATCTGGTCCAGACTGTTCCAACTATTTCATTATCTATTTCTGCTACCAGACAATAGTCTCCCTGCCTTCCAAAACTTTCATAATACCTCGAAATTTCCGGGAATTTTAATACATCTCTCGAGGGCCTCTCCTCTCCTTCAGGTATAAAGATGGCATCATACATAAAAGATTCTAGGAGTGGTTTTTCACCATCCTTAATTTCACGGACACAAATATCTAAGCACATTTAATATACTATTTTACAGACCTTTTCAGATCATCAATTATCGAAGAACATATCCAATAAATATCGGTATTTCCGTTTTGCGGAGAGTTATGGAAGTCAAGAAGTGAATGTGCGTTTAGCACACCTAAGGTATTATTTCCCATTTTAGCTGACATGAAAAATATGAACTTACCATCCGGAGTTACCGATGCAGACCACTCTTTTGGATTCGCAGTGTTGACTTTTGGTCCCATATTAACTGCGGCGCTCCAATTATCTAAGCTGTCTCTGAATGATATATAGTAATCTGTCCCTCCATAGCTATCCGGCATACCAAAAGCAGGAATAATAATGTAGCTCTCATCCGGTGCTACAAAAGCATTGTATCGGGCTCTTCCAATATTCACATTTGAGCACAGTTTTTCCGGTTGCTCATATACCCCGTTGCTATAACGTGAACGATAGATAAACTCATCTTTGGCAATTGTATCCAAATGTGTAAAGTAAATTGTTCCATCGTATGTTACCGACGGGAAAAACTCCTTGCTATGTGTATTAACTGGGGGGCCGAGGTTTTGTGGGTTAGTCCATTTACCATCTTCTTTAACAGATACCCAAATATCTTCGTTGCCAACAGACGAAGAATCTACAGGCATAGTTGAGATAAAAAATAGTTTACTGCCGTCAGGAGATATATGTGGTTCTATATACTTGAAATGTGGGTTGGTACAGTATTCAAAAACTTCAGGAGTGGACCAGACATTGCCAACTCTCTTAGTATAAAAGATTGTAGTGTATTTAAAGTTACCCACTTCACGACAAAAAAAGATTTCGTTGCCATCTGGAGAGATAGTGAAATCTCTTTCATTCATGCCTGAAGAGATGACATTTGGTGCAAACAGAACTGCAGAATCACCAGGTAGTGCTTGACCGAAATAATCGCCTTGAATATTTAAAGCCTTATCTGACATATTATTGCTTGAAAGACAACCGCTTATTGCACCTACAATTATCAATAAAAAGAGATAGGAGTAATTCTTCATGGTTGAAATTTTAAAAAATCACCATCAATAATTAAAAGCTTAACTCCATTCTCTGTTGAAGAGCGGTGTGAACTTAAATCATCTGTTACAACGTAAGTCATCCCTTTCGTTAACACAGACTTTCCACCATCTTGCAGTTCGCTCACAAATTCACCCTCAAGGCAATGTACAATGTGCCCTTTGGCACACCAGTGGTCGGCAACATATCCTTTTGAATATTCAACCAGCCTTACTCGGAGTCCCTCGAACTGCATAGTCTGCCACCATGCTGTTCCCGACTCACCTTTATGTTCGCTCTTTGGCACATTTGTCCAGTCAATAGTGGAAAATGGGATGTTTTTTGAATTCATTTCTCTCTATTTTAGAAAATTCGAGAGTAAATATACTCAGATTTTTCGCTCAATCTCCCGCAAATGCTCCATTCTCTTTTTTTCAAGAAAGCCCTGAATGGTTTCCAAATGCTCTTTTATCTGTCCGTTGCCAAATTCGTAAACTTTTGTTACAAGTCCGTCAAGGAAGTCACGGTCGTGTGAGACCACTATCAAAGTTCCGTCAAAAGCAAGTAGTGCCTGCTTGAGAATCTCCTTAGTGCGTATGTCGAGGTGGTTTGTAGGCTCGTCCAGAATGAGGAGGTTCACTGGCTCAAGCAGCAGCTTAATCATTGCCAGACGGGTTCGCTCACCCCCGGAGAGCACTTTAACCTTCTTGTCAACATCGTCTCTGCCAAACATAAATGCACCCAGAAGGTCGCGAATTTTTGATCGGATATCGCCTACTGCAATATCGTCAATTGTCTGAAAAACAGTAAGGTTTTCATCGAGCAAAGATGCCTGGTTCTGAGCAAAATAACCAATCTGAACATTATGCCCAAGCGTGAGTTTGCCATCGTGATCAATCTCCTTCATAATGCATTTTACAAGGGTGGATTTACCCTCACCATTTCTGCCTACAAAGGCAACCTTGTCACCGCGGTCAATTGTAAGAGAGGCGTTTGAAAAGATGGATTTCTGATCATAGGTTTTGCCTACCTGATCCATAATAACCGGAAAGTTTCCACTGCGGGGAGCGGGCGGAAACTTGAGCCTCAGGGCAGACGAGTCTATTTCGTCAA
The DNA here is from genome assembly GCA_002842465.1 of Bacteroidetes bacterium HGW-Bacteroidetes-7. Taxonomy (GTDB): domain Bacteria; phylum Bacteroidota; class Bacteroidia; order Bacteroidales; family UBA932; genus Bact-08. The sequence goes on from PHDA01000007.1 coordinate 93,458, forward strand.
CCTCAATGATTTCAAGTTTATCCAGCATCTTTACCCGAGACTGAACCTGAAAAGTCTTTGAATAAGTGCCCTTAAATCTTTCAATAAACTCCTTTGTCTCTGCAATCATTTTTTGCTGGTCATCAAACTGCCTTTGCTGTTGCTCACGACGCTCCTTACGAAGTTCCAGATAGTGAGAGTAGTTAACTTTATAGTCGTAAATGCGCCCCATGGTAAGTTCAACAGTTCTGTTGGTTACATTGTCAACAAAAGATTTGTCATGGGAAATTAGTACAACCGCCTTAGCCTGATTTATCAGAAACTCCTCCAACCATATAATCGACTCCATATCAAGGTGATTAGTAGGCTCATCCAACAATATAACATCGGGCTTGCGAAGAAGAATCTTTGCCAGCTCAATACGCATACGCCAACCTCCGCTCAATTCCGAAGTCTGCCTTCCAAGCTCCTCCCTTTTGAAACCAAGACCCAAAAGAACCTTCTCAACATCCTCTGCAAAGTGAGTAATATCAACAGCATAGTACTTTTCGCTAAGTGCAGATAAATCTTCAATAAGTTTGTAATACTCCTCTGAATCATAATCTGTTCTAGCCTCCAGTTGACTGTTGTACTCAGCAATCTGGGCCTCAATATCATGCAGATGTTTGAAGGCTTGAGAGGCCTCCTCAAAGACAGTACGCCCATCTTCGGTCATTAAATGCTGAGGCAGATATGCAATTAACGAATCTTTTGGAGCTGAGATGACACCTCTTGAAGGGGCCCTTTCTCCTGCAAGTATTTTCAGGAGGGTAGATTTACCTGCTCCGTTTTTGCCCATAAGGGCTATCCTGTCTTTGTCGTTTATTACAAAAGAGATATTTTCAAACAACACCGTACCGCCAAACTCTACACTTAACCCGTCACAAGAGACCATCACTATTTTCCTTTTAAAAATTCGAGGGGGCAAAGATAGGTTAAAGTCTTGCCTTTTCTAAATAAGGTAAAGGTGAAACTAATTCAAATTCTTTGGATGTGTCAAAAAAAAGATTTAATAAATTCAGGTGTTCGCTGCCAATGATCAATAAAATTCTATCCTCCCCCTTATTTGTAATTCTTTGAATATTTCGAAATATCCTAAGGTTTCTGTTATACCATCTGCCGCTTTCAAAATCAACACCCGCAAAGTCTCCTTCATTTTCTTCATACTTAAATGGGTGTAACAGATAGGTTGCCAGCCTCTCTTTTATTCTGTCAGGATTGTTAGCTTCATACAAAGCATCAATAATGTTAGAAATTTTATTATTTGTAACAGGAACATCATAGATAGTGTCTC